>CAYFJH010000072.1:9248-15544 GCA_964343385.1 uncultured Novosphingobium sp. | reverse complement strand
CGCCGGCATTGCCAGCCGGCGCGAGGTGGAGCGGCTGATTGCCGAGGGGCGGGTGAAGATCGACGGCGCGGTTGTGACCACGCCGGCGACGCTGCTGACGTCCTTGCGCGGGGTGACGGTCAACGAGGAGCCGGTGCGCGCGGCGGAAGCGGCGCGGCTTTATGCGTTCCACAAACCGGCGGGGCTGCTGACGGCGGAGCGCGATCCGGCGGGGCGGCCGACGATTTATGCCGCCTTGCGCAATGCGCTGCCGCCGGGAGCGCCGCGGGTGATGCCGGTGGGAAGGCTCGACCTTAACACCGAGGGGTTGCTGCTGCTCACCAACGACGGCGAATTGAAGCGGGCGATGGAGCTGCCTTCGTCTGGCATTCCGCGCACCTATCGCGCGCGGACCTTTGGCGAGGTGCACCAGCTGCGGCTGGAGGCGCTGATGGAAGGGATCGAGATCGAGGGCATCCGCTATGGCCCGATCAACGCCAATCTTGAGCGCAGCGCGGGCCGCAACAAGTGGATCGAGCTGACCCTGACCGAGGGCAAGAACCGGGAAGTGCGGCGCGTGCTGGAATATCTCGGGCTGCAGGTCAGCCGGCTTTTGCGCGTGTCCTATGGGCCGTTCCTGCTGGCGGACCTGCCGCGCGGGGCGGTGGTGGAGATTTCGCCCGGTGCGGTCGAGACGTTCCGGCGTTCGCTGAAGCTGGCCCCGCAGGAACCGCGCGCGGTGCGGCAGGCTTCGGCCCGCCCTGCCCCGCCGGCACAGGAGCCCGAAGGACGGCGGCGGCGCGCGGCGCCGGTCGATCGTGACGAGAAGCGGGCCAAGGCGCTGGCGCGCCGGGCACCGCGCAAGATGGAGGATGACGGGCCGCTGATGACCCGGAGCGAGCTGGGACGGCGCGGGCGGGGGGGTGCGCGGGCCCAGGCGCGAACCGGTGCTGGCGCGGCTGCGCCGGTGGCGGGCGCGGATCGGCGCGCTCCGGGGCGGCCCCTTGGCGGGCGGCCTGCGGGCGGGAAGCCGGCGGGGGGCAAGCCTTATGGCGCAAAGCCATCGGGCGGTCCGGGACGGGGTAAGCGCTGATGGCCTTGCGGGTTATTGCCGGGCAATGGCGCGGGCGGCCCTTGGTGGCTCCCGAAGGCGATGCCACGCGGCCGACGGCGGACCGCACGCGCGAGACGCTGTTTTCGATGCTGGCGAGCCGGCTGGGCTCGTTCGAGGGGCTCAAGGTTGCGGACCTGTTTGCGGGGTCCGGCGCGCTGGGGCTTGAGGCCCTGTCGCGCGGGGCGGCGTCTGCCTTGCTGGTCGAGCAGGACCCGGCGGCGATCCGCGCGATCCGGCGCAATATCGCCAACCTGCGGGCGCAGGACCAGTGCGACGTGCGCGCGGGATCGGTGCTGGCGCTGGGGCCGGCGAAGGCTCCGCTCGACCTCGTGCTGCTCGATCCCCCTTACCGGACGGGCGCGGGGGCCGTGGCGCTGGAGAAGCTGACTCGGCTGGGGTGGATCAGTGCCGCGACCTGGGTCAGCCTGGAAACCGCGTTCGACGAACCGGTGGCGGTGCGCGGGTTCACCGTCGATTCCGACCGCAAGGTGGGCAAGGCGCGGATTACGCTGTTACGGCTCGAGCAGGGCTGAGGTGTAGGGCAGCGGGGCGGTCGGCACCGCCTTGCCCTGCCGCACGCCGATATAGGTGAGCAGCCCGGCCAGCGTCAGGAACAGCCCGACGTAAGCCGTGCCGCCCCGGTCCGCCAGCGCCTGCGCAGCGAAGGGGGCGAGCGCGCCGCCGAGGATGCCGCCGACATTGAACGACAGGCTGATCCCGGTGTAGCGCACCGGCACCGCGAACAGCGTGGGCAGCCACGCGCCGAGCGGGCCATAGGTCAGCCCCATCGTGAACAGCGCCGCCGACAGCGTGAGGAACACAACGAGGAGCGAGCCTGAGCCAAGCCCGCTGCCGAAGACGAGCCCGAGCAGCACGGTGAGCAGCGCGCCGCCGCCAAGGACTTTGCGCACCGAGGTCTTGTCCGAAAGCCAGCCGGAGATGAGGATGCCCACCGCGAAGAAGGTGTTCGCGCCGAGCTGGACGGCAAGGAACTGCTCGCGCGGGTAGCCGAGCGTCTTGGTGCCGAACGATAGCGCGAAGGTCGTGGCGAGGTAGAAGATCGCGAAGCAGGCGACGACGCCGGCAATGCCCGCCACCACCGCGCCGGGGTGATCGGCGAACAGGCGGCCGACCGGAACCCGCGGCGGGGGCGCAGATTCCAGCGCGGCGCGGAAGGCCGGAGTCTCGCCGATGCGCAGGCGCACCCACAGGCCGACGCCGACCAGCAGCGCGCTGGCGAGGAAGGGAATGCGCCAGCCCCAGGCGGCGAAATCCGCCTCGCTGAGGCCGAGGCCAAGCAGCAGGAACAGGCCGTTGGCGCAAAGAAAGCCGAGCGGTGCGCCGAGCTGGGGGGCGGAACCGAACCGCGCCTCCCAGCCCTTGGGCGCGTTCTCGACCGCGAGCAGCGCCGCGCCGCCCCATTCGCCGCCAAGGCCGAACCCCTGCCCGAAGCGGAGCAGGCAGAGCAAGGCGGGGGCGATCGGTCCCGCCATGGCGTAGGTCGGCAGGAAGGCGATGAGCAGTGTCGAGCCGCCCATCAGCAGCAACGAGGCAACCAGCGTGGCCTTGCGCCCGATACGGTCCCCGAAGTGGCCAAACGCGACCGCGCCCACCGGCCGCGCGAAGAAGGCGAGGCCGAAGGTCATGAACGAGAGCAGCTGCTGCGCCGCCTCTGACTGGGCGGGAAAGAACAGCGGCCCGATCACGAGCGCGGCGGCGGTGGCGTAGATGTAGAAGTCGTAGAATTCCACCGCCGTGCCGACAAGGGCGGCGGTCAGGATACGGCTGTGTTGGCGGATCGGGTTCATGGCGACGCGGGGTTGCCGATGGCGCTGGCGGAGTCAACAGGCGCGAAAAGGGCACCGGGGTTGCCGGCGCCCTGATGCGACCCTGACGGGCTCTGTTAAGGGGTCAGTTGCCGGGCTTGGCCGGCGGGGTGGCCGAGGACTGGCTGGTCGTTTCCGGCGGGTTTGCCTGGTTCTGGCCCGGGGTGGCAGGCGTTGCCGGCGTCGCGGCCTTGGCGCGCTGGTCGGCGATCTGCTTTTCGATCGAGGCCCATGCGCCCGTGCGCTGCTCAGGGGTCATCGCGAAGACCTGCCCGCGCTGGGGGGCGGTCAGGATCCACCATGCGTCCTGCTGGCTCGGGGTCAGGGTCCAGTAGTATTCCTGATAATTGCCCGACCATGTATCATAGGAAGCGCGCTTTTCAGCGGTCCACGCGTCGTAGGTCGTCTTCCCCGCAGGCGTCAGTGAATAGGGCTTGGCCGAGGCCGCCGGGGCCGGGGGCGAACTGGTCGTCTGTGCCTGCGCGACCGGGCCAGCCGCCAGCGCCAGCGCAAGGGCGCTCGCGACAATGTACCTTTGCATATACGTCTCTCCTGCTGGACCCGCGCGCGGCGGGTGGACAGGAGCGTTACGACCTTCCCTGCACGCGGGTTCCACGCGCGGCGACAAGGCGGCTTGTTCACGCGGCGAGGCGAAAAATTGCGCCGCGACAGTCATTGTTTATGAATAATCGTTCATCTACAATGGTTTATGCGCACATGGGTTCCATGCGAAGAACCTTGCCCCCGCGAATAATGTTCCCTAGTTGTTCACTTATGGCCTTGCCCGAGACATTTTCCCCTGCTCCCGCCGACCTGCCCGCCAGCGGAGACGCGCCGCCGTGGCTGGCCCGGCTCAACCCGCCCCAGCGCGAAGCTGTCCTGACGACGGAAGGCCCGATGCTGATGCTGGCGGGCGCGGGGACAGGCAAGACCGCGGCGCTGACCGCGCGGCTGGCCTGGCTGGTGCAATCGCGGCGGGCCTGGCCGAGCGAGATCCTGTGCGTGACCTTCACCAACAAGGCCGCACGTGAAATGCGCGAGCGGGTGGGGCATCTGGTTGGTCCGGCGGTGGAAGGCCAGAATCCTCAACTTTTCCCCTGGCTCGGCACGTTCCATGCCATCGCGGCCAAGATGCTGCGCCGCCATGCCGAACTGGTGGGCCTGCAGCCCAATTATACGATCATCGACACGGACGACCAGTTGCGGCTGCTCAAGCAGCTGATCGTGGCCGAAGGCGTCGATGAAAAGCGCTGGCCGGCGCGGCAACTGGCCGGGTGCATCGACCGGTGGAAGAACCGCGGGCTGAACCCGGCCGACCTCGACGCGGCGGAGAGCGAGGCCTATGCCAATGGCCGCGGGCAGAAGTTCTACCAGCTCTACCAGGACCGGATGAAGGCGCTGAATGCCTGCGATTTCGGCGACCTGATGCTGCACATGCTGAACGTCCTGCGGACCCACCGCGAGGTGCTGGAAAGCTGGCGGGCGCGGTTCAAGTATATCATGGTCGACGAATACCAGGACACCAACCAGGTCCAGTACCTGTGGCTGCGGCTGCTGGCGCAGGAGCGGCGGAACCTGTGCGTGGTGGGCGACGACGACCAGTCGATCTATTCGTGGCGCGGGGCGGAAGTGGCCAATATCCTGCGGTTCGAGCGGGATTTTCCCGGCGCGAAAGTGATCCGGCTGGAACAGAATTACCGTTCGACCCCGCAGATCCTGGGGGCCGCGTCGGGCCTGATCAATGCCAACAGCCAGCGGCTGGGCAAGACGCTGTGGACCGAACTGGCCGGCGGCGACAAGGTCCGCGTGATCGGGGTCTGGGACGGCCCTGAGGAAGCGCGGCGGATCGGCGAGGAGATTGAGCGGCTGGAGCGTGCCAAGGAATCGGAAGGGGGCGCTTCGCTGGCGAACGTGGCGATCCTTGTCCGCGCCCAGTTCCAGACGCGCGAGCTGGAAGACCGCTTCATCCAGATCGGGCTTGCCTACAAGATCGTCGGCGGTTTCCGGTTCTATGAACGCGCGGAAGTCCGCGATGCGCTGGCCTATCTGCGGCTGATCGCGCAGCCTTCGGACGACCTGGCGTTCGAGCGGATCTACAACACGCCCAAACGCGGGCTGGGCGACAAGGCGCTGGAGCGGCTGCACCGTTTTTCGCGCGGGAACGGCGTGCCGCTGATGCGCGCGGCGCTGGAAATCTGCGATACCGACGAATTGCAGACGCGGGCGCGGGGCACGCTGCTGGCGCTGGTCCGCGACTTTGCCCGCTGGCGCGAGGCGGCCCCTGCCCTCGCCCCGGCGGAACTGGCGCGCACGGTGCTGGACGAGAGCGGCTATACCGCAGCCCTGCAGGCCGAACGCACGCCCGAGGCGGCAGGGCGGCTGGAGAACCTGTCCGAACTGGTTCGCGCGATGGAAGAATACGAGACGCTTGGCGACTTCCTCGAGCATGTCAGCCTGGTGATGGACAACGAGGCGGCAGACGACGCCGAGAAGGTCACGATCATGACCATGCACGGCGCCAAGGGACTGGAATTCGACCAGGTGTTCCTGCCCGGTTGGGAAGAAGGGGTGTTCCCCTCGCAGCGCGCGCTGGACGAAGGCGGGCTGGCGAGTCTGGAGGAAGAGCGCCGGCTGGCCTATGTCGCAATCACGCGCGCGCGGCGGCGCTGCACGATTTTCCATGCTGCCAACCGGCGCATCTATGGGCAATGGACCTCGTCGATCCCATCGCGCTTTGTCGCCGAAATCCCGCCTGAACACGTGGAAAGCGAAACGACGCTGACCGGGGGTGCTTCGCTGTGGCGGGCGCAGTGGTCGGAGCGGGACGATCCGTTCGCGCATGTCGCCGCAAACCGCCCGGAACGCGGATCGACGCGTGGGCCGGGCTGGCAGCGCGCAGCCGCCCAGCCCTATGACCCGGCCCCGCGCCGGATTGCCGAGACCACGCGCAGCGCGGCAAGCTTTGCTGCAAAACCGCGCGCCGACCTTCGGCTAGGGGACCGGGTGTTCCATGAGAAGTTCGGCGAAGGGACGATCGCCGTGCAGGACGGGAACAAGCTGGAGATCGACTTTGACGGTTCGGGGCGGAAGCGGGTGATCGACAGTTTCGTCCGGCCGGTCTGAGGGGCCCCGCCCTTCGAGACGGTCTTTCAACGTGCCGCTTCAAGACCTCCTCAGGGCGAACGGGGTTGGGTGCGGACTCGGTCCAATCCCTTCAGGGCGATCGTCCGTGCGAACCAATTAGGCTTTCGTCATCCTGAACTCGTTTCAGGATCCATCGGGCAGCATCCGCCGCGCGCGAAGATTTGGCGCACACCTGCAGGCAGGATTTTCATTCCAAACTTCGCGCAGGGGGGCGCAATGGATCCTGAAACAAG
>CAYFJH010000072.1:6965-9238 GCA_964343385.1 uncultured Novosphingobium sp. | reverse complement strand
TGACGAGGAATGCACGAGGGCGGCGTTCAATTCTCACCCTTGCCCACGCGCGGGGGGAGGGTCGGGTCGGGGACCGGGTCGCCATGGCGGGGGCAGATGGCGCCGATTTCGGCGCGGCGCTGCTTCATGTAGAGTTCGCGGACGGCGACATAGGGGTCGGGGCTTTCCTCACGCAGGCGCTGGAGCTGGCCGTCCATTTCGACCCGGTCGTTGAGCGAATCGATCACGCCGGCGGGGATCGCGTAATAGGGTTTGCCGAAAGGCTTGCGCACCGCGAGGGGCATGGCGGCGCGGTCGAGCAGCAGGCCGCCGAGGTCGCGGAGGGTGATCGGGCCGACCAGCGGCAGGAAGAAGTAAGGGCCGTTGCCGATGCCGTAGCAAGCGAAGGTGTTGGCGAAGCCGTTGGGCTTGTAGGGCAGGTTGAACGGCTTTTTCCTTGCGGCGTCGAACAGGCCGCCGATACCGATGGTGGTGTTGATGGTGAAGCGGCCGAGCGACTTGACCGCCCTGCCCGGCTTGAGCTGGAGCAGGTAGTTCACGAAGCTGACGGGTTCATCAAGGTTGCGCAGGAAATTGCGCAGCCCGTCGCGCAGGGGGCCGGGAACGCCTTTTTCATAACCCTTGGCGACCGGGCCGACGACGGCGTCATCAACCGCCTGGATGGTTTCGTAGGCCTTGACGTTGATGTTCGCGAGCGGGTCCGTCGGCGAGGAAGCGCGGCCGGAAACGACAATGTCGGCGGAGGCCGGGTCAGCCGGCGCGGCGTCAGGTGCCGGAGTGGGCGCAGGAGCAGGCAGGGTGACGGTGATCTCAGGTACAGGCTCCGGCGCGGCGGGCGCCTGGGCGGGGGCCGCGGCGTAAAGCAGCGCGGCGGCGATGGCGGGAACGCTCATCCCTTCAGTCCGGACCGGACGGACTGAAAACGGCTAGACACGGGCAACGGCGATCCCTCTTCCCTGATGAGCCGGGCCGTTTCAGGACCGCGACAACCGCGCGACGGGTGCGCGACAACGGGCTGACATATAGGGCAAGCAGGCCGCCGGGCAACCGTGTCCAAGGGATATCCCCTTGGACGAGCCACATTTAGGCAGGTATTTTCCTAAAGCGCCGAGACGGTGAGGAAGCCGGGAATCGGGCCGTTCCATTCGTCGGAATCGGCCGAGACGGCGGGCTTTGCGTGCCGTTCCTGCTTTGGGGCATCCTGCGCGCGGGCAGGCTTGGCCTCAGCCGGTTCAGCGCGTTCCGTGCGCGGGGCACGCGCAGGGCGCGGGGCGCGTTCGGGAGCGGCTTCGGACGCCGCTTCGAGAGCGGGATCCGCCGCTACCGGGGCCTTTTCAGCGAGCGGCGGGCGTTCGTCGCGGCGGCGCGAGGGGGCCTTGCGGTCGCGGCGGGCGGGCTTTTCAGCTGCCGGTTCAGCCGCGGCCTGCGGCGCGCGTTCGGCGGGGGATTCGACCGCGCTGTCGAGCACGTGGATCGGTATGGCCCCGCCGGTCAGCTTTTCGACGTTGGAAATCGCCTCGGCGTCGTCGTCAGTATAAAGGGTGAAGGCGCGGCCTGTGGCGCCGCCGCGGCCGGTGCGGCCGATGCGGTGAACGTAATCGTCCGGGTGCCACGGGGCATCGTAGTTGAACACGTGGCTCACGCCCTTCACGTCAAGCCCGCGGGCGGCAACGTCGGAGGCGACGAGGACGTGGATCGCGCCGTCCTTGAAGCGTTGCAGTTCCGCGTTGCGCGACGACTGGTCCATGTCGCCATGGATTTCGCCGGCGGAAAACCCGCTCTGCTTCAGGCTTTTCGCCAGTTCGCGCACGGTGGTCTTGCGGTTGGCAAAAACCAGCGCCGAGGTGACATTGTCGGTCTTGAGCAGGTGGCGCAGCGCTTCGCGCTTGCCGCGCGAAGTGACCTTCACCTTGTGCTGGACGATGTTCAGGTTGGTCGAGGCCGGACGGGCGACCTCGATCGACTTGGGGTTGCTCAGGAACTTGTCCGCCAGCTTCTTGATCGGCGGCGGCATCGTGGCCGAGAACAGCAGGGTCTGGCGCTTGGCCGGGAGTTTCGAGCAGATCGTTTCGATGTCGGGGATGAAGCCCATGTCGAGCATCCGGTCCGCTTCGTCGATAACGAGCAGGTCGCAGCCGGTGAGCAGGATCTTGCCCCGCTCGAAAAGGTCCATCAGGCGGCCCGGGGTGGCGATGAGGACGTCGACGCCTTCTTGCAGCGCCTTTACCTGGTCACCCATCTGCACGCCGCCGATGAGCAGCGCCATCTTGAGA
>CAYFJH010000072.1:0-6955 GCA_964343385.1 uncultured Novosphingobium sp. | reverse complement strand
GGTTCTTGCCGTACTTTTCAAAGTTTTCGGCAACCTGGGCGGCGAGTTCGCGGGTCGGCTCAAGAATGAGCGAACGCGGCATCAGCGCGCGGCGGCGGCCGTGGGCGAGAATATCGATCATCGGCAGGACGAAGCCCGCAGTCTTGCCCGTGCCCGTCTGCGCGATGCCGATGATGTCGCGCATCATCAGGACGGAAGGGATGCACTGGGCCTGGATCGGAGTCGGCTCGGTATAACCGGCGGCCGTGACCGATTGCAGCAATTCATCCGAGAGTCCGAGATCGGCAAACGTCATAGGCTTGTTTCAATGTCCGTAGGTATTGAGGAGGCGATTGGCATTGTTGTGGCCAGCCGTCAGGCTTCGCCAGCGCTTCAGGCAGCGGCGAAACTCCCGGCCCCTAGGCGCAGTAGCGGCGCGAAGTCAAGGAAATGAAGCCGGAGCGGAGGGAATTGCAGGCCGCATGTGGCGTTTTTGCCGGGAAGGGCAAAGGGCAATTTCTAATCCCCGTCGTCGATCTCGACCAGCTGGCGCAGTTTGCCGAGTTCGCAGTGGGTGCCTGAACGCGAGTGGAGCTTGTCGCGGCCGGCGCAGATCATGCCGTCGGAGGTGCGTTCCACCAGGAAGCCCGAGTAGAAATCGCGGGCGTTGCAGGTCTTGTCCAGCGCGACGCTGACAAGGCGCTGGTCGCGCAGGAACAGCATCAGGCGCGAGGGGCCGTCGGGCTGGACCCCGGCGATGGTGCCAACCGCGACACACTGGTTCATGCGCCGCTCCTCGATCCGGGGGCCGATGCCGCGTCCGGGTATGTCGGCGACGAGGCCGCGGCGCAGGTCGCGCGGATCGCGCGTGTCGCGCGGGACGCGGCCGGGGGAGATGCGGATGGTGATGCGCTGTTCGATGCGGACCTGGTTGGCGGCGGGAACCGGCATGTCCTCGCCTGGCAGGCCGCCTGCGGGCAGCAGCGCCAGCAGGGGCGCGATCAGGCCTGACAGGGGGTTCATTGCGTTCCAGCAGCTCCGGCAACGCCGCGAGACCGGGGAGCCGGCCTGCGCGGTATGTCTGTTTCAGGAAATGCCATAGTGCCCCCGCTTGAACAGTCGCTTAACTTGAAAGGCACATTCTTGCCAAGCGGCCTGTTGGCGCGGCGTGCTGCGCTGGGCTATAGGCTGGAGGCATGAACGCATTCCTTGACGAAGCCGCCGCCCTCCTGGGGCCGCGCGGGCTGACCACCGATGCCGATCTTGTCACGCCGTGGCTGACCGACTGGCGCGGGCGCTATACCGGGCGGGCGCTGGCCATGGCCTCGCCCGCGTCCACCGCCGAGGTCGCGGCGCTGGTGAGGCTTTGCGGCAAGCACGGGGTGGCGATCGTCCCGCAGGGCGGGAACAGCGGGATGAGCGGCGGGGCGACGCCGGACACCAGCGGCACGGCGCTGCTGCTTTCGCTGCGGCGGCTGACCGGGGTACGCGCGGTGGACGCTACGGCGCGGCAGGTCACCTGCGATGCAGGCGTGGTGCTGGAACAGGTCCACGCGCTGGCGGCGAGCGAGGGCCTGCGCTTTCCGCTGACGCTGGGGGGCAAGGGTTCGGCCACGGTCGGCGGGCTGATTTCGACCAATGCGGGCGGCACACAGGTGCTGCGCCATGGGTCGATGCGGGCGCTGGTGCTGGGGGTCGAGGCAGTGCTGGCCGATGGCTCGGTGTTTTCGGCGCTGACCCCGCTCAAGAAGGACAACCGCGGGTTCGACCTCAAGCAGCTCTTGATCGGGTCCGAAGGAACGCTGGGGATCATCACCGCGGCGACGCTGCGGCTGGTGCCGGCGGTGGCCGAGCGGGTGGTGATCTGGGCCGGGGTGCAGAGCCTGCAGGTGGCGCGCACGCTGCTGCTGCACTGTGACGCCGCCGAGGGCAATGCGCTGGAAGGGTTCGAGGTGGTGCCCGCGGCAAGCCTGCGGGCGGTGCTGGACTACCTGCCAGGATCGCGCGCGCCGCTGGAAGGCGAACCGGCGTGGAACGTCCTGATCGAGGTTGTGGCCGAGGCCGGCGGGGCTGGCAACCTGCGCGAGCGGGCCGAGGCGATGATCGCCGGGGCCTTCGAGGCCGGACTGGTCGATGACGCGGTATTTTCCGCGAACGAGGCGCAGGCCGAGGCGTTCTGGGCCTTGCGCGACGCGGTGGCCCCGGCGGAAAAGAAGAACGGCACCGCGATGCAGCACGACATCTCGGTGCCGGTCGAGAAGATGCCCGATTTCGTCGACCATGCAGTCGCGGGAATCGAGGCGAAGTTCCCCGGAGTCGAGGCGATCGCCTTTGGCCACCTGGGCGACGGCAACGTCCATTTTCACGTCATCGCGCCGCCGGGGCACCGCGCGGCCGCCTGGGAAGGCGGCATGGGCGAGGCGATCAGCAGCGCGGTCTATGACATGGTGACCGAATGGGGCGGGTCGATTTCGGCCGAGCACGGGATCGGCCAGATCAAGCTGAAGGAACTGGCGCGGCTGGCCGATCCGGTGTCGCTGGCGCTGATGCGCAAGGTCAAGGCCGCGCTCGACCCGCAGGGCATCCTCAACCCCGGCAAGCTGGTCGATGCAGGTGCGGTTGTCGCGCTTGCGCCGGAAAGCGCCAGCGCTTAAAGCGCGCGCTTTACCAAAGCCCCCGGAAAACCAGACCCCACCGTCCGCCGGGACAAGACGGAGAGAAATACCATGGCCACCGCGCCGCAAGCCAGCCTGCCCGTGTTCTACCAGGACCTGATGCCGCTCAACAGCCGCGACCACGCCTCGTGGAGGAGCCGCACCACCAGCAAGGCTCCATGGCTGGCCGGTTTCCATGCCGTGCCGCTGACCGTGGAAGAATTCCCCGCCGCCGCGCGCAACTTCCCAATCGTGTTTTCCTCGGGCGAGAACCCGGTGCCGTTGGCGCTGATGGGGCTGAACGAGGGCGTCAACGTGTTCGTCGATGACGAAGGCGCCGTGACCGAGAACGTCTATATCCCGGCCTATGTGCGCCGCTATCCGTTCCTCCTCGCCAAGCTTTCGCCCGAATCGGAAGACCTCTCGCTGTGCTTTGACCCGACCGCCGACCTGGTGGGCGAGTTCGACGAGGGCAATGCCCTGTTCGATGGCGATCAGGCTTCGGACACGACCAAGGCCCTGCTCGGCTTCTGCGAGCAGTTCGAGCAGGCCGGGATGAAGACCCAGGCTTTCGTCGAGGAATTGGCCAAGCACAAGCTGCTGATGGACGGCGAAGTGGCGATCCAGCAAGACGGCGTGGAGCAGCCGTTTGTCTACCGCGGCTTCCAGATGATCGACCAGGAAAAGCTGCGCGAAGTGCGCGGCGATGTCCTGCGCGGGTGGAACCAGAACGGGATGCTGCCGCTGGTCTATGCCCACATGTTCTCGCTCGAACTGATTCGCGAAATCTTTGGCCGTCAGATCCAGCAGGGCAAGGGCCCGGTCGCGGTGCCCGCCGCCTGACACATCGGCACTGTGGCCGAAGAGCCGCAGTCGGTGCAGAAACGTAGTTCGGGCGGGGACTTTCACGCTCCGCCCGAATTTTCTTCTGGACCCTTGCAAATAAGCAACACCTGACCTAGATTGGTCCTGCCTGGTTGGTGCTGCCCTCATGGCCCAGCCAGGTTTGGTGCACTTATGTGTACCTCCTCCCTGAACCTTGGCCACCTCGCACATTGTGCGGGGTGGTTTTTTATGGGCTTTCAGGAAGTTGGGGGCAGGATCCTACTCGGCAGCCTCGGCCCAGCCGCGCCCCGGGGACAGTCCGCCGAGCGCGGCGACCTCGCCGGCAACGCGGCGGACCAACCCCGACAGCAGATCGACCATGCCGGCAAAGCCGTGGCCGGGTTCGGCCAGCCGCGAATCGAGGTAGCTCGAACGGTCCACTTCGAGCTGGAGCGCGTGGAGGCCGGTTTTTGGCCGGGCATGGCATTCGAGCACATAGCCGCCGGCGTAAGGCCGGTTGTGCGCTGCCGGACGGCGGTTTTCGGAAAACCAGGCAAAGGCCGCGCCGGTGATCGCGCCGGAACAGGTTGCCCCGAAACGGTCGCCCACGACGAATTCGGGCGCGGGCGCGCCGCGCAGGGCGAGCGGCGGCATCGAATGGAGATCGAGCAGGAGCGCCGCGCCCCAGCGGTCGTGCAGGTCCGCAAGCAGCCCGGCCAGCGCGTTGTGGTAGGGTTCGTGGACGTGGGTGATCCGGGCTTCAAGCTCGGCCCGATCATGGCGGCGTTTCCACAGTTCGCCAATTCCCGGCAGGCGGCGCGGGATCAGCCCGAGCCCGCTGCGCGCGCGCCGTCCGGACGAGGCCGGGCCGGGTGCGGGAACACCCCCCTCCCCCGCGTGGCGGACGAACATGTCCCAGTCGACATCGTCGGCGGCGCGGTTGAGGTCGATCATCGCGCGCGGGGCCTGTGCAACGAGCAGCGCCGCGCCGGTGTTGGCGGCAACGGCATGGGCCAGCCGGTCGACATAGCGGTCTTCCAGACGGAGCGCGGCGAAGGCCGGGTTGCGCATCCGCTCGACCAGCGAGGGGGGATAGTGCCGCCCGCCGTGGGGCGCGGCGATCAGGACGGGGATCGACGAGGGTTCGGGCGCGGACATCAGAAAGGCGGGCGCGCCGGCAAGGCCGGGAATCGCCCCGCCGCTGCGCATCACACAGGGCGCAAGGGTGGCGGCGGCTTCAGGCGAATCCCCGTCGGGCGTGGCAGGTTCCATCGGTGCAGGCTGGCCCGGTTCGGCGCGCGTGTCAAAGGCGTGTCAAAGTCAGTCAAGTTCGACGTGGACCGAGATTTTTAACTCCTGAAAGGCTATGGCGATTCCCCCACCAAGAAAAGCAACACGGGCGCACCGATGATCCGCATTCTACTGGCCGAAGACGAAGACGCGATGCGGACCTATCTGGCCCGCGCGCTGGAAAATGCCGGATACTCCGTGGCTGCGGTGGACCGGGGAACGGCCGCCGTGCCGCTGCTGGAGGCGGAGCGGTTCGACCTGCTGCTGTCGGACATCGTCATGCCGGAAATGGACGGGATCGAACTGGCGCAGCGCTGCGCCGAGATCAGCCCGGAAACCAAGGTGATGTTCATCACCGGATTCGCCGCGGTAACGCTCAAGGCCAGCCGTGAGGCACCGCAGGCCAAGGTGCTGTCGAAGCCGTTTCACCTCAAGGACCTCGTGCTCGAGGTCGACCGGATTTTTGGCCTGCCGAGCACGGCGCGCGGGTGAATTTGCGCGTCCCGAAGCAAGGGCCGGGATTTATCGGCGGAATCACTTGATTTGCCGTGGGGGCGCAGTTAAAGGCGCCCTCCTACCCGGCGGGAGACTGCCGGGAAGGCCGAATGGATATGGGCGTATAGCTCAGTGGTAGAGCACTGTGTTGACATCGCAGGGGTCGGAAGTTCAATCCTTCCTACGCCCACCATTCGCAAAGCCCCGGAAAGCTTCGGCTCTCCGGGGCCTTTTCGTTTTCGGGCCGGACGACCGACTCTCTCTACCGCAAGTGCGAACAGTTGTGCTTGCATGAATCACTGGCTTGCTGCCTAAGAGTCAGGGCGATTTGCTGCGCCGCACAGGGAAATTCCGATGGCTCGGCCCAAGTCCTTCAATCCGTTCATTATTGCGCTCGACCTGATGCACACAGGGGTCAGGCTGGCCGAAACGATGCGCCACAGCGGCGCGGTGGTCGAGGCGCGGATGCCGGTGATCTGGGAAGCAATGGTCTCGCCGTTTTCGGCCGACCACGGCGAACTGGCGCTGATGGTTTCGGAGAAAGTGGGCGCGTTCGGGAGGTCTGCGGACCTGGGGGCGCGGGCAGGCAAGACAGTTCTGGCCGGGCACAATGCCAACATGGCCGACCTGCGGCGGCTGCTGAGCGGGTTTCCCTTGGGCCTGCAGGAATGGTGGCAGATGGGCGAACGCAACCTGGCGATGACCGCGCAGTTGTGCGCCATTCCGGGCGTGGTGCTGGCCCCGATCCACCGCAAGGCCCGGGCCAACGCCCGGCGTCTGGGGTAAATCTCCGGGAAAGCCTTCCGACTTTTCATTTACGGCTACGGCACTGGCGCTGCCCGGCAGCAGTTCCCGCGTGCCAGAATGCCGTCAAGGCCCATTTCCCAGGGCTTTTGCAGGCAAGGCTTGGACGCCCGGCAGGTTTTCCATTTTCAGCCAGGAATACGCCGTCCGGCTGCTTGCGATGCACGCTGTCCCTGCTAAGGGGCTTGTGAAATCTCTCTCCCTGGGAAGGACCGCAATGGCCAAGATCAAGGTTGCCAACCCCATCGTCGAGATGGACGGCGATGAAATGACCCGCATCATCTGGCAGTGGATCCGCGAAAAGCTGATCCTGCCTTATCTTGATGTCGACCTGAAGTATTACGACCTCTCGGTCGAAAAGCGCGACGAGACGGATGACCAGATCACCGTCGACGCCGCCAATGCGACCAGGAAGTACGGCGTCGCCGTCAAGTGCGCGACGATCACGCCCGACGAAGCGCGCGTCACCGAATTCAACCTCAAGCAGATGTGGAAGTCGCCCAACGGCACGATCCGCAACATCCTGGGCGGCGTGGTCTTCCGCGAACCCATCGTGATCTCGAACGTGCCCCGGCTGGTGCCGGGCTGGACCGACCCGATCGTGGTCGGCCGCCACGCCTTTGGCGACCAGTACCGCGCGACCGACTTCCTCGTCCCCGGCCCCGGCAAGCTGCGCCTCGTGTTCGAAGGTGACGACGGCAAGGTCATCGACCGCGAGGTGTTCCAGTTCCCGTCGGCCGGCGTTGCCATGTCGATGTACAACCTCGACGATTCGATCCGCGATTTCGCCCGCGCCTCGTTCAACTATGGGCTCAACCTGGGCTGGCCGGTCTACCTGTCGACCAAGAACACCATCATCAAGGCCTATGACGGCCGCTTCAAGGACCTGTTCCAGGAAGTCTTCGAAA
>CAYFJH010000071.1:15591-15902 GCA_964343385.1 uncultured Novosphingobium sp. | reverse complement strand
TCGAAACCCGCGGGCCGCAGATCTTCCTCAGCCGCGCGCACCCCGACTTCATGAAGAAGCTGTTCGCGCAGGAAGTGCCCGAAATCTACGACGGCATCATCGAGATCAAGGCTGCCGCCCGCGATCCGGGTTCGCGCGCCAAGATCGGCGTGATCAGCCGCGACAGCAGCATTGACCCGGTCGGCGCCTGCGTCGGCATGAAGGGTAGCCGCGTCCAGGCCGTCGTCCAGGAGCTTCAGGGCGAAAAGATCGACATCATCCCGTGGAGCGAGGACACCGCGACCTTCGTGGTCAACGCGCTCCAGCCCGCC
>CAYFJH010000071.1:0-15581 GCA_964343385.1 uncultured Novosphingobium sp. | reverse complement strand
GCCCGCCACGGTCAGCCGCGTCGTCATCGACGAGGAGGAAAGCCGCATCGAAGTCGTCGTTCCCGACGACCAGTTGAGCCTCGCCATCGGCCGCCGCGGCCAGAACGTGCGCCTTGCCTCGCAGCTGACCAATTCGGCCATCGACATCATGACCGACGCCGAAGCGAGCGAGAAGCGCCAGAAGGAATTCGCCGAACGTTCCAAGATGTTCGAGGAAGAACTCGACGTCGACGAGACCCTGTCGCAGCTGCTGGTGGCTGAAGGCTTCAGCGAGCTGGAAGAAGTTGCCTACATCGACATTTCCGAACTGGCGAACATCGAAGGCTTCGACGAGGAACTGGGCGAGGAACTGCAAAGCCGCGCCGCCGAAGCGCTGGAACGCCGCGAGGAAGCCTCGCGCGCTACCCGCCGCGAACTGGGCGTCGAAGACGCGCTGGCCGAACTGCCGCACCTCAACGAGGCCATGCTGGTCACGCTCGGCAAGGCCGGGATCAAGACTCTGGATGACCTCGCCGACCTCGCCACGGACGAACTGATCGCCAAGAAGCGCGTCGAACAGCGCCGCCGCGACAACACCCGCCGCGAAAAGACCGAGGACAAGGGCGGCGTGCTGGGCGAATATGGCCTGAGCGAAGAGCAGGGCAACGAAATCATCATGGCCGCCCGCGCCCACTGGTTCGACGACGAAGAACCTGCATCAGAGGAGGCCGCCAATGCGGGTTCCTCACAATGAGCGCGTAAGCTCCGACATCTCGACCGAAGGACCGGAGAGGAAATGCATCCTCTCCGGTGCTCACGACGCACGTGATGCGCTGATCCGCCTGGCGATTTCGCCCGGCGGCGACGTGCATCCCGATGTGCTGGCGCGCGCCCCCGGGCGCGGCGCCTGGATCGGCGTGTGCCGGCAAGATCTTGAAAACGCGATGGCGAAGGGCAAACTTAAGGGAGCGCTGGCGCGTGCCTTCAAGGGCGGTGCGCTGTCCATCCCCGATGACCTGCCCGAACGGATCGAAGCCGCGCTGATCCGCGCCTTTACCGACCGGCTTGGCCTTGAAATGCGCTCCGGGCGGTTGCTGGTCGGCTCCGACCGCATCGCGGAAAAGGCGCGCAGCGGGCGGGTTGCCTGGCTTGCCCATGCGGCGGACGCCGGGGACGACGGTTCGCGCAAGCTGGATCAGGCCTGGCGCGTGGGCGAAGAGGCCGAAGGAACGGGCAAGGCCGGTGTGCGCTTGCCACTGGACCGGGCAACGCTGTCTGTGGCATTGGGCCGCGACAACGTCGTCCATCTGGCGCTGACTGATTCCGCCGCGGCCGCAAGGCTGGGTGCGGTTCTGGAGCGCCTGGTTCACTTTACTGCCCGGCCTGACGCGGCCGGACAAGACATGACCAGCGCGGAAACGCCCGAAGCCCCCAAGGGCGTTCAGGCCGAACCCGACGCTGCGACGACGCATTGATTTTGAAGGACTGTTTGGAACTTATGAGCGAGACCGACAACAAACCGACGCTGGGCCGCAAGCCGCTTGGGCTGAAGCGCTCGGTTGAAGCGGGCGAGGTCAAGCAGACCTTCAGCCACGGCCGCACCAACAAGGTCGTGGTCGAGGTGAAGCGCCGCAAGCTGATCGGCAAGCCGGGCGAAGCCGCGCCGGTTGCCCCTGTTGCCGAGGCGCCTGCGCCGGCCCCCGTGTCCGCTGCGCCCGCCCCCGTGCGCCCGGCGCCGGCCCCGCCGCCGCCCGCCGCCAGCCGTGAAACCCGGCAGGAAATGCAGACCCGCCTGCTGCGCGAGGCTGAGGAGGCCCGCCTCAACTCGCTCGAAGCCGCCAACCGGCGCGAGCAGGAAGAACGCCTCCGCGCGATCGAGGAAGAACGCCGCCGCGCGACGGAAAACCGCAACGCCCCGGCCGAACCCGCCGCCGAACCCGCCGCCGCGCCCGAAGCGCCGGCCGAGCCCGCCCCGGTCGCTGCCGTTGCCGCGCCGGTCGTGACCGAAACCGCCGCTGCCGAGCCTGCTGCACCCGCTGCCGAAACGGCTGCGGCCACAACTGCCGCTGCCCCGCCGGCGCGCCGTTTCACGCCCGTCGCCTCGCCGCCCAAACGGCCTGAGCCGGCTGCGGCCAAGAAGCCCGCCCACCCGCGCGACAAGGCCGGCGTTGCCGATCGCCGCCAGTCGGGCAAGCTCACGGTCACCCGCGCGCTCAACGAGGACGAGGGCGCCCGCGCCCGCAGCCTCGCCGCGCTCAAGCGTGCCCGCGAAAAGGAAAAGCGCGCCCACTTCGCCGGGCAGCAGCACCAGCGCGACAAGCAGGTCCGCGACGTGGTCGTCCCCGAGGCGATCACGGTGCAGGAACTGGCCAACCGCATGGCCGAAAAGGGCGCGGACCTGGTCAAGGCGCTCTTCAAGATGGGCGTCGTGGTCACCGTCACCCAGACGATCGACCAGGACACCGCGGAACTGCTGGTCGAGGAATTCGGCCACAACATCCAGCGCGTCTCGGAAAGCGACGTCGACATCGACACCGCTTCGGACGTCGATACCGACGAATCGCTGGTGGCGCGTCCGCCGGTCGTGACGATCATGGGCCACGTCGACCACGGCAAGACCTCGCTGCTCGATGCGCTGCGCGGAACCGACGTGGTGCGCGGCGAAGCCGGCGGCATCACGCAGCATATCGGTGCCTACCAGATCAAGACCAAGGGCGGTGATCTCATCACCTTCCTCGATACGCCGGGCCACGAAGCCTTCACCGAAATGCGGATGCGCGGTGCGAACGTGACCGACATCGTCATCCTCGTCGTCGCTGCCGACGACGGGCTGATGCCGCAGACGATCGAGGCGATCAACCACACCAAGGCGGCCGGCGTGCCGATGATCGTGGCGATCAACAAGATCGACAAGCACGAAGCCAACGCCCAGAAGATCCGCGAACGCCTGCTCGAACACGAAATCGTGGTCGAGGCGATGTCGGGCGACGTCCAGGACGTCGAGGTTTCGGCCAAGACCGGACTGGGCCTCGACACCCTGATCGAGAAGATCCTGCTTCAGGCCGAACTGCTCGAACTCAAGGCAAACCCGGACCGCGCGGCCGATGCGACCGTGATCGAAGCCAAGCTCGACAAGGGCAAGGGCCCGCTCGCGACCGTGCTGATCAACCGCGGCACGCTCAAGGTTGGCGACATCTTCGTGGTCGGCACCCAGTCGGGCCGCGTCCGCGCAATGCTTGACGACAAGGGCCGCCAGATCAAGGAAGCCCCGCCCTCGCTCCCGGTCGAAGTGCTTGGCCTTGGCGGTGTGCCGATGGCCGGTGACACCCTGACCGTGGTCGAAAGCGAGGCCCGCGCCCGCGAAGTCGCCGCATGGCGTCACGAACAGGCAACCGCCAAGCGCACGACCACTGCGCCTGCCAGCCTCGAGAACATGTTCTCGGCGCTCACGGCCAAGCAGACCGTGCTGGAATATCCGGTGGTCATCAAGGCCGACGTCCAGGGTTCGGCCGAGGCCATCGTCAACGCCCTCAACAAGATCTCGAACGACGAGATCAAGGTGAAGGTGCTGAATTCCGGCGTCGGCGCGATTACCGAAAGCGACGTTTCGCTGGCGTTTGCCTCTGGCGCGCCGGTCATCGGCTTCAACGTTCGTCCCAACGCCAAGGCGCGCGAGATGGTCGAGCGTCACAAGGTGCGGATGAAGTACTTCGACGTGATCTATCACCTGACCGAGGACGTCGCCAAGGAAATGGCCGGCATCTGGGGTCCGGAACGGATCGAAACCGTGGTCGGTCGCGCCGAGATCAAGGAAGTGTTCCCGGCGGGCAAGAAGGACAAGGCGGCTGGCCTCCTCGTCACCGACGGCTACATCCGCAAGGGCCTGTTCACGCGCGTCACCCGCAACGACGTCATCGTCAGCAAGACCCACATCGCCTCGCTGCGGCGCTTCAAGGACGACGTTGCCGAAGTGCGCGCCGGTCTGGAATGCGGCGTGGTGCTGCAGGACACGAACGACATCAAGCCGGGCGATATGCTCGAAACGTTCGAAGTCGAGATGCGCGACCGGACGCTGTAAGCCTCTGTTCCCCTCCCGCAGGCGGGAGGGGCTAGGGGTGGGGCGCGGCCCGCAGGGTCGCGCTTCTGCTTCTGGCGTCGCAAGCCCACCCCCAACCCCTCCCGCTTGCGGGAGGGGAGCCAAAGCGTCGAGGCTCTAGTGCATGCCCTATGAAAGCAGCAGCAAGGTCAGGGGTATTGCAGTCGGGGTGTTGGTGTTGGTCTTTGCATTTCTGGCTGCAGTCCCGGTCGTCCTCTGGCTGATTGCGCGCAATTGATGCCCCGCTACGTCGCCTTCCTCGGTTCGATCAACGTCGGCGGCAACCGCCTGACGATGGCGGAGCTGCGCGGCGCGCTGGAGGCTGAGGGGTTCGTCAACGTCGAGACCGTGGTGGCGAGCGGCAATGTGCTGTTCGACCATGACGAGCGTCCGACGCGGGGGCTTGAGGAAAAGCTCGAATACCTGCTGCGCGGGCGGTTCGGCATGAAGTCCATCGCTGCCGTGCGCAGCCGCGACGAAGTGGCCGAGGCGATTTCGGGCAATCCCTTTGCGGCACCGAAGGATGGGGCAGGGGAGGACAATCTGGTCCACACCATGTTCCTTGAAAGCGATGCCGATCCGGCGCAGTTCCGTGTGCTGCTGGCCGATCACGAAGGGCGCGGGCCGGAGAGGCTCGCACTGGGTGACCGCGCGCTCTATATTGATTACGCCGGTGGGGCTGGAAACAGCCGCCTGACCGGGCCTTTTATTGAAAAACGGCTGGGACGGCGGGGCACGGCGCGCAACATGCGCTCGCTCGCGCGGATCCTCGCGAAAATGCCCGACCCTGAACAAAGCGAACAGCAGAACTGATGGCCCGCCAACCTGCCAATGCCGAAACCCGCTCCGTCCGCCTGCTCAAGGTGGGCGAACAGGTGCGCCACGTGATCTCCGAACTGCTGATGCGCCAGATGGTCCACGACGAGGTTCTGTCGGCCCATTCGATCTCGGTCACCGAAGTGCGGATGAGCCCGGATCTGCGCCATGCGACCGTGTTCGTGAAGTCGCTGCTCGGCGCGGACGAGGACGTGGTGCTCAAGGCGCTGCGCACCAACACCGCCTATTTCCAGAAGCAGGTCGCGGGCAAGCTCAAGCAGAAATACGCTGCCAAGATCAACTTCCTGCCCGATGAGAGTTTTGACGTGGCGAGCAAGATCGACCGCCTGCTGAGCGACCCGCGCGTCGCCCGCGACCTTGGCGGCGATGAAGAGCCTGACGCCGAGGACGCGGGCTGAACCCGCCGGCGATGGCCAAGCTCTATTTCTACTATGCCAGCATGAACGCCGGCAAATCGACCAACCTGCTGCAGGCGGCATTCAACTACCGTGAGCGCGGGATGGCCGCGATGCTGTGGAGCGCGGCGATTGATGATCGGGGCGGCAAGGGCATCGCCAGCCGGATCGGCCTCAATGCCGAGGCCAACCTGTTCGGCCCCCAGACCGACCTTTGGGACGCAGTGACCGCCGCCAACCGGGCCGAACCGCTCGCCTGCGTGCTGGTCGACGAGGCGCAGTTCCTCAGTCCCACACAGGTCTGGCAACTGGCGCGGCTGGCCGACGAGGCGGGCATTCCGGTATTGTGCTATGGCCTGCGCACGGATTTCCGGGGCGCGCTGTTTCCCGGCTCCGCCGTGCTGCTGGGCATTGCCGACAGCCTGGTCGAACTGAAAGCGGTCTGCCACTGCGGGCGCAAGGCGACGATGAACCTGCGGCTGGACGAAGCCGGCCGCGCGATCACCGCCGGCACGCAGACCGAAATCGGCGGGAACGAGCGCTATGTCGCGCTCTGTCGCAAGCATTTCACCGAGGCGCTGACCCAATGAACGACACCCTGCTGCGCGCCGCCGCGCTGATCGTGCCGATGGTCTTCGCCATCGTCTTCCACGAGGTCGCGCACGGGCTTTCGGCCAAGTGGCTGGGCGATCCGACCGCTGATGAGCGCGGGCGGCTGAGCCTCAACCCCATCCGTCACCTCGATCCGATCGGCACCATCGTCCTGCCCGGTGCGCTCGCGCTGTTCGGGCTGCCGGTGTTCGGCTGGGCCAAGCCGGTGCCGGTGGTTCCGCAGCGGATGCGCAATCCGCGCCTTGGCATGATCCTGTCGGCGGCGGCGGGTCCGGCGTCGAACTTCGTGCAGGCGCTGGTGGGCGCGGTGCTGCTTGGCCTGCTGGTGGCCTTTTACGGCCTGGACGGCCAGCCCGGCGGCGTTGCCAAGTTCCTTTTGCTGATGCTCGGCTACGTGGTGACGATCAATGTCTTCGTCGGCCTGTTCAACCTGATCCCGATCCCGCCGTTCGACGGTTCGCACATCGTCGAGGGCCTGCTGCCGCGCCGCCTCGCGCAGGCCTACGGCCAGTTGCGCCGGTTCGGCTTTGCGCTGGTGCTGATCGTCATCGTCGTCCTGCCGCGGCTGGTGCCGGGGCTCGACCCGGTCGGCGCGGTGATCGACAAGCCCTATGCGTGGGTCATGGATGCCTATGCGGTCGTCGTGAACGCCGTTGCCGGGCAGTAGGGCATGAGCGTTTCGGGCTGGATCATCCTCGACAAGCCGCTCGGCCTCGGCTCGACCCAGGCGGTCGCCGCGGTAAAGCGCAACCTGCGCGAGGCGGGGTTCGGCAAGAAGGTCAAGGTCGGCCACGGCGGCACGCTTGATCCGCTGGCAACCGGGGTTTTGCCGATTGCGCTGGGGGAGGCGACCAAGCTCGCGGGGCGGATGCTTGATGCAACCAAGGCCTATGCGTTTACCGTGGCGTTCGGCAGCCAGACCGACACGCTCGACCTTGAAGGCGCGGTCATCGCAACGTCCGATGTGCGTCCGTCGCGGCCGGAAATTGAGGCGATCTTGCCGCGTTTCACCGGGCCGATCGCGCAAGTCCCGCCGGCCTATTCCGCGCTGATGGTCGATGGCCGCCGCGCCTATGATCTGGCGCGGGCAGGGGAGGCGGTCGAACTCAAGTCGCGCCAAGTGACGATCCACGCACTCGCCCTCACCGAAACAGGGCCGGAAACCGCCACCTTCATCGCCCACGTTTCCAAGGGCACCTATATCCGCAGCCTCGCGCGGGACATCGCGCTGGCGCTCGGCACGGTCGGCCATGTCACCGTGTTGCGGCGGCTCAAGGCCGGTCCGTTCGGCATTGAAGCGGCGATTTCGCTGGACAAACTGAACGAAGTCGGTAAGGGCGCGCCTCTTGAGAATGTACTCTTGCCGCTGGAGGCAGGGCTGGTCGACATCCCGGCTCTTGACCTCGGTCCGGAACAGGCAAGGGCGGTCCAACAGGGCCGCGTTCTGGCCGGATTGCCCTTGAACGACGGGCTTTACTGGGCGCGGGCCGGCACAACGCCGATCGCGCTGGTAGAGCTTTCGGGCGGAAGCCTGACCGTTTCCAGGGGCTTCAACCTTTCCGATGTCGCGGAGTGAATGAAATGTCGGTTACCCCTGAAAAGAAGCAGGAAATCATCAAGGACAACGCCCGCTCGGCCACCGATACCGGTTCGCCCGAAGTGCAGGTCGCGATCCTGACCAGCCGTATTGTTACCCTGACCGACCACTTCAAGGGTCACCACAAGGATAACCACTCGCGCCGGGGCCTGCTGATGATGGTCAACAAGCGTCGTTCGCTGCTCGACTACCTGAAGAAAAAGGATGTCGACCGCTACAACGCCCTGATCCAGAAGCTGGGTCTGCGTAAGTAACAACGCAGCAAGCGGCCCCCCTGCGGGGCCGCTTTTGCATTCGGGCGGCCTCGCAATTCGGCGAGACGCCCCTGGGGCGCGATCAAGGCCCCGCACCGGACCGGGACGGTATACCCCGGCAGCAAACCCCGCCGGCAATCTGGCAGGCGGGTTCGAAGGAAACACCATGTTCGACGTCAAAACCGTATCGCTGGAATGGGGCGGAAAGACCCTCACCCTCGAAACCGGCCGCATTGCCCGCCAGGCCAATGGCGCGGTTCTCGCCACCTATGGCGAAACTGTCGTGCTCTGCGCCGTAACCGCCGCCAAGTCGGTCAAGGAAGGTCAGGATTTCTTCCCCCTGACCGTCCACTATCAGGAAAAGTTTTCGTCCGCCGGGCGTATCCCGGGCGGCTTCTTCAAGCGCGAACGCGGTGCCACGGAAAAGGAAACCCTGGTTTCCCGCCTGATCGACCGTCCGGTCCGTCCGCTGTTCCCCGAAGGTTTCTACAACGAAATCAACGTCATCGCCCAGGTCCTGTCCTATGACGGCGAGACTGAGCCGGATATCGTCGCGATGATCGCTGCGTCTGCCGCGCTGACCATCTCGGGCGTGCCGTTCATGGGTCCGATCGCGGCTGCGCGCGTCGGCTTCCAGGACGGTGAATACCAGCTCAACCCGTCGCTGTCGCAGGCTGCCGCCGGCCGCCTCGACCTCGTCGTCGCCGCGACCGATTCGGCCGTGATGATGGTCGAATCCGAAGCCAAGGAGCTGACCGAAGAGGAAATGCTCGGCGGCGTGATGTTTGCCCACGACGAAATCCGCAAGGTCGTCGGCGCGATCATCAAGCTGGCTGAAAAGGCTGCCAAGGATCCGTGGGACATCGACCTGTCGGACAACACCGCCGACATGAAGAAGAAGCTCAAGGACATCGTCGGCGCCGACGTTGCCGCCGCCTACAAGCTGACCGACAAGTCGGCGCGTTCGGATGCGCTCAACCTGGCCCGCGCCAAGGCGAAGGCTGCGTTCTCCACCGAAACCCCGCAGACCCAGATGGTCGCCATGAAGACCATGAAGAAGGTCGAGGCGGACATCGTGCGCGGTGCCATCCTTGAAACCGGTTCGCGCATCGACGGGCGCACCACCACGCAGATCCGTCCGATCGAAGCGATCGTCGGCTTCCTGCCGCGCACGCACGGTTCCTCGCTGTTCACGCGCGGTGAAACGCAGGCGATCTGCACCACCACGCTGGGCACCAAGGACGCCGAGCAGATGATCGACGGGCTCGACGGCCTGTCGTACTCGCGCTTCATGCTGCACTACAACTTCCCGCCGTATTCGGTGGGCGAAGTCGGCCGCTTCGGCGCTCCGGGTCGCCGCGAAGTTGGCCACGGCAAGCTGGCATGGCGTGCGCTCAACCCGGTCCTGCCGACCAAGGACGAGTTCCCCTACACGATCCGCGTTCTCTCGGACATCACCGAGTCGAACGGTTCGTCCTCGATGGCCACCGTCTGCGGCGGCTGCCTTTCGATGATGGATGCCGGCGTTCCGATCGACCGTCCGGTTTCGGGCATCGCGATGGGCCTGATCCTTGAAGGCGACAAGTTCGCCGTCCTGTCCGACATCCTGGGTGATGAAGATCACCTTGGCGACATGGACTTCAAGGTTGCGGGCTCCGCCAACGGCATCACCACGATGCAGATGGACATCAAGATTGCGGGCATCACGCGCGAGATCATGGCGCAGGCGCTGTCGCAGGCCAAGGAAGGCCGCGCGCACATCCTGAACGAGATGACCAAGGCGCTGGGCGAAGCACGGACCGAACTTTCGGCCCACGCTCCGCGCATCGAATCGCTGCAGATCGACAAGTCGAAGATCCGCGACATCATCGGCACCGGCGGCAAGGTGATCCGCGAGATCGTTGCCACCACCGGCGCCAAGGTCGACATCGACGACGAAGGCCTGATCAAGATCTCGTCTTCCGATATCGCGCAGATCGAAGCCGCCAAGCAGTGGATCCTCGGCATCGTCGAGGAAGCCGAAGTGGGCAAGGTCTACGACGGCAAGGTCGTCAACATCGTCGATTTCGGCGCTTTCGTGAACTTCATGGGCGGCAAGGACGGTCTCGTCCACGTCTCTGAAATGCGCAACGAACGCGTCGAAAAGCCGACCGACGTCGTTTCCGAAGGCCAGGCGGTCAAGGTCAAGGTCCTCGAGATCGACCCGCGCGGCAAGGTTCGCCTGTCGATGCGCGTTGTCGACCAGGAAACCGGCGCCGAGCTGGAAGACACCCGTCCGGCCCGCGAACCGCGCGAACCGCGCGGCGACCGTCCGGACCGTGGCGGCGGCGATCGCCGCGGACCCCGCAGCGATCGCGGCCCGCGCCGTGACGGTGGTGACCGTGGTCCCCGCCGTGAAGGCGGCGACCGTGGCCCGCGCCGTGAAGAAGGCGGCAACCCCGACCATCTCCCGGCTTTCCTGAAGTCGGACGACTGAACTCTCGGCAAGGCTGAGTGACTCACGGGAAAGGGGCTGCCTCGGCGGCCCCTTTTTTGTTGCGCATCATCGGCGTGCACAGGGCTTCCTGCGGCTTTCACTTGGCGTTCATCCCGGTGCTGGCTATAGGCCACGTCATGCTCGCTCGCTCACCGCTCAAACTCGCCCTGATCGCCGCTGCCGCGGCTGCCACCGTGCTCGTCGGGGGCTGCGCCGGAAGGGGCGGCAAAGGCCGCGATACGGCCTATGTCGCGCGCGATGTGGACACGCTCTACATGGCGGCAAAGGAGCGGCTTGACCGGGGCCGGACCAGGGAAGCGGCCGCGCTGTTCGACGAGGTGGAGCGCCAGCATCCCTATTCGCCGTGGGCCCGCCGCGCCCAGCTGATGAGCGCGTTCAGCTATTACGTCGACCGTGACTACACCAAGGCGATCCAGTCGGCGCAGCGGTTCCTCTCGATCCACCCGGGCAACCGCGATGCGCCTTATGCCTATTACCTCGTAGCGCTGTGCCAGTACGAACAGATCAGCGACATCACCCGCGACCAGAAGGCCACGCGCCAGGCGCTCGACGCGATGAACGAGCTGATCCGCCGCTATCCCGGCACGCGCTATGCCTCGGACGCGCGGCTCAAGCTCGACCTCATCAACGATCACCTTGCCGGCAAGGAAATGGACATCGGTCGCGCCTATCAGCGGCAGGGCAAGTGGCTCGCCGCGACGCTGCGCTTCCGCACGGTGATCGACAGTTACCAGACCACCAGCCACGCCCCCGAGGCGCTGTATCGCATGACCGAAAGCTACCTGGCGATCGGCGTGCCCGAAGAAGCGCGCAAGTCCGCCGCCGTGCTGGGGGCCAATTATCCCGGCAACGAATGGTATCAGCGGGCCTTCAACCTGATGAACAAGCACGCGCCGAACGCCAGCGCGAGCTGATCGCACCGGTCTGGTTCTACCCGCGCGGTTGACATTACGGCCCGCCGGGAGTCTTGTCCGGCGATGCTTTCGCAAAAGACGCGCTATACCATCCGGGCCTTGCAGCATCTGGCCGACCAGTGGCGGCAGGGGCCGGTCCGGCTCGACTCGATCGCCGAAACCCAGAACATTCCGCGCAAGTTCCTGACGGTGATCCTGTCGGAACTGGTGCGCGAGGGTGTGATCATCTCGCACCGCGGGCGCGAGGGCGGCTATGAACTGGCGCTCGACCCGGTCGACGTTCGCTATGGCGACATTATCCGCCTGACGCGCGGCAGCCTGGCACTGGTGCCCTGCGCGGCCCGCAACGCCCACGAACACTGCCAGAATTGCCTGCCCGAAGCTGAATGCCGCCTGCGCGGGCTGATGCTGACCCTGCGCGACGAAATGGCGTCGATGCTCGACCGGATCACGCTGGCCGATCCGATCAAGCTCGAACCGCCATTTCCAGACACGCTGGAGCCTGCCTCAAGCTAGCCAGCGATAGCTGCGCTTCGCCGCGGCTAAGGCAAACTTATCTTGTCTATTAAAAAGGTAGAGATAAAGTGCGCTCCATAAGGAGACGCACATGGCCGGCCCGCACCGCCCACCGACCCGCGAAAACCTGCCGCCGGAAGAAGCCGCCGCCATTGCGCTTGACGCCGTGGCCGAGGCCATATCGCGGCTCCGATATGGCGCTATCGAACTGACCGTCCACGACGGCCGGGTCGTCCAGATTGAGATAACAGAGCGCCAGCGATTGACCTGACCCAAACTACCCCGTCGGCGGTCCGGTCTGCATCGGCGGGACTTCCCATTCATAAGGATTGGAAATGCATTCGTTCGTCCGCGGCGGCCTTCTGGCCGCCACCGCACTTGTCGCAACCGGGGCCTTGGCCACCACCGCCGAGGCAACGCCTGCCGATACCGCGCCGCAGGTCATCGACAACGAGAGCCAGGGCGACGTGATCATTGTCACCGGCACCCAGCGGGTGCGCGCCGAGGCGATCGACGGCCAGGCCCGCGCCGGGGCCAACGCCAGCGACCAACTGCTGGAAACCCGAACCGTGGTCCGGGTCGCCTGGCGGCACAACCGGGTGCGGCTGGTCACCGAATTGCAGGACAGCCGGGCCTGGGGCGCGAACCCGGGCACTCCGCGGTCCACGAGCGAGGTCAACGCGCTGGAGCCAGTGCAGGCCTATGTGCAGGCCGACCTTGGTGCGGTGCTTGGGCGAGGGACGTCCGTCAATCTCCAGGCCGGGCGCTTTACGATCGAACTGGGCTCGCGGCGCTTGCTGGCGGCCGATGACTACCGCAACACGGTCAGCAGCTACACCGGGCTGCGCGCCGATGTGGCGATCCCGGGCGGAGTGAAGGCCGCCGCGCTTTACGTGTTGCCGCTCGCCCGCCTGCCCGACGATGGACCTGCGCTGCGCGCCAATGTCGCGGCCCTCGACAAGGAAAGCTTTTCCGTGGTGCTGTGGGGCGGATTTCTCGCCCGCCAGCGCAGCGGCAGCCCATGGCTGGCCGACGCAATCTTTCTCCATCTCGGCGAGCGGGACTGGCCCGGCCATGCCACCCGCGATCGCTCGCTCAATACGCTTGGCGTGCGCTTCCTGCGTGAGCCGCGCGCCGCGAATTTCGATGGCGGCGTGGAAACCATCTACCAGTGGGGCCAGATCAGTGCCTCGGCGGCGCCCGGCGCGGCGCGGCAGGCAGTGAGCGCGAGCTTTGTACGGATCCATGCCGGATACCGCTTTGCAGGTCCTTGGCAGCCGCGCGTGCTGTTCGAACTGGACCGCGCCAGCGGCGATGGCGCCGGGCCGACTTTTGGCCGGTTCGATCCGCTGTTCGGGATGCGGCGGGTCGATCTCGCTCCGTCGGGGCTTTATAATGCCATCGGACGCACCAACCTTTTCAGCCCGGGGGTGCGGGTGGAGGTGACCCCGTCACGGCGCGTGGATGCCTTCGTCGGTTACCGCGGGTTGTGGCTGGCCGACCGGCAGGACGCCTTTTCCTCGACCGGGGTGCGCGATCCCAGCGGGCGTTCCGGCAATTTCGCCGGCCATCAGCTGGACGCGCGGTTGCGCTGGTGGCTGGTGCTGCGCCGCCTGCGGTTCGAGGCTGACGCGGTTTTCCTGGCCAAGGGACGCTTCCTGCGGGAGGCGCCAAACGCACCTCCGGGCCGGACAACGCGTTATGGCAGTCTCAACCTGACCGCCAGCTTCTGAGGCGAGCCGGGCCGGCTGCGAACCGGCCCGATCAAGCTATTCGCCGAACACCCGCGCGAAGATCGTGTCGATCGCCTTGAAGTGATAGTCGAGGTTGAACTTGTCCTCGATCTGCTGCGCGGTCAGCGCGGCGGCCACTTCGGGGTCGGCCTTGAGCAGTTCGAGCAGCGAAAGCTGGCCGTCCGATTCCCACACCTTCATCGCGTTGCGCTGGACGAGGCGATAGGCATTGTCGCGCGTGACGCCGGCCTGGGTCAGCGCCAGCAGCACCCGCTGCGAGTGGACGAGGCCGCCCATCCGGTCGAGGTTCTTCTGCATCCGCTCGGGGTAAACCAGCAGCTTGTCGATCACCGAGGTCAGCCGCCCCAGCGCGAAATCGAGCGTGATCGTCGCGTCGGGGCCGATGAAGCGCTCGACCGAAGAGTGCGAGATATCGCGCTCGTGCCACAGCGCCACGTTTTCCAGCGCCGGGGTCACGGCGGAACGGACCATGCGGGCAAGCCCGGTGAGGTTCTCGGTCAGGATCGGGTTGCGCTTGTGCGGCATCGCCGACGAACCCTTCTGGCCCGGCGAGAAATATTCCTCGGCCTCCAGCACTTCGGTCCGCTGGAGGTGACGTACTTCGACCGCGAGCCGCTCGATCGAGCTGGCGATGACGCCGAGCGTGGCAAAGAACATGGCGTGACGGTCACGCGGGATGACCTGGGTCGAAACAGGCTCGACGCTCAGCCCAAGCTTTTCGGCAACGTGTTCCTCGACCGCCGGGTCGATGTTGGCAAAGGTGCCGACCGCGCCGGAAATGGCGCAGGTCGCGATTTCCGCGCGGGCATGGACCAGCCGGGTGCGGCAACGGCTGAACTCGGCATAGGCCTCGGCCAGCTTCTTGCCGAAGGTGGTCGGCTCGGCGTGGATGCCGTGGCTGCGGCCGATGGTCGGGGTATACTTGTGCTCCAGCGCGCGGCGCTTGATCGCGGCCAGCAGGGCGTCGATGTCATCCAGCAGGATGTCGGCGGCCTCGGCCAGCTGGACCGACAGCGTGGTGTCGAGCACGTCGGAACTGGTCATGCCCTGGTGCATGAACCGCGCCTCGGGACCGACCGACTGGGCCACCCAGTCAAGGAAGGCGATCACGTCGTGCTTGGTCACGGCCTCGATCGCGTCGATCGCGGCGACGTCGATCACCGGGTTCGTCGCCCACCAGTCCCACAACGCCTTGGCCGCGCTGGGCGGGACGACGCCCAGTTCGCCAAGCTTGTCGGTGGCGTGGGCCTCGATCTCGAACCAGATCCGGTAGCGCGCTTCCGGCTCCCAGATGGCGGTCATTGCCGGGCGGGCATAGCGGGGGACCATGGTATCGACTCCTCAAGGTTGCGGCAGCTTGGCTTCGTCGTGGCCGCTAGGGCGCGGGCGGCGGAATGGCAAGAGCGGCGGGCCGGCGGGGCCGGGTGGGTGCGCCCGCAAATATCCCCTGTCCTGTGGTGCATGGTCTTGGGTTGCTTTAAAAACAGGCATATGGTCCCACGCAGAAAGCCGGCACCAAGGACGGGGGGAGCCGGGATGGGTCTGGATGAGCCGGGAAGACGTGCATGGGCCGCCGCTCCAGCCGGAGCGGGATCGGGTCATTTTGCTTGCCGAGGATGAAATCCTGATCCGCATGGCCAGCGCGGAATGGCTCCGCGATGCGGGCTATACGGTGATCGAGGCGGCGAGCGGGACCGAAGCGCTCGACCTGCTGGGCAACGGCGTGCCGGTCGATCTGCTCGTCACCGATATCTCGATGCCCGGCGGCCCGGACGGGCTGGAACTGGCAGAGCGTGTGCGCGGCAGCTTTCCGCACATGGCCATCATCCTCGCCTCGGCGCGATTGCCGGATGAAAGCCCGGCCGACCGGATGCTGCCGAAACCTTATGGCGTCCCGGAGCTTCTATCCCTCGTCAAGGAATTGATCGAGGCGAGATGGACCGCGACGAACAACCCCAAGGCCAGCTGATCGCGGACAGCGATATATTGGTGCGCCACCCCATTGCCGATTACCTCCGCACACTGCGCGGCCTTACGATTCGCAAATCGTGGTCGGCAGCATTCGCCGGCTTCGCCTAGACTCTGTTTCAGTTTCACTGAAACAGGGCGGCACCAGCCCACTCCCCCGCC
>CAYFJH010000070.1:7389-16444 GCA_964343385.1 uncultured Novosphingobium sp. | reverse complement strand
GGGCGGCTGGCAGTCGGTGCCGCGGCTGTGCTTCCCCGGCGGCATGCTGGCGGGCTGCTCGGCGGGTTTCGTCAACGTGCCGCGGATCAAGGGCAGCCACACCGCGATGAAGAGCGGGATGCTCGCGGCCGAAGCTATCGCGGCGGCCATTGCTGCGGGCCGCGAAGGCGATGCGCTGAACGAATATGACGCCGCCGTTCGCGACAGCTGGATCGCCAAGGAACTGAAGCTCGTCCAGAATGCCGAGCCGCTGGTCGCCAAGTTCGGCGGCGCGATCGGTACCATGCTTGCCGGTGCCGACATGTGGCTGCGCACCCTGTTCGGGTTTGGCGTGGCCGGGCCGATGAAGCACCATACCGACGCCTCGATGACCGGGCGCGCCGACCTCTACCAGCCGATCGCCTATCCCAAGCCCGACGGGGTGATCAGCTTTGACCGGCTGACCAGCGTTTCCTACTCGTTCACCAACCACGAGGAAGAACAGCCCTGCCATCTGCGGCTGAAAAACCCGGCGGTCCCGACCGAAATCAACCTGCCGGTCTATGCCGGGCCGGAGGCGCGCTATTGCCCCGCCGGGGTCTATGAATTCGTCGATTCTGGCAGTTCCGGCCCGGACGGCGCGGGCGAGAGGCTTCAGATCAACGCCCAGAACTGCGTCCACTGCAAGACCTGCGACATCAAGGACCCGACCCAGAACATCGAATGGGTCACGCCCGAAGGCGGCGGCGGGCCGAACTATCCGAATATGTGATCGGGAGCCCGCCCCGCTTGCGGGGCGGGGACGCACCATGCACGAAACCGCTTATGCCAAGCTCAACCTCGCGCTCCAAGTCCGGCGGCGGCGGGGGGATGGGTATCACGAGCTTGAGACCCTGTTCGCCTTTGTCGATTCGGGGGATGAACTGAGCGCCGAGCCCGCGCTGGTCGATGCCTTGCGCGTGACCGGGGAGTTTGCCCCGGCGCTGGATGATCCCTTTGCCAATATCGCCGTAAAAGCGCTTGGCCTGCTGCCGCGGGCCGAGGGGCTGGCGGTGCTGCTGGAAAAGAACCTGCCGGTCGCGGCTGGGCTGGGCGGCGGGTCGGCGGATGCGGGCGCGGTCTTCCGGCTGGTCGGGCGGCGGCATGGGCTGCCGGACGACTGGTCGGTCCGCGCCGCGCGGCTGGGGGCCGATGTGCCGGCCTGTGTGGAAAGCGTGACCTGCATCGGCCGGGGGACGGGGGCCGAGCTTGAGCCCGGCCCGCAGGACCTTGCCGGAACCCCGCTCCTCCTCGCCAATCCGCGCGTTCCGCTCGCCACCGGGCCGGTGTTCAAGGCGTGGGACGGGATCGACCGGGGGCCGCTGCCGCAGGGCACGGCGCGCGAAATGGCGCTGGCCGGGCGGAACGACCTTGAGGCGCCGGCAATCGCGCTGTGTCCGGTCATAGCCGAGGTGCTTGATGCCCTGCGCCAGACTGGGGCATGGCTGGTGCGGATGTCCGGTTCGGGGGCGACGTGCTTTGCGCTCTATAAGACGGCCGAGGCCCGCGATGCCGCCCGCGCGGCCCTTCCGCCGCAATGGTGGACGCTCGCCGGGGCGCTGCGATGAGCGAAACGTTCCGCCTGCTGGGCGAGCCGCGCTTTGGCGGCATCCTGGCCATCTCTGACCATGCCTCGAACCATGTGCCCGAGGGCATCGCGCTGGGCATTGCGCCTGAACGCATGGACGAACACGTCGCGGTCGACATCGGCGTGGCCGAAGTGGGCGCGCTGATGGCGCTGCGCCCCGGCGTCGCGGCGTTCCACTGCGCTTTCAGCCGCCTTGTCTGCGACGTCAACCGTGACGAGCACGCCCCCGGAACTGTCCCCGAAACCAGCGACGGCACCGCCATTCCGGGCAACGTTCTGCCCCCGGCTGCGCGCGCCGAACGGATTACCCGATTCCATGCGCCCTATCACGCGGCGCTGGGTGAGCTGCTGGACCGCGTGCCGCAGTCGCTGATCCTCTCGCTCCACAGCTTCACCCCAGCGCTCTCCACCTGCGACAAGCCGCGCCCGTGGCACGTCGGCGTGCTCTATAACGGGGATGACCGCGCCGCGCGGCTGGCGATCCCGCTGCTGGAGGACGAAGGCCTGCGGGTGGGCGACCAGCAGCCCTATTCGGGGCGCGACCTCAACTATACGATGAACCGCCATGCCGAGGCCGATGGGCGGCCCTATCTCGGCGTCGAGATTCGCCAGAGCCAGATCAGCGATCCGGTGGGGCAGGCGCGCTGGGCGGAAATCCTGCTCAGGGTGTCGAGCAGGGTGGCGCTGGAGCTGGGCGGGTAGGGAACGCGCAATTTTCGGTTTTGATCACCCCTCGCGCCCGCTAGGGGGCATATCCATATAGCAGTCAGCACCGCCGGAGTTTGCCCCATGCCCGTCTATCGTTCGCGCACCACCACCCACGGCCGCAACATGGCAGGCGCGCGCGGGCTGTGGCGGGCCACCGGCATGAAGGACAGCGACTTCGGCAAGCCGATCATCGCGGTGGTCAACTCCTTCACCCAGTTCGTGCCGGGCCACGTCCACCTCAAGGACCTTGGCCAGATGGTCGCCCGCGAAATCGAGGCGGCGGGCGGCGTCGCCAAGGAATTCAACACCATCGCGGTCGATGACGGCATCGCCATGGGCCACGACGGGATGCTCTATTCGCTCCCCAGCCGCGACCTGATCGCCGATTCGGTCGAATACATGGTCAACGCCCACTGCGCCGACGCGATGGTCTGCATCTCCAACTGCGACAAGATCACGCCGGGGATGCTGATGGCCGCGCTGCGCATCAATATCCCGGTGGTGTTCGTTTCCGGCGGACCGATGGAAGCGGGCAAGGTCGTGCTCAAGGGCAAGGAAGTCGCGCTCGACCTCGTGGATGCGATGGTTGCCGCCGCGGACGATAAATACACCGACGAGGAAGTCACCGCGATCGAGCGTTCGGCCTGCCCGACCTGCGGTTCGTGCAGCGGCATGTTCACCGCGAACTCGATGAACTGCCTGACCGAGGCGCTGGGGCTGTCGCTGCCGGGCAACGGCTCCACGCTGGCGACCCATGCCGACCGCAAGAACCTGTTCCTCGAAGCGGGCCGGACCGTGGTCGACCTGTGCAAGCGGTACTATGAACAGGACGATGACAGCGCCCTCCCACGCAACATCGCCACATTCGAGGCTTTCGAGAACGCGATGAGCCTTGATATCGCGATGGGCGGATCGACCAACACCGTGCTCCACCTGCTCGCCGCCGCGCACGAGGCGGGGGTCGATTTCACCATGAACGACATCGACCGGCTGTCGCGCCGGGTCCCGTGCCTGTCCAAGGTCGCCCCGGCCAAGTCGGATGTCCACATGGAAGACGTCCACCGCGCCGGCGGGATCTTCGCGATCCTTGGCGAACTGGACCGCGCCGGGCTGCTCCACACCCACCTGCCGACCGTCCACAGCAAGACGCTGGCCGATGGGCTCAACCTCTGGGACATCAAGCGCACCAACGCGCCCTCGGTGCAGGAATTCTTCAAGGCCGCGCCGGGCGGTGTGCCGACGCAGACCGCCTTTAGCCAGTCCCGCCGCTGGGACGAGCTGGACCTTGACCGCGAAAGCGGGGTGATCCGTTCGGCTGAACATGCTTTTTCAAAGGACGGCGGGCTGGCCGTGCTGAGCGGCAATATCGCCCGCGATGGCTGCATCGTGAAGACGGCGGGCGTGGACGACAAGATCCTGAAATTCACCGGCCCTGCCGTGGTGTTCGAAAGCCAGGAAGCGGCGGTGACCGGCATCCTTACGGGGCAGGTCAAGGCGGGCGACGTGGTCGTCATCCGCTACGAAGGTCCGCGCGGCGGGCCGGGGATGCAGGAAATGCTCTATCCGACCTCCTACCTCAAGTCGAAGGGCCTCGGCGCGGCCTGCGCGCTGATTACCGACGGGCGCTTTTCGGGCGGGACCTCGGGCCTTTCCATCGGCCACGCCTCGCCCGAAGCGGCAGAGGGCGGCGCGATCGGGCTGGTCGAGAACGGCGACGTGATCGAGATCGACATCCCCGGCCGCACCATCAACCTGATGCTCCCGGTCGACGAACTCGACACGCGCCGCGAAGCGATGGAAGCGCGCGGGCCGAACGCATGGAAGCCGGTCAAGGAACGCCCGCGCAAAGTCTCGGTCGCGCTGCAGGCCTATGCTGCGATGACGACCAGCGCTGCACGCGGCGCGGTGCGCGACGTGACCCAGCTCAAGCGCGACTGATGCGCAGGCTCGTCCTCGCTGCCGTTCTGCCCCTTGCGGCCTGTTCGCGCGGCGAGGCGCCGGCCGTGGCCGAAGGCGGCGAGCACGCGGATTGTGCGCTGGGCGAGGGGGCGGCGTTCGCGCCGGTCTGCGCGGTCGAACGCTCGGAGCAGGACGGCGAGCAGGTGCTGGTCGTGCGGCACCCGGACGGCGCGTTCCGGCGGTTTTCGGTGCTCCAGGACGGCAGCGGTGTGGCGCTGAGCGACGGGGCCGAAACCGCGCGGGTGGCCGCCGGGGATGACCAGCTCGAAGTCCGCGTTGGTCCGGACCGCTATCGTTTCCCGTTCAAGGTCAGGGCCGGTGCCGCTCAGTAAGTCCCCGCCGCACATCGAGCAGGTGCTCACCGCCGCGCAGATGCGCGAGGCGGAAGGGGCCCTGATCGCGGGCGGCACCAGCGTCGATGCGCTGATGCAGATCGCCGGCCGGGGCGCGGCGGAATGGGTCTGGCGCGTGGCCGGGCACCACACCGTCACAGTGTTGTGCGGCCCCGGCAACAACGGCGGCGACGGCTATGTCATCGCGCGGGTCTTGCGGGAGCGTGGCTGCAAGGTCGAGGTTATCGCCGCCGCGCCGCCGGCGACCGACGCTGCCCGCAATGCCCTCGCCCTGTTCGGCGGGAGCGTGCTGGGCCCGGATGCCGCCCCCCACGCTGAGGCGCTGGTTGACTGCCTGTTCGGCACCGGCCTCGCCCGGCCCCTGGGTAACGAGCAACATGCCCTGCTCACCCGCCTTGCTGCCGCACACCACCGCGTCATCGCCGTCGACCTGCCGAGCGGGATCGACGCCGATACCGGCCAGCCGCTCAATCCCGGTCTCCCGCACAATCACCTGACCGTGGCGTTGGGCGCGTGGAAGCCCGCCCATTTCCTGATGCCCGCCGCCGCCGCGATGGGCGCGCTGCGCTTGGTCGGCATCGGCTGCGCGGCGGTTCCGGGAGCGGCGGGTGTCGTTTCGCAGCCGCATTTTGCCGCTCCGCCGGCGGATGCACACAAGTATCGGCGCGGGCTTCTCGCGGTGGTCGCCGGAGCCATGCCCGGCGCGGCGCAGCTTGCCTGTGCCGCCGCGCAAGGGGCTGGCGCGGGCTATGTCCGCCTGCTCGGCGAAAGCGCGGCACCCGCCTCCGATGTCGTCACCGATCCGCGTCGCCCGGCCGAAGCGCTGGCCGATCCGCGCATCGGCGCGGTGCTGGTTGGGCCGGGACTTGGCCGCAGTGACCACGCCCGCGTCAGGCTCGACGCCGCTCTCGCCTGCGGCCATCCGCTCGTGCTGGACGCCGATGCGCTGGTCCTGCTGCGCCCCGAAGACGCGGTGACGGATGCCATCGCCACCCCGCACGAGGGCGAACTGGCCGCGCTGGAGGGTGCTTTCGGCCTGCCGGGCGAAGGCACGAAGCTTGACCGCGCCCGCGCGCTTGCCGCAGCCAGCGGCATGGTCGTGGTGGCCAAAGGCCCCGACAGTGTGATCGCTGCGCCCGATGGCCGCGCCGCGTTTTGCCGCCGGGCCTCGACGTGGCTGTCCGCCGCCGGGACCGGCGATGTTCTTGCCGGGATCATTGCCAGCCGCCGCGCTGCAGCGGCCGATGCTTTCGCCGCCGCCGCCGAGGGCCTGTGGCTCCACGGCGAGGCGGCGCGGCTGGCCGGACCGGCCTTCTCCGCGAGCACGCTTGCCGCGGCGGTCCGCAGCGCCTACGCGGCCGCACTGTGAGCGACATCGAAACCCCCACTCAGCCCGAAGAGATCCTGCGCATCGCCGCCAAGGGCGACGGGGTGACTGCGTCCGGGCGTTTCGCGCGGCACGTTGCGCCGGGCGACATCCTGATGCCCGACGGCACCATCCAGCCCGGCCCGCACCACGTCGCCCCCGCCTGCCGCCACTTCGGCCGCTGCGGCGGGTGCCAGTTGCAGCAGCTGGACGAGGCTTCGCTCATCGAATTCGTCGAAGCCCGCGTTGCCAATGCCTCCGCCGGGCAGGAGCTTGGGGCCGAGGTGATCCGCCCGCCCCACCTCTCCCCGCCGGGTGCGCGTCGGCGCGCCTCGCTCCGCGCGGAAAGTTCGGGCGGGCGGGTGATCATCGGCTACCGCGAGGCCGCCTCGCACCGGCTGGTCGAACTGACCGAATGCGCGGTGCTGGTGCCGGAATTCGTCGCCCTGCTGCCGTCCTTGCGCAAGCTGCTGATCCAGATCGGGCAGGCCGCCGCATCCAAGGGCGGACGCAAGGGCAAGCCTTCGGGATCGCTGGGCAAGATGGCCGCCGATGTCGAACTTACGCTGGCCGACCAGGGGATAGACCTTGGCATCAAGGGGCTGGCCGCCGAGGGGCTGGCGCTGGCCGAGCGGATGAACGACTTTGCGCGAGACCACGGGCTGGCACGGCTGACGCTCGATCAGGGCTATGGTCCTGAAACGCTGTGGGAACCCGAGCCGGTGACGGTGACGCTTTCGGGCGTGCCGGTGTCCTTGCCGCCCGGATCGTTTCTTCAGGCGACCGCCGATGGCGAGGCCGCGCTGGTGGGCGCGGTGCGCGAATGGCTGGCCGATGCGCCGACCGTGGCCGACCTGTTTTCAGGCCTCGGCACCTTTGCCTTCGCCCTTGCCGGGCCGCAGACCAAGGTGCTGGCGGCCGAGGCTGCGCGCGATGCGCATCTGGCGTGCAAGGCCGCGGCGGGGCGGATGCAGCGCCCGGTCCACGCGCTCCACCGCGACCTGTTTCGCAGTCCGCTGCTGGCGGACGAACTGGACCGTTTTGCCGCCGTCCTGATCGACCCGCCGCGCGCCGGGGCGCGGGAGCAGGTCGAGCGGTTGGCAACCTCCACCGTGGGCAAGATCGTCTACATCAGCTGCAACCCGTCAAGCTGGGCGCGCGATGCGGCGCTGCTGATCGAGGGCGGCTATGTCCTTCAGGAAGTGCGCCCGGTCGGCCAGTTCCGCTGGTCGACCCACGTTGAACTCGCCAGCCTGTTCGTCAGGCGCTGAACACCGAACACGCGGCCAGCACGATCAGCGCGGCCAGCGCGATGCTGGAGAGCGCGAACAGGGCGAACCGCACCACGGTCCGGTTCGAGATCGCCTGCACCAGCGAATGGGCGATCCGCAGGCCGACATAGGCCCAGCCGATGGTCGCCGCGCCGCCGTCGCCCTTGCCGATGATGGCGAGCGTGATTGCCGCCGCATAGAACACCGTCGGCGCTTCGTGGAGGTGGTTGAAGTTCTGCGCGATCCACTGGACTTTCGGCGGCAGCACGGCGTCAAGGTCCCTGCCGGTGCCGCCAACCATGCCGTTCAGGTCCACTTTCGCGGCGCGGAGCGCGGGAATGCGGGTGGCATACATCCACAGCCACATCACCATCGTCCAGCCCGCCAGCGCCACCACGGGCTTCAGGATTTCCATTCCGATCATGGCTTCCCCCTCCATCGCGAAGCCTGCAGGCCGCGCCGAGAGTTGAGATGTAACGCAAGGGGCCTATATGGCCAGCCTGATTACGATTGAGGAGACGCAGGGTGAACAAGGTTCTGGTGATCGGCGCGGGCGGCGTCTCTTCGGTCTGCGTCCACAAGATGGCGATGAATGCGGGCATTTTTCCGCACATCAGCCTCGCCAGCCGGACGAAATCCAAGTGCGACGCCATCGCCGAATCGGTCAGGGCGCGCACCGGGGCGACCATCGACACCTATGCCATCGACGCCGAGGACGTGCCCGCGCTGACCGCGCTGATCCGCCAGATCGGGGCCAGCCTCGTGGTCAACCTCGCGCTGCCCTATCAGGACCTGACGATCATGGACGCCTGCCTTGAAGCCGGCGCCAACTACATGGACACCGCGAACTACGAGCCCAAGGATGAGGCGAAGTTCGAGTACAAGTGGCAGTGGGCCTATCAGGAGCGCTTCCGCGAGAAGGGGCTGATGGCGCTGCTCGGTTCGGGCTTTGACCCCGGCGTGACCAGCGTGTACGCGATGTGGCTCAAGAAGCACAAGCTGCGCACGATCCGCAGCCTCGACATCCTGGACTGCAACGGCGGCGACCACGGGCAGGCCTTTGCGACCAACTTCAACCCGGAAATCAACATCCGCGAAGTGACCGCCCCGGCGCGGCACTGGCGGGGGGGCGAGTGGGTGGAAACGCCCGCGATGACCATCCGCGAAAACTTCGACTTCGAGGGCGTCGGCCCCAAGAACATGTACCTGATGTACCACGAGGAACTGGAAAGCCTCGCCAGGTTCCTGCCCGAACTGGAGCGCGGCCGGTTCTGGATGACCTTTGGCGATGCCTATATCCAGCACCTGACCGTGCTTCAGAACGTCGGCATGACGCGGATCGACCCGGTGATCTATCAGGGGCAGGAAATCGTGCCCCTCCAGTTCCTCGCCGCCGTCCTGCCCAAGCCCGAAACGCTGGGGCCGACGACCAAGGGCAAGACCAACATCGGCGACATCGCCACCGGCGAAGCGCTCGACGGGTCGGGTGAACGGACCTACTACATCTACAACATCTGCGGCCACGAGGACGCGTTCCACGAGACCGGGAACCAGGCGATCTCCTATACCACCGGCGTGCCCGCGATGATCGGCGCGGCGATGATGGTGACGGGCGCGTGGAGCGGTGAAGGCGTGTTCAACATAGAGCAGATGGACCCCGATCCGTTCATGGACATGCTGAACACGCAAGGGCTGCCGTGGAAGGTCAAGGAACTGGCCGGGCCGCTGGCGTTCTGATCGGGCGTTGCGGGGCCTATGTTGCGCGCGGCCTTCGACAGGCTCAGGCCGAACG
>CAYFJH010000070.1:728-7379 GCA_964343385.1 uncultured Novosphingobium sp. | reverse complement strand
GGCTGAACGGACGTTTTGATTGCTGAAATTCCTGACCGCTCAGGCTGAGCCTGTCGAAGCCCGTGCGCGACCGAGGGTGTACAAATGGAAACCAGAGCCGGCGATCCGGGCGCCTTCGCCCACTTCGACCTCGCCCGAGTCGACAGCCCGGCTTTCGTGGTGGACGCGGCGAAACTGCGCGCGAACCTTGCGGTGCTGGCCGACATCGGGGACCGCGCGGGGGTCAAGGTCCTCGCCGCGCTCAAGGCGTTCTCGATGTGGAAGGTCGCGCCGATCGTCGGCGAATACCTTGACGGGGTCTGCACCTCGGGGCTGTGGGAAGCGCGGCTGGCGGCCGAGCATTATTCGGGCGAGATCGCCACCTATTGCGCCGCCTACAAGCCCGAGGACCTTCCGGAAATCTGCGCGATTTCGGATCACGTGATCTTCAACTCCCCGGCGCAGATCGCGCGGTTCCGGCCCGTTCTGGACGGCCTTGCCGGCTTTGACGTGGGCCTCCGGATCAATCCGCTCCACGCCGAGGGCGAAGTGCCGCGCTATGATCCCTGCGCGCCGCATTCGCGCCTTGGCTTTCCGGTCGACCAGCTGCGCCCCGAGCATCTCGACGGCGTCACCGGGCTGCATTTTCACACCCTGTGCGAACAGGATTTCGAACCGCTCCGCCGGACATGGGAGGCGCTCAAGCCCACGATTGCACCCTGGTTCGGCCAGCTGAAATGGCTCAACTTCGGCGGCGGCCACCACGTCACCCGCGCCGATTATCAGCGCGATGACCTTGTCGCGTTCCTGCGCGGCGTGAAGGCCGAGACGGGGTGCGAGCTTTATCTCGAACCGGGCGAGGCGGTCGCGCTCGATGCGGGCATCCTCGTCGGCACGGTACTCGACGTGGGCTGGAACGGCATGGCCGTGGCGATCACCGACATTTCCGCGACCTGCCACATGCCCGACGTGATCGAGGCACCCTATCGCCCGGCGATGCTGGGGGAACGCGGCGCGGAGGACAGCGAGGACGAAGCGGTGCGCCTCGGCGGCCCGTCGTGCCTCGCGGGCGACGTGATCGGCGACTACGTCCTGCCGCAGCCGCCCGAGCTGGGCACGCGTTTCGCCTTCCTCGACCAGGCGCACTATTCGATGGTCAAGACCACGACCTTCAACGGTGTGCCGCTGCCCTCGATCTGGCTGTGGGACAGTGGCACGGATAGGCTCGAATGCGTCAAGCGGTTCGGCTGGGAAGAGTTCGCGGCCCGGTTGAGCTGAGTCACCGCACGGTGGCGGCTTGGGGTGAGGCGGGTAAGGCAAGCGTTGCCCGCTGGGCGGCGATCTGCGCGGCATCGTCGCGCTTCGGCAGTTTTTCCCAGCTTCCGACACCGTAGCCGTATTCGCTGAGGCAGTCCGACATTGCCCGTTTGTACTTGCGTTCCCTGCCGCCGCGAATCAGCCGAGTGACGCCAAATCCTGCCGCCGCGACAAATACCGTAGCTGCGGCCGCTGCGGCTCCGAGGCCAGCGCCCACCGAGGACCAGCCAGTGCCCACACCTGCCGTGCTCGCTCCGACCCCCGCTCCGACGGCTCCGACGGCAATGCCGCCGCTGATCGCGCCGGCGCCGACCGCAATGGTGCTTGCAGCGGATCGAAAACCGGAGCGATGCCCGCCGCGCACAAGTGTCTGGCAGGTGCGATAGTCGTTTTCGAACACAGCCCGGTCGGCGACCGGAGCCGACAGGTTCGCGGCGAAGTTGCGCGGGCGCGTCGAGCAGCCGGACACCAGCATCGCGGCATAGGCTGCGGCCATGAGCGAGGAGTTTCTCATTTCGTTTCCCCTGAGGCACGGGCAGTTGTGCCAATCCAGGGCATGATCGGCGGCAATGCGCGACGCGGTAAGATGCGTCACGATGCGCAGGCCGGTGCACCCGGTTGCACGCGTTGCATTTGGCACCCAGCGGCCTAGCATCCGGCGGGATGGACCATGTCGCGAACCTGCCGGCAAAGCTGGAACTGATGCTCAAGGCAGCGTCGATCAGCCGGGTCGCGCTGGCGCAGCGGCTGGGTGTCGACAAGTCATTGGTAAGCCGATGGATTTCCGGGGCGGTCCATCCGGGCGAACACAATCTCAGCCGATTGTCGACCTTGCTGGCCGAGGCGGTTCCGGGGTTTCGCCTGGCTGACTGGGACGAATCGATCCAGGCCCTGTGTCAGCGTTATGACCTGGTCCCGCCGCTCGCGGCTCCCGCCTTTCCGGCTGCAATACCTGCCCCGATGGCGGCCTTTCTGGAGGCGGCGCGGCCAGAGATTACGCACCGCGCCGCAGCCTACGAGGGATTCTGGCGCTCCTCTCGTCCCTCGGTGCTGATGCCCGACCGCATATTCCACGAATACGGCGTCATCCGCCGGACGCCGGACGGGTTGGTCGAGGTGCTGATGCAGGGTTCGGGGCTGGACTTCAGCGGCTGGCTGTTCCCCTTTGGCGGCAATGTCTTCGTGTTCCTGTTCGACAGCACCGGACGCACACCGATGAACGTGCTGTTTCGCGGAGTTTCCCTGCCGCGCGCGGTCATTCTCGATGGCATTCTGCAGATGGCGGCGCTCGATCCGGGGCGCACCCCGGCGGCCGTGCCGATCATCATCGAGCGGGTAGGCGACCTGGGGGAAGATCGTGATGCCGATATCGAACGGTTGCGCCAATTGGGGGAAGAACCACTCGCGCCGGGCGCGTTGCTGGACGAAGCCGAACTGCGATCGCGGCTGATCCGCGACATTGGCCCGGCGGCCGCGATGGCCGGGGGCGAAATGTTCCTCACTGTCGATCAGGTTCATGGCCTGTCGCGGGGAGAGGCGGCGGCGGGACTGCGCGGCTGAGCGGCTGCGGCGCGGGTCTGAGAACCGCTTTGCGACAGGGCGGATTCGCGCGACCTTGCGCAAAAGGTGCGTATTTTGCGGCTATGTGACACGCAAAAAACATAGCAATATCAATGATCTGTTGCGCCATCCGAAAGGGGGTCCCAGAATGTTTCAATTTTGTGAAACAGGGGGTCCATTTTCACTTGCAGTTCATCGCGGACCGCCTATATCGACCCCCCGCTGCCCCATGGGGACTTCCAAACCGCAAGGCAGCTTCGTCCTATGTTGTTTTGGCCGAAAGGCCTATTGGGGGTCCCTTGAGTTGCACCATCATCATGACGCATCGGCTGTAGTTCGCGCCCTTTCGCCCGACGAACCCGTTATCCTCAATCGCCCGGCTGCCGCCGCCCGCGCTGCTCGTTTCTTCGTTGAGAAGTTTCCGGGCAAGTCGCTCTATGCGGTAAAGGCCAATCCCTCGCCCGAACTCCTTGCAGTGCTGTGGGACGCGGGGATCACCCATTACGACGTGGCCTCCATCGCCGAGGTCCGCATGGTCCGCGCCGCACTGCCCGAGGCGGTGCTGTGCTTCATGCACCCGGTGAAGACGGCTTCGGCCATCACCGAGGCCTACCGCGTCCACGGCGTCCGCACTTTCAGCCTGGATACGCAGGAAGAGCTGGAAAAGATCGTCGCCGCCACGGCCGATGAGAACGGCAATGCTGCGGAAGACCTGTCGCTGTGCGTGCGGCTGCGCGTATCGTCGGAATATTCGGAACTGAGCCTCGCTTCCAAGTTCGGGATTGACCTCGCCGATGCTGCGCCCTTGCTGCAGTCGACCCGCCAGGTTGCCGACGCGCTGGGCATCTGCTTCCACGTCGGCAGCCAGGCGATGACCCCGTTTGCCTATGTCCAGGCGCTCGAACGGGTCCGCGCGGCGATTGTCGATGCTTCGGTCACGGTCGACATCGTCGATGTTGGCGGCGGTTTTCCGTCGATCTATCCGGGCATGGAACCGCCCCCGCTCGAAGACTTCTTCGGGGCGATCCACCGTGCCGCCGAATCGCTGCCGGTGTCCTATTCGTCGGAACTGTGGTGCGAACCGGGCCGGGCGCTTTGTGCGGAATACTCCTCGATGATCGTCAAGGTCGAGAAGCGCCGCGGCGACGAGTTGTTCATCAATGACGGTGCCTATGGCGCGCTGTTCGACGCCGCGCACATCGACTGGCGCTTTCCGGTCAAATGCCTTGGCGGGAATCGCCGCGGCGCGGAAACCGAATTCGCCTTCTACGGCCCGACCTGCGACGATGCGGACTACATGAAGGGCCCCTTCATGCTGCCCGCCGATATCCAGGCCGGGGACTATATCGAGGTCGGGATGCTCGGTGCCTATGGCGCGGCGATGCGCACGCGCTTCAACGGCTTTGGTGCGGGCGAGGTTGTGGACGTGATCGACGAGCCCATGGCCAGCCAATATCGCGGCGACCGGCGCGACCCGCGCGGTTCGGACAACGTTGTGTCGCTGCGCTGAGCCAGCTTTCCAACGAAAAGAATTGGGCCTCGTTCCGCAAGGGACGGGGCCTTTTTCTTATCCCTCGTCGAACAGGAACGGCGCGGCGGTCTTGCGCTGATCGTCCGCCAGCAGTTCGCGGCCGATCGGCGGGGCGGCGCGGGCGGTGCAGGCGGCGCGCTGGCACAGGCGGCAGGTGACCCCGATGGGGGTTGCCGGGGCTTTGGCCGGGTCCACGCCCCTGGCATAGGCGAGGGTGGGCGCGTGTTCCGCCGCGCAGGCCAGCGCGACCGAGCGCAGCACGGCCGGCGCGCCAAGGTTGGTGCCGCCCGAGCGGACGGTGCGGGCGATCGAGAAAAAGCGCTGGCCATCGGGGAGTTCGAGCCACTGGGTGACGATCTCGCCGGGTGTGCGAAAGGTTGAATGGACCCGCCACAGCGGGCAGCCGCCGCCATATCCGGCAAAGGGAAAGCCCGCACCGTCAAGCCGCTTGGAGACGTTTCCGGCCTCGTCCACCCGGATGAAGAAGAACGGCACCCCTTCGGCACCGGGGCGGCCCAGCGTGGTCAGGCGGTGGGTCACCTGTTCGAAGCTCGCACCAAACAGGGCACACAGCGCGGCGATATCGTAATTGCGCTGCTGGGCGGTGCGCAGGAAGCGGTCGTAGGGCATGATCAGCGCCGCCGCACCGTAGCCCGCCAGCGCGCGGCGGACGAGCGCGGTGGCCGACTGGCCGGACAGCCCAGCGGGCCGGATGATCGCCGCGATGGGCTCGCGCAGCGCGGTCCAGGCGACGTGCACCGCGATCTGGAACGTGCGCGAGGCGGCATCGAGGGTATCGTCGATCAGGAGCTGCTGGTTGTGCCGGTCGAACCGGCGGAGCGAGCCGACCATGACATCGGGTGGCAGGAACCGGACGCGCACGCCCTTGCGTTTCAGCCAGTCCGCCGCGCCGCCGGCGTCATCCAGTTCGGCGGCGAGTTCCTCGGCGCGGACGTCGAGCGCGGGAAAATGATTGCGCTCGGCCGCAAAAAAGCGCTGCGCCTCGACCACCGGGTCGGGCGCGGCATCGCTCGTCCCCGCGCCAAGCCGCTGTTCGGCCAGCGCCTGCTGTTCGCGCACGAAGGCGCCGTGGAGCCGAAGGATCGCCTCGGTAATGCCGGGAAACGACGTGGCGACATCGGCGATTTCGAGCGGGGGCAGGTCGATATCGCCCAGCAGCGGATCGCGCAGCACCTCGCGCAGGCGGCGGGCATAGTCCTCCGAATCCTCCCCCGCGATCTCGGACACGTCGAGCCGGTAGGTGCGGGCGAGGCGCAACAGGATCTCGGCGGTGACCGGGCGCTGGTTGCGTTCAAGCAGGGCGACATAGGACGGCGAGACCGCCAGATCGGCAGCCATGGCCTGCTGGGTCAGTCCCAGTTCGCGGCGCAGACGGCGCAGGCGCGGGCCGAGATAGAGGGGGCGGGACTGGCTCAATTCGAAGGCTTTCCTGACTTTGCCCGGCACTGCACCGGCACGGTTTGTAATATCATGACAACTGCACAGAGAATAGCTGTAAAGTTTGACAGACGCACCGCGCAGCCCCTCGCGCCGCGCTGCACTGCCGCATAGTGAGGGTCATCGCAGTCACATTCTCGAGGCAATCCGATGACCTACCAGCAGACCATTTCCGAGGCGGCCAACGCCATCGCTCCGTTCAGGGCCACATGGGACGGCATCGACGCCGAGTCGGTCGCCCGCATGCGCCTGCAGAACCGGTTCCACACCGGCCTCGACATCGCCAGGTACACCGCCAGGATCATGCGCGCCGACATGGCCGCCTATGACGCGGACCCGGCCAACTACACCCAGTCGCTCGGCTGCTGGCACGGTTTCATCGGGCAGCAGAAGCTGATCTCGATCAAGAAGCACTTCGGCACGACCAAGGGCCGCTACCTCTACCTCTCGGGCTGGATGGTCGCCGCGCTGCGCAGCGAATTCGGTCCGCTGCCCGACCAGTCGATGCACGAGAAGACCAGCGTCCCGGCGCTGGTCGAGGAACTCTACACCTTCCTCAAGCAGGCTGATGCCCGCGAACTGGGGATGATCTTCCGCGACCTTGATGCCGCCCGCGAAGCTGGCGACACGGTCAAGGCCGCCAAGCTCCAGAACGAGATCGACAACTACGAAACCCACGTCGTTCCGATCATCGCCGACATCGACGCCGGCTTCGGCAATGCCGAGGCGACCTATCTCCTCGCCAAGAAGTTCATCGAGGCGGGCGCCTGCTGCATCCAGATCGAAAACCAGGTTTCCGACGAAAA
>CAYFJH010000070.1:0-718 GCA_964343385.1 uncultured Novosphingobium sp. | reverse complement strand
CAGTGCGGCCACCAGGACGGCAAGGTTACCGTCCCGCACGAGGACTTCATCGCGAAGATCCGCGCGGTCCGTTATGCCTTCATGGAAATGGGCGTCGATGACGGCATCATCGTTGCCCGCACCGACTCGCTCGGCGCTGGCCTGACCAAGCAGATCGCCTTCGTCCGCGAAGCCGGCGACATCGCTGACCAGTACAACAGCTACCTTGACTGCGACGAGGTCGACCTGAACTCGATCGGCCACGGCGATGTCATCATCAGCCGCGACGGCAAGCTGCTGCGGCCCAAGCGCCTGCCTTCGAACCTGTACCAGTTCCGCCCCGGAACCGGCGAGGACCGCTGCGTCCTGGACAGCATCCACGCGCTCCAGAACGGTGCGGACCTGCTGTGGATCGAAACCGAAAAGCCGCACATCGGCCAGATCGGCGGCATGGTGAAGCGCATCCGCGAGGTCTTCCCGACCGCCAAGCTCGTCTACAACAACTCGCCCAGCTTCAACTGGACGCTGAACTTCCGCCAGCAGGTCTACGATGCATGGGCAGCGGCTGGCAAGGACGTCAGCGCCTATGACCGCGCCCGGCTGATGAGCATCGACTACGACGCGACCGACCTTGCGATCGAAGCCGACGAGCGTATCCGCACCTTCCAGAAGGACGCGGCGCGCGAGGCGGGGATTTTCCACCACCTGATCACGCTGCCGACCTATCACACGGCCGCGC
>CAYFJH010000069.1:15798-16512 GCA_964343385.1 uncultured Novosphingobium sp. | reverse complement strand
CGCTGGTCTATCCGGCCACCAGCAACGACTTGCGCCAGATCTACGCCAGCGACGGCCGCTCCTCGATCCAGGTCGGGACGGTGTTCCCCACCCGCGACATCCGCGCCGGGCTGTATATCGACGCGCTTTTGGGCAAGCATTTCGCCCTGCTTGGCTCGACCGGCACCGGCAAGTCGACCAGCGCCGCGCTGATCCTTCACAAGATCTGCGAAAGCGCGCCGCAGGGCCACATCGTCATGATCGACCCGCACGGCGAATATGCCGCCGCGTTCCGCAACACCGGGGTGATCTTCGATACGTCCAACCTCCAGCTGCCCTACTGGCTGATGAACTTCGAGGAGCACTGCGAAGTCCTCCTCACCGCGCGCGGTGAAGCCCGCCAGGTCGATGCCGACATCCTGGCGAAATGCCTGCTGCAGGCGCGGATGAAAAACCGCATGGCCGAAGGCATGGGCAAGATCACGGTGGACAGCCCGATTCCCTACCTGTTGTCGGACCTTTCCAACATCCTCCAGAACGAGATGGGCAAGCTCGACAAGGGCACCAATTCGATCCCCTACATGCGGATCAAGACCAAGCTTGACGAACTGAAGGGCGATCCGCGCTACCAGTTCATGTTTTCCGGCGTGCTGGTGGGCGACACCATGGCCGACTTTATCTCGAAGATTTTCCGCCTGCCCTCCAAAGGCAAGGTCAACGAGGCGATCTTCAAGG
>CAYFJH010000069.1:12268-15788 GCA_964343385.1 uncultured Novosphingobium sp. | reverse complement strand
TGCCTGCCCTCTGCCGGCAAGCCGATCTCGATCGTCGATGTTTCGGGCGTGCCGTCCGAAGTCACCTCGACCGTGGTCGCCGTGCTGGGCCGCCTGATCTTCGACTTCGCGATCTGGGCGCGTGACGAGGAAACCCGTCCCGTGCTGCTGGTCTGCGAGGAAGCCCACCGCTACGTTCCGAACGAACGCAATGCCGATGGTTCATCGGTCGGCGGCGTGCTGTCGCGCATCGCCAAGGAAGGGCGCAAATACGGCGTTTCGCTGGGCCTGATCACCCAGCGCCCGTCCGACCTTGCCGAAGGCGTGCTTTCGCAGTGTGGCACGATCATCGCCATGCGTCTCAACAACGACCGTGACCAGGCCTTCGTCAAGGCCGCCATGCCCGAAGGCGCGCGGGGGTTCCTTGACGCCATCCCGGCGCTGCGCAACCGTGAATGCATCATCTGCGGCGAGGGCGTGGCCGTGCCAATCCGCGTCGCTTTCGATGATCTCGATGAAATGAAGCGCCCGGCCTCGGCCGACCCTTCGATCAGCGAACTGTGGCGCCAGACGGGCGGCGAGGAAGAAATGGTCCAGCGCACCGTCATGCGCTGGCGTGCGCAGGGGCGCTGATCGGGGGATCAGGTTCCCCGGCTGTCCCCATACAGGTGGATGTGCAGCCGGTCGGTCAGCCGCAGGCCGTGTTCCAGCGCCAGCGGCGCGAGCCAGCGCATCCGCGCGTTCAGCGTAGTGCCGTCGGTCCCTTCGGGCATCAGGAATATCCGTTCCGGGGGCAGGGCGTAGCGGTCCTTCAGCGCCAGCACCTCGGCAAGGTCTTGCCGAGCGGCGATCACGAACTTGAACAGCGCGCGCGGGTCCGCCGCCCATGCCGCCAGCCGCTCGGGAATGAGTGCCAGTTCCGCCGGGTTCCCGCTGTGCGCCAGCTTGGGACTGACGTTGTATTGATGCACCAACGGATCGAGCGCGGGATGCGGCGCGACTGTCCCGTTGGTCTCCACCTCCACGTGCATTCCCGGCAGTGCCTCGATCATCCGCGCCAGCGCCGCGCCCTGCAGCAGTGGCTCGCCCCCAGTCACCACCAGCCGGTCCTGCCCCAATGCGGCGATCCGCGCGGCGACATCAGCCTCGTCCAGCGCGATCTGGTTGGCCTCGCGGACATAGTCGAGCCCTGCGCGGTGCGGGCGGTTATCGCCGGTAAAGCGCCAGGTATAGGCCGTGTCGCACCACGTGCAGGCCAGGTTGCACCGCGACAGCCGCACGAACACCGAGGGCCGACCGACGGAGGCCCCTTCGCCCTGCAAGGAGGCGAAGATTTCCGGTTCGCCGGGGGTGGTGGTGGCGAGGGTCAGCATCGGCGGGTCAGCATCGGTGGGTCAGAATGGCGGCGATGCCCGGGCATGGGGCCTTCGACAGGCTCAGGCCGAGCGGGTTCGGGGAGTGCCGCACAGCACCCACACCCGCTCAGGCTGAGCCAGTCGAAGCCCGCGCGCAGCATCACCCCAACCGCGCCAAGGCCGCCGTCAGCCGTTCCGCCTCGGCCGCGTGCATCGCATGGTCGGCGCGGGCCTTTTCCACCGCCTCGGGCTTGGCCTTTTCGGCAAAGGCCGGGTTGGACAGGCGTCCTTCGAGCGACTTGGCCTCCTTTTGCGAGGCGGCCAGCGCCTTTTCCAGCCGGGCCTTTTCGGCCGCAATGTCGATGATCCCTTCGAGCGGGATGATCACGTTGGCGTCGCCTGCGCCCACCTGCATCGCCGCGCCCGCCGGAGCCGGTTCAAAGCGCACGCCATTGAGGCGCGCGAGCCGGTCGATCGCCGCCGGGTTGCGCGCGATGATCCCGCGCGTCGCTTCGCTGGCCTCGGGCAGATAGGCGTCGAGCTTCGCTCCCGGCGCGATGCCAAGTTCATTCTTGGCCGTGCGCAGGTTGCCCACCAGCGCGATCAGGAACTCCACCTCGGCCTTGGCCGCCGGATCGACGCTCGCTTCCGGCGCGGGCCATTTCGCCACGATCAGCTCATAGGGCCGCGCGGAGAGCGAGGACCAAAGTTCCTCGGTCACGAAGGGCATGAACGGGTGGAGCATGACAAGGATCTGGTCGAGCACCCAGCCGGCGACGGCGCGGGTTTCGTCGTCGAAATTGCCCTTCACCAGTTCGATATACCAGTCGCAGAACTGGTCCCACACAAAGTGGTAGATGGTGTTGGCGGCTGCATCGAAGCGCAGGTCGGCCATCGCCTGATCCAGCGCGGCGACGGTTTCCACCACCTCGCCGATGATCCAGCGGTTGACCGCGCTGGTGGCCGCCGGCGCGGCGACCGAGGCGCTTCCGCCCACGCCATTGCTCTGGCAGAACCGCGCCGCGTTCCACAGCTTGGTGGCGAAGTTGCGGTAACCCTCGACCCGGCGCTCATCCATCTTCACGTCGCGGCCCTGGCTCTCCATCGCCGCCATGAAGAAGCGCAGCGCGTCGGCGCCGTACTTGTCGATGAGGAGCAGCGGATCGACCACGTTGCCCTTGGACTTGGACATCTTCTGGCCATCGGCGGCGCGGACGAGGCCGTGGAGGTAAAGCCGCTTCCACGGCGGCGTTCCATCGTTGAAATGCATCCCCTGCATCGCCATCCGCGCGTCCCAGAAGAACAGGATATCGAAGCCGGAAATCAGCAGATCGTTGGGATAGTGGCGCTGGTAGAGCGTCGTGTCGTCCGGCCAGCCGAGCGTGGCGAAGGGCCACAGGGCGCTGGAGAACCATGTGTCGAGGACGTCGGAATCGCGGAAAAGCGGTATCGTTTGCTTGTAGGTTATAACGTGCTGATGTGCCGCTGCTGCGTCTGGCACAAAGGCAATTTCCGAAGTTCCGTAATACGTTGTCGCGCACTTAAGTGCATCCGCTTCGGTTTCACCGACGAAGGCGCGAAGGTTGACCGTGTCATAATCTGTGCCGACACCTCGGCTAGGCCCATACCAAGCCGGAATCCGGTGCCCCCACCACAATTGCCGGCTGACGCACCACGGCTGGATGTTCTCCATCCAGTTAAAGAAGGTCTTCTCCCAGCTCTTCGGCACGATCTCGATCGCCCCTGAACGCACCGCCTCCAGCGGCGGCTTGGACAGCGTTTCCGCATCGACATACCACTGGTCGGTCAGCCACGGTTCGATCACCACGCCGCCGCGGTCGCCATAAGGCGTCTGGATCGTGCGCGGCTCGAAGTCGGCTTCGGTAACCTCGCCGTCCTTGCCCGTCACCCGGTGCGGGATCAGCATCCCGGCCGCCTTCATGTCCGCGACGATCATCTCGCGCACCACGAAGCGGTCGAGCCCGAGGTATTTCTCGGGGATCAGCCCATCGGCGGTCTGCACCACCTTCGCCTCGGCATCGAACATGTTGAGCATGTCGCCGGCCTTGATCCCGGCGCGCTTGCCGACTTCAAAGTCGTTGAAATCGTGCCCCGGCGTGATCTTGACCGCGCCCGAGCCCAGTTCCGGGTCGGCGTGTTCGTCGGCCACGACCTTGAACCGCCGC
>CAYFJH010000069.1:0-12258 GCA_964343385.1 uncultured Novosphingobium sp. | reverse complement strand
CCCGGTCAGCGGCTGGACGATGTCCTTGCCGATCACCGCCTTGTAGCGCGGATCGTCGGCGTTCACCGCCACGGCCATGTCGGCCAGCATCGTCTCGGGCCGCGTGGTCGCCACCTCGATGTAATCCAGCCCGTCCTCGCGCAGCACGCCGCCGGCCAGCGGATACTTGAAGTGCCAGAACCCGCCCTTCGTCTCGCGCGTTTCCACCTCAAGGTCGGAAATGGCGGTCTTGAGCTTGGGGTCCCAGTTCACCAGCCGCTTGTCGCGGTAGATCAGGCCCTGATTATAGAGGTCCACAAACACCTTCACCACGGCCTTGGTGAAGTGCGGGTCCATGGTGAACTGCTCGCGGCTCCAGTCCATCGAGCAGCCGAGCCGCCGCAGCTGGCCGGTAATGGTTCCGCCGCTTGTCGCCTTCCATTCCCAGACCTTGTCGATGAAGGCCTCGCGCGTATAGTTGCTGCGCTTGTCGCCGGCGGCTTCCATCTGCCGTTCGACCACCATCTGCGTGGCGATCCCGGCGTGGTCGGTGCCGACCACCCACAGGGCATCTTTCCCGCGCAGCCGCTCATACCGGATCACAATGTCCTGCAAGGTGTTATCAAGCGCATGGCCGATATGCAGCGAGCCCGTCACGTTTGGCGGAGGATTGACGATGGTAAAGGGCTGCGCATCGGGGCGTGCGGGCCGGAACAGGCCGCCGTTTTCCCAGTGGGCATACCATTTCGCCTCGATTCCGGCCGGATCGAAGGTCTTGTCGAGGGTTTGTTCTTGGGCGCTCATGGCCCGGCGCTTTGCCAGCGCCCTGCCGTGGGCGCAACCCTGCGCCCCGCTGCGCGTTCGCATGGCTGCCATGGCGCGCCGCTCTTGTCGCCCCGGCCGATTTACCCCATGAACCGCACACGATGAGGCAACAGGCCAGCTATACCATTCACGACGATGCCGGGGCAGGGGGCACCACCGTCGCGCTCAGCGGGCCGCTGACCGTCGCGGCCATCGGCGCGCTCGATGCCGAACTGCGCCGGATCGACGGCCCGCTCGCCGCGGTCGACATTTCCGGCGCCACCGCCATCGACACCGTCGGCGCGTGGAGCGCGTGGCGCCTGGCGCGCGATTGCGGGGCGAAAATCACCGGGGCGAGCGGCGAGGCCCGCCGCCTGATCGGCGCCGTCTCCCGCTCCGAGGGCGAACACGCCGTTGCCGCCCCGCGCCCTGACCTTGCCGAACGCGTGCCCGAGGCGGTCGGCGATTTCGTTGTCGATTTCGGCAAGGGCACGCTCGCGATTACCGGGTTCCTTGGCGCGATGCTGGTCGGCTACTGGCAGATCCTGCGCGAACCGCGCCGGTTCCGGGGCAAGGCGCTGGTCCGCCAGCTCGAACTGGTCGGCGTCTCCGCGCTTGGAATCATCGGCCTGATGAGCTTTCTGGTCGGCATCGTCATCGCCCAGCAGGGCGCGGTCCAGCTCCAGCAGTTCGGGGCAGAGGTCTATACGGTCAACCTCACCGGCCGGCTCGCCATGCGCGAACTTGGCGTGCTGATGACCGCGATCATGGTCGCCGGCCGCTCGGGCTCGGCATTCGCGGCGCAGATCGGCACGATGAAACTGACCGAGGAGGTCGATGCGATGCGCACCATCGGCGTCTCCCCGGTCGAGGCGCTGGTGATCCCGCGTGTCATGGCCACCGTGGTGATGATGCCGCTCCTCGGCTTCTACGCCGCAATCCTCGCGATCATCGGCGGGGCGTTCATTTCCGACCTCGTGCTTGGCATTCCCTTCTTCACTTTCCTTTTGCGCATCCAGGAAGTCGTGCCGATCCGCGACCTGTGGGTCGGGCTGATCAAGGCCCCGTTCTTCGGGCTGATCATCGCGCTCGCCGGCTGTTACCAGGGGATGCAGGTCAAGGCCAATGCCGAGGAAGTCGGCCTGCGCACGACCAAGGCGGTGGTCCAGGCGATCTTCATGGTGATCGTGCTCGATGCCTTCTTCGCGGTGTTCTTCACCAATATCGGCTGGGGCTGAGACGATGGACGACACCCAGCCGCCCATCGTGGTTGAAAACCTGCGCACCCGTTTCGGCGACCACGTGATCCATGACGGCCTCTCGCTCACCGTCAACCGGGGCGAGATCCTTGGGGTGGTCGGCGGGTCGGGCACGGGCAAGTCGGTCCTGATGCGCGCGATCATTGGGCTGCAGATCCCCGACGCCGGATCGATCACCGTGCTGGGGCGTTCCATCACCGATGCCCGCGACGACGACGATATCGACATCCGCTCGCGCTGGGGCGTCATGTTCCAGGGCGGGGCGCTGTTTTCCACGCTTACGGTCGGCGAAAACGTCGAGGTTCCGCTCAAGGAGTTCTACCCCGAGATCGGGTCGGACCTGCGCCACGAGATCGCGCGTTACAAGGTCATGCTCTCCGGCCTGCCGGACGATGCCACCAACAAGTATCCCGCCGAACTGTCGGGCGGCATGAAAAAGCGCGCCGGCCTGGCCCGCGCCCTCTCGCTCGATCCGGAACTGCTGTTCCTTGATGAACCCACCGCCGGGCTTGACCCGATCGGCGCGGCGGCGTTTGACCGGCTGACGCTCGAATTACAGGAAACGCTTGGCCTCACGGTCTTTCTCATCACCCACGATCTCGATACGCTGTATGAAATCTGCGACCGGGTCGCCGTGCTGGCCGATCAAACGGTGATCGCGGTCGGCACGATACCGGAACTGCTTGCCACGGATCATCCGTGGATACAGGAATACTTCAACGGCCCACGGGGCAGGGCCGCACGTGACAGCCAGGACCGGGCCGCCGGTTCCAGCAGGGGAAGCGAAACCTAAATGGAAACCCGCGCAAACCACGTCTGGGTCGGTGCGGTCACGCTGGCGCTCATCGCCGCGATTGCCGCATTCGTCATCTGGATCGTGCGCCTCAACGAAGGTGCGCAGAACGATTACGACATCTTCTTCAAGCAGTCGGTCGACGGCCTTGCCAAGGGCTCGTCCGTCACGTTCGCGGGCGTCCCCGCGGGCAAGATCGACCGGATCGAGCTGTGGCCCAAGGACCCCAGCTTCGTTCGCGTGCGGATTTCCATCGACAAGAAGGTGCCGATCCTCGTTGGCACCACCGCCACGATCCAGGGCAGCTTTACCGGCGTTTCCAACATCCAGCTCGAAGGGGCGGTCAAGGGCGCGCCGCCGATCACCGAGCCCGGACCCGAAGGCGCGCCGGTCATCCCCACCCGGCGCGGCGGGCTTGGCGCGCTGCTCAACAACGCCCCGCTGCTGCTCGAACGGCTGGCGACCCTGACCGAACGGCTGACCATGGTCCTGTCGGACAAGAACCAGACGGCGATCGAGGGCATCCTTTCGAACACCGACCGGATGACTGCACACCTCGCGGATGCCTCGCCGCAGCTTGACCGGACACTGGCCGAACTGCAGATCACCCTGCGCCAGGCGACCACCACGCTCGCCGCCTTCGAGCAAACCGCCAACAAGGTCAGCGGGTTGGTTGACAATGACGGCCAGTCGCTCGCCAAGCAGATGCATTCCACGCTCGATTCTGCGCGCAAGGCTGCCGACGAACTGCGCTCGACACTGGCCGAAACCCGCCCTGCCGCGCGGCAGATGTCGGAAACCACCATCCCCGCCGCCGAGGCCGCGATCCGCGACTTGCGCGAAACCACCCGCGCCTTGCGCAACCTGACCGAAAAGATCGACGACCGCGGTGCTGGTGCCGTTCTCGGCGGGCCGAAGCTGCCGGACTACAGACCATGAGAGATTCGGCCATGAGGAAACTGGCAATGAGGATGAACCCGCGCCTGTTCAAGCTGGCGCTTCCGGCCGCCCTTGCCTTGGCGCTCGCCGGCTGCATCAGCCTCGGCGGCGGCAAGGCTCCGCCGACCCTGATCAACCTCACCCCCGCTTCCGCTGCCCCCGCCGGCACCGCCGCCAGTGGCAAGGCCGGCGAGGCCATCGTCGTGATCGACCCCGAAACCGACCGCCGCCTCGCCGTTCAGCGCGTCGCCGTCAGCCTCGATCCCGCCAACGTCGCCTACATGCAGGACGCGATGTGGGTCGAACGCCCCTCGCGGCTGTTCCGCGGCCTCCTTGCGGAAACGCTCCGCGCCAAGGGCGGGCGGCTGGTGTTCGAGGACGCCGAAGCCCACGCCAGCGGCCGCACCCGGCTGTCAGGCCGCCTGCTCGACATCGGCTACGATGCCGCCAGCCAGTCGGTCGTGGTCCGCTACGACGCCGTCCTCGAAGCCCCTGGCGGCGCGATCACCACCAAACGCTTCGAAAGCCGCATCCCCAACGTCGAACCCAAGGCCAAAGCTGCCGCCGCCGCACTCAACGAGGCGGCGAACGACGTGGCGAAACAAGTCGCGGACTGGATCGGCTAGAGTCTTTTCCACTTACGTGGAAGCGACACCAGCCTACTCCCCCGCCCGGCCACCCATACAGTATACTTGTTGGGTGGCCGGGCGGGGGAGTGGGCCTGTGCCGCCCTGTTTCAGTGAAACTGAAACAGAGTCTAAGCTCGCGCCAGCGCCGCAAACCGCGCCGCTGCCAGGAACGTCTCGCGCCGCTGTGCCAGCCGCGCTTCGGCTTCTTCGTCGCGGCCCCAGAGCCGGGCCTGCCAGTCTTCCTCAAGGTGCGCGGCGGCCCACAGCGCGGAGGGGTCGGCATCATCCTCCAGCGCGGTCAGCCCGATCAGCAACGAGGCGGCAAGCCCCGCAAGGTTGCGCAGCGCGGCGAGGGCGAAGTCGTCCTTTACGGCCAGCACGTTCTCGACCGCCAGCATCGTGCCCGGCGGCTGGGGGCGGTGCATGACCCCGCCGATGCGTTCGAACTGCGCGCCCAGCCGCGCTTCGGCGGCGGTCAGCAGCGGCTCCCACACCCGGTCCTGCTCGCGCCGCAGCGGGTCGCCCTCCTCGGCGCGGTAGCACAGCGTGTCGGTATCGGCGTAGGGCAGCAGTTCACGGATCGCGGCTTGCGGATCGGGGCCAACCACGTCGATGGCGAAGTCGGCCATGTCGCGCAGGATGAACCCGGCGGGGAGGATTTCCTCGCCTTGCGCGGCCCATTCGGCGGCGAGCGCCTCGGCCAGCGGCCCGGTCGGCACCAGCTGCGCCCGCCCGCCCACGGATTTCACCGCGCGCCCGTCGAGCAGCACGCGCCAGCCGCCTTCGGCCTCGGCCACGCTCACATCGGTGAAAAAGCGCTTCACGGTTTGGTCTTCCACCGCCGCACGAGGATCGCCGGCATGATGAAGGCATCGAACAGCCCGAGGGCCACGAGCAGGATGCCGACGATGCCGGGCAGGGCGATCTTTCCGGCGTTGATCAGCATGCCGACCAGCACCAGCCCCACCCCGGTCCAGCGGATCAGGGTCAGGGCGAAGAACCGGGCTTTCGCCGGGTCCTTTGGCGGCTTCTCAGCGGACATCGAGCAGATACTCCTGCAATTCCTTGACCGTCCGCGCGACATGGACGGCACCCGCCGCGCGCAGTTCGGCCTCTTCGTGATAGCCCCAGGCCACACCGATCGGGCAGACCCCGGCGCTGACGGCCATGGCGATGTCATAGACCGTGTCGCCGATCATCACTGCCTCGTCCGGGCCGATTTCGGCCTCCTCCAGCGCGGCCTCCAGCATGGCTGGATGCGGTTTTGACGGGTGCCGGTCGGCGGTCTGGAGCGTGGTGAAATAGCCGGTCAGGCCGTGCACGGCGAGACAATGGGAAAGCCCCGCGTCGGACTTTCCGGTCGCCACGCCCATCGCCCAGCCAGCGCCCTGCAGCGCCGCCAGCAACTCGGCAATTCCGTCATAGAGCGGCTCGGACAGCTCCCCCGCCTCGCGCGCGGCGCGAAAGGCGGTTTTGAAGTCGGCGGTCATCTGCCGCACCGCCGCAACCGGGGCATCCGGCGCGAGTCGGCCAATCGCCTGCGGCAGCGACAGCCCCAGCATCCGCCGCACCAGGCCGCGCGGTGGGCAGGTCAGCGCGCTGGCGGCAAAGGCCTGCTCCATCGCGGTGCAGACCGCGCCCTGTCCATCGACCAGGGTGCCGTCGCAATCGAACACGGCCAGGCGCGGGATCATGGTCGGCACCTCGGGCATCAACGCTCGCGCGGCGGCCCCTTGCGCGGCGCGGGCTTGGCGCCGGCAGGCCGGGCCGGCTTTCCGCCAGCAGGCTTTGCGGGCCGGGTGCCGGGCTTGGCCACCGGCTTGCCCGCCGCGTTCTTGCCGACAACCTTGCCCGCGCGCTGCCCGGTCGGCTTGCGCGTCGAAGGCGCGCCTTCATCGGCCCGCTTGCGCCGCTCGCCCCGGCGTTCCTTGCGGTATTGCTTGGCGTGGGCCTTGGCCGCGACCTTGCGCATTTCCTTTTCCGGCAGCTTGGGCGCTTCCAGTTCGGCCAGCCCGTCTTCCTCGTTGAAGCCAAGCTGCAGCATCGAATTGGCGAAGTGTTCCGGCAGTTCGGCCGTGATGTCGAGCGGCGCGCCGTCCGGATGCTCGATCAGCAGTCGCCGCGCATGAAGGTGCATCTTGCGGCTGATCGTGCCGGTCAGGAACGCCTCGGGCCCGCCATACTTGCCGTCGCCGACGATGGGATGGCCGATCGCCGCCATGTGGACGCGCAGCTGGTGGGTTCGACCCGTCAGCGGTTGCAGTTCAAGCCAGGCCGCGGCATTCCCTGCCCGGTCGATCACGCGGTAGCGGGTGCGGGCCGACTGACCCTCGCCGCTTTCATCCACCATCATCTTCTCGCCGCCCGAACCCGGCTGCTTGGCCAGCGGCAGTTCGATCAGCCCCTCGTCGATGGAAGGAACCCCCGTCACCAGCGCCCAATAGATCTTGCGCGCGGTCCGTCCGGAAAAACGCTTGGAAAAGAACGCCGCGCTCCCCGGCGTCGCCGCGACCAGCAGCACCCCCGAGGTATCCTTGTCGAGCCGGTGGACCAACCGCGGGCGCGGTCCGCCGTGGAACGCGTCCAGCAGGCCGTCGACATGCTCGAAGGTCCCGCTGCCGCCCTGCGTGGCGAGGCCCGGCGGTTTGTTGAGGACGATCGCCGCACGGTCGCGGTGGATCACCATCGAATCGGCCAGTTCGATCTGCGCCTCGGTCAGGTCACGCTTTACTCGCGCGCCCTTTTCCGGCGTGGTCCCGCCCGGCGGCACGCGCAGCACCTGCCCGGCCATCAGCCGGTCGGCCGGATCGGCACGCTTGCCATCGACCCGGATCTGCCCGGTCCGCGCCCAGCGCGAGACGATGGCAAAGCTCACCTGCGGCAGGTGGCGCTTGAACCAGCGGTCCAGCCGGATATCGTTGTCATCGTGCTGGATGGTGAACTGGCGGACGCGGTCGTCCGGCCCCAGATGGTTGTTGCTCCCGCTCATGCCGTGGCTCCCCGCATCAGCCAAAGCCCGGCGAACAACCCGCCAAACCCTGCCGCCAGCGACAGCGCGACATAAAGCGCCGCCGTGCCCGGCGTCCCGCGCTCAATGAACAGCGCAAATTCCAGCGCGAAGGATGAAAACGTCGTGTAGCCGCCCAGCACGCCGACTCCGAGCAGCAGCCGCAGGCTCTCGCCCCCGCTGCCGCGCAGTCCAAAGTCACCGCCGTGACGGGCTAGCCAGCCGACCAGAATGCCCATGGCGAGGCAGCCGAGCACGTTGACGGTGAGGGTGGAGTAAGGAAAGGTGCTGGCCTTGACCGGCCCGACAAGGGCCATCCAGGCGCGCCCGGTCAGGTGGCGCAACCACGCGCCAAGCCCGCCGCCAAGGGCGACCAGCAGCGAGCTTGTGCCGAATATGGGTGAAGTGTTCATTTCCGCGCCTTAGACGTGCTTTTCGCTTAAAGCCACTTCTGGTGCCCGCCAACGGCATTTGGGCGCGATTCAGGCCCGAATCCCTTGCCTTGCCCGCAGGCCTCTGCTAGCGGCCCGCATCTTCGAGCCGGTCTTTACAGATTCGGTATCGTTCGTATCGCCATTTATGGGGTGTCCCCGCGCTGGACTGCGGGTTCTTGCCTTCGCTTTGTGAGGTGTGTCGGTTTATGCAAATTCTCGTCCGCGACAACAATGTCGACCAGGCCCTGCGCGCGCTCAAGAAGAAGCTGCAGCGCGAGGGCGTGTACCGCGAGATGAAGCTGCGCCGTCACTTCGAAAAGCCGTCGGAAAAGCGCGCCCGCGAAAAGGCTGCCGCTGTCCGCCGCGCCCGCAAGCTGGAACGCAAGCGCGCCGAACGCGACGGGGCGAAGTAGGACCCGTCAGCCCTTTTTCCGGGTATTGCTCCGGGGATAGGTTTACGCCAAGAGGGCGCGGCTTCAGTCCGCGCCCTTTTCGTTTGCGCGCAGCCGAATCACGAAGGACGACCACGAATGACCGAGATCACCCGCGTTCCGCTCCTGCCCATTGCCAAGGGCTCGCTCACCAGGCTGTGGCTTGGCGTGGCCGCATCGGTGGCGCTCGCCGGCGTCATCGCCTGGGCCGCCATGCCCCCCCTGGTCGCGGTGAAAACGGTCAAGGCGGGCGAGGGCCCGGCCCCGACGCTCGATGACGTTGCCTTTGTCGATTATACCGGCCGACTCGCCAACGGCACCGTGTTCGATCAGGGCAAGGCCCCCTTCCCGCTGCGCGAGGTCGTCCCCGGCTTCACCCAGGCGCTCCAGCAGATGCAGCCCGGCGGCAAGTACAAGATCGTGATCCCCTCCAGCCTCGCCTATGGCGACAAGCAGGCCGGGCCGATCCCGGCGAACTCGGATCTGTATTTCGATGTCGAAGTGCTCGGCGTGATGAACCGCCAGGCCTATGATCAGCAGCGCCAGATGATGCAGATGATGCAGCAGGGCCAGGGCGGTGCTCCCGGCGGCATGCCCGGCGGCATGCCTGAGGGCTCTGGCCCGCACGATGTCGCGCCCCAGCCCTAAGTTTCCCCGCTACAGCAAGGTCACACACCATGTCGGTCGATATCGCCACCGTGGCCCGGATCGCCGCGCTGGCCCGCATCAAGGTTACCGAGCCCGAGCTTGAGGGCATGGTGCCCGAACTCAACGGCATCCTCGCCTGGGTTGAACAGCTCGGCGAGGTAGATGTCGCCGGGGTCGAACCGATGACCGCGGTCATCCCCAACACGCTGCGCCTGCGCGAGGACGTCGTCACCGACGGCGGAATCCGCGACGCGGTGCTGGCCAATGCCCCCGCGCCCGAACACGGCTTCTTCGGCGTGCCGAAGGTGATTGAATGACGATGGAACGGCGGCATTCAATCATCCTGAACAGCGGCGCAGCCGCGACGGTTTCAGGATCCAGGAACAAAGACTCATGACCGACTTGACCCAGTTTGGCCTGACCCAGCTTGGCATCGCCGAAATCCGCGAAGGTGTCGCCGCCGGCACCTTCAGCGCCGCCGAAGTGGCCGAAGCGTTCAACACGGCCGTTGCCGCCGCGCAGGACGCGCTGAACGCCTTCATCGTCACCACGCCCGAACTCGCGCTCGACGCCGCGCGCAAGGTTGACGCCGCCCGCGCCGCCGGCCAGCCGCTCGGCAAGATGGCCGGCGTTCCCATCGGCATGAAGGACCTCTTCGCCACGAAGGGCGTCCAGACCACGGCGGCCAGCCACATTCTCGAACACTTCGTCCCCCAGTACGAAAGCACCGTCAGCCAAAAGCTGTGGGACGCGGGCGCGGGGATGCTCGGCAAGCTCAACCTCGACCAGTTCGCGATGGGCTCATCGAATGAGACCAGCTATTTTGGCAACGTGATCTCGCCGTGGCGGCGCGGCAACGGCGATACCGCCGCGCTTGCCCCCGGCGGCTCCTCCGGCGGTTCGTCGTCGGCCATCGCCGCGCGGCTTTGTCCGGCGGCGACCGGCACCGACACCGGCGGCTCGATCCGCCAGCCCGCCGCCTTCACCGGCATTTCCGGGATCAAGCCCACCTACGGCCGCTGCTCGCGGTGGGGCATCGTCGCTTTCGCAAGCTCGCTCGACCAGGCAGGGCCGATGGCCCGCTCGGTGCGCGACTGCGCGATCATGCTCGGCGCGATGGCCGGGTTCGATGCCAAGGATTCGACCAGCCTCGATATGCCCGTTCCCGACTGGGAAGCCGGGCTGAACGCCAACCTGTCGGGTAAGAAAGTCGGCATCCCGCGCGAATACCGCATGGACGGGATGGACCCCGACGTGGCGAAAAGCTGGGACGAGGGCATCGCCTGGCTCAAGGACGCCGGGGCCGAGATCGTCGAAATCTCGCTGCCGCACACCAAGTATGCGCTGCCGACCTACTACATCATCGCCCCGGCCGAAGCCTCGTCCAACCTCGCCCGCTATGACGGCGTGCGGTACGGCCTGCGCGACCTGCCGGACGGCGCGGGCCTTCAGGACATGTACGCCGCCACCCGCGCCGCCGGGTTCGGGCCAGAGGTCAAGCGCCGCATCCTGATCGGCACCTACGTGCTTTCGGCTGGCTTCTATGACGCCTATTACACCCAGGCCCAGAAGGTCCGCACGCTGATCGCGCGCGACTTCGAACTGGCCTTCCAGCACTGCGACGTGATCCTCGCCCCCACCGCCCCCACGGCGGCCTTTGCCCTCGGCGAAAAGAGCGACGATCCGCTGGCGATGTATCTCAACGACGTGTTCTCGGTCCCCGCCAGCCTGGCCGGCCTGCCCGCCATGTCGGTCCCCGCTGGCCTCAGTTCGGCAGGCTTGCCGCTCGGCCTTCAGGTCATCGGGCGCCCGTTCGACGAACAGGGCGTGCTGAACGCCGGCCTCGCGATCGAACAGCGCGCGGGCTTCACCGCGCAGCCGCAGAAGTGGTGGTAAGATGAGCACCTATTCCATTTCCGGCGTCACGGGCGAATGGGAGGTCGTGATCGGCCTCGAAGTCCACGCGCAGGTCGTCTCGCATTCCAAACTGTTTTCCGGCGCTTCCGCCACCTTCGGTGCGGAGCCTAACGCGCAGGTGTCGCTGGTCGATGCCGCGATGCCGGGGATGCTCCCGGTGCTCAACGCCGAATGCATCCGCCAGGCTGTGCGCACCGGCATTGCCATCGATGCGGCGATCAACAAGTGGTCGCGGTTTGACCGCAAGAACTACTTCTACGCCGATCTGCCGCAGGGCTACCAGATCAGCCAGCTCTACCACCCGCTGGTGGGCGAGGGGCACATCGACATCAGCCTCGATGACAAGAATCCCGAGGCCGAGGTCAAGCACATCGGCGTCGAGCGCATCCACGTCGAACAGGACGCCGGCAAGCTGATGCACGATCAGCACCCGACCATGTCCTACGTCGATCTCAACCGTTCCGGCGTGGCGCTGATGGAAATCGTCAGCCGCCCGGACATGGCCAGCCCCGCCGAAGCCGGTGCCTATCTGCGCAAGCTGCGCGCGATCCTGCGCTATGTCGGCAGCTGCGACGGCAACATGGAGGAAGGCTCGATGCGGGCCGACGTCAACGTCTCGGTGCGCAAGGCGGGCGAACCGCTCGGCACCCGGACCGAGACCAAAAACGTCAATTCGGTCCGCTTCGTCATGGCCGCCATCGAACACGAGGCGATGCGCCAGGTCGACGTCCTCGAAAGCGGGGGCAAGATCGTCCAGGAAACGCGCCTGTTCGATCCCGACACCGGCACCACCCGCTCGATGCGGTCAAAGGAAGACGCGCACGACTATCGCTATTTCCCCGATCCGGACCTGCTCCCGCTGGTCCTGACCGACGAGTTCGTCGAGGAATGCCGCGCCTCGCTGCCCGAACTCCCGGATGCCAAGCGCCACCGCTATGAAAACGCGCTGGGTTTGACGCCTTATGTGGCGGGCGTGCTGACCGCAGAGGTCGAAACCGCCCGCTGGTTCGAGGCGTTGATCACCGAAAGCGCCCTGCTCCAGAACAAGGCGCAGGAAGCCGTCGCCAAGCAGGCCGCCAACTGGCTGACCAGCGAGCTGTTCGGCGCGCTCAACCGGCTTGGCCGCAGCCTTGAAGACAGCCCCGTCTCCCCGGCCCAGTGCGCTGGCCTCCTCGCCCTCGTCGCCGATGGCACGATCTCGAACACCATCGCCAAGCCGGTGTTTGAAAAGATGCTCGAAACCGGCGACGGCGCGGCCGAAATCGTCGAACGCGAAGGCCTCAAGCAGACCAGCGACACCGGCGCCATCGACGCCGCCGTCGCCAAGGTCCTGGCTGACAATGCCGACAAGGTTGAACAGTACAAGGGCGGCAAGGAAGCCCTGTTCGGCTTCTTCGTCGGCCAGACGATGAAGGCGA
>CAYFJH010000068.1:0-16863 GCA_964343385.1 uncultured Novosphingobium sp. | reverse complement strand
CTCGCCTCTAAAACCACACGCCCCCGGAGAGGGGGGTGGGCGGCAAAGAGCGACCAAGAGGCCCGGCGCGATCAGGCGCACCTGTAAGGCTGTAACAAAGTGAAAGACCCGGCTTGCCGGGTTGCGCCTGAGCGCGGCGGGCCTAGCCGGAAGCGCCGCCCATCCCGTCTCTTCGGGATCGGCCACAACAACGCCGGCGCAAAGCGCCGTCCGCAATCAGTCGCTTCTCATTGGGGGAAGTTCGCCGCGCAGCGGCCGAACAAGAACGGCACCCTTGCAACGGCGCGCCGCCGACGGGCGGTGTGGCGGCAAGCTGAGCGATGACCAGGCTGTCGCGCCAACGGCGCTGCGCCGCCAGTCGAAGCGAATGCGCGTCCGACGCCCGCACGACAAGAAGAGAGGCAAGAATGCCTGCGGGTCAGAACAAAAACGGCGCACCCTCAGGAGCGCGCAGCGCGGGACAGAGTGCGTCCGCCAAAAATCCCGCTCCGCTTCCCACGCTCCCGATCGTCACCCGAAGGGCCAAGACTACAGGCTTGGTTCGCATAGCGAATAGAGCGGGTTGCCCGAAGGGCAGCGCCATATCGCTTCAGCCAAACTGCTTCACAAGAAACTCCAGCGTCATATTCTCCGCAATCGCGTCATGCGGAATCAGGGCATATTGCCAGGGCTTCCCACCGTAGGACCGCGCATGTTCACTTGCCCAGGCACACCACTGGATTGCAACATCCCGCTTCGCCAGAACATCCTTGTCCTGCATCTGCGTTGCCATCTTGGGCTCGAGCATAAGAATGCGATCGCCGGTCTCAGCGACGAAATCGGGCTGATATTCGAGATGGTCGTGGCCGCTTCGGTAATACATCTGGAATTGGCCCTTGGCAGGCCGCAACCATTTGAGCGCCTCGCGTTCGAGAATGACCGCCAACTTGCGTTCGGTGTCCGAATGAAACTTCGCCACCGTCGAAAGGCATCTCGTAAACCCGCCAAACAGATACCGCGCCATATTGCTCTTGTCGGCAGGCGGAACCCGGTAATCGAGAGGGGCTTCGCGTGAGGCCGTAAATGCGGTTTCCTTAAGTTCCGAGAAGCCCTGCCGGATCTCGTGATGATATTCGACCGCTTCGTCTTTCCAGAAATGATCCTGCATCTGGGCATGAACCGCACGAGCAATTTCGCGCTGGTGCAATGACAAGACCTGCCTGGCGTCAGTCTCGGAAAGGTAGGTGAGAAAGTGCCGCGCAACCTGTCCGGCAAGCTCATAGAGCAAGTCAGCATGTTCATCATAGGCGATGTCGGAAAAGTCGATCAGCCCGCTGACGACATAGTCCTCAAGCCGGTCTTCAAGCAGATTGCCTTGCGACAGGCCGATAATATCGACTTGATCGGTCCGCAGATGTTTGGCCCAAAGCTCATCGCTGGGCGCGGTATAACGCATCCCGGACAGGTCGAGCGTAAACGGCTTGAAGCCCGCCTTGACTTCGCCCTTGGGCATGACGGTGATCCGCGGAATGTCTATGGTCCGGGCTTCCATCAATTTCGCGGTAGCGGCAGCGACCGCTTCAAAGTCAGGCGCGGGCTTGGCAATGCCGTCGAGTTCGAGTTGCGGCGCCTGATACTGACCGCGCACTTCGCGCACGACCCGTTCCAGAACATCTGGACGGGAAAGATAGGATACGCTCGGCACCTTGTCCGGCTCGCGCGCCAGCTTGCGGAAAGCATCATAGGCAAGCTGCGCGACACGAATATCATTCGGGTCGGTGAATGCCGGGGTCGGCGCAGGGCCGGAGGCCGTGGCGGCATCCGCGCTTGGCGCGGATTGCAGCCCAAGGCTGCCCAGGATCGTCGGCGAGGCAACGACGGTCACGGTCTTGCGCGTGAGGTCAGCTTCATCAAGCACGAGCTGCTTCAGCCGGATCGGCGAATTGGGATTGTTCGCCTCATCGACTATTTCCTGAAAGCGATCGTGCGCCACGATGTTCAGGCGATCCACGGCGGCAACGCCAGTGCGCTTGCCGTAAGGCAAGCGCAGCCCGCGCCCGATGCTCTGTTCGATCAGCGTTCGCGCATTGGCGGCGCGGAGCGGGATGATGGTGTAAAGGTTGGTGACGTCCCAACCTTCCTTCAGCATGTTGACATGGATGACGATCTCTACCGGATTGTCATTCTGCTCGACGGTCAACAGCTTCTCGACCGTCTCCTCTTCCTTCACGCTCGAATCGACCTGGATCACCTTGTCGGCGTAGCGCCCCTCGAAAAAGGCATCGGACTGGATCAGCCGGGTCAGTTCCGCCGCATGGGTCGTGTCGCGCGCGATCACAAGGACGAAGGGCTTGACGATCCGCTCGCCATTTTCACGCGCATAGGTTTCCAGATCGACCTTGACGCTTTCGTGGAGACGAACGCCGTCCTCCAGTTTCATCGTCTGGATCGCTTCGGGCGATTTGCCTGCCGGATTGAAATCCTTGCGGGTGACGACAGCTGGTTCCTTGACGAACCCATCCTCCATCGCGCGAGCGAGCGGGTAATCGAAAATGACGTTGCTGAACGGCACCGGCCCGCGCGGGCTTTCAACGAACGGCGTCGCGGTCAGTTCAAGCCCCAGCACCGGCTTCAATTCATTGATCGCGCGCATCCCCGCCGTGGCGCGGTAGCGGTGCGATTCGTCCATCAACAGCACCAGGTCGGGCAGGCTCGCCAGATAATCGAAATAGCTCTCGCCGATTTCCTCGCGGAATGAGCGGATACGCGGGGAACGCCCGCCACGCACTTCGGACGAGATTTTGGCGATGTTGAAAATGTTGATCGTAGTGGGGAAGAGATTGCCGCCCGAGGCAATCTGCCGCTCATAGGTTTCGCCGGTGGTCAGCACCGGTGGGGAAATGGCGAACTCCGCGATGCCCTTGAACACATATTTTGCAGTGTTCGGTGTGAAGTCGGCGATCAGCTTGTTATAGATCGTCAGGTTCGGCGCGAGGACGAAGAAGTTGTTGATACCATGCGCGATCTTCAAATAGGCGATGAACGCGCCCATCAACCGCGTCTTGCCGACGCCGGTGGCGAGCGCGAAGCACAGCGAGGGAAAGTCGCGTTCAAAATCGACCACACCGGGATATTCGCTCGCGATAATCTCCTTGGCGGCGGCAAGGTCAGCGGTTCGAGCAAGCGGCACAATCTCGGTAATCCGGTCGAGGATTTCGAGGCTGCGACGCTGCGGCGGGCGCAGGCTCAAGCGACCAGAAATGGCGTTGACGTGGCGGAGATTGCTCATGCCGCATCCTCCCCGTCGAATAGCCCGGATTGCGCGGGCGGCGGAGGTGGCGGTTCCTTCTCGGCCATAGGCAGGTTGGCGACGTTGAGCGAATAATCGTCATGCCCCCATTCGCACTTACTGCGAATGTGGTTGGGGATTTTGCGCAAGGTCAAGTTGGGCCACAGATCGGCATTGCCCCGGAACGCGGCACACAGGATCAGCAGCGAGCGGCCCTCGCCCACATCCTCTGACAGCGCGGTCAGCTCTTCCGGCCCCAATGTCTGCGTGGTGACATAGAGGAAGTCGCTTTCAGATGAATGACCCTGCTGCCAATAAACGCTGTCGCTTGGCTCGTAGGTAAAGCCTTCGAGCTTGCAGATTGCCTGCGCCAGCATCGCGGCGTCATATTTGCTGGAGATAACTTCCCGGTCCCATTTGTCCTTTTCGAGCAATGAGGGGGCGAGTTCATAGTAGCGGAAACCGCCACCACCCTTCCATTCGAACGCCTTGCTGATCCCGCCCTGATCGCTGCCGTCGATCACTTTTTGCAAACGCGGCAATACATGCGTGGTGCAGTGATCGCCCAACTCGACCATGATCCAACGACGGCCCATTTTGTGCGCCACGGCTCCCGTGGTGCCAGAGCCCGCGAAGGAGTCGAGAACGAGATCGCTGGGGTTGGTAGCGATATGCAATACTCGTTCGATTAGCTTTTCCGGCTTTGGTGTTAGGAAAATATCGTCATCGGTTGATCCAAGTTCGCGCACTTCTGCTTTTGCCTGCGCGTTCTGACCCGCCTCCTCGTGGAACCACATCGTCGCAGGGACGACACCTTGTTTCACTTCAGAAAGATATCGCTTAATCCTAGGAATTGCTCGCCCATTCTGGCCCCACCATACTCGACCATCTGCGTTCAATTCATTGAAATTCGATTCCGATACGCGCCAATAAGTTCCAGTAGGGGGAGTGAACACCGCGCCCGACGGCGAACGGATTTCATAGCTACCGAGACTATAGAAATTACGCGCCTGAACCGCATTGGTGGTCCACGGGCCTCTTGGATCGTTATCAGGGTTTGTGTAGCTGGCATTAAGCTCGTCGGACCGAGGCAATAAGTTCCGCTGCCACACATCAGAACTTTTCGCATATACTAATATGTGATCATGCATTTCTGAAAGAAAGCGTGCCGAATTTTTGACAGTGTATATCTTTTGCCAAACGACGTTGGTGATGAAATTCGAGCGCCCGAAAATCTCGTCACACAGCACCTTAAGATAGTGCGCCTCATTGTCGTCGATGGTGATCCACAGCGAGCCATCATCGGACAGCAGGCGCCGGATGATCTCCAGCCGGTCGCGCATCAGGCCCAGCCAGATGCTATGCTCCAGCCCGTCATCATAATGGGTGAAAGCACTGCCGGTGTTGTAGGGCGGGTCGATAAAGACGCACTTCACCTTGCCCGCAAAATCCGCCTCAAGCGCCTTGAGCGCGAGCAGATTGTCGCCGTGGATCAGCACATTGTCGAAAATATCCGTTTCCGAAACCCGCGCGGCGGCATGATAGCTCTTCGCCGGGTCTTCAATCAGGATACGCGGCTCCAGCCGAGGCCGGTTTTCCTTGCCCACCCATGTCAGTTCGAGTTTTTGTTTTTTGGTCATATCACGTTCGCAATCTGGGGAGCTTTGGAGGCAAGGTATTTGAACAGGTCAACTTGGTATGGTTGGCCGGTTATCGATTTCGCGCGCAATGACTTGACGACGGGGTCGTCCTTCAAGCCATAATGCTGGGTCATCAATCGACGGATTACGCCGAGCGTTTCGTCCTGATTTTTCGAGATGGCTAATGGGCCGCGCCAATTGTGCGATCCTATGATGTTCGCGGCCTTCTGCCTCATTTCATCGTATGGCGAGCTTCCGGCGGCTGCGAGCTTCTGAACGTCGATAAGGGCCGTTCCGTCGATCGCATCGCGGAACTGGCGAGCGAATACAAAGGCCATTGCGTATTCGCCATGCTTGTAAGCCTTCTTCTCGTCGTATTGGCTACCACGAACCGATTGTGCGACTTGTCCCCTGATGTAGCGATAAACGCGGACCGCGTTTACCAAGCTGATGGAGCTGAGCGATCGGCTGAAAATCTGCTTGTAAGGTTCGCCGTCGGTGCGTTGAAAATCGACCAGTGATCGCTTCATCCAAACCGGATAGCGCGGATCGGGCTCCAGCATGGCGAGTGCCTGGATTGCCTCCGCCACCAGAATGCGATTTGGATTCCAGCCTGAGACTGCTTCACCCACGCGATACACATATTCGATGTCGATATGCTGGAGTTCGCGGCGGATTCGTTCCTGCTCCTCGTCCAGAGCAGCGAAGGCGATCTCCTTCACATCATTCTGATGATTTCGGGCGCGCGTCACGTCTTTACCGAAATCTCCGTCAGCATCAGCTTTGATAAGCGTGAGCATGACGTTGGCATCTGATATGTCGGCGTCGGGATTTTCTTTCACAAACATAGCTGTGGACGCCACAGTCTGCGCGCCATTGATGATCGAAAAGCCGGTCAGTTCAAACTCGCGATGCTCGGTTTTAACTCCACTCTTAGGAGCAATCTCCTCACACAGAGCCGTCACGCCGTTATTGAGGTATTGGAATCGACCGGGTTTACTCGCTAGGGTTGCCATGATTGCTTCGTTGACGGGCGTTTTGTGACCTAACCAAGTGCGGATGTTTTTCTGATAAAGCGCCTTGCTGTGTTCTTTATGCAGATCGGCGAGGTCGGAAAGCGCAACGGTCCCGTAATAAGAAACCTTGGGTTCGATCGCCTCGCCGTAATTGTGCAACGTGATCCGGCAATTTACGGGCGGAACTGCATTGACGCTGTGAAGTCCGTCAACGGTGCGGCCTGCGTCAAAATCTAGAACGGTGTCGTGGAGGCGGCCTTCGCCACCTGCCTTGTCGGCCAACAAATCGCTCATTGCTTTGGCAGCATTGGCCGTGATACCTTCGCCAGTATGGGCGATAACAATCTCGATTTTATCGCAATGATCCAGCGCAGAACGGATTGCTGATTCACGAGCAATTACATTTGCATTGAAGCCGTTGAAATCCCCGTTGAGCAATTTCCTGATGCCCTGCGAGAATGCGAGAGCCTCCGGCTGAGTGAATGCTGAAGTATCCTTCAACTTAGCCTGGACGAGATAAAGGGTCTTCGTTCGTGCGTGATAGTAAATGGCGTCGATGCCATGATCGTCAAAATCATCGACCACTGCCTTCGCTGCCTTTTTTGGGTCGAGCCGACAGATATGGTCGATGGCGAAGGCCGCGAAGGAGCGATCCACGTTCTTCTTCAGATCGTCGGCTTCAGATTTCGGCTGCAACAGCTTAGGAAGATGCGGCACATAGATCTGCTCAATATGCGTTTTTAGAATCGCAAATTGCTCGGGTCGAATGGGCATATTCTAGCTCGGTTTCTTCAGTGGATGCAGACGCCGGGAATCGGCGCTGTTACGCCAATAGCTGCCGGATTTGTCGTTGCTGGGCCAACCGTCCTCGGTGTGGGTCAGTGCATCGACCAGCATCAACACATGCTTGGCAAAGCCAACGGCGTCAGTATCCAGCAGCTCGAACGAAATGGCCTTGAAATGCGCGCCAAAGGCGTTGCGCACCTGCGCGATGCGAGTCAGCTCGTCGAAGATCGGCTTCAACTCGATGGTGCTAGTAGAGGCAGCGGCGGTATCGGTGATGCCGTCGCGGATTTCCACTTTGAGCGCGTCACGCAGCTTCGAGCCGATGGCAGGCAGCAGGTCGCCCACGGTATAAGCGGCGCCATGACGGCGCGGCACAGCACATTCATATTTCAGGGTCAGGTAGTCCAGCACCGCCTCAAGGATGACGCCCGCCTTGCTGCAAATGGCCTGCGGATCAATCGGCGCTTCCGCAAGGAGCGCCCGCAAACGATCAACTTCCGGCAGTGAGCTGATGATGCGAATGCCGTCATCGATTCCCCACCCGGTCAATTCGACGAACTGACATGCCTGTCCGGGCTTCAACCAGCCCCAGCGATATTTCTCGCGCCACGGGCGATAGTGAGTGGTGACGATTGTGTGCTGGAAGGTGGTGCTGATCTCGTAGATCATGCCGATGACACGCTCGACGTGCGGCTCATCCACGCTGCCCAATACATCGTCGAGAATGAGGACGGTTTCATCGGCGCGATCACGAGCGGCAAGCGCCAGAAACACGCACAGGCCCAGCGTGTCCAAATGCGACTGGCTGAAATACGCTTGCGGCGGAGCATCGTGCCCCTCGAAGGTCGCGCCGAGATTCAAGGAAGCGCGGCGGGCCGGGTCCAGCTCCAACGCGATCTTGTCCAGCCCCTCGCCGGGATGGACCTTTTCATAGAGCTTGCCGACCTCCTGCGCGATCTCGGTGATGATGCTGTCGGTGAACTTCTGGCGCTCCTCCACGCATTGCGCGAGCGCCATTTCCAGGTTGGGAATGAGGATTGCCAGTTCAACGACACGCGCCGCATTCGTATCGTAGCGATCGGCAGCGGATTTCAACTGCGCGCGAAACTTGCTTTCGCCACGCCAGCCTGCCTCAACATCGGCCCAGGTTGCCGCTGGACCCTCGTTTGCCGCAAGCCACGTGGGCAACGAAGCAGGATCGGCGGGGGCATCCGAGGCCGGAAGTTGAACCCCGGCCTTCCATTGATGCGCCAATTGAGCGGTCGAAAGTGCCGCCACCGCCTTAGTGTAATCTGCCTCGATCTGCTGCAACGCACTCTTCGCGGCATTCAGCGCCGCATGTGCCTGTTTCTTTTTCGTATTCGCGGTGGTGAGCGCCCCAAGCTGAGCGAGCGCATTCTTGACCGCATCGGCCAATCCTGCGATTTTATCCTTGCCTTCGCACAGGGGGCATTGCTCGGCGTCGGCATGGGCATCGAGGTAGTGCATACCGGCGGTCAGGACGGCTTCCCGTTCCGCCGCTGTGCCATCGACGGTCGCAAGAGCATCGAGCTGGGCTTGATCCGCCGCATCGGCAGTGGTCTGTGCCGTCGTTAGGGCATTGCGCCTTTCACCCAGCTTTTCTGGGAAGGCTTTGAGCGCATCGAACGAAGCGCGCAGCTTGCCAATCGCCGCGATGTCGGCTTCCAACCCCGTTGTCGGTTCCGCGAGCTTTTGTTTTGCCCACTCAACCGCATTCAACCCCGCCGGACTTCCGGCCGCTTCGTAAGAGCCTTGCAACTCTTCAAGGCTCTGGCCTTCGGCCTGCTTCGCTGATTCATGCTCGGCAGAAAGTGTCTTCCCCTGCTGGCGCAGCGCTTCTTCCGACTTCTCGAATGCGTCGATGTCGATGAACCGCTTTATCGCATCATAGCGTTTCGCGGGCTGGGTTTCGATCAGCTCCAGAATCTGGCGCTGGCGCAGGAGTTCTACTCGTGGCGGTGCCGCCCCGCTGAGCAAGGTCGCCATGTTTCCGGCCAGCTTGCCCGTGCAGTTTCCATTACTGGTTGCCAACTCGACGACAAACTCATGTGCGGGCTTCCCAACCGTTCGCCAATATTTCCTGACGCCTGCGCCTAAGCCGCGGCTGTCGAGAGACCCAACATTGTCTTTCGCCAAAAATTCAAACGCATCGCAGATGGTTGTCTTCCCGGTGCCATTCTCACCGTAGATCAGGGCAAGTTTCTTCCCCTTCTCAAAATCGAGTTTGAAAGTCCCTGCGGAACCACGAAAGGCGGTGAGCGTAAGTGATTTCAACGGTGCGGAAGCAGCCATCAGACTGGCGCCTTTGCCGACGCGAGTTCGATTTCAACTTTCCAATCGCCCCCCTTGATGGTGCCTGCTGCAATCTCGGCGATGAGTGCATCACGCCTTGTTGCACGGAGCAAGCCCGACTGGATCAAGCGATCCACGGTCAGCGTCGCCAACTTTTCGGACGGAGATTTCTCGTCGCTCATTGCACCCTCCAGCGGATCGTAAACAGCGGCTTGGTCTCTGCGCTCTGTTCGAGCTTTCCTTCGATCTGGGCGATCAACACCGCCCGCTGCTCGTCGATCTTGTCCTGCGCATCAAACAGTGAGCGGCGCTTGTTCGAGCGTTCGATTTCGAGCGCCTTGACGGCTTTTTGCCCCGCCAGCTTGTCCTCAAGCGTCTGCGCCAAGGTGGCGGCGCGGCGGGCTTCCTTGATCTGGCGATCAAGCTCCTTCAGCTCACGCTCCAGGCCGACCTTCAAATCGTCCGCCCATCCATCGAGCTTGTTGGCCTCGATCTCGAAAAAACGGGCATTGCGTTCGGATATGTCTCGCCGGATGTGCGCCTGCTGATCGACCAGCGACTGCGCAAGCATGGCTGCAACCGATTCCGGCTGTGTTGCCGAACTGGCGACGCTGCCGGCGATGGTCATCAACCGGGTGGTCGCCTCAGCACTTAGCACCTTGCCATCGTCGGTCGTTCCCGCGAGCAACAGGTGATCCTCGCTCTGGCCCAACGCTTCGACCGAAAGCATCGAGGCTGCGAGCCAGCCCGATTGCCCTTTCAGAAGCTCGATTTGGGAAATGCGCCCTTCATGGCCGGAATAATCGAAGACGATCTCGGCAACAGGCAGGTCGCGCGATTGCGCGCGGGCAACGATGGCCTGACCGAGCGGATGATTGACGCGGAACAGATGCGCGTCGCCGGTGCGGCGCGGCAATTCATACAGGCCGATTGGAACGCCCTCGCCCGAGAACCAATGCGGGACGGCATTTAGCCGGAACGATGATGAGTCGATGAAATCGGCATCACCGTCCAGCTCATGCGCCGCCAGCTTCATCAACTGCCGCTCGAACTGGCTGAGGTGCAAGTTCGTGTCGGCGTTGCGCATCTTGAGCTTCTCGCGCACCTCGTCATCGAAATTTTCGAGCAGTTTGCGCCGCGCGTGGGTCATTGCCTCGTTGATCTCAAGGGTGAGTTCGAGCTGGAGTTCGTCGAAAGCGGACTTGATCTCGGCGGTCTGGCGGCATTGTTGGTAGATACCGGCAATCCGCTTTTCAAAATCGACGCCAGATTCAATGGCTCCAAGCACCTCGTCGCTCGCTCCGAAAACGCCCTCGAAAAGCTCGAACTTCTCGGACAGCAACTGATAGACTCGCTGGTCGGCCTCGTTCTTCCGGTTGAGGAAATTGACGACGACGACATCATGCTTCTGGCCGTAGCGATGGCAACGCCCGATGCGCTGCTCGATACGCTGCGGATTCCAGGGAAGGTCATAGTTCACGACCATTGAGCAGAATTGCAGATTGATGCCCTCGGCACCGGCCTCGGTCGCAATCATGATCCGGCCTTGCTCGCGGAAATAATCGACCAAAGCAGAGCGCATATCGGCGGTCCTCGACCCCGTGACTCGATCCGAACCTTCGTGGCGGGACACCCATTCGCGGTAAATCGCCTTAGATTGATCGTCGGTGTTGGTGCCGTTGAACAGGACTATGCGGTCTGCAAATGGACTGTCGGCCAGCACCCGCAGCAGATAGGATTGGGTGCGGCGCGATTCTGTGAAAATGATCGCCTTTTCGTCGGCACCTAATTCGCGCGCCTTGGCGAAGCCAACTTCCAGAGCTTTCAGCAACGCCCTCCCTTTGGCGTTTTGGTCGATAGAGGTTGCCAATTCCGCAAACTCACGAAGCTCGACAATTTCGAGTTCAAGCGCCCTCTGGTCGGCTTCCGTCAGTGGTTCAATTTCGTCATCCGACCACTCCTCCGCCGTCTCATCTAGCGCCTCATAATCCTCGTCCAGCTCGTCTAAGAGCGACGTGGGCCTACTCTGATCGAGCCGCTTTTGTAGCCGGTTGGATATTGAGGTGAGCGCGCCCGCGATGGCAAAGGTGGACGACGCGAGCAGCTTACGAAGCACGAGCGTCATCAGAGAGCGTTGGCTGGCGGGAAGCGCCTGAAGGTTGTCGCGCTGCAAATACTCAGTCACGAGATTATAGAGTCGGTCTTCCGCTTCGTCCGGGCTGAACTCCTCCAAAATCGCGTGGCGTTTGGTGTAGGGGACATAGGCTGTCACCTGCCGGCGAAGCGTGCGATGGCAAACCGGCTTCAAACGCTCACGCAGAATCTCGAAGGTTCGCTCCTGCGACAGATTGGCGAATTGCTCCCGAAAGCTCTTCAAATCGCCAAACGTATGTTCGTCGATGAAGCTGACCAATCCGAACAGCTCCAATAGCGAGTTTTGCAGAGGCGTCGCCGTCAGCAACAGCTTGTGCCGTTCCGCCAGCGCCATTTTCAAAGTGTTGGCGATCACATTCGACGGCTTATAGACGTTCCGCAGTCGGTGGGCTTCGTCGATAACGACAAGATCCCAAGGCGTTGAATGCACGTCTGCGGCCTTGTTGCGGGCAAATTGATAAGAGCAGATCACGACACTGTCATTCAGGTCGAATGGTCGGAAATCGCCTGCCTTGATCGCGGCGTTGTATGACTTCGATTCGATGATGGAGCAGGGAATGAAGAACTTCTCGTTCATTTCCTGATACCACTGCTTACGCAGATTGGACGGGGCGATAATCAACACCCTTCGTTTGCCCTCGGCCCAGCGTTGAGAGATGACCAGACCTGCTTCAATGGTCTTTCCAAGCCCCACCTCATCGGCAAGCAAAGCGCCCTTTGACAAAGGTGAGGCGAACGCGAAGAGCGCGGCGTCAACTTGGTGTGGGTTCATGTCCACCTGCGCGCCAGCGACTGCTACGGCCAACTTGTCGCTGCTATCGGATGATCGACGTCGCACAAGATCGCTAGCCAAGTATTTTGAGTGATAATCTGTAAGCATTTCATTCTTCACTTGCACTGTGATCGACCGTTATTCCAGCGGTAAGTCGATAACGCGCGTAACGACGTTCACCGGTGCGAATTAGCGCACCTTTTTCAACAAGATCAGCCAGATCACGCGTCGTAGTGGCAAGACTGGCATCTGTGATCGTCCGATAGTTCTCGGCACTCAATCCACCCGCAAAACCATCCGGCCCTTCGCGGAACATACGAAGCAGGGCCTTTTCCTGCCGTTCGTTGATCTCTCCGCGCAAGCGATCGAGTAGCCGTGTCTTGTCGATCAGGAAGCGGATGCGGGTTATCGTCCGCGCCTGCGCCTCGATCACAATATCGGCAAACCACGTCAGCCAGGCATTGATGTCGTTGCTCTGGCTGCCAAGCTGGAGCGCGGCGTAATAGGCTTTGCGGTGGCGATGGATCGTTTCCGCGAGTGCCGTCAACGTCGGGGCCGCGAGGCTTTGGGCCAATGCCTTTTCAGCAATCGCCCGCCCTATCCGGCCATTGCCGTCTTCAAAGGGATGGATGCTCTCAAACCACAGGTGCGAGATTGCGGCCCGGGTGATTGCGGGTAGCGGGTTTGGAGACGACGGCGCGCTGTCATTGAACCACGCGATGAAGCGGGACATTTCCATCGGGACGGTATCCGAGGGCGGTGCCTCGAAATGCACACGCGGCGCATGGAGTGCGCCCGAAACGATCTGCATCGCATCTTCGTGCGTCCGGTAGCGCCCGACATCGGCAATGTCGCGACGCCCGTTCATCAGCATGGCGTGCCACGCGAACAGGGACTGATCGTCGAGTGGTGCAGCATGGTTGCGATAAACATCGGCCATGAGTTCGGCGGCCCCGGCCTCAGCCGCGCTTGCGCGGCGCTGGTCGGCGGCAAAGCCCAAATGTCGCGCGAGCGACGACTGGACGCTGGCGCGGTCGAGGATTTCGCCCTCAATGGCGGAGCTATCGACAACCTCCTGCGAGATAAGCTCGATGGTCAGGCCATCGCGCTCATCGGGATCAAGATGGTGCAGTGCGCCGATGACGACGCCGGAGCCTTTCAGGAATTGCTCTTCTGACGCGCGGATACGATCGGCGTCGAAACGGAAATCAGGCCAGTCGGGAAGTTGCCAATTCCAGCGCATGATCGATAGGACGCCTTTCTATCAATCACGATGTAGCATGATTGTGATTGATAAAGCGATAGCAAATCAATCACCAAAAAGCCTGATCAAAGCTGGTAGCGGCCACCAGGAACGCTGATGTCGTCGATCTCGCCAGGATTTTCGGTTGCCGATAGAAAGGCCCCGCATGACGCCCACTTTGAAATCGCCAGCGGCGAAGTGGCGACAACTGCGGTGAAGACGCGGGCAAAGGGGTGCTTGAGGCTCGGCGCACCTATTTCCTTTGCCCGCTTGGCCGGTGTCCCGATTAAGTGCGCCAGCGGCGCATCGGGTAACCGGCGCAAACGCGAGCCTCCGAAGGGCATCAGCGATGCGGAGTCAGCGTTTGAGGTGAGAAGGTCGGATCGACTGTTTCGATTTTGCGGCCTGCCGCGCTTTAGCGGTGGCTTCTTCAGCGGCGTCTTCTGCATCCATTTCGACGTGCATGGCTTCCCAGCCGCCAATGCCCATCAACACGCGGTCAGCGTGTTTGATCGTATTCACATGCCCATAGTGATTTTCGATCATTTTGACCGAAGTGCCCATTTGCTCGGAAAGGATATAAACATCCACGCCCTCGCTCAGCCGGAAGGTGGCGTAGGTGTGGCGGAAGCAATAGGTTGACCGTGGTATGCCATTCGGACCCATCCGCAACCCAGCCTCCACGAGCAATGCCTGCACGGTGTCGCTATAGAGGTATTTGGCAGGCTTGCCGTTGATGATCGTGAACACGGAATCATCGGGCGCGGTGGCCTTGGACAGTTCGCGGACGCGGGCGAGGTATTCGCCGACACTCTTGGGAGCCACGAGCTTGCGGGATTTTCCTTTGCCCTGGACGAACATCACGACGATCTCGCGCCCGTCACGATCCTTGGCGAGCGTGATGTCGCGCCAGCGCAAATTCTTCGCCTCGGGCGGGCGCATACCCGTATTGCACATGATGAGCATGAAATTGTAGCACATCGAGCGATACCAGATGCCTTGGGGTGTTGTTGCCGCCCTGATCCACTTGCGCCCGACACTGTGCAGCTTGCGATATTCCTCAATGGTGAACTCGTCGCGGCGCATGGTTTTGAGTTTTGGCCTGCCTTCAAAGCGGTGGCTGGCAGGCACAAGACGCTTGGTGATGGCGAAGTTCATCACCGCGTTTAGCGCGCCCATCTCAAACTGAATTGTCGCATCGCTGATATGCTCGCGAAATCGACCCTTGCCATTTTCCCGCCGCCAAGTCGGATACCCCGCCCAACGGTCTTGACCGATCAGGTGAATCTGGGTGCTGCCGACATAAGATTCGAGCGCCTTCTTGAAAGCGTTTCTGAGATTCTTCACCCGGTCGTGGGAAACCTCGCCCGTATCGGCGCGACGCTGCTGCGTCTGGAGATACTCTTCCGCCACTTGCCGAAACGGGCGATTGAACACCGCAACGTCATGCTTCACGCGAAACCGGATGTCGGCATCCTGATCGAACGCGCGGTCGCGGGCCGACTCCCGATCCGCTGTGTGGAGTGAAATCGTCTTGTAGCGATCCTCTTTGGGGAGCTTGATGCGGCAATAGAAATTGCGGTGTGCCACATCGCCGCGCCTGAAGATGATCAGGCCGGCTTTCAGTTCCTCTTTGTCGGTGATAAACGCCACGCCACGCTCCACTGTGCAGAATCCGTGCAGGTTACCGGCGAAAGCGCCCGGAAATCCATACCTGTGCAGGTGCTGTGTAGTGGATTATGCCTTATTTTATTAAGTATTTCCAGTTATTTACTCGAATCCTGTCATCCCGACCATTTCTCATTTTGCAGGATTTTCGCGCCCTCACCCCCTCCAGAGGGTCTGGGGTGACGAATATTTCCACAAGCATGTCAAATGGCTATCGGTATTCCGCGCTAAGTTCGCCGTGCCGCCATATGCAGTTCGATAGGACGAAATAAGCAGGCTACGCTTCTCGACGCCGACACAGAATCAAACAACGCATGCGCTTTGCTCGCCTGAAGCGTCCCGGGTCAGACAGCTTGACGATGTCCGGTGATTAGCGGAGCGGCCGTGATATCGGGCTGGAATGGTTTGCGGCAACCGTGCGTCACACGGCGCGCACGGACGCCCCCACGTCCAGGATCTCGGCGACGAGTGCGTGCGTGCGGCGGCGCGCCTCCTGATCGGGACTGATGCTCTGCAGCATGATTTCGGTTGCGCCGCTTTCCTCGATCATTTGCGAAAGCTGTTGCCGGAGCGTCTTGGGACTACCGGCCAGTTGCGCGGGCCAGTTTCCCCCGCTGATCACGGACGGCGCATCGCGCTGTCCGGATGAAAGCATGCGCTCGGCTTGCTCGATGGTCGGGAAAATGCCGTCGCCAACACTTCGGTGCAGCCCGGCGAAGACAGCGCGGGTAGGCCAGGTCATCCGGTGCGCCTCGTCGTCGGTGTCGGCGGAAAAAACGCTGATGCAGAGCATGGCTTGCGGCGTCGGCGCGCCATATTGGGTCGGCCTGAATGCCCGGCGATATCCTTGGAGCGCCGCAATGGCCCCGTTTGGATTGAGGAACGCCGCGAAGGAATATCCGATCCCGAGTGCGGCAGCCAGACCCAGGCTGTTACCTGACGAGCCCAGGATCCACGGTTCAGGCCGCGCTTCCACCGTCGGCATCAAACTGATCTTCCGGAAGGGGTGGTCAACGGGAAAATCGCGATGAAGGAAGGCCAGCACTTCTTGCACCTGCTGGTTAAAATCATCGACATGCGGTGCCCGGCGGTCCCGCTTCAGGGCCAGATCGACCAGCGGCCCCGAAGTCGCGCGGCCAAGACCCAGGTCAAAGCGGCCCGGTGCCGCCACTTCCATCTGCAAGAAGAGCTCGGCAACCTTGAACGGCGAATAATTATTGAGCAGGATCGCACCCGATCCGATACGCAAGCGTTCCGTCTCACGCGCGACAATTGCCATCAGGACCTCCGGTGCCTGCGAGGCTACCGCATCAAGGCCGTGATGCTCTGCGAACCACATGCGGTGAAACCCGAGCGCTTCGGCATGCCGCGCCGTGACCAGCGCGTTTTCGAAGGCGTCAAAGGCAGTCATGCCGGCTGTCACCGACATTTGCTCGACAAGTGACAGTTTGATCAAGGCATCACAGCCAGTCTGCCAGTGACTTCAGATCCCCCCAGGCTGGATCCTTCGGGTCGGTTCTTCCAGCGCATTTGTCTCTCCCTGATTGGTGACATTCGATCTTGGAAGTGCCTACTCGCATCGCAGGACCGTCCAGTCTTCGCGCCATCGAGGTTTGAAGCAAAACGGCTCAGTGCGAGCAGGCAAGCGCAGGAATATGTCGATACTTCGAGCTGCCCGACGAAACAATTTTATCCTGAGCTTCGCCGAGAGGGGGGACCGTTTTGATCAAATCCTTTCGGCCAAATTCCTGCCTCAATGGCGTGATTTACATGTCGTGACTTTAGGACGGGAACCCCGGAAGGCCCAATCCGAATAGTTCATTGGATCATGTCAGCCCCGCATCGCATCGAAAGCGATATTCTCATGCAAAGGCCGTATGGTGTGATCAAGAATAATGATTGGAGCCGTTCCGGGGGTTGGGTCACTATATCTTGTGACAAAAAACGGTGGGAGTGACGGGTTTTGGGCATGGACCTGAATGGCAAGGTGGCGGTGGTCACGG
>CAYFJH010000067.1:0-17328 GCA_964343385.1 uncultured Novosphingobium sp. | reverse complement strand
TGCCGAGGCGCGCGCCCACTTCAGCCTCTGGGCGATCGAGGCTGCGCCGCTGCTGGCCGGCTGCGCCGAACCGGTGCTGCGCCCCGAATTCCGCGCCGCCGCCGTCCGCCTTCTCAACCGCACCGGGCATGACGTGATCTTCGCGCCGGGCGAGGTGTGCTGCGGCGCGCTGGTTCATCACATGGGCCGCGAGGGCGATGCGCTCGACGCTGCCCGCCGCAATGTCGATGCCTGGACCCGCGAGATCGACGGCAAGGGGCACAGTGGAATGGGGTTGGCGGCGATCCTCGTCACGGCTTCGGGCTGTGGGACGACGATCAAGGACTACGGCTTCATGCTGCGCGGTGACCCCGCCTATGCGGAAAAGGCCGCGCGGGTTTCGGCGCTGACCAAGGACATCAGCGAGTTCCTGGCCGAGACCGGCCTGCCGCCGGGCAAGGGCCGCAACCTCACCGTGGCCTATCACGCGGCCTGTTCGCTCCAGCACGGGCAGAAAGTGACCGAGGCGCCCGGGCGATTGCTCGCAGCGGCGGGCTATACCGTGCGTACGCCGATCGAGGCGCACCTGTGCTGCGGTTCGGCCGGGACCTACAACATCCTCCAGCCCACGCTGGCCGGGCAGCTGGGCGACCGCAAGGCGGCCAACCTCGATCGGCTGGGTGCCGACGTGATCGCAACCGGCAACATCGGCTGCGCGGTCCAGATCGGCCTGCGCGCGGGGGTGCCCGTGGTCCACACGGTCGAGCTGCTCGACTGGGCAACCGGCGGGCCGGCACCAGCGTGTTTTGAAAACCATCCCCCAAAAGGACCCCCCGCATGACCGCGATCACGCTCAGCCAGGCCAACACCATCATTGCCGCCGCGCTGGCCAGGGGGGCCGAACTCGGCCTCAAGCCGCTGAGCGTCGCCGTGCTGTGCCCGGGTGGCCACCTGATCGCGTTCCAGCGTCAGGACGGTTCCTCGACGCTGCGGCTGCAGATCGCCAGCGGCAAGGCCGGGGGGGCGCTGAGCCTTGGCGTTTCCAGCCGCAAGATCGCCGACATGGCAGCCGAACGGCCAAGCTTCATCGCCTCGCTCGGCCCGATCAGCCCCCACGGCGTGATTCCGGCAGCGGGCGGCGTGATCGTGCTGGACCGTGCGGGACAGACCATCGGGGCGGTCGGCATCACCGGCGACACCAGCGACAATGACGAAGCCTGCGCGCTGGCTGGCATCGCGGCCGCGGGGCTGACCGCGCAAGGGTGAAATCAGCGAAACGGACAGTCATCCCGGTCTATGCCGGCAAGAGCGGCCGCACACAGAGGCGGCCCCGGCCATGCCACCATGCCACCGCCCTCCCCGAACCAGACCGCCCCTGCGCGCCCAGACTCTGTTTCAGTTACACTGAAACAGGTGCGGCACCGCTTCCACGTAAGTGGAAAAGACTCTATTGCAGCGCAGCATCGGCCCATGTCACCACCACGTTCGCTTCAGCTGCGCCAAGCTGCCGCGCGATCAGTTCCACAACCTTGACCCCCGCGATCGCTGCGTCAATCCGAACGGCGGGCTGGCCGAACCGCGCGGGCCGCGACCGGGCGAGAAGCCGGCCATCGCCATAGACCTCGAAACGCACCGCCGCCGATTTCCCGCGCGTGGAATCGTCGACCCCGACCTTGGCCGAAAAGCGACCGAACGCGCCGTCTGCCTTCACCTCAAGGCGTGAATTGGCGAGCACGCCGATCCCGCTGCGGAACGGTGTTCCGGCAATCTCCAGCGTCTCGGCATAGGGCGTCGCATCGGCCCGCGCCCCGCCCCATCCGGCATAGACCGGACGCGAGCCGGTGCTGCGGGTGGAGGGGGCATAGGGGTCTGCCGTGCGATGGATCGTCGGGTCGGGTTCAAGCGCCGGAATGCCGTCCTGCGCCACGTTGATGCGCCCGGGCATCTCGGACAGGAAATGCCCGCTGGCGAGCAGGGGCGTGCCGGACACCCGCAGCATGACCACTTCGTGCGGCTGCAACCGGATCTTGCGGGCGCCGGTGAAGGCCGGGAGATCCTGATGAGCCCAGAGATCGCGCACGGCGATCGGCCGATCCGCCGCCATCTTGAGGTGCGCCGCGTTCAGTTCGAATTCGGCCGGGCGGTCGGTGCGGTTGAACAGCGCCGCGGCCTTCTCGCCCCGGCCCGCCAGCGTCTTGACGATAATCTGGTAATCGTCGCCGTCATGGGCCAGGACCCCCTGGTTGCCTGCCGGGTCCTGGTTCACCGCAATGACCTCGGCATTTCCGAGAATGTCGAGGAGCGCCGGCGGCGCCTTGCGCAGGTCGTAGCCGATCAGCAGCGGCGCAGCCTCGATCGCCCAGAGGCTGAAGTGGGCGCGCGCCTCGGCAAGGTGGTTCTCATCGAAATCGCCCTGACCGACCTCCAGCATGTCGGGATCGTTCCAGCGCCCCGGCCCGGCATAGAGCTCGCGCGTGACCACCGAGTCGAAATTGTGCAGCATGCGCGACCAGCCCGAAGTGATGTCGGTGCTGGTGCGCCAGATCGTGCCGACCTCCTTGCCCCAGGCGCGCACGTTGGCCGACCCCCAGTTGCACAGCGACAGGACGAAATCGCCGGTAGGCCGCTGGCGCTGCAAGGTGTCGCGCACTTCGGCATAGAGCGCGCGGACGGCCGGGATATTCGTGCGGTTGGTTTTCTGGTCGGTGATCAGGCGCGGCAAGATCCGGTAACGGCCCTGTCGTTCTTCTGCCGTGTCGGGGCCATAGGCGCTGATCCCGCAGGCATCGACCTTGATATAGTCGAAATTCCAGGCCCCGAAATAGAGCGCGATGTCCTGCCGGACATGACCGTATAGGCCGACCTCGCGCTCGGCCTGAGTGCCTTCGGGAAGGTTGGGGTTATCATAGGCATAGGCCTGCGAGCAGGCATTGTAGCCGATGTCGGTGTAGATCCCCGCCTTCAGGCCCATGGCGTGGATGCGGTCGGTGAAGGGCTTGAACGAGGTATCGGCCGCCCCTTCGATCCGCGCGCTGGGGAACAGCGAGGTGCGGACGATCATCTGGCCGTCGGCCAGTCGCCGTTTCAGCCACCAGCCGTCGTCGATGTTGATGTAGGAGTAGCCTTTGGCAGCCAGCCCGGTCCGGACGATGGCCTCGGCCGCGCCGATCACCTTGGCTTCGTCGACATCGGTGCCGAATGCGTTCCAGCTGTTCCACCCCATTGGCGGGACCGGCGCGCTGCCCACCTGCGAAAGCGACCATTGCCCGGACGGCGCGAGCCGCGGCGTTTCAGCCCCCGCGCGCCCTGCAATCAGCGCCGCAGCCAGCAGCGCGCCAGTCCCCACGCCCCTCACGGCCGCGCTGCCGTGACAAAGGCACGGGCCCGCAGGCCCACCTCGGCCGCGGTCAGCCCCGGCGCATAAAGCGCCGAGCCGATCCCCGCCCCCATGGCCCCGGCCGCCAGCCACTGCGCCAGGTTGTCCGGCGTGATCCCGCCCACGGCGAACAGCGGGAGCCCCGCCGGGAAAACGGCGCGCTGGGCCTTGAGATAGGCGGGACTCGCCCCGTCGGCCGGAAACAGCTTGAGCCCGGTCGCCCCGGCCGCGATCGCGGCAAAGGCCTCGGACGGAGTATAGAACCCTGGCAGGGACACCAGCCCGGCACTGGCGCGGATGACCTCGGGGTTGGCGTTGGGCGAGACGATCAGCCGCCCGCCTGCCGCGCGGACCGCGGCCACGTCGGCCGGGGTCAGCACGGTCCCCGCACCGATCATCACCTCGGGCCCATAGCGCCGCGCCAGCCGCGCGATCGAATCGAGCGGCTCGGGCGAATTGAGCGGAACTTCGATCATGGCCAGCCCGGCCTCGACCAGGGCATCGGCCACGGCCTCGACCTCGTCCGGGCGCACGCCGCGCAGAATCGCCACCAGCGGGCAACGTCCGGCGGCCTCGATCAAGGATTCCAATGGTGTCATCATGCCTGGTTCGCCTTCCAGATTTGACCAATGCCGGCGACAAAGGCGGCATGGCTGTCGAGGGAAACGGGAATTCCGCCGGCGATGGTCACGGCGGCGGCATAGAGCGCGCCGAGGTGCGGGTCGGCGAGGATATGGACCTCCTCGCCCGGCTGCAGGCCTTCGCCGGCGACGTCGTGGCCGATCAGCAGACCCGAGGCATAGGCCGCGCTATCTTCCGCGGCCCGCAGGCCAAGCAAGGCGCTGGCCCGCACGCCGAACAGGTGGCTCGTCAGCCGGCCCGACAGCCCAGCCCTCACCCCGCCCCGGAACGCCTCGCCGTCGCGCACTTCGCCGGTCAAAAACTCGGCAAGCAGGCTGCGCTCCTTGAGGAGTGCGAAAAGCTCGCCGGTCATTGCCGTGGCAAAGCCGGACAGCTTGCCGCCCGTGACCCAGGCCCATTTGCAATGGGTTCCCGGCTGGCAGAGCAGCGCGTCCTCGGGGACCATCCCGGCGGCAAAAGATCCAAGGAACTGCACCTCCTCGCCGCGCATCACGTCGCCCGCCGGATCGGACAGGCCGGGCACGATGGCCGTGCGCCCCGGCTCCACCCAGTGCAGCGCACCGGCAAGGTCGGCCAGGCCCGCGGGGCACGGCAGATAGGGCACGTTCACCCAGCCTTGGGCCGAACCGACCATGCCCGCGCAAAGCACCGGCAGGTCGCCGTGGGCGGCGCGGATCGCCGCGACCTCCGCCGGAAAGCCGCCGGGCGGAACAGCCAGCAGGCCGCGATCATCGCGCAGCGTGTCGACCGCTTCGCCGCGCGAATCGAGCAGGAACAGGCGGCGGTTGGTAGTGCCCCAGTCAATGGCGATGAGGCTCGCCGAAGAACGCGCCATCATCTCACCACCACGCCGCGTAAAGGGCGACAAGCGGCGCGACGATCACCACCGTATCGAGCATGGTCAGCGACATTGGCTTGTTTTCCCATCAGGAGCCCTTGCAAAAACGGGCATTTTCGCCAGAACGCGGCTCAGCATATTTATATGATTAAACCCCCGACAGGACGGTGCAGGCAGATGGCAACCGGAAATGACAGCATCCCGGGCGGGTTGGGCCGGAACCTGACCTATGGATTGCTGGACCACCTCGGCAAACTGATCGTGACAGGTGCCTATGCGGCCACCGGCTTCCCCACCGAGGCCGAACTGTCGAAGCAGTTCGGGGTAAGCCGCTCGGTCACGCGCGAGGCGGTCAAGATGCTGACTGCCAAGGGCCTGCTCACTGCGCGGCCGCGACAGGGCACGTCGATCCAGCCGGTAAACGCCTGGAACCTGCTCGACGCCGATGTGCTGAGCTGGCTTCTCGAACGCACGTTTTCGACCGAATTGCTCGCCCAGTTCAACCAGCTGCGCCTTGCCATCGAACCGGCTGCGGCTGCGCTGGCGGCCAGTGCGGCCGATGCCGGGGGCCTGGCGCTGATCGGGGATGGCTTTGCGCGGATGGCGGCGGCCGAACGGGGCGAGGATGACGGGCTGGACGCCGACATCGCCTTTCACCTCGCCATCCTCAGCGCCAGCGGCAACCCGTTCTTCATGCAGTTCCGCGACCTGGTGGCAACCGCGCTGCGCACCTCGATCCGCCTGACCAACCGCATCGCCGGAAGGACCGCGGACCTTGCCGCCCACGGCGCGGTCCGCGACGCAATCGTCGCGCGCGATGCCAATGCCGCGCGTGCGGCGATGGCGGCGATCATCGGCGACGTGATGGCCGTGATCGCCGATTGCAGCGAAAGTCCCTGAAGGGCCCATCGCCCTAGCCGCCAAAGCAATGCGGCGGCAGGCCCTTGCAGCCCGGATCGACCTCGAACACGCAGCCGGCCAGAGCCTCGTCCACGCCGTCGCTGGCGCTGGTGACGAACATCCGGTCAAGTCCGGGGCCGGCAAAGCACGGCTTGGTAATCTGGCTGGCGGGCAGGTCAATCCAGCGCTCGCGCCGGCCTTCGGGGGTGAACCGGCTGACGCAGCCCCCGCCCCAATGGGCAATCCACAGGCCTCCCCCGGCGTCGACCGTCATCCCGTCGGGCGCGCCCCATTCCGGCGGGAAAGCGATGAACGTCTCGCGCGGACCCAGCGTTCCGTCGCCGTGCCGGGCGAACCGGTAGACCTCGCGCGCGGCGCTATCGGTGTGGTAAAGCCAGCGCCCGTCGGCCGAGATCGCCGGGCCGTTGGCGATGCGGTAGGGCGCATCGAGGCGGCTCCACGACAGGTCCGGATCGAGCCGGTAGAGCGCCCCGTCGGCACGGTTGCCCTCCATCGTCATCGTGCCCGCCCATATCCTGCCCTCCGGATCGACGCAGGCATCGTTCATCCGGTTGCCTGGCAAGCCCGGTTCTGGCGCGGCAATGGCGGTCAGGGCGAATGGCTCCAGCGTCAGCACATGAAACCCGCTCTTCAGCCCGGCGACGAACCCCGGCGCGGCGGCGCGCGGCAACAGCCAGCCGATCATCTCGGGCACCGGCCATTCGGCATAGGCCCCGGTGGACAGGCAAAAGCGGTTCACCCGCCGGCCGATGATGTCCACCCAGTGCAACGCATTGTCGCGCGGGTCCCAGGTAATGCCCTCGCCCAGGATGTCGCGCCGGTCCGATCCGCGCGCAAGAATGGTCCAGTGACTCACGGCGTGCCTCAGTGGCTGTCGCGCGGCAGACCCATGGTCTGCGCAATGCGCTGATACTTGACCGCACTTTCAATCACCGCGCCGCCGGCGAACTGCCCGGTTATGGCGCGCGAGATTTCGTGCCAGGGCGTCTGGCTGGCAGGCCCGGCGAACGGCGCATCGGCTGCGGCGGCCCGCCGCGATGCCAGCTCCGCTTCCGAAACCAGCAGGTTGACGCTGCGCGCCCGCAGGTCGATCCGCACGATGTCGCCGCTGCGCAACAGGCCAAGCCCGCCGCCGGCTGCCGCCTCGGGGCTGGCGTTGAGGATCGAGGGCGAACCGCTGGTGCCCGATTGCCGCCCGTCGCCGATGCAGGGCAGGGCATCGATCCCGGCGCGGATCAGCGCAGCGGGCGGGCGCATGTTCACCACCTCCGCCCCGCCCGGATAGCCGATCGGCCCGGCCCCGCGGATCACCAGTATCGACCGCTCGTCGATCCCGAGCGCGGGATCGTCGATCCGGGCATGGTAGTCTTCCGGCCCGTCAAACACGGTGACCCGGCCCTCGAATGCCTCGGGGTCGGCCGGATCGGAAAGGTAGCGCGCACGGAAACCCGCGCCGATGACGCTCTTCTTCATCACCGCCGCCTCGAACAGGTTGCCCGACAGCACCGTCAGCCCCGCGCCCGCCATCAGCGGATCGGCGAGCGGGCGGATCACCCGTTCATCCTCGATCCGCGCCTCGGCCACATTCTCCGCGACGGTTCGGCCGTTGGCGGTAAGCGCGGTGCCGTCAAGCAGCCCGGCGCGGTAAAGCTCGCCCATCACCGCAGGGACGCCGCCGGCGCGGTAATAGTCCTCGCCCAGGTATTCGCCCGCGGGCTGGAGGTTGACCAGCAGCGGAATGTCCGCGCCGTGGCGCTCCCAGTCCTCGATGCCCAATTCCACCCCGGCGTGGCGGGCAATGGCATTGAGGTGGATCGGCGCATTGGTGCTGCCGCCGATGGCCGAATTGACCCGGATCGCATTGAGGAAGGCGGCGCGGGTCAGGATGTCCGAAGGCTTGCGGTCGGCCCGCACCATCTCGACGATCTGCCGCCCCGTGTGAAATGCACTCTCGCCCCGGTCGCGATAGGGCGCCGGGATCGCCGCGTTTCCCGGCAGGCTCATACCCAGCGCCTCGGCCAGCGAATTCATCGTCGTGGCCGTGCCCATGGTGTTGCAATAGCCGGTGCTCGGCGCGCTTGAAGCAACCAGCGCAACGAAGCCCTTGTAGTCGATCTCACCCGCGGCGAGCAGCTGGCGCGCCTTCCAGACGATGGTGCCGCTGCCGGTCCGCTCGCCCCTGAAATTGCCGTTCAGCATCGGGCCGACCGACAGTGCGATGGCCGGGATGTTGACCGTGGCCGCCGCCATCAGGCAGGCCGGCGTGGTCTTGTCGCAGCCGATGGTCAGCACCACCCCGTCGATCGGATAGCCGAACAGCGTTTCGACCAGCCCGAGGTAGGCGAGGTTGCGGTCCAGCCCGGCGGTCGGGCGCTTGCCGGTCTCCTGGATCGGATGCACCGGGAACTCGATCGGGATGCCGCCCATGTCACGGATCCCGTCGCGCACGCGCCTGGCCAGTTCGAGGTGATGACGGTTGCACGGCGAGAGGTCCGAACCGGTCTGGGCAATGCCGATGATCGGCCGGTCGGACTGCAGCTCGTCCATGGTCAGGCCATAGTTGAGATAGCGCTCAAGATAGAGCGCGGTCATGTCGGGCGCGTCGGGATTGTCAAACCATGCCCGCGAACGCAGTGTCAGTCTGGAGGGGTTCTCGGTCATCGCTGCGCCGTCTCGCTTCCTCGATCATGGCCGTCCAGTCGCAGCAAATGGCGATTCGCCCGCAACAGTCTGCTTGTTGACGCCATTAAGCAGATATATCATATTAATGTAAAGAGCGAGAGAGGATCGGGTCGATGGCGCAAGGGAAAATCAGGCTGGGGCTTGTCGGCGTGGGCAAGATCGCCTGCGACCAGCATGTCCCGGCGATCCTGGAAAACCCGCGCTTTGACCTCCTCGCCACGGCCAGTCCTTTGGGCGAAATCGCCGGCATCCCGGCCTTTGCGGACCTCGCCGCGCTCATCGCAGATGGCCCCCGGCTTGACGCCGTCACGCTCTGCACCCCACCCGCAGTCCGCGCCGCGCTGGCCGAACAGGCGCTGGCGGCCGGCCTCCACGTCATGCTGGAAAAGCCCCCCGCCGCCTGCCTTTCACAGGCCGAAGCCATGGTCTGCGCCGCAGCCGCTGCCGGCCGCAGCCTGTTTGCCGCATGGCACAGCCGCGAAACCGCCTGCGTCGATGCGGCAGCGACCTGGCTGAAATCCCGCCGCATCGACCGGGTGGAGGTGGTCTGGCGCGAGGACGTGCGGGTCTGGCATCCAGGGCAGGACTGGCTGCTCGCGGCGGGCGGATTCGGCGTGTTCGATTCGGCCATCAACGCCTTTTCGATCCTGACCCGCATCCTGCCGGGGTCGCTCGCGCTCGAAAACGCCCGCCTTGGCCTGCCGCAGAACCGCCAGGCACCGATGACCGCCGAACTGGCGCTGCGCCATGGCCATTCTGCTCAGGAACATTGCGCGCCTGTGACCTGCGACCTGTCGATACTCCATGGCGGCTTGCCACAATGGGACATCTCCGTCCGCACCGACGCGGGCACCCTGGAACTTACCCGCGGCGGCCATCATCTGGCTATCGACGGACAGGCGCAGGCCCCCGCCGATGGCGCCGAATACCCGCGGCTCTACACCCGCTTCGCCGAACTGGTGAACGCCGGGTGCAGCGACGCCGACACGCGCCCGCTGACCCTGGTCGCCGACGCGATGCTGCTGGGTCACGCTGTCCCGCTGCCCGCCTTCGATTTCTGAACACACCGGCGCAGGAGAATCAGGTGCGCGGCGCGCAGTCCACCATCGTCCTTGAACACGGCCCCATGCGCTGCACGCTCGTCCCGGATCTGGGCGGGGCCATTGCCGCGCTGACCCACCACGGTCGCCCCGTGCTGCGCAGCTCAGAGGGGCCGGACGACGTGCTTCAGACTGCCTGCTTCCCGCTGGTGCCCTTCGCCAACCGGATCGAGGGCGGCCGCTTCGCCTTCGGTGGTCGCGATATCGTGCTGGAGGTCGCCCCCGAAGGCGCGCCCCATGCCCTTCACGGCCACGGCTGGCGCAGCGGCTGGGCGGTTGAACAGGTCACTGCCCGCAGTGCAGTCCTGCGGCTCGACTACGCGGCGGCAGGCTGGCCTTGGCCCTATGCCGCATGGCAAAGGCTCTGCCTCACCTCTTGCGAACTGCTCGTGGAACTGACGATCGAAAACCGCCACCGCTCCGCCGCCATGCCCGCCGGGCTTGGGCTGCACCCTTATTTTCCGCGCACCCCGGCCACCCGCATCGCCTGCGCGGCGACCCACGAATGGCGCAACGATCCGACCGGCCTTGCCGTCTCGCCGGCACCCAGCGCGCTCTTCACCGGCGGCGAAGTCCCCCTCGAACTGCTCGCCGGGCGGGACAATTTCTTTGCCAGCCCTGCCCCGAGCGCAGTCATCGCCGATGCGGGCCACACCGTCGCCATTGCCGCCGACGGGGCCGGATTCCACCTCTACTGCCCGCCCGACCTGCCCTTCTTCTGCCTCGAGCCGGTCAGCCACGCGCCGAACAGCCTCGGCCGGGGAGACATGCGCGGCGACGACATCATCGCTCCGCTCGCGCGGCGCAGCCAGCGATACCGGATTGCCGTGACCTCACAAGGAACCGCCTGACATGACCACGAGCGAAAAATTCCTCCTGGCGATGCTGGTCATCTATGTCGTGCCATGGCTGGTCTGGCGGCTTGGCCGTACCGATTTTTACGCACCGCTCGTCGTCGTCCAGATCGTCAGCGGGATCGTTCTGGGGCCGGGCGTGGCCGGTGCGATGCTGCCGGGCAGCTTCGCTTTCCTGTTTGCCCCGCCGGTTATCGCCGCGCTGAACGGCATCGCGTGGTGGGCGGTAATTCTGTTCGTCTGGTCCGCGGGACTTGAACTAGACCTGCGCGCGGCCTGGCAGAACCGCCGCGAAACGGGCTTGGCGGCGGGGCTGGCGCTCACCCTGCCACTGCTCACGGGTGGTCTCGCGGCGGCGGTCCTGCTCGCGCTGGGCGGGCCGTGGGTCGGCGCAAACGGACGGGACTGGCAGTTCATCGTTGCCATCGGCATGGCCTGCGCGGTCACGGCGATGCCCATCCTCGTCCTGCTGATGGAAAAGCTCGATATTCTTCGCCGGCCGCTGGGCCAAAGGATCCTGCGTTATGCCAGCCTGGACGACATCGCGATCTGGGCCGTGCTGGCACTGATCCTGCTCGATTGGGAGCGGCTGGGGCGGCAGGCCGGGTTCATCCTGCTGTTCCCGCTGGCTTGCCGCATCTACTTCGCCATCATGCCCCGGCTGGGTTCGGTCGACCGCTGGTTCGCGGCACTGGCCTGGCTGATCACCTGCAGCTTCAGCGCCGACTGGGCAGGCCTGCACTTCATGGTCGGCGCATTCCTCGCCGGTGCGGCAACCGATGCGAAATGGTTCGACACCGACGAAGTAGACCGCTTCCGCGACATGGTCCTCAAGACGCTGATGCCGGTGTTCTTTCTCAGCACCGGCCTGCGCACGAACTGGGCAATGGGCGGAGCCGCCGTATTCGCTTCGGCGGGGCTGCTGCTGGCCGCGTCGGTGGGCGGCAAGCTTGCCGGCACGCACCTTGCCGGCCGGCTGCTTGGCTGGCGCAAGGGCGAGGCGGCGGTGATCGGCTGGCTGCTGCAGACCAAGGCACTCATCATGATCGTCTTCATCAGTATCTTGCTGGACAAGGCTATCATCACCAACCAGACCTTCACGGCGCTGCTCATCACGGCCGTGGCCAGCACCATGCTGACCATCCCGATAACCGCGCCGCGCCTGGCCCGCCTCCGTTCTGCCTGACTGCCGCGATTTTGCGCCAAACTGCTGCGGCACTCAAATTCATACGATTGAATTACCAAGCCGGATAGGTTACGGCCGCATATTCGCGACCGCCCAAGAGTCGCCCGCAGGAGAGAGCCGAGGCCCATGACGAGCTTGATCGCAGACGACCCCGCCCAGCCTCCCGCCGGAAACGCGGTGCGGCCTGCTCCGCGCAAGCCCCTGCTTTCGCTGATGCGGATCATCGAAATGAACCTCGGCTTCCTCGGCCTCCAGTTCAGTTTCGGACTCCAGCAGGGCAACATGGTCCCGATCTATTCCTGGCTTGGCGCGGACGAGGCCAGCCTGCCGATCCTGCAACTGGCGGGACCGGTCACCGGCCTGCTGATCCAGCCGCTGATCGGGGCGATGTCCGACCGCACCCATTCGCGCTTCGGGCGCCGCACCCCCTATTTCCTGATCGGCGCGCTGCTGTGCAGCCTGGGCCTGCTGGCCATGCCCCATTCGGCGACACTCCTGATGGCCGCCAGCCTGCTGTGGCTGCTCGACGCCGGCAACAACATCACCATGGAGCCCTACCGCGCCTACGTCAGCGACCGCCTGGACGAGAGCCAGCACGAGATCGGCTTTCTCAGCCAGAGCGCCTTTACCGGCCTGGCCCAAAGCCTCGCCTACCTGTCGCCCTCGATCCTCGTCTACTGGTTCGGGTTCGACCGCAACGAGGTTGATTCCCACAACATCCCCACCATCACACACGTCTCGTTCCTGATCGGCGCAGTGCTGTCGATCACGACCATCCTGTGGTCGATCCTGCGCGTGCCTGAACTGCCCCTGCCCGAGGCCGAACGCGCGCGCATCGCCGCGGCCGACCGCTCGCCGCGCGCCACCCTGGCCGAAATCTGGCAGGCCATCCGCGAGATGCCCCGCGCCATGCGGCAAATGGCGTGGATGAGCCTGTTCCAGTGGTATGGCTTCTCGATCTACTGGAGCTACGGCGCACTTTCGATTGCCCGTTCGATCTACGACACCACCGACAAGACCACCCCAGCCTTCCGCGACGCCGTACTGACGGCGCAGCAACTCGGTGCCTTCTACAACCTGGTCGCCTTTGCCGCGGCCTTCGCGATGATCCCTCTGGCGAAAAGGCTGGGTGCCGTGCGGCTGCACATGGCCTGCCTGGCGCTGTGCGGGATGGGCCTGCTGGCCTTGCCGCTGGTCGGCGCGGGAACGGCCGAAGGGCCGCGCCTGCTGGCCATTCTCGCCATGCCCGAACTCGGCCGCCATGCGGCCCTGCTTGGGGTCGCCCTGACCCTCGGATGCGGCTGGGCGAGCATCATGGGCAATCCCTACGTCATCCTGGCGGGCGCGATCCCGCCCGAGCGGACCGGGGTCTACATGGGCATATTCAACATGATGATCGTGATCCCGATGCTCCTCAACGGGCTGACCTTCGGGTGGATCTACCGCCACCTCCTTGCCGGCGATGCCCGCAATGCCATCACCTTTTCCGGATTCCTGATGCTGGCGGCCGCGCTGACGATGATCTGGGTGCGCCAGTCCACCCGCAGTCTCGTGGCCGCTCATGCCTGACATGACCATGCCTGAAACGATCGTCCTTCATTCCCCCTCCTGCACCGCCATCTGGGAACTGCCCCCCGGCGAAGCTCCGCTGTGGCGCTACTGGGGGCCGCGCCTGCCGGATGGTGCCGGTCCGCCCGCAGCCTTCCGCCACGAACGGCCCGAGCCAAGTTTCTCGCTCCATTTCGACCAGCCGCTGACAGTTTTCCCCGGCCTCGGCATGGGCTGGTTCGGGCAGAGTGCGCTGCTGGCCCACCGCGCGGGCCGGGACTGGACGTTCAGCCCGGCGAATTGCGCCGTGGAGTGTCCGGACGATGCCACCGTCCGCTTCGTGCTGCACGACGATGTTGCAAAGGTGACCGCCACGATCACCGCCCGGCTCGACCCCGCGACCGACGTGCTGAGCCTTTCGGCCGAGCTGTGCAACGCCGGCGAGACCGTGCTCGACGTAACCTGGCTTGCTGCCGCATCCCTCCCCCTGCCCGAGGATGCGGCAACCGTGCGTTCGTTCGCCGGGCGGCACAATTGCGAATTCGTCGCGGTGGACGACAGCCTCACCCGCAGCCTGTGGCGACGCGAAAACCGCCGCGGGCTGACCTCGCACGATTGCTGGCCCGGCGCCGTGGTGACCTGCGCCGATGGCACCGCCTACGGCGCGCAGCTCGCCTGGTCGGGCAACCACGCCCAGTCGATCGAGTGGCTCGACGATGGCCGGCGTCAGTGGCAACTCGGCGAATGGCTCGCCCCGGGCGAGGTCCGGCTGCAACCCGGAGAAACACTGGCCAGCCCCGAAGTGCTCGCCGCCGTTTCTGCCAATGGGCCGAGCGGGGTGGCCCAGGCCTTCCACCGCGCGATTCGCGCGCGGATGACCTGGCCCGGCGGCGCGATGAAGCCGCGCCCGGTCCACCTCAACACCTGGGAAGGCTTCTACTTCGCCCACGACCAAGCGGCCCTGTGCGAACTGGCCGATGCCGCCGCCGCAATCGGGATCGAGCGCTTCGTGCTCGACGACGGCTGGTTCAAGGGCCGTGACGACGACACCTCGTCGCTCGGCGACTGGACCGTGGACCTCGCCAAGTATCCGCAGGGGCTCGGCCCCCTCGCCCGCCACGTCACCGAACGCGGCATGGAATTCGGCCTCTGGGTTGAGCCCGAAATGGTAAGCCGCGACAGCGACCTCTACCGCGCCCATCCCGACTGGGCGCTGCAGGTCGATGGCCGGCCCTTGCGCGAAGCCCGCAACCAGCTGGTGCTCGACCTCGCCCGGCCCGAAGTGGGCGAATACCTGTTCGGGGCCGTTGCCGCCCTGTTACGCGACCTGCCGATTTCCTACCTCAAATGGGACCACAACCGCGACCTCGTCCACGCCGGAAACCTCCCGCGCTACCGCACGCAGGTGCTCGCCGCCTATGCCTTGATGGACCGCCTGCGCGCCGCCTTCCCCGAGGTCGAGATCGAGGCCTGCGCCGGCGGCGGTGGGCGGATCGACGCGGGGATCGTCGCGCGCACCCACCGCTTCTGGATCAGCGACTGCATCGACGCCGTCTCGCGCGTCTCCATGCAGCGCGGATTCCTTCAGTTCATGCCCCCCGAAATCATGGGCAGCCATGTCGGCACCAGCCCCGCCCACTCCACCGGGCGCGGCCAGGCGATGGCGTTTCGCTGCGGGGTCGCGCTGCCTGGCCATTTCGGGGTCGAGCTTGACCTGCGCGGCCTCAATGCCGCCGAGTGCGCTGGGCTCGCCTCCGGGATCGCCCGCTACAAGGCCTTGCGCACGCGCCTCCATGCCGGACAGGTCTGGCTCGGCGAGGCGCCCGACGGCCTCGTCTGGCAGGCCCACGGCGACCGCGACCGCCTGCTGGTGCTGGTCACCCGCACCGCCCCCACCACCCAGCGCCACCAGCCCCACCTGCGCCTGCCGATGGCCGAGCCCGGCACCCGCTACCGCGTCCGCATCGGCGAGACCGACTTCGGCCCCTGCGACGGTGCATGGCTGCGCGCGGTCGGCCTGCCGGTCCCTCCACTCCCCGCCGAGGCTGTGCTGGTGTGCGAAATCGCTGCCGCCGGGACGACGCCGTGGCTGTCCCCGCCGCCGTCTCCCTCTTCCCCGGAACCTTCCCTTCGATGCATGACCCCATGACCAGCCACTGGACCGCCCAGCAGGTCGCCCTGCTGCGCGAAAGCCCGCAGCAGACCATTCCCTTCGTCGATCCGGCGCAGCTGTCCCCGATCCTGCCCGAGCTGGACCTGTGGGACCTATGGCCGCTCCAGGAAAGCGACGGCGCGACCTCGCGGTTCGATGGCTGGGCGCTGTGGTTCGTCCTGTCCGCCCCTGCACTCTCCGATCCCGAAGCGCGTCACGCCGTCGCCCGCATCCGCCTGATCGCCGAGCGCGAGGGCGAATGGCGCGACTGCGGAAATGCCTTGCCTGACGGCTTCAACCCCGGCAGCCGCGAATGGGCGGGCTCGGCCCGACACGATCCGGCGCGCGGCACCGTGACCCTGTTCTGGACCGTGGCCGGCCTTCCCGGCGAGGCCCATCCCACTTTCGCACAGCGCATGTTCGAAACCACCGGCACCCTTGTTGCCACGGACGGTGCCTTCACCATCGCCGGCTGGACGCCCCCGCGCGAAATCGCGGGCGGGCCGATCCCGCACTACATGCTTGTCACCCAGGCCGAAGGGGTCCCCGGCTTCATCAAGGGCTTCCGCGACCCGGCCTTCTTCCGCGACCCGGCGAACGGCGAAACCTACCTCCTGTTCACCGGCTCCCTGCGCGGGACAAGCTCCGCGTGGAACGGCTGCATCGGCCTGCTGCGCAAAGGTCGCGGCGGGTGGGATGTGCTCCCCCCGCTGCTGTCCGCCGACGGCCTCAACAACGAAATGGAACGTCCCCACATCGTCCACTCGGGCGGGCGCTACTACCTGTTCTGGTCCACCCAGCGCAAAGTCTTCACCCCTGGCGGCCCCGGCGGCCCCAACGGGCTCTACGGCATGATCGCCGATTCCCTCGCCGGTCCGTGGCGTCCGCTCAACGGCTCGGCGCTGGTCGCCGCCAACCCGCCGCAGGCACCGTTCCAGGCCTACAGCTGGTGGGTCACGACAGACCTTACCGTCCACGGCTTTGTCGACTATCCAGCCTCGGACAAGGGCAACGATTTTGGCGATGCGGCATGGCGGCGGGCGCAATTTGGCGGCGTCCCGGCCCCCACGTTCCGGATCGCGCTCGACGATGACCGGGCGGGCGTGACGGAAGGATAAGGCAATGGCCTATGGCTTGATCGAGGCGGGCGGAACCAAGTTCGTGCTTGGCGTCGCCGACGCCGCGGGGAAAATCGTCGCCCGTCACCGCATACCGACCACCACCCCGGCCGAGACACTGGGTGCGGCAACCGGCTGGCTCGCGGCGCAGGGACACGATTACCGCGCGATCGGCATCGCCTCGTTCGGCCCGCTCGACCTCGATCCCTCCTCCCCCGGTCACGGCTGCCTGCGCGCAACGCCCAAGCCGCACTGGGCCGGGGCCGACCTGTTCGCCCCCTTTGCCGCGGCCTTCGGCTGCCCGGTCGCGCTCGACACCGACGTCAACGGCGCGGCGCTGGCCGAAGCGCGGTGGGGCGCGGGCAAGGGGCAGGATTCGCTGCTCTACCTGACCATCGGCACCGGCGTCGGTGGCGGCTTCGTCGCGCAGGGCCGCCTGCTGCACGGGCTTTCCCACCCCGAAATGGGCCACATCCGCCTGCCCCGGCACCCGGACGACGCCGGTTTTGCCGGGGCCTGCCCGTTCCACGGCGATTGCCTCGAAGGCCTCGCCGCCGGCCCGGCCATCATCGCCCGGTGGGGCAAGTCGCTCTCCGAACTCGCCGCCGACCATCCCGCCCACGCCATGATCGCCTGGTATCTCGGCCGCGCCTGCGCCACCTTCCAGGCGGTGATGGAACCGGCGCGGATCGTGCTTGGCGGCGGGGTCATGGGGGCACCCGGCCTGTTCGAACGGGTCCGCGTTGAAACGGCGGCAGCCGGCGGCGGCTATTTCCTCGGCAAGGCTGACGAAATCGTCGTCCCCCCGGGCCTTGGCGGAGATGCCGGATTGCTCGGCGCGCTGGCCCTCGCACAGGACCGGCTGGCACTCGCCTAAAGTCTTTTCCACTTACGTGGAAGCGGCACCGGCCCACTCCCCCGCCCGGCCACCC
>CAYFJH010000066.1:0-17387 GCA_964343385.1 uncultured Novosphingobium sp. | reverse complement strand
GAGCAAAGTCCATCAGACTGCGGGTCAGGCGGTCGACCTTGTAGACCACCACCACGTCGATCCGGCCCTTGCCGATATCCGTCAGGAGCTGCTTGATCGCCGGGCGGTCCATGTTCCCGCCGGACCAGCCACCGTCGTCGTAAAGTTCGGGCAGGCATTCCCAGCCCTCGCCCGCCTGGCTCAGGACATAGGCCTCGCAGGCTTCGCGCTGGGCGTCCAATGAGTTGAATGCCTGCTCCAGTCCTTCCTCGGTCGACTTGCGGGTGTAGATCGCGCAGCGCAGGCGCCTGCTCACCACACTGGCCAAACTCACCGCACGTTCTCCTGCCGCAGGCCAAAGAAGCGCGGCCCGTTCCACTGCATGCCGGTGATGTGCTTGGCGACTGACGACAGGCTGCGGAAGGTTACACCTTCGTAGACCACCCCGCTCTCGATCACGACCACCTCGTGGCGCTGGCCGGCCCACTCGCGCGCCAGACGCATGCCCGGCGTCGCGGCCAGTTGCACCGGGCCGTCGTTTTCGATCATCCGCCGGGTGGCGGCGTCTAGTCCCCCATAGACATCGGCCTGCATCCGCCAGGCCAGCACCCGGCGCAGCAGGTCGGCCGAGCGGTGGCGGGGAGCGGCGCCGTAGCGCCGCTCCCATTCCTTGCGCAGACCCGCCAGCGGCATGTCCACCAGCGCGGCGACCTCGCGGGTGACCCTGGTTCGCAGCCGGCTCATGCTGGCACCGCCGCATCGTCTGCCGCTGCCACCGACCACACGGTTGTGTTGCCTTCGACGTGGCGGGTGATCGCATAGCCGCGCTTGCGCAGGCCGGTCATGGCCGCGCGTACGGTGTGGGCCTGCCAGCCGGTGGCTTCGGTCATGTCCTCGAGGCTGGCGCCGCTGCTGGTCCGCAGCAGGTCGAGCAGGCGTTCGGCTTTGGTGTGGGGACGGGGTGCCGTGCGCTCCGGCGTGGCGGCTACAGCAGCGTTCGGTGTATCGCTCATGGTGGTTCTCCGCGGGAGCGCGACACCAGCGCCGACTCCCACCACCGCAAGCCCGGATCATCACCGACCGGGCGGCAGCGGCCTCAGGGGCGACTGCGATTCACGACGAACAGCAATGCTCTCGTTCCACACGAAGTCCAGTTTTGTCAGAATTCGCAACGGGCATGAGGCTGCCTGTTAGATCGTTTGATACAAATTCTCGCCCTTGACGCCCAGGCCCTGTCAGGTGACGCAGGTCGGTAGGCCTTAATTCGGTCGGCGGCTAGCGGGAGCTCGAGGATATGGCGTGGTGGTTCCCATGGCGATCGAACCACAAGGCGGAGCACGCGGCGCCGCAAAGTGCAATGGCAGCCGATGTCCCGATTCAAACTGCGTCGGAAGACTTGCTCAGTCGTGGACATATCGCTGCGCGCATCGCAGATATGCTGACCATGTCTGGATCCCGGGAAGGACGCGTCTTCGCGATCCGCGGTGCATGGGGCGATGGCAAGTCCTCTCTCAAAAACCTCGTGGCGGAAGCGCTGGAGAAACGCACGGCTCGGCCGCACTTTCTTGAATTCAACCCATGGCAGTGGGGGGACTCGGACGCCATCGCTCGCGCATTGTTCGAGCAAATGGCAACATTGCTGGGCGGCGACTACTCGCCCAAAGCCGCCAAGCGAGCGAAGGCACTGCGCCGGTATGGAGAAATCCTGATCGGCAGCAGCGGGCCGTTCGCCAAAGGGGGTGACGACAAAGGCCTTGCCAGTTGGTTTGGGGCGGCGGCGTTGCTGCTGGGAGGGATCGGTGCCGGTCTGACAGATGTCCCGATCAAGCGTCTTGCCGCGATCCTCATGGCAGCTAGCGGTATAGCGCTGCTGGTCGGCAAATTTCTCCGGTGGCGGGGGAAGGATCACAGCACCTCGTCGCTGGATGAAGTGCGCGGCGATCTTGAAAGACGGCTCGCAGGTCTGGAGCGGCCATTGGTCATCTTTGTCGATGACATCGATCGTTTGGAACCGGAGCAAATCCGCACCTTGTTCCGGCAGATCAAGGCCAATGCCAACCTTCCGAACATTGTGTTCGTGTTACTCTATCAGCCGAGCATTGTTGAACAAGCGCTTGAGCCCGTCGCCGCAGGCGAGGGGCGGCAGTACCTTGAGAAGATCGTGCAGGCGCACATTGATCTGCCGCCGATTGCGCGCGAGAAACTCCTGCAACTGTTTACCCAGCAGTTGGCCCCCGTGGTCGATAGACTGGCTCTGCCCGCAAACGGTTTCGACGAACGACGCTGGGGCAATATTCTGATCGGGGGGATACATCCGTTCCTGCGCAACCTGCGAGACGTGCGACGGCTCATCACATCGATCGAAATCCACCTTCCCTTGCACGAGGGGCAACGCGTCTTCGAGGTCAATGTCCTCGATTTCGTGGCGTTGGAGACCCTTCGGGTCTTCGAGCCGGATTTCTATGCGAGGCTGGCAACGAACCAGGCGCTATTATTGCAGTCCGGCCGGTTTCGCGGTGATAATCGTGACCAGGTGGACCGAGGGAAGGTCGAGGCACTGTTGCAGCCCATTCGGCTTGAGCGAAAAGATTGCTGCACCGCGCTTCTGAAAGAGATCTTTCCGCAAATCGAATGGGCGCTGGGCGGCGCACACTATACAGGGGACACGTGGTTCGAGCGGTTGGTTACCGACAAGCGGGTGTGCACCGGCCGTCATTTCAACCGATATTTTGAACTGTACCTGCGCGACGGAGGTATTTCTGAGTCCGATTTTGCCGACTTTCTGTCGGCCGCGGCCAGCGCTGAAACGCTTGAACAGGTAATCGAGGAATTTCGTAGGGGGGGAAATTTGGCGATGCTGGCCGCGCGGTGCGACGAGTCGGTCAATGCCCTGCCGCTTGGCGATATCGAGCGACTTCTCCCGGCACTGCTTGAGCTGGGGGAAGAACTCAGCAGCGTTGCTGGCAACGATGGGCCGTTCAATTCTCCGTTTGTTTCCGCGTGGCGTGCCGTGTCGTGGTATTTGAAGCGGGTGGAAGACAACAGGGATCGGGCCCATCTCCTGTTGAAGGCAATGCGCCAAACCCGAGTCCTTGCAGCGCCGGCTGTGCTGATTTCGATTGAAGCGGAAGCTCACGAAAAGCCGGATGGCGAGCGGACCCCGGAACTGGAGTTGGATGACGTTCAGGCTCTCAAAGAAGCGTGGGTGAAGAACATGGAGTATCGCCTGGAGAATGACCCGGCGACGGCCGATCATGATCGCTTCGTAGGGCACTTGTTCCGGTGGAAGGACTTCTCGGGGGCGGCGGACGCGCCCCGGGCGTGGGTAACGGCGGCCAGCGCGGATCCGGCAATGCGGATCAGGCTTCTCACCCGTTTTGTCTCGGTGGGCCGGGTGCAAGGCTGGGGAGACCGGGTGTCAACGAAATCGGAATCTTTCCAGCGCGATACGCTTGCCCAGTTCTTCGAACTCGAAGAACTGGAGGAATGGGTCCGCAAGCTTGATCTGACGGAGCTCCCGGCAGAGCAGGCCAGAATTATGAGGATTCTGGGGGATCACCTGCGGGCTTGGAGCAAAGGCGAGAGCACCGATCCGTAAGTCTCGACGAGCAGATGGGCAATGGCCGTTATTGGGCGCGTTGGACCGAAGCCCCGGCGTAAGGATCGTAGGGCGGCGGGGCCGGTGCCTTGGGCGCGGGAGCAACAACCGCGGCGGCAGGCAGCGGCGCCGCACCCCGTGTGCTGCCGGCCAGGTCCATGAGCCCGCTGGCAATGGCATGGGCCCCGAACAGAACAAAGCAGCCGAGGATAACAACAGCGGCGCGACCGACGGGCAGGCGGCCCTGCAGCAGTGCGAACCCCACAGCGGCGATGCCGAGCACGGCGATGGCGGTGCCGAGCGAGCCGGTGAGCAGGTCGGCCAGCCAGTTCACCGCCGCAGCCAGCGCGCCGCCCTGTCCGTAAGCGGAAGCCCCAATCACGCCCGCTCCTCGTCCCGCGGCCGGATGATCGCCGAGATCCGCCGTTTGCCCTGGCTGCGATCAAGCTGGACGATCACATCGACGGTGCGGCGGACGTAGCGCTCGATATCCTCCCAGCGCATGCGGTTGCCGCCCTGGAGGGCGAGCATGACCAGCTGGTCGATCGCGCCCTGGGGGCTGTCGGCGTGGATCGTGGAGAGCGAGCCTGGATGGCCGGTATTGATCGCGCGCAGGAAGGTCATGGCTTCGGTCCCGCGCACTTCGCCCAGGATAATGCGGTCGGGGCGCATGCGCAGCGAGGCGATGAGAAGGTCCTCAGGCGATACCTGCGCCTCGCCCAGATGCCCGCGCACGGCGAGCAGGCCGACGGCATTGGCATGGCGCAGCTGCAGCTCGGGGGTATCCTCGATCGCAATCAGGCGCTCGTCTGCCGGGATCTCCTTGATCAGCGCGTTCAGAAATGTGGTCTTGCCGCTCGAGGTGCCGCCCGAGACCAGCACATTGCGCCGCTCGCGCACGCAGCGCTGGAGAAAGGCGACCGGATCGCCGATTTCTTCGGGCAAGGCCGTCCGTGCGCTGGCATCACTCCCGAGCACCGCGCCGGCAAAGCTTCCTGCTGCATGATAGTCTGCGAGCTCCATTCCCGCAGAAACATGCTTGCGGATGGCGAGCGCCATGGGCCCGCGGGTGGCTGGCGGCAGGATGATCTGCACGCGCTCGCCGCTGGGAAGCGATGCGGCCAGCAGGGGATGCTCGCGGCTGACGCCTTGGGCGGTGACAGCCGCGACTTGCCGCGCAAGCCGGGCCAGCAGCGGCGCGGTGAGGGCAGGCGCGTCGTAGCGCTCCGGTAGGCCGCCCAGGGCCTCGACCCAGACCTCCTGGGCGCGGTTTACATAGAGGTCGGTCACATCGGCACGGGCGAGGAATGGCGCCAGCGGTGCGAGACAGGTCTCGAGCCATAGATTGGCAGGTTCCGCGCTCATCCGCCTACGTCCGTAAAGTCGAGATCGCGCGCGACGAAGACCGAAACGCTACTGCCCTGTTTGACCTTGACGGTAGGCGGGATCTTCTCGGGCTGAAGGGTTTGTGTAGCCTGGTTCACGCTGCCGGGCAGGGCGAGAACGACGGTATCACTGCGGGTTGCCGCGCGGGTGGCCAGCTGGACCCCGATATCGAGCGAGGACTGGAGGATCGCGCCGGCAAAACGCTCGAAGAAATGGGTGTTGACGCTGCCGGTGACCCCGGCGCGGCCCAGCGGGTCGGCAGACGGGGAGTCGAGATCGATCATCACCCCGTCGGGCCGCATCAGGCGCTGCCACTGGATCAGGATGCGTTTTTGTCCGAGCGATATGTCGGACTTGTACTCGCCGAGGATGCGGCTGCCGCGCTGGACCAGAACCCGGCTGCCGTCGAAGCTGTAGATATCGCGCGAGACGATCGCCCGGGCAAAGCCGCCGCGGGTGGAATCGAGCGCGGACTCCAGTACGGCCTGGACCACGGTGCCCTTGGGCACTGTGGTGGCGGGATTGGCAAAGCGGCTCGCCTCGACCCGCTCCTTGCCGGAGGCACCCGGTGCTGAGGAAGCGGAGGGGCGAGGAATGGCCGAACTGTTGCCGCCCATGCTGGGGCCAGCGCCGGGGCCCGAGCCAGTGCCGAGCTGCGGCGGCGTCCATGCGTTCTGCCCGGATGCTGATGGTGCCGGCGGGAACGGCGAGGCCGCTCCGAACCCGGCAGGCGGCGGCGATACCCGGGCGATGCGGGCGGGCTGCGCGGCCGGGGGAATGGTCTGCGCCGGCACGGTCTGGAGAACCACCGGCGCCTGCTGCCAGCCTGGTCCGTAAGGATAGGCTAGCTCAGCCCCGTACTGAGGCGGAATGGTCAGCTCCGGCGGGGCGGCGAGCACGCCGCTGTTCACGTCAGGCGCGGCCATAGTGGTAGGAGCGGTCAGCGCGGTCCTGCGCGCATCCAGCGCCGCAAATAGCAGGACGGCGCCCACCACCAGCACGGCGCCAAAGGCCCAGAGCCCGAGGTTGCTCGCCGGGCTGGCGACAAGCGGGCGGATATCTGAGGCCGCCATGGATGGCCCTTCATCAGCGGGATCGCTCATCGGGCTTTCTCCGCGCCGCGGCGGCGGGCCTCGGCACTCGCCTTGTCGATCCTGAACAGCAGGCGCTCGTGAACCCGGTCGATGGTGAAGATGGTGCCGCGCATATAGCCATTGACCATCTCTTCGCGGCCGAGCCGGTCAAGGGCAAACACGGCGGGGAGAGCACGGTCAGCGGGCCATTCGAGATAGGTCTTGGCCCCGTCGTCGCGGATCGAGGAGGGCCACAGCTCCTTGTTACCAGACAGCTTCCAGACTGGGGCTGCGGGTGCGATTGCGCGCGGCGCTGCGGAGGTAGCTGTCTTTTGCCGGCCATCGCCGATAATCCGCACCAGCATGGGCGGCGAGCCACCAGGCGCGGCGGCCAGAATGAAGCTGTAGCTCTGCGCGGTGGTTTGCACGGTCATGGTGCTGTCAGGCACGGGACGCACCGGACGGATCACGAAGGCCTCGCCGCCGCCGCGGGCATCGACCTGCCAGTCGCCGGGCGCCGCGACGTTGACGGAGGACAGCGTCTCGCCGGTGGGGAGCAGGACAGTAACTTCGCGTCCGACAGGCACATCAAGCCGCGCGGGCTCACCGGCCACAGAGCGCAGACTGGCCATACGCGGGTCGCTGCGGTCGGGCACTGGCCGGACTTCGCACAGGGCGGAGCCTGCACATAGCGCGAGCAGCACAAGGACGGCGCTGGGCCTCATTGCGAGGGCCCGGCCGGAACGGCGCGGACTATGGTGCCGGGGGCAAGCCGCGCGCTGGGGCCGCGCAGCGCGGCGCCAGCATTGACCGGGACGCCGCCCATGGGGGCGATCGCAGCCACGGGTGCGCTTGTTTCCACCTGCGGCTCGGGCGGCGGCGCTTCGGCGTCGCGGCGATAACGGGTGACCTGGAAGCCGAGCGGATTGGTGAGGCGATCCTCGGCGCTCATTGCGGCGCCCGAGAAGGTCCAGGTAACGACCGCCGCCCAGTAGGCTGGCGGTCCGGCTTGCGCGCCGGGATCGCTGCGCGTCGTCGTGAAGCGAACCAGCGCCGTATTGGCGTTCAGCGAACTGACGCTGCGGATCTGGACCGAGACAAGCGCCTGGCGGGGCAGACTGGCGAGCGGGCTCGCCGGATTGTTCGCCTGCATGGTGGCTACATAGCGGTCGCGCGCCTCACCGGCCGACCACAGGGCGACCTTGCGGTAGTCGCTTTGCAGTGCATTGATATCGAAGCCCTCGCGGGCGATCACATATTGGGCCAGGAACGAGCGGGTCAGCGCCCGGTCCGGCGCGATCGTCTCGCGTTCGAGCGGCTTCAAGGCCTCGACATAGCCGGTCTGGCGGTCGACCAGCAGCGTATAGGGCACGACGGTCTTGAGCGGGGTCAGGGCGACGATGGCGATCGCCTCGCACAGGGCGATGGTCGCAGCGATGCCGGCCACGATCCAGGCCGTACGCAGCTGGCGGGCGGCAGCGCGGTTCTGGTCCTCAGCCCAGGTCTCCGCCTCCTGATAGTAGCGCGCCCGCTCGGCGCTGCTGTCCAGCCGGTGGTCCGCCGAACCCTGGCTGGGCGCACGCTGGCTGTCTGCTCCGTGGCTGTCGGATCGTTGGCTCTCGGGCACGCTCACGTCTGGTCTCTCCTGCGGCCTGCTGCCGATCTGCGCTGTACGGGGCGGCGGTGGCTGGTGCCAAGCCGATCCACGCCCTGAATGGTGGTGGTCTGGGTGCTGGATGTGCCCGGTGCACTCTGGGCCGTGCCGCCCGCGCTGCTGGGTGAACCGCCGAGCCGCGGCCCGCCCTCGCGGCGTACCGTGGTGGCCACGGCATTGACGACGCTGCTTGTATGATCGGCCTGGCTGATAACCCTGCTGCTGGCGGCTGCCAGAGCGGTGCTGGAGCCGGTCAGAACGCGGGCCGGCTGCGTCCTCGCCGCGCGCGCCGCAAAGAAGGCCGGCAGGAAGGTGATCCGGGCAATGAGCAAGAGCACGCCGGCAGTCATCACCCCATAGGCCAGCATCAGCACGAGCAACTCGGTCGGGGCCGAGGCGGTAAAGACATTGGCCTGGCGCTGGGCCAGGGCATCGCTGAGCCAGGGGTAGACCAGGGCCAGCATGGCGCCGGACAGGACGGTGAAGGCAATGCTGGCCAGCGCACAGAAAGCCAGGCCGCGCAGCCAGCCCATGAACAGGCTCATTGTGCCCGCAAACAGGACAAGCCCGGCCATCAGCGGAGCAAGGGCAAGGAGGATACCGGCGCCGAGACGCAGCAGGCCGAAGGTGCCGATGGCCGTGACCAGATAGGCCGTGCGGCCCGAACCAAAGGCGGTCTGGTCGGCCAGCGCAATCCCGCGCGCGGCATCGCCAAGGTCGCTGCCCGCCGCGATCCCGCCAGTGAGGCGGCCCGAGCCATACATGGTAAGGGTGACAATCCCGTCATCGGCATCCTGAAGCCGGGCAACCAGATCGTTGCCGGTGCCGGGCAGGCCCGAGGCGAGCCCGATGCTCGAGGCGATCTGGCTCGGACCATCGAGGATCAGGTCATAGCCGATCGTGCGCCAGGCTGGCCACGAGGTGGCCAGCGTCAGGAACAGGCCGATCCGCAGCATGCTGCCAACCAGATCGCGGCCCTCAGGACGTTCACCCGCAATGAGCCGCAAGCCGAACAGGGCAATGAACAGGGTGAGGAGGCCGGTGAGCGCCAGGGCCACCGGCGAGCCGGGATCGGCCAGGGCGCCGTAGCCGTAGGCGCCAATGCTACGCCCCTGACAGTCGAGGTGGCCGAGCACGCCCGAGAGGAATGCAGACCCGGTATGGACAGCTTCGCAGGCCATGTCAGGCGCGCTCCAGCAGGGGCTGCATCCAGGCGGCAGGATCAGGCCCGGTATGGCCGACCAGTTCGTCGAACAGGCGCACAGTGGCCTCGCGGCCAGACAGGATGGTGAGGAGGTCCTTCTCGCCGCCAAGGTTGAGCCGGGCGACCACGCTGTCATTGCCGTGACGGATCAGGAAGCAGTTGGAATTATCAGGGAGCGTGCGGACCAGCTCGAACTCGTGCGGGGTCAGACCGAAGCCATCGATATAGTCTTCGGCGCGCGCCCGCGGGTTGATCATGAAGATCTGGGTCGCTGCCTGTTCGATGATCGCGCTGGCGATTTTGCTCTGCAATGCGTCCTGCGCGCTCTGGGTGGCAAAGCCGACAATGCCATTGCGTTTGCGGATCGTCTTCTCCCAGTCCTTGATCCGCCGCACGAAGACATCGTCGTCGAGCGCCTTCCAGCCTTCATCGACGACGATGATCGCCGGGCTGCCATCGAGGCGCTCCTCAACCCGGTGGAACAGGTAGAGCAGAGCGGGCGTGCGCAGGGCCGGATCGTCGAGGATCGCGGTCATGTCGAACCCGGTGGTGGCCGCGGTCAGATCGGTCAGATCGCTCGCGTTGTCGAACAGCCAGGCGCGGTCGCCTTCGCCCCACCAGACCTTCATCCTCGAAAAGAGATCGCCGGCATGGGGCCGTTCGTGGCCGCGCAGCAGTTCGACCAGATAGCGCAGCCGCCGCCGTGGCAGGGGCTGCAGGAAATTGGCCTCGATCGCATCGCGCAGGGCTTCCGCCTCGGTGACATTGACCCCGCCTGCCAGCAGCGTCAGCCATTCGGTGAGGAACTGGCGGTTGACCGGCGTGTCCTCGAGCTGGAGCGGGTTGAGCCCGGACGGCACGCCCGGATGAAGCCGGTCGTACTGGCCGCCGACCGCGCGGATGAACAGTTCAGCGCCGCGGTCCTTGTCGAAGAAGACGATGCGGGGCGCGAACTTGCGGGCCTGGGCGAGGAGGAAGTTAAGCACCACGGTTTTGCCCGAACCCGAGGGGCCGATGATCGTGAAGTTGCCGAGGTCACGCTGGTGAAAGTTGAAGAAATAGGGTCCGGCCGCGGTGGTCTCGAACAGGGTGACGGCCTCGCCCCAGTGATTGCCCGAAGGACGCCCGATCGGGAAATTGTGGAGCGAGGCGAGTCCGGCGAAGTTGCGGGTCGAGACCAGCCCGCGCCGGCCGATATAGCGGAAGTTGCCGGGGAACTGGGCCCAGAAGGCAGGTTCCAGCGCAATGTCCTCGCGCACGGCGACGATCCCGAGATCGGCCAGCACTGCCGTAACCTCGGCGACCTGCGCATCCAGTGTCCCCAGATCGCCTGCATGAAGCGTGATCGTGGTGTGGTGTTCGCCAAAGCCGGCGCGGCCTGCCGCGACATTGTCCTTGGCAAGGCTCAGCTCCTCGCGCAGCGACAGGGCCTCGTCGTCGGCCGAGCGCATCCGGCGCAGGGCCAGGTTCATCCGCCCGAGCGCGGCGCCGCGTTCGACGAAGGCGAAGGACTGGGCGACGGTGAGTTCGAACGGGAGCCGGTAGAGCTCGTCGAACATGCCGGGCATGGTGCGGGCCGGATAGTCCTTGACCGAGACCACGGCGCCGAAGCGGCGGGGCGACGTGCCCATGGGGGCGAGCTCGAAAGCGTTCTGGCCGAAACTGATCCGGCGGGCCGGCAGATGATGGCCGATATCGCCAAGCGGCAGGGCCATGGGGCGCATCTCGGCATTGAAAAGGTAGGAGAGGAACTCGAGCGGCTCGGAGCGTGCGCCCTCAGCGCTGTCGTAGACCGAGAGCAGGCGCGGCTCGTAGGCGCCGAGCGAGGCGATCAGGGCCTGGGCGGCGGCATCGAGCGCGCGCTTCTCCGAGGCAAGCGCGGCGGCGCGGTCAGCGTCGGACGGGGCGACCAGCGAGCGCAGCCGGTCAAGCAGGCCGACCTTGCCCTGCAGCGGCCGGCGCACGATGGTCAGGAACAGCTCGTTGACATACATCGCCCGGGCACCCAGCCGGCCGCGCCAGCGGGCATCGAGCTCGCGCGAGAAGGCGTCGGGAAAATGGGCTTCCAGCGCGGTCTCGGCCTTGCGGCGCACAACATGGTGGTAGACCGCAAAGCGCGAGTTGCCGATCGTGCGCAGCATCGCATCGCGCAGGTCCGCGCGGTAGTTGAGCTCATCGGTGTCTGCGGTCTCGAACAGCAGGCCGCCGAGGCGAATGGTCTGCATCAAGAGGCCGTCGCGCGTCACAAGGGTGACGTCGTCCAGATGCCTTGCATACGGCAAGTGGGTACCGGCAGACACTTCTCGGGCCACGACCCGGGGATCTCGGGTCAGGGGCGGTAGGAGTTGCAACCCCACAGCCTATGGTTCTTCACCCGGGGACAGCGGCTGACGCGGATGATCCAGAGATCAAGAAAGCGGGGTTCACGCAGGGCAAGCACGACGCCAACCAGGTGGATGAGGGCGCCTGCAGCGAGCGCCCAGAAGGATTTGAAGATCAGGAACAGCTCGGCGCAGATGACGGCGTTGACGACGAAGTACGAGTACGTAACACCTGCGAACATCTGCGGCCGGGTCAGGGCCGTGAACACGGTCTCCTGGTGCAAGGTGGAAGCCACAGTCCGCCGCTCAGCCGACAGCGGCGGCAGAGCGGATGCCGGCGACGATGCTGGCTGCGCCGAAGACGATGAAGCATCCCAGGATCACCACCGCGCCGTGGCGCCAGTTGATCCGGCCCGTCAGCATGGCAAAGCCGACCATGGCGATCGCAATCACAGCCACCACCGTCGCGACCGTGCCGAGCAGGGTGCCCTGGAGCCAGGTGACCGCGCCCAGGATCACGCCGGAACCGGCCGGGTCGGCGAGACCCTGGGCTTGCACGGATGGGATCGCCAAGTGATACAGCGGCAGGGCAGACAGGATGTATTTTGGCCAGGACTTCATTGATTCCCTCACGGTTGCGAAAGCTTACCCAGCCATCATGCCCTTGGCAAACCCGTAAAGTTCAGCGATCTGCCCCCGCAATCGAGGCTTTCCTGCCGACACCGATCGCAACTGCCGTGGCCCTCCATTGCCGTCCACAATAAAAAGATTGCCGCCATCTTGACATCGCGAAGCGGATATCGCCGATTGGGATCATAGGCGGCAACAACCGGTTGCTGATAGGGCGCGGAAGCAGCGAAGCTTAGGAACAAAAGGGCATATTTGTATGACGTTCAGCAAAATGTTGACGGTTTCTAGCGCATTGTTGCCCTTGTTTTTAGCTTTCCCGGCAAATGCAACAGAAACCATCTCCTATAGCTATGATTCGCAAGGGCGAGTGATTGCTGTGACCCATGCGGGAACAGTTAATAACGGCCAAGCCGTGACGGTATCATATGATGCCGTCAATAATCGGACTGGTTACGTCCTGACTGGTAGCGGGCATTGACCCGTTCGAGATGACTTCCAAGGGTGTCGTTTAACCTATAGCCCCCTTGCCGTGGGGGGCGACTGAGCGCTGCCGCAGTTTCTTACGTGTGCTGATTGAGAGTGCAAATGCACTGTCCCGACTCTTGCTTCATTTCAGGCAGGCGGAAGCAGTGTGAAGGGCGCAGGGATGCGCACGTTGTAATGATTTCGGGGGCGATCGAGCCAACGGCTGTTTTTTTAAACGGGGGTATGTGTGTCCGAGTTTGTCCAGCCTTGTGATGCGTTTTCTCGTCTGCTGCGCTCTCACGTTGGGCGAGGGCGTCGCCGCAGTTCGATAGCGGCATTGCGCTGCTCTACTGCATTTCTTGCGGGCTCAGTTGTCTTCGCATCCATATTGTGCGCCCATTCCGCCCACGCACAGACTCTCGCTATGAGCCCCGCCCCACCGGTCCGCTCCCCAGTGGACGATAACGGCGTAAATGCTGTGAACGGACAAGTGGCTGTTTCTGTACCCGGAATATTTATAGGCGTGGAAGGAGCATCCAAACTCGAGTGGGGGCAGATGTTCACAGGATCGGCGTGGACCAGCAACCTCACTGCGTTTATGAGGAATGACAAGTCCAACCACCCTACAGTCATCTATGGTGGAAACAGTACAACCATGTCCACAAATGGTACCGGTGTGTACACCAGCGACTCTCGCGATGGCTCTGCGATGACTACGTCCGACGGGTGGAACTTCGTTTTCACCAAAGCTGATGGAACAACCATCTATTTTTCAAAAATTATCAATGGGCAGAATACAACTTGGGCGAACGAGTTCGGGCAATTTTTTGCCGCGGCAACGAACGTCGTTCTTCCTAGCGGAGAGAAATTGACTTTCACATACAAGACGGGTGGCTCTGGTCGAGGAGGTTACCTATTCGCTCGGGTCCAATCGGTGACGAGCAGCTCGGGTCTGCAGATAAAATTCAGCTACAGGGCCGCATCGCCAGATAACAGTAGTTCCGTAAATAATCCTTTCAATATGGTAGCTGGTGTCACCGCTATAAATAACGCAGTTGACTACTGCGACCCTACCGCCGATTCCTGCAGCGGCCTGTCTCAATCATGGCCAACTGTGACCCTGTCGGACGCTTCGAGTGGTGGCAACATCGTTCGAACGATCGTTGACCCGGCCGGCGCGTCTACCATGCTTACGCTCACGTCTGGATTGAAGCCCTTGGCGGTGCAACGCCCTGCCCACTCCGGAAACGCCATGGCCGTTTCCTATGATGGCAACGGCTTCGTTTCGTCACTGACGCGGAATGGTATCAGCTATGCCTATTCCTTTTCACAATCTGGCAGCACGATGACGTCGTCCTTAAGTGGGCCGAACGGCTTCATCAGAAGTGCCAGTGGCGACGTAACCACCGGCAACGTACTGAGTTCGACGGATGCGGCCTACCAGACGACAACGTATCAGCAGGATTCCTACGGCCGGATTACACAGGTGACCCGACCGGAAGGGAATGGTGCGAGCTATACCTATGATGGCCGGGGCAATGTCACGCAGCAGGTGAGCTTTCCCAAGCCTGGCAGTTCGCTCGCGAGCCTGACCACAACGGCCGGCTACGATGCGACCTGCAGCAATGCAGTGAAATGCAACCAGCCAAACTGGACCAAAGACGCACTCGGCAATCAGACCGATTACGGCTACGATCCAACAAGCGGGCTGTTGACGTCCATTACCTCTCCTGTCGACTCTTCAGGAGTTCGGCCGCAGGTGCGTTACAACTACACGTCAATGCAAGGCTATTACAAGAATTCATCGGGCTCGATCGTGGCTTCGGGGCAACCCACATTGCTGCTGTCCGGAACGTCAGTGTGCCGGACCACGTCGAATTGTACTGGAACCTCGGATGAGACCAGGACGACGATCAGCTACGGACCGCAGGCCGCGGGAACCGCCAACAACCTCTGGCCGGTTTCGCAGACCGCGGCCAGTGGCGATGGTTCTCTCAGCACAACAATTTCCAATGCGTACGATCTGGTTGGCAACCTAAGTTCAAGCACCGGCCCATTGGGTGCTGCTCAGACAACTGTGTTCCGGTACGACGCCAATCGTCGGCGGATCGGGATTGTCAATCCCGATCCCGACGGGGCCGGACCTCGCGTGCCAACGGCGACGAAGTACACCTACAATACTGACGGTGCGTTGATCATGGCGCAGCTCGGAACCGTTACCGATCAGACTGCCGCCGCATGGGCGAATTTCGCCGAAGCCAGTCGGCAATCATCCACTTTGGATTCCTATGACCGCAACATTCGCCAGACGGTCGAAAGTGGTACAACAACATATGCTGCCACAGACACATTGTACGACAATATGGGGCGTCCATCCTGTTATCTGACATATATGAACCTTGCGGGCACTATTCCGCAGGCGTCGAGTTGCACGCCGTTGCAGATAAATGGATCATTCGGACCGGATCGCGTCACGGCGGTCTCGTACGACTCTGTCGGGCGGCCGAGCGTTGTGCAAACCGGAGTCGGGACCAGCACTCTATCAAGCGAAACCCGTGCTTATACAAGCAATGGGCAGGTCGCCTCGATTGTTGACGGTGGCAACAACAGAACCGGTTATGCGTACGATGGTTATGACCGCCTGATCCAGACCAGTTATCCGGTGGCAACCGCCGGCGCGAACACCAGCAGTACGACGGATTATGAACAGCTGACCTATGGGGACAATGTGCACCTGACCCAGCGTCGGCAGCGCGATGGTTCGACGGTTGGATATACCTATGACAATCTCAACCGGGTCATCTCCCGCTCACCCACCGGTGAGAACACGGTCAATTTCCAGTATGATCTCACCAACAACGTAACCAGTCAGCAGCGGCCTGCAGATGGAGTCAATGTCACCCATAGCTGGGACGCCCTGGGTCGCGAAACCAGTGAGGGGCAGGCATTCGGTTCGGTCACCTATCAGTACGATGTGGCCGGGCGCCGGACCCGCCTTGGCTGGGGCGACGGATTCTATGTCAACTACGACTATGACAATGCCGGGAACGTCACCGCTATCCGCGAGAATGGCGCTACCTCCGGGGTCGGTCTTCTGGCCAGCTACAACTATGACAATCTGGGTCGCCGGACAGCGATCGCATATGGCAACGGAACCGGCAGGAATTACGAGTATGACGCAGTCAGTCGGCTGAGTGGCCTGAAGATTGATCTTGCCGGCACGACCAACGACCAGCTGATCGGAGCTGTCGGCGGCATCGGCACGCCCATCACGTACACACCGTCGTCCCAGATTTCGAGCCTCACAAAGAGCAATGACACCTATGCGTGGACTGGAGCTGTCGATGTCAACAGACCATATACGACAAATGGCCTGAACCAGTATACATCGGCGGGAAGCACCGGTTTCAGTTACGATGCCAGAGGCAATCTTATCAGCTCGGGAAGCGCCAACTATACCTACAACAAGCTGAATGCACTGACATCAGCGCCGGGTGCGTCAATGTACTATGACCCGCTGAATCGTCTGGTTGAATATGACACTTCGGCTTCAACCCGATTCTACTACAGCGGCGATAATCTGGTTGCTGAAATCGCCAATCCGGGTGGAGCAATGCTCAGGCGCTATGTGCCGGGGCCGGGGACGGACGAGCCTATCGTGTGGTACGAAGGATCCGGCACGGCCGACCGGCGTTTCCTGCAGGCAGATGAGCGGGGCTCTATAGTCGCAGTAAGTGACAGCTCGGGGTCCATGCTGGCGATCAACCGGTATGACGAATTCGGCATTCCGCAGAGCGGCAACGCTGGCCGGTTCGGGTTCACCGGGCAGACGTGGTTCCCTGAGGCTGGGCTCTACAACTACAAGGCGCGGTGGTATTCCCCCAGCATGGGGCGGTTCATGCAGACCGATCCAATCGGCTACGGCGATGGGCTCAACCTGTATGACTACGCGCATTCTGATCCGGTGAACGGCAAGGATCCGAGCGGAAACATCAGTGAAATCGTCGTCACTGCCGGGGGGCCGACCAATCCGGTGGGTGTAGTTGTAACTGCCATTTCCGTACTGGCTGACATTGGATCATTGTTTGGACTGTTCGGGGGCGCAGCAGCGCCGCCGACGCCCAAGGCCACGCCGACCGCTTCGAATTCGAATCTGGGAGACATCATTGTCAATGCTCCCCAGAGCGACGCGCTGAACTACTCCACAGCAGCGCTTGCGAGTTCCGCTGCTGTAGTTGGAGCAGTCGAAAGTGAGATCGTTGTGACCGGTAGGCCGTCTAAGTTCAACTGGGATAAATTCAACGCGTGCTTGATGAATGTCGGAAAGTCCTTCCTATCGGGTGCCGTAGATCCTGTAGGAACCACTTTGGCGTTGGGCGTGGCAACTTGGGAGGCAAGTAATAGGACAGCGGCAGAAGATTATCGTCCGCTGACAAGTGAAGAGCGGGCCCAGCCTCGTAATAGTGGATTATTAAGGCGTTCTATCGGATCTGCGATTCGGTTGGGTGTTAGGCGCGTAATTCCCGGATATCTCGCGGCCTCGGTCGCCGTTGGGGTCGTCAATGGGGCCGTCGCAGCCGTTCAAGATCCAAATTGTAGGGTTAATTAGAGCCATGTCTAAATCATATTTTGTCTTTTTCATACTATCCTACGTTGTTTTTAAGATTTTTGAGGCGGCCTGGGGGAAAAGTGCTTTGCACGCTATTGTAGTAGGAATAGCATTGATGCTCGCTATTTCGATAAATTATACACTAAAAAAGAAGGGGGGGGTTATTTATTTGATTATGCTAATAACGCCAATATTTTGCGTGACTGCCCTTATGTCTCTACGTTTATTTTTTAAAATGCCGGTGGCTGATTGGATGGTTTGGGGAACTGGGCTTGTATCCGGTGCTATTTGTTTGGGCTTCGTTCAACTACGCGGACAACGACGCTGACGTGACGGTGCTGTCAGGTTGGTGTTGTCAGGGTAACTGCGTGAACGTGTGCGAAGGCCTCCAGCGACAAATTCATGCTGCAGCGGCGGACGCGGCGTTCCACTCCGCCATGGCGGCAGATCGGAAGGTTCGCATGGTGC
>CAYFJH010000065.1:16184-17489 GCA_964343385.1 uncultured Novosphingobium sp. | reverse complement strand
ATGATGTTGTCGTTCTTGAGGCAGTTGGCCGAACGCACCGACAGTTCAAGCTCGTCGACCTTCTTGAGGAGGTAACGGTTGAGCTGGTTAGTGTCGCCTTCCTCGGCCGGAGCGGCAGCCATGCCGATCATTGGCGAGGTGCCAACCGGGGTCACGTCCTCGAAGTGGACGAACAGCGACAGCTGGTCCTGGAGGATGCGCGCGGCGTAGGCCACGGCGTCTTCCGGGGTGATCGTGCCATCGGTTTCGACCGAGAGGCTGAGCTTGTCGAAGTCGAGCTCTTGCCCGATGCGGGCGTTGTCAACCTTGTAGCTGACTTGGCGGACCGGCGAGTAGAGCGAGTCGATCGGGATAAGCCCGATCGGCGCGTCGACCGGACGGTTGGCGACAGCGGGGACGTAGCCCTTGCCCGAGTCCGCGGTCAGCTCCATGTTGAGCGTCGCGCCTTCGTCGAGGTGGCAGATCACGAGATCCTTGTTCATGATCTCGATGTCACCGGTAACCGCGATGTCGCCTGCCTTCACCTCGGCCGGGCCGGTGGCGGAAAGCTGGAGACGCTTGGGGCCTTCGCCCTGCATCCGGATCGCGACCTGCTTCACGTTGAGGACGATGTCAGTGACATCTTCGCGCACGCCGGCCAGCGACGAGAATTCGTGGAGCACGTTCTCGATCTTGATCGAGGTGATCGCGGCACCCTGCAGCGAGGACAACAGGACTCGGCGCAGCGCGTTGCCAAGCGTCAGGCCGAAGCCGCGTTCGAGCGGTTCGGCGATGAAGGTGGCGCGGCGCTTGGGGTCGGTCCCGGGCTTGATGTCCAGGTTGTTGGGCTTCTTCAGTTCCTGCCAGTTCTTGATGTTGACAGTCATGGACTTCCCCTAGGGTATGTTCTGGCGGAAAAGCCGCAAACCCCCGTCAGGGCCGCGGCCTCTCGAAACTGCGACGACCGGATGGCCGCCGCGAAACTCGATCAGACGCGGCGGCGCTTGGAGGGGCGCACGCCGTTATGCGGGATCGGGGTCACGTCGCGGATCGAGGTGATGGTGAAACCCACCGCCTGGAGTGCGCGAAGGGCGCTTTCGCGGCCCGAACCGGGACCCTTCACTTCGACTTCCAGCGTCCGGACGCCGTGTTCGGCAGCCTTCTTGCCGGCATCGTCCGCGGCAACCTGGGCGGCATAGGGAGTCGACTTGCGGCTGCCCTTGAAGCCCATCATGCCGGCCGAGGACCACGAAATCGCGTTGCCCTGGGCGTCGGTGATGGTGATCATGGTGTTGTTGAAGCTGGCATTCACGTGGGCGACGCCAC
>CAYFJH010000065.1:263-16174 GCA_964343385.1 uncultured Novosphingobium sp. | reverse complement strand
GCCCTTGCGGTGGCGCAGGCCGCGGTAGCAGGCGAGGTCCATCAGACGCTTGATGTTCATCGACACTTCGCGGCGCAGGTCACCCTCGACGGTGTAATCGGCGTCGATCGCCTCGCGGATGTGCAGGACTTCCTGGTCGGTCAGGTCCTGGATGCGGCGCGCGTGGTCAATCCCCAGCTTGGTGGCGATTTCCTTGGCCGAACGCGGGCCGATACCGTGAATGTAGGTCAACGCGATGATCACGCGCTTGTTGGTGGGGAGGTTTACCCCGGCAATACGAGCCACTTAATTCTCCATGCTCCACAGGGGTTTGGCCATATGGCACCCCCATCTCAACGCGGCAGACACTGGTCGAAACGGCAAAAAGCCCGGTCGGTGCGCACGTGTGCATTACCTGCCGGACGGAACCCGCTTCTTCGAGTGAAGGGCGCGCTTAGGACGATTCGGGGCGTGTGTCAACGCTGTCGCGGCCAGACGCGGCCGGACCGGTGAGGGTCGCTCCAGAGCCATGCAGCCTTAGCCCAAAACGGGGCTGAGGTCAAAGCGGGCGGTCATGGTGCGGGGCGGACCGGGACAAGTTCATCGGGAAGAAGGCGCCCGTGGCGGTTCAACGCCTCGCGCAGTTCCGTATCCGACGCGAGGAGTGAATCTACGGTGCCGACCGGATAGACCGTGTCGCCAAGAAAATCACCGCGCGACCCCTGCATAGCCTCAAGCGTGTCGGCGCGCTTATCCTCGTCGGCCAGGCCTTGCTTCAGGATGGCGATAGCCTCTGCGGAGCGGTCGGTACACAATGCAAGAGCGATGGTCGCGCCGACGTTGTCCTTCCAATTTTGCTTGAGCCTGGGCCAGGCGGTGCCAAGTTCCTGCTTCTGGCCGAACTGCCAGGCGGCACAGGCGCGGTCCGCCTCGGCGACCTGACGCGCATAGGGCGAACCCTGTTTATCGGCGACCGTAACTGCATAGGTCGCGGCACCGAACGCGTCCTCCCAGCGGCCGGCGGCAACAAGGCGTTCGGCGCGGTTGATCGCGAAGTTCACCATCCATTCCCGGCCCTCCATCGGCAGGGCCACAAGCCGGTCAAACCATTGGTCAGCTTCGGTGCTGCGGCCGAGGTGGTCAAGTGCAGAAACGTAGTAGTTGATCGCCCAGGCCTCGGGTTCATCGTACTTGTCTAGCTTGCCCTGCGCGAGCTTGAGCTCGCCGGCCAGCACTTCGGCCTGGGCAAAGCGACCGGCGTAGTTCGCCGCAAGCATGGCATCTGCTCCGACCTGAAGGTCGGCGGGCCTGGCGCGAAAGGCCGCGGCCCTTTCGTCTGCGGCAGCATCCCGGACCTTCGCCATGTTTGGACCGGCCCTGTCGGCCAGCAAAGACCATATCCGCTCATAGCGCCGGTCGATCAGCATCCGCCGGATATTGGATGGTGACGTCACCTTAGCGGCCATCTTTTCGGCAAAGGCGGTGTCACCGGTTTTCAGCGCGGGGCCCACGGCCCTGAAGGCGAACGACTGCTGGAGGTCGATGGACAGCGAGGTGTAGCTGGCCGCGCTGCCGAAGGCCGAGATCACCCGTTCCGCATCCTCCTGAGGGAGGCTACGAAGCGTGAAGAACAGCAGTTTTTCATCAAGTTCCGCAAATTCATTCGGCCGGTCGCGCAACGCAATGTGGACCGTATAGGTCGCGAGTTCCGGCCATGCCTTGGCATCTGCGGCTGCAAACATACCGAACCGGTCGACCAGGGGCTCAAGATCGCTCAGCAACGGTGTCGCGCTTATCGCCGCCTCGACCCGGCCCAACGCAGTCAGCGCCTCTGCCGATTGCCGCCGTTGAAGGGCGCATATCCCGAGGAAGAGATCGGACAGACCCTTGATCCCTGGGTTTACGCGCCGCTCGGCCAGTGCGGCCAGGTCAGGGCCGCCGTCGCAGACTTGTGACAGGTCACCCCCGCCAAACCGCTTGAGATGACGATCGGCCTTTGCCTGAAGTACTTCTAGCGAGGGTGCCGCCGCCGGTGCCGCTAACGCGGGCTCAGAAAGGCACGCCGACCAGACGGCGGTGCCCGCAAGCAGGCATCGTATGTTTCGGCTGATCATCTCGGCAAGGCCTCCCCTTGCCGCTTACCATAGCGGGCTGGCCGCTCAGGCTCCAGCCCGGCGGCGCATCATTTCGCCAGGATTTTCTCGATTGCCGTCGTCACATGGTCCATCTCGGCCATCCCGTTGACGCGTGCCACGATGCCGCGGGCTTCGTAAACGGGGAGGATCGGTGCGGTCTTGGCGCGATATTCGGCCATGCGGGTGCGGACGGTCGCCTCGTTGTCGTCGGGGCGGCGCTTGAATTCGGTCGAGCCGCACTTGTCGCAGGTGCCAGGCTGGCGAGGCTGCTCGAAGGTGTCGTGGTAGCCCTTGCCGCAGTTGGCGCAGGTGAAGCGCCCGGTGATACGTTCGACCAGCGCGTCCTCGTCAACGCCGAGTTCGATCACGCGGTCGAGGCTGCGGCCGCGCGCGGCGAGGATGCCGTCGAGCGACATGGCCTGGGCCTCGGTGCGGGGATAGCCGTCGAAGATAGCCCCCTCGCCCGGCCTCATGCTGTCGAGTTCCTCGCCGATCAGGGCGGAGACGATTTCATCGGAGACAAGCTCGCCGCGCTCCATCACAGCCTTGGCCTGGAGGCCGACAGGGGTGCCAGCCTTGACCGCACCGCGCAGCATGTCACCGGTTGAGAGCTGGCGCATGCCGTGGCGTTCGACGAGGCGCTGCGCCTGAGTTCCCTTGCCCGCTCCTGGCGGTCCCAGCAGGATGATGTTCACTGAGCTGCTCCCCTAAATTAGCCCCTGCCCTGCCGCGCCGCGCCTGCCGTTACGACAAGGCTGTGCGGACGGACACCCTTAAGTCCGGCACCCTTCAGCGCAGACGGCCCTTAAGCTTCGCCTTCTTGATCAGATCACCATACTGGTGTGCCAGCAGGTGTGACTGGATCTGCGTGATCGTATCGACCGTAACGTTGACCACGATCAGCAGCGACGTGCCGCCGGCGAAGAACAGGTTGACCCCGGTCTGCGCTATCACCCATTCGGGGACGACGCAGACGACGGTAATATAGGCCGCGCCGATCACGGTCACGCGGGTCAGCACGTAGTCGAGATAGGTGGCCGTGCTCTTGCCCGGACGGATGCCGGGGATAAAGCCGCCGTTCTTCTTGAGGTTGTCCGCCGTCTCCTCCGGGTTGAACACGACCGCGGTGTAGAAGAAGGCGAAGAAGATGATGCCGAGCGCATAAAGCGCCATGTACAGCGGCTTGCCGTGGGCGAGATACTGGTTCAGCGCGATCACGAAGCCGCCAAGCTTGGTGTCGGGCGACACCGAGTTGCCGGCGAACTGGGTGATTGTCAGCGGCAGAAGCAGCAGCGAGCTGGCGAAGATCGGCGGGATCACGCCGGCGGTATTGAGTTTCAGCGGCAGGTGGCTGCGATCGGCCTGCATCATGCCGCGCTGGGTCGCGCGCTTGGGATACTGGATCAGCAGACGCCGGGTCGCGCGCTCAAAGAAGCAGATCGCAAGGATCAGGGCGACGAGCAGCACGACGAGGAAAACGATGAGAAAGCCCGAGATGGAACCTGAGCGTCCGCCTTCGAACAGGTTGGCGATGAAGGTGGGCATCTGCGCCACGATGCCGGCCATGATGATCAGCGAGGTGCCGTTGCCGATGCCTCGCGCGGTGATCTGTTCACCGAGCCAGAGCAGGAACATGGTCCCGCCGATCAGCGAGATGACCGCGCCGACACGGAACATGAGGCCCGGGACAACCACGGCCTGGAGGCCGCTGGAAGCCCCGTAGGCTTCGAGGCCCGAGGCAACGAACCAGCCCTGGACGGCGGTGAGCAGCACCGCGCCATAGCGGGTATACTGGTTGAGCTTCTTGCGGCCGCTTTCGCCTTCCTTCTTCAGGGAGCCGAGCGCGGGGTGGAGCGAGGCGGCCAGCTGGACCACGATCGAGGCGGTGATGTAGGGCATCACGCCGAGCGCGATCAGGCTCATGCGCTCAAGCCCGCCGCCCGAGAAGGTGTTGAAGAGGTCGAGGATGCCGCCCTGGGTCTTGCTGTAGAGCGTTTCCAGGATGCGCGGGTTCACGCCCGGCAGCGGCACGAAGCTGAGAAAGCGGAAGACGATCAGCGCGCCGATCGTGAACCAGATCCGCTTCTTGAGCTCGGTCGCCTTGGAGAAGTTGGCGAGGCTGAGGTTGCTCGCGATATTGTCGGCGCGTGATGCCATGGGGTCGGTGTGCCTATTCAGGTTCCGGTCGGGGACCGCTTCGCGCCCCATATAGGGCACAGATCAGCAATGTCGAACCCGCGCGGGCCGGTCATCCCCGATGCGTATCGCAAACGGGGATGACCGGGGGCCGGATTACTTCGCGGCGCGCGCGGCCTTGTTTGCTTCACGGCGGGCGGTCTTCTTTTCGTGCTCGCTCGGCGCGGCCTCGGGCAGGGTGACGGTGCCGCCAGCCTTCTGCACGGCCTCGAGCGCGCCCTTGCTGACACCGGTCACGGCGAAGCTGGCCTTGACCGAGAAATCACCCTTGGCGAGGAGGCGCACGCCGTCCTTGCCGCCGCGAGCCAGGCCAGCGGCCTTGAGCGCGGCGTGGTCGATCACGGTGGAAGCGTCGAGCTTGCCTGCCTCGATCGCCTTCTGGATCAGGCCGAGGTTCACTTCGGCGTAGTCCTTGGCGAAGATGTTGTTGAAGCCACGCTTCGGAATCCGCATGTGGAGCGGCATCTGGCCGCCTTCGAAGCCGTTGATCGACACGCCCGAACGCGCCTTGGCGCCCTTCTGGCCGCGGCCGGCGGTCTTGCCCTTGCCCGAGCCGATGCCCCGGCCGACGCGCATCCGGCCCTTGCGGGCACCGTCGTTGTCGTGGATTTCATTGAGTTTCATGTCAGTGCACTCGCTTTCGCTTTGGTCGCGCTTGATGGAAGAGGCGGCCCTTAGGCGAAGACAGGGGCGCTGTCATCCCCCTTTGTTGCGTGCACGGGAGCAGGTGCAGCGGCGCGGCGGCGATTGACCCACCGAGCGCGGGCGCGATTGAGCGGGCGGTCGAGGAAGCGGTGAACCGCCCAGCACAGCAGCGCGGTCGAGAAAGCCAAGGCCACGAGGCCGACGGCGCGGTCGAACGGGCCGCTCCAGGAAAGGCCGCGCAGCAGCAGGATCGCGGGCCAGTGGAGCATGTAGACGACGTAGGACTGGTCCGCCCAAAGCTGGTCATGCTTGCCGCCGCGGCTTTGCACCGAGACCAGCGCTTGCGGTAGCGCCAGCGCGGCGACGATGATGTTGAGGCTGGGCCACCACGCGTCCTCGGCGCTGCCGAGGAGCAGTTCGTGCCATGGCGACAGCCACGCGGCGGCGACGATGACGATGGCAAGCGCCTGTCCGGCGGTGCCGAGGCGGGCGCTGACGCTCCAGTCGTGGCGCGCGGCGACCATGCCGAGGACGAAGGGGACGAGGAACGAGGTGAGGACCAACTCAGGATAGACCGCTATCCCGGCGGTGTAGATGAGGAACGCGCCGACCAGCACGAACAGCGCGCGGGAGCGGCGGACCAGCAGGACAAGCAGCGGCGAGGCGAGGTAGAACTGCATCTCGATGTCGAGCGACCAGGCCGGGCCGAGCGGGCGGACCGGCATCTGCGCATAGCCGAGGACGAAGATCGAAGAGAAGCCCTGCCGCAGCGGCATGGCACGCAGGGCCGGCAGCGCGCTGTCGTGCGTGACGACGAGGGCGGCCACGCTGGCGAGGACGGCGAGGACCATCACCGGGGCGAGACGCCACCAGCGGCTGATCACGAAGGTAAGCCACGGCCGGAAGGTGTGGGCATAGCGCGCAAACCACACCTTGTGGACCCAGTAACCCGAGAGCGCGAAGAACACGAGGACTGGGGCCTTGCCGACCTCGATCCGGGTTACGTGGTGGAAGACCACGACCAGCGCGAGCCAGAGCCGGAAGGCTCCAGGCGAGGACGGGAGAAATAAGCGGCGCAGGGCGACAAGCATGAGGCCGGGCTTAGGCGGTTATGCTTAAGATTGTGTTGGGGCGCGCCGCCCCCTCTCCATAACGCAAAAGCCCCGGCGTGGCCGGGGCTTTCACGTCTTGCCGTTGGGCAGGATCGTCAGTCGACGATCTTGACCATGTGCGGAAGCTTGGCGATCGCGCCGCGAACTTCAGGGGTGTCCTGACGTTCGACCACGCGGTGCATCTTGCCGAGGCCCAGGCCGATCAGAATCTGCTTCTGGCTGGCGGGGCGACGGATCGGTGAACCGATCTGCTTGATCTTGATGGTAGCCATCTGGATTTACTCCGTGATCGCGTCGGCCGCGGCTTCCGCCTCGACCGAGCTTGCCCCGCCGCGACCCAACAGGTCGGCGACCTTCTTGCCCCGGCGCTGCGCAACCGACTTCGGCGAAGTCTGCTCACCCAGCGCGTCGAAGGTGGCGCGGATCATGTTGTACGGGTTCGAGGTGCCGACCGACTTGGTCACCACGTCGGCAACGCCGAGGCTCTCGAAGACGGCGCGCATCGGGCCGCCCGCGATGATGCCGGTACCGGCAGGTGCCGAGCGCAAGTTGACCTTGCCCGCACCGAAACGGCCCTTGCCGTCGTGGTGAAGCGTGCGGCCTTCCTTGAGCGCAACGCGGATCATCTTCTTCTTGGCAGAAGCGGTCGCCTTGGTGATGGCTTCCGGCACTTCGCGTGCCTTGCCATGACCGAAGCCGACACGGCCCTTGCCGTCGCCCACCACGACCAGCGCAGCAAAGCCGAAGCGCTTGCCGCCCTTCACGGTCTTGGAGACGCGGTTGATGTGGACGAGCTTTTCGATCAGCTCTTCGCCGCCGTCGTCGTCACCACCACGGCCACGGCCACGGTCGTCACGGCGGGGACCACGACCGCGGTCGTTGCCGCCACGGTCGTTGCCACGGCCACGGCCACGGCCGCGACCTTCGCGCTGTTCGGGAGCACCCTCGGGAGCGGCTGCTTCCACAGCGACGGCCGGGGTTTCGATGTTGGTTTCGTCAGCCATCTTAGAACTCCAGCCCGCCTTCGCGGGCGGCATCGGCCAGCGCCTTGACGCGGCCATGGAAGAGGAAGCCGCCGCGGTCGAACACGACGGAAGTCACGCCCACGGCCATGGCCGCTTCTGCCAGCGTCTTGCCGACAAGGGCAGCCGCTTCGCAGGTCGCGCCCGGGCCCTTCGAGCCCTTGGTCAGCGTCGAGGCGGCGGCAATGGTCTTGCCGGCAGCATCGTCGATGATCTGCGCGTAGATGTGACGGCCCGAACGGTGGACCGAAAGCCGCGGACGGCCTCCGGCACGAGCCTTGAGGGCGGTACGAACCCGCCGGCGACGGCGGTCGAAGAGGGAAAGGTTGGCCATTACTTCTTCTTCCCTTCCTTGCGGAAGATGTACTCGCCGCGGTACTTGATGCCCTTGCCCTTGTAGGGTTCGGGCTTGCGCCAGCGGCGAATCTCGGCCGCAACCTGGCCGACCTTCTGCTTGTCGATGCCGGTGATCTCGACCGTGGTGTTATCCGGGGTCTTGATCTCGATGCCTTCGGGCACCGCGTAGTCGACGTCGTGGCTGTAGCCGAGCTGCAGCTTCAGGTTCCGGCCCTGCGCGTTGGCACGGTAGCCGACGCCGGTGATTTCCAGAACCTTGGTGTAGCCCTGCGTGACGCCGGTCACGAGGTTGTCGACGAGGGTCCGCTGCATACCCCAAAAGGCGCGAGCCTGCTTGGTGTCATTGGCGGGCTTCACCACGATGGCATCGCCCTCCACGGTGTAGCTGATCTCATCGCGCAGGCCGAGCGTCAGGGTGCCCTTGGGGCCCTTCACGGTCAGCACGCCGTCCGCGATGGCGGCGGTGACGCCGCCCGGAATGGCTACCGGCTTCTTACCGATGCGGCTCATCAGAACACCTCCGCGAGCACTTCGCCGCCGACGTTCTGTGCGCGCGCTTCGGCATCCGAAAGCACGCCGCGGGGCGTCGAGACGATGGTGATGCCAAGGCCGTTGCGGACCACCGGGAGTTCCTTGGAACCCGAGTAGACGCGGCGGCCGGGCTTGGACACGCGGGCGACGTGCTTGATGGCGGGTTCGCCTTCGAAGTACTTCAGCTCGATGCGCAGCTGCGGGTGGATGCCGGTGGCATCTTCCGTGTAGCCGCGAATGTAGCCTTCGCGCTGGAGGACTTCGAGCACGCGGGCACGAAGCTTGGACGCCGGCGAGAGGACGGAGTCCTTCTTCGCCTGCTGCCCGTTGCGGATGCGGGTGAGCATGTCACCCAGGGGATCGGTCAATGCCATCGCTTGATCCTTACCAGCTCGACTTCGTCACGCCCGGAACCATGCCCTTGTTGGCCAGGTCCCGAAGTTCGATGCGACAAAGGCCGAACTTGCGATAGTAGCCGCGCGGGCGGCCGGTGGTGTTGCAGCGGTTGCGGACCCGGGTGGGGTTCGCGTTGCGGGGCAGCTCGGCCATCTTCAGACGCGCCATGAGACGTTCGGTCTCATCCAGCGATTCGTCATCGGCAGTGGCCTTCAGCGCCGCAAATTTCGCGGCATACTTGATCACGAGCTTCTTGCGACGCTCATTCTTGTTGATCGAACTCAGTTTCGCCATGGACTTAAGCTCTCTTCCTAACTCAGGCAGCCTGCTGGGCTTCGGCTTCCGCCGGGAACGGGAAACCGAAAAGGCGGAGCAGCTCGCGCGCTTCCTCGTCGGTCTTGGCGGTGGTGGTCACGATGATGTCGAGACCGCGCACCTTTTCGATCTGGTCGTAGCTGATCTCAGGGAAAATGATCTGTTCCTTGAGACCCATCGCGTAGTTGCCGCGACCGTCGAACGACTTGGGGTTGAGGCCCCGGAAGTCGCGGATGCGGGGCATCGCGATGGTGATCAGGCGGTCAAGGAATTCGTACATGCGTTCGCGGCGCAGGGTGACCTTGCAACCGATCGGCATGCCTTCACGCAGCTTGAACTGCGCGATCGACTTCTTCGCCTTGGTGATGACCGGCTTCTGGCCCGCGATCAGTTCCATTTCGGCGGCGGCGGTCGTGACCTTTTTCTTGTCCTGGCTCGCCTCGCCGACGCCCATGTTGAGCGTGATCTTGTCGATCTTGGGAATTTCCATCGCGTTCTCGTAGCCGAACTTGGCCTGCATCGCGGCTGCGATCTCGGCGTCGAACTTGCCCTTCATACGCGGCGTGTAGGTATCAGCCATCGATCATCTCCCCGGACTTCACGGCCACGCGGACCTTCTTGCCATCCTTGGTTTCGAACCGGACGCGGGTCGGCTTGCCATCCTTGTCGGCGATGCCCACCTTCGAGATCGCCATCGGCGCCTCGCGGCGGTCGATGCCGCCCTGGGGGTTTGCCTGGCTCGGCTTGCGGTGGCGGGCCATCATGTTGACGCCCGCAACGACGACCTTGTCATCCTTCGGAAGGACCTGGAGCACAGTGCCGGTGCGGCCCTTGTCCTTGCCCGAACGAACGACGACGGAGTCGCCCTTCTTGATCTTGGCGCTAGCCATTTTAGAGGACCTCCGGCGCGAGCGAGATGATCTTCATGAAGCCGCGGGCGCGCAGTTCGCGAACCACGGGGCCGAAGATACGGGTGCCGATCGGCTCTTCGTTCTTGCCGACGAGCACAGCGGCGTTGCTGTCGAAGCGGATCACCGAACCGTCGGGACGGCGGACGTCCTTGCGGGTGCGGACGATCACGGCACGGTGCACGTCGCCCTTCTTGACGCGGGCACGCGGCTGCGCCTCCTTGATCGACACGACGATGACGTCGCCGACGCCGGCAGTACGGCGCTTGGACCCGCCCAGCACTTTGATGCACTGGACGCGCTTCGCGCCGCTGTTGTCAGCGACGTCGAGGTTTGATTGCATCTGGATCATTGATCCGGTTCCTTCTTACTGGCTTTCCGGGAATGCCCCGGGAGTTCCAAAACTTGTTCCGACCTGAACTCAGACTTCCGCTTCGAGAGCGGCGGTCTTGCCCGCGGTAACGCGCTCGATCACCTTCCAGCTCTTCAGCTTGGAGTAGGGAGCGGTTTCCTCGATGCGGACGATTTCGCCGGCCTTGAAGGCGTTGTTTTCGTCGTGGGCGTGATACTTCTTCGAGCGGCGGATAATCTTCCCGTAGAGCGGGTGCTTCACCTTGCGCTCGACTTTCACGACCACGGTCTTGTCGGTCTTGTCGGAGACGATGGTCCCGACCAGGATACGCTTGGGCATCGGTGTCTCCTTACGCCTTGGGCGACTGAGTGCGCTCAGCCTGCAGCGTCTTGATACGGGCGATGTCGCTGCGCACTTCCTTGATGCGGGCCGGACGCTCGAGCTGGTTGGTCGCAGCCTGGAAGCGGAGGTTGAAGGCCTCCTTCTTCAGGTCGGCGAGGTCGCCCGAGAGCTGGTCGTCGCTCTTGGTGCGAAGATCTGCAGTCTTGGCCATCATTCGCCTCCGAGGTGCGAGGTGTCGCCGAGGCGGGCGACGACCTTGGTCTTGATCGGCAGCTTCATCGCGGCGCGGCTGAAAGCCTCCGCGGCGAGCGGCCCGGCAACGCCGTCGAGCTCGAACAGGATGCGGCCCGGCTTGACCCGTGCTGCCCAGTATTCGATCGAGCCCTTGCCCTTGCCCTGACGGACTTCGGCGGGCTTCTTCGAGACCGGCACATCCGGGAAGATGCGGATCCAGAGGCGGCCCTGGCGCTTGATGTGGCGCGTGATCGCGCGGCGGGCCGCTTCGATCTGGCGTGCGGTGATCCGCTCGGGCTCCATGGCCTTGAGGCCGTAGGAACCGAAGTTCAGGTCCGAGCCACCCTTGGCGTCGCCCTTGATCCGGCCCTTGAACTGCTTGCGGAACTTGTGTTTTTTCGGTTGCAGCATGACTTAGTTCCTGCGGTCATCGCGCGCGGGGCGCACGCCGGAGGTCTGGGCCTCCATCATCAGGCGGTCCTGGGCCATAGGATCGTGGCCGAGGATCTCACCCTTGAAGATCCAGGTCTTGATCCCGATCACGCCGTAGGCGGTGTGGGCTTCGGCTTCGGCATAGTCGATGTTGGCGCGCAGGGTGTGCAGCGGCACACGGCCTTCGCGGTACCATTCGACCCGGGCGATTTCTGCGCCGCCGAGACGGCCGCCGCAGGTGATCTTGATGCCCTCTGCTCCGAGACGGAGCGCCGACTGGACCGCGCGCTTCATGGCGCGGCGGAAGGCGACACGGCGGACCAACTGGTCGGCGATGCCCTGGGCGACAAGCTTCGAGTCGATTTCCGGCTTGCGGATTTCAACGATGTTCAGCTTCACGTCGCTGCCGGTCATCTTAGAAAGCTGCGAACGCAGCTTTTCGATGTCGGCGCCCTTCTTGCCGATGATGACGCCCGGACGGGCGGCATAGATCGACACGCGACACAGCTTGGCGGGACGCTCTATCACCACCTTGGAGATCGCGGCCTGCGGCAGCGTTTCCATGATGAACTTGCGGATCTTGAGATCCTCGGAGAGCATCTTGCCGTAGGACTTGCCTTCGGCATACCAGCGGCTGTCCCAGGTCCGGTTGATCTGGAGGCGCAGGCCGATCGGGTTGGATTTATGACCCATGGTTCAGGCCTCCCCTGCTTCGTCGGACGTTTCGCGGACCACAATGCGCAGCCGACTAAACGGCTTGAGGATGCGCGTCGATTTGCCGCGGCCACGGGTGTGGAACCGTTTCATGGTGATGGACTTGCCAACCGAAGCCTCGGCAACGACGAGTGCGTCGACGTCGAGGTTGTGGTTGTTTTCCGCATTGGCGATCGCCGAGGCAAGCACCTTGCGGGCGTCGACAGCCATGGCCTTCTTGGAGAAGGCGAGGATGTTCATCGCGTCCTCGGCACTGCGGCCGCGGATCAGGGCGGCGACGAGGTTGAGCTTCTGGGCCGAACCACGGATCGTGGTCCCAACCGAGAGGGCCTCCTTGTCACCAACACGGCGAGGGGATTTTTCCTTGCCCATTAGCGCTTGCCCTTCTTGTCAGCGGCGTGGCCGGGGAAGTTGCGCGTGGGGGCGAACTCACCGAGCTTGTGGCCGACCATCTCTTCATTGACGGAGACGGGGATGAACTTCTGGCCGTTATAGACGCTGAACGTCAGGCCGACGAACTGCGGCAGGATCGTCGAACGACGGGACCAGGTTTTGATCGGGGCAACACGGCTACCTGCATCCTGGGCGACTTCCGCCTTTTTCAGGAGATGCAGGTCGACGAAGGGGCCCTTCCAGACGGAACGTGCCATGGTCGATTACCTCTTCTTCTTCGCGTGACGCGAACGAATGATCATGCCGTCGGTCCGCTTGTTATGGCGGGTCCGGGCACCCTTGGTCGGCTTGCCCCACGGGGTAACCGGATGACGGCCACCAGACGTGCGGCCTTCACCACCACCGTGCGGGTGGTCAACCGGGTTCTTGGCGACGCCGCGGGTCAGCGGGCGCTTGCCCAGCCAGCGGTTGCGGCCGGCCTTGGCAAGGTTCTGGTTGGCGTTGTCGGGGTTCGACACCGCACCGACCGTGCACATGCAATCGCCGCGCAGGTAGCGCTGCTCACCCGAGTTCAGACGGACGATGACCATGCCGCGGTCACGACCGACGACCTGGACGTAGGTGCCTGCGGAACGGGCGATCTGCCCGCCCTTGCCCGGCTTCATCTCCACATTGTGGATGATGGTGCCGACCGGCATCTGCGACAGCAGCATGGCGTTGCCAGGCTTCACATCGGTCTTCTCACCAGCGACGACCGAATCGCCGACGGCCAGGCGCTGCGGCGCGAGGATGTAGGTCTGTTCACCGTCCTCGTACTTGATCAGCGCGATGAACGCGGTGCGGTTGGGATCGTACTCCAGGCGCTCGACGGTAGCCGGCATGTCCCACTTCCGACGCTTGAAGTCGATGAAGCGATACTTCTGCTTGTGGCCGCCGGCGATGCCGCGCGAGGTCACGTGCCCCTTGTTGTTGCGCCCGCCGGTCTTGCTCTTACCTTCGGTAAGCGCCTTGACCGGCTTGCCCTTCCACAGGGACGACTTGTCGACCAGAATCAGTCCGCGGCGAGCGGGGCTGGTCGGGTTATAATTCTTGAGTGCCATGTTTCGCGCCTCAGATCCCGCTGGTCACGTCGATCGACTGGCCGGGAGCCAGGGTCACAACGGCCTTCTTGACGTCCGAACGCTTGTAGGGACGGCCCTTCCAGCGCTTGGTCTTTCCCTTTTGCGTGAGCGTGTTCACGCCGACGACCTTCACGTCGAACAGCGCTTCGACGGCAGCCTTGATCTCCGGCTTGGTCGCCTTTTCGGCGACCATGAAGACCACGGCGTTGTGCTCGCTCAGCAGCGTCGACTTTTCGGTGATGTGGGGTGCCACGATCACGTCGTAGTGACGCGTGTCGATTGCGTCCTTAGCCATTAGTTAGTCCCTCCCGGAAGGGCGAAACGCGCCTCCAGCTTTTCAACCGCGGCGCGCGTCAGCACCAGCGTATCATGCTTCAGGATGTCGTAGACGTTGGCACCGACGGCGGGGAGCACGTTGATGCCGATGAGGTTGCGGGCAGCGCGGGCGAAGCCCTCGTTCACCGCATCGCCATCGACGACCAACACCTTCTTGCCGAAGTTCGCCTTGGCGAGCTGGCTGGCAAGGGCCTTGGTCTTGGCATCGGTCAGTTCCAGGCTATCGACCACGACGAGGCCGTTCTGGGCCTTCGACGAGAGCGCCATCTTGAGCCCGAGTGCGCGGACCTTCTTGTTCAGCGACACGTGGAAGTCACGGACGCGGGGACCGTGGGCCTTGCCGCCGCCGATGAAGATCGGTGCCTTGCGGTCGCCGTGACGGGCGGTGCCGCCACCCTTCTGGTTGCCGAACTTCTTGCCGGTGCGGGCAACGTCCGAACGCTCGCGGGCACCGCGGGCAGTGCCGCGGCGGTTTTCCAGCTGCCAGGTAACGACGCGGTGGAGGATGTCTGCGCGCGGCTCGAGGCCGAACACGGCATCAGACAGTTCGATGTCGCCCTTGGCGGACGAACCGTCGATGTTGAGGAGCTTGACCTTCACGACTTAGCCCTCCTGACCGTCGGTGGCGACAGCCGCGGTGTCTTCCGCGGGGGTGTCGGCAGCAGCCGGGGTTTCATTGGTGTTGGCAGCGGCCGTCTTCAGACCGGCGGGATAGGGCGCGTCGGCGTGACGCGCGACCTTGACCGAGTCCTTGATGGTCATCCACGAGTTCTTCGCGCCAGGGACCGAGCCCTTGACGAAGATCAGGCCGCGCTCGTCGTCCGTGCGGACGACTTCGAGGTTTTGCTGGGTGCGCTGCTTGTCGCCCATGTGCCCGGCCATCTTCTTGTTCTTGAAGACGCGGCCCGGATCCTGGCGCTGACCGGTCGAACCGAGGGCACGGTGCGAGATCGAGACGCCGTGGGTGGCGCGCATACCGCCGAAGCCCCAACGCTTCATGCCGCCCGCAAAGCCCTTGCCCTGCGTGTGGCCCGAAACGTCAACCAGCTGGCCGGTAACGAAGTGGGAAGCAGCGAGGGTCGAGCCAACTTCGAGCAGCGCGTCATCAGCGACGCGGAACTCGGCGACTTCGGCCTTGAGCGACACCTGGGCCTTGGCGAAATGCTCGCGCTGCGGCTTGGCGACGTTCTTCTGCTTGGCGGTGCCGGCACCCAGCTGAACCGCGACGTAACCGTCACGATCCGCGGTGCGAACCGATACCACCTGGCAATCTTCCAGCGCCAGGACGGTTACCGGCACGTGCCGACCGTCCTCCTGGAACAGGCGGGTCATCCCCACCTTCTTGGCGATCACGCCAGTGCGCATGATCCATTCTCCTAAACAGAGGCCCATGGGGACCATCCCCAGGGGCTTGCCGACCGCCATCCGCGAACAGATGCCCGCGAGCAGCGACCGATTTTCGACCCGAATTGTGAAGCGAGCCCCGTCCGGGCCAAGCGCCATCCATTGCCCCAAAAGGGCTAGGGAAGGCGAGACGGGGGACGCTTTCCCGGCCAGGTGACCCCGAAGGGTCGAAAGCCGGAGGTATCCCTATGTCGTGGCGGAAAGTCCGCCGGTTCATCCTTACGCCGCTGAGGACGAGAGGCCAGCCGAAGCTGGAAGAGAGTGTGGCCCGAAGGCCGAAACCAAATACGTCTCGATCGAGGCCGATCAGGCCAACTTGATCTCGACGTTCACCCCGGCAGCCAGATCGAGCTTCATCAGCGCATCAACGGTGGCGGCGTTGGGCTGCACGATGTCGAGCAGCCGCTTGTAGGTGCGAACCTCGAACTGCTCGCGCGACTTCTTGTCGACGTGCGGGCCGCGGTTGACCGTGAACTTCTCGATCCTCGTCGGGAGGGGAATGGGGCCGCGGATCAGCGCGCCGGTGCGGCGTGCGGTGTCCGCAATCTCGCCAGTTGCCTGGTCAAGCACGCGGTGATCGAACGCCTTGAGGCGAATGCGGATATTCTGAGCTTCCATGTCCACTACCGATGAGAAAGAGCAAAAACAAAATCGACCGATCCGCCCTCATCCAAGTCTCTGGCGAGAGCGGAGCGATCGGTAAAACCGGCCCGCGGGCGCTTCACCATTTCTGGCGAATCCCCCCGCGGGAGTGCGGCCTATATTACTTGGTGATCGTGCTGACAACCCCAGAACCGACGGTCCGGCCACCTTCGCGAATTGCGAAGCGGAGACCCGGGTCCATTGCGATCGGCGCGATCAGCTTGACGCCGATCGAGACGTTGTCGCCCGGCATGACCATCTCAGTGCCCTCAGGGAGGATCACTTCGCCGGTCACATCGGTGGTGCGGAAGTAGAACTGCGGGCGGTAGTTGGCGAAGAACGGCG
>CAYFJH010000065.1:0-253 GCA_964343385.1 uncultured Novosphingobium sp. | reverse complement strand
CGCGCCGACGTTGTCGCCAGCTTCGCCCTGGTCGAGCAGCTTGCGGAACATTTCGACGCCGGTCACGGTGGTCTTCTGGGTGTCCTTCAGACCAACGATCTCGACTTCTTCGCCAACCTTGACGATGCCGGTCTCGATACGACCGGTCACAACGGTGCCACGGCCCGAGATCGAGAACACGTCTTCGACGGGCATCAGGAACGGCTTGTCGGTCGGACGCGGCGGCTGCGGGATGTAGCTGTCGACAGCTTCC
>CAYFJH010000064.1:10859-17513 GCA_964343385.1 uncultured Novosphingobium sp. | reverse complement strand
TCATGGATCCGCGTCATCCGCAGCCGGTCACGCCTGCCGCGCAGCTCGTTCTCTTCCAGCAGCATGTTCAGGCGATCCTGAAATGGACCAATCCTGGGCAGCGGCTGAACCTTGCGCTGATAATCAAAGGCGCCCTCCGGCGCTCGGACCGCTTTGCGGATGACCTTCCGCGACACATGCAGATCCCGTGCGATCGCCTTGATCGCCTTGCCTCCAGCATACTCGCGCCGGATCCGAACAACTGTCTCCAAAACCAACATCCCGATCTCGCCGCCTGAAAATCCAGGCAGCTGCTTAAACCATCGAAATGAGGGGGCCCTTTTAGACGCCGATCACCCCGCTAACGGGGTCCTTTTTGCACGCCGATCCACAACTCGATTCTGCGGGGGCCTCGCAAGGCCCCCAAATTAGGCCCCCATCTTCCACGATTACAGGCAGACAAAGGCAATCGCTGACAACCAACGACTGCCCTTAAACTAGCGGAAATCAGGGATTTTTTCAACTGTTCGCACGCTTCGGCAAACAGGAAATTGGTAGCAGAGGAGGGACCCATTTATGTCATGTAAGTATATGATTATAAATCATTTAGGCGTGTTCCTCTCAAAAAACACCCCCGCGGATACCCCCTCGTTTTCCGTGCGATGGAAGGCCTCAAAATAAAGGCGAATTGAGCTTCGGGGCCTGTCTTTTGCCGAAAATGACCCGTCGCCGACGGGTCACTCCCTGATTTTAAGTCACCGACGCTTTCGCAAAACTGCTGTCGGCCGAAGTCCAGTTCACCGCCCCCATGAACGCATCGACATAGGCCGCCGCCTTGGCACCGAAGTCGATGGCATAGGCATGCTCATACATGTCGAGCACCAGGATGGGCGTTGCACCGGCCAGCGCCATCGTGTGATCGGCGGCCCATTGATTGACGAGCCGATTGTCGCGGTGGCTGTAGGTGAGCACCACCCAGCCAGAACCACCACCCAGCGCCTTGCCCATGCCGGTGAATTCAGCGCGCCAGCGGGCTTCACTGCCGAAATCGCGCTCGATCGCCGAGGCCAAGGTGCGCCCCGGGCGCGTTGGCGCACCAAGTCCCGCGAAATAGATCTCGTGCAGGATCATCGAGTTCCATGCGATCAGCTCTTCGCGTTTGAGACCGTTCAGGGTGAAGTTAGGTGCCGTTGCCGGATCGATAGTCGCAAGCTGACTCCCGATTGAACCGAGCCGCTTAACCGCGCCGACGTAGTTGTTGTCGTGATGACTGACGAGCAGCTTCTCGGACAGGCCTGTGATCGTCTTGGGATCGAACGGCAGGGGCAGCGGCTGCGGTGCAAACGCCGTGCCGCCACCCTGAGCTACGGCCCCTTGCACGGCAGCCCCGGTCGAACCGAGCAGCGCGGCACCTGCGGTCAGCATGGCGCCTGCTGTCAGCAGGTCACGGCGGTCAATCGCTCGCTCGGTCATTGCAGTTTCCTTTTGGTTGGTCGGAACGGATTTGGTCATGCCAGCACTCCGGCGAAGTGCAGGGCAATGCCGGCGGCAGAAGCTCCGCCGAGCGTCACGAGGATGCCGACCTTCATGCGGAACATGGCGAAGATCGCGGCCGCCGAAATCGCCAGTGCCCATAGGTCAACACTGGCCAGTTGCGGCAGGTCGAAATGGAGCGGACCGGCGGTGAACTGCCGCACGTCACGGAAGATCGTGTGGATCGCAAACCAGATCGCGAGATTCAGCACCACACCGACAACGGCGGCGGTGATGGCCGATAGCGCACCCGATAATGCCTTGTTGCCGCGCATGCGCTCGATGAACGGCGCACCGAGGAAAATCCACAGGAAGCAGGGGATGAACGTCACCCAGGTCGCCAGCAGTCCGCCCAGCGTCCCGGCGAGCAGAGGGGAGAGCATTCCGGGATTGCGATAGGCGCCCATGAAGCCGACAAATTGCAGCACCATGATCAGCGGCCCCGGCGTCGTTTCGGCCATGCCGAGCCCGTCGAGCATTTCGCGCGCGGACAGCCAGTGGTAATTTTCCACTGCCTGCTGCGCGACATAGGCCAGCACGGCATAAGCGCCGCCGAAGGTCACTACTGCCATCTTCGAAAAGAAGGTGGCGATCTGGGTAAAGACACTGACTTCGCCCATGAGCAGAAACAGGGCTGCGACCGGGGCGAGCCAGAGGACCAGCCAAACCAGCGCCTGGCGCAGCGATTGGCCGATGGTTGGACTGGCATGTGCAGGCAGTTCTTCGCCGAGCAACGTGTCAGCATCGGCAACGATATTCCCGCTTGCCGCACCATGGCCGCCGCCAACCTGGAAAGCAGTGACGCCTGCGCGTCCGCCGAAAAAGCCGATCACGCCGGCTCCCAGCACGATCAGCGGGAATGGCACGTTGAAGAAGAAAATCAGCACGAAGGCTGCTGCCGCGAGACTGCGCATCACCGCGTTCTTGAGTGACCGGCTACCGATCCGGATCACAGCCTGAAGCACTACTGCGAGCACGGCGCATTTGAGGCCGAAGAACAGCCCGGTAATGACCCCGACATGGCCATAGAGCGCATAGATCCAGCTGAGCGCCATGATCGCGATCGCGCCTGGCAGTACGAACAGTCCGCCAGCGACAAGGCCGCCGCGCGTCTTGTGCATCAGCCAGCCAATATAGGTGGCCAACTGCTGCGCCTCCGGTCCGGGTAGGAGCATGCAGTAGTTCAGTGCATGGAGAAAGCGGTGTTCGCCGATCCAGCGCTTCTCGTCGACAAGGATGCGGTGCATCACCGCAATCTGTCCAGCGGGGCCACCGAACGAGAGCGCGGCGATCCTTAGCCAGACCCAGAATGCCTCGCGCAAGGTAACCGGGCCGGGAACCTCGATGGCTGGTGGTGCAGCGGCGGTCAGGTCGGCGCTCATGCCTTTGCCGCCTTTGCTCGCGTGCTTTTGGGCTGATGGGAAACCCAGTCATGGGTTTCACCGGTCGCATCGCGGCACCAGCGATAGAGCGCGTCATAGATCAGCATTCCGGCATCGAGCTGTTCAAGATCGTCAGTAAACATCCGCGACAGACCGAGCGACAATGCGACGAGCCCTGCTGCTTCGGGCACGATGTCCGGGCGGGCGGTATCGGCACCGCGCACGATCAGCGCGAGATGTGCAAGCGGCGACACCCCCGCCAGCCCGAGGCCGCCCAGCATCACATCAAAGGTGCAACGCTCACCATCATGGCTCCAGACGACACCCTCGGCTTCGACATCGAACGGCGTCGCGCCAAAACGTTCGGCGACGCCAGCCACCTCGCTGGGCGGTACGAACAGGAATAGGGCATCGGGATCGACAAACCTCCGGATCAGCCACGGGCAGGCAATGCGATCGACCTTGGGACGGGCGCGGGTTACCCACACCGTGCGTCCCTTGGCATCGCGCAGGGGTAGTGCGGCTTCCGGCACCATCGGCAGGCCTGCACCGGCCCAGGCAACTGCCCCTCCGTCGAGAGCTTCGGCGTCAGCGCCGGCCTGGCGCAGCCATGCGGCAGCGCCGTGGCTGAGTTTGTGCCCCTCACGGCACACGGCGACGACATTACGTCCGCGAAAATCAGCGGCCCATTCGGCCACGTCTTCGGCTCGCTTGCGGACGGCACCCGGGATCAAGCGCGGGTCAGCAGAAAATGCATCGTCCGTCCGCACATCGATGATTGTCGGTGCGTTCGTGGTGCCGATAAGGCGAGCAAGTTTATCAATAGGAATTGTATTCAGAGCAGACATGGGGCGTCCTCGATAAGAGCAGGACGCGATACTTCAGCATGTCGCCTCATGGGGTGATCGCGATCCCCATGTGGCTCACTAATCGTCATCGGCCCCACCATTGTCAACCGCAAGTGCCGTTCAATCATACGGGGCGATCAGGATCATGCTGTGCTGACGCTGCCTCCTTCGTCCGCGATCCCGTCGTCCTGCTCGCTCTTCCTGCCATGGACCAACCGGTAAAGCGCAGGCAGTACGAGCAACGTCAGGATCGTCGAGGAGATGATCCCGCCGATCACGACGGTCGCCAGCGGGCGCTGGACTTCGGAACCGGCACCGACATTGAGCGCCATCGGCACAAAGCCCAGCGAGGCCACCAGCGCCGTCATCATCACGGGACGAAGCCGCGTCAGCGCGCCTTCCCGGATCGCCGCATCGAGCGCCATCCCGCGTGTCCGCAGATCCTTGATGAAGGACAGCATGACCACGCCATTGAGCACTGCCACGCCCGATAGCGCGATGAACCCGACGCCCGCCGAAATCGACATCGGGATACCCCGCATGGCGAGCGCAGCCACCCCTCCGGTGAGCGCCAGAGGCACACCGGAAAAGACGATTGCCGCATCTCTGGTCGAACCGAACAACGCGAACAGCAAGGCGAAGATGAGCACGAGCGCCAGCGGCACGACCAACTGAAGCCGCGCAGTAGCCGATTGCAACTGCTCGAAGGTGCCGCCGTAGACGACGTAATATCCGGCGGGCACTTCCACCTCCGCTCCGATCTTCTCCTGCAATTCGTCGATGAACGATCCGAGATCGCGGCCGCGCACGTTCGCGGTGATGACGGCGCGCCGCTTTCCGCTTTCACGGCTGATCTGGTTCGGGCCGACCGACATTTCGATATTGGCAACCTCGGCCAGCGGCACGAAGCCCGCAGCTTCTCCGGGCAAGGCAATCGGCAAGCGCCCGAGCGAAGCCAGATCGGTCCTGATGGCTTCGGGAAGGCGGACGACAATGTCGAATCGCCGGTCGCCCTCGAACACTTCGCCCGCCTTGCGGCCACCGGTTGCGGTTGCCACCGCATCCTGCACATCAGCGACATTGATGCCGTAGCGCGCCAGCATATCCCGCTTGGGCGTGACCGATAGCACCGGCAGCCCCGTCACCTGCTCCAGCTTGACATCTTCGGCACCTTCAATGCCCTTGGCAACGCGCTCGATCTCCTTGCCGCTTTCCAGCAGGACATCGAGGTCATCACCAAACAGCTTGATCGCGACATCGGCGCGAACCCCGGCAATAAGTTCATTCATGCGCATTTGTACGGGCTGGGTGAACTCGTAGTTGTTGCCGGGGATCTGCGAAACCCTAGGCGACAAATCTGCGCAATGGTTCAATCAAACGGGCAGTCAGCAAACGGCCATACACCGCTGATGCAAATCCGCACGCAAACCGCAAGTATCGCTGCTTTTACTGGGTTTTCATCGTAAACTATTTGGCCGAGTTCACGCGATCAATAGGTGTGAAACATAGCTAACCCATTGAAATTTGGTAGCGGAGGAGGCGCTATAACTTCTGTCTCAGGCAATTTCAGAGCGTCTCCAACTACTCTGTAAAATCAGCGATTTATCTTGTAACGTGTTCGCGGTCGGTCGCCCTGAATCGCCTGAATTCCCGCTGAAATGTGGGAACGATTGTGGGACCAAATACCCCCGTTTTTGGCGGTATGAATCCCTGACAGGGACTCGAACCTGATGGCGCTGACAGTATTGAAAATGAAGAACGCGAAGCCTGGTCGCCATGTCGATGGCAGGGGCTTGTGCCTGGTCGTAAAGCCCAGCGGCGCGCGCACCTGGGTGCTGCGGATGCAGTTGAAAGGCCATCGCCGCGACTATGGGCTGGGATCGGCACATGATGTTTCGTTGGCCGATGCCAGAACAGCGGCAGCGGAATTGCGCCGCCGGGTTCGTGACGGTTTCGATCCTGTCGCCGAGCGACGCAAGGCGCGGAAGATCATACCGACCTTTGAAGCCGCGACCCGCACTTGCCATGAGACCTTGGGCGACGGGTGGAAGGATGGTCATCATGCCCGGTGGCTGTCTGGTTTCGAGCGGCACCTCTTTCCGCGCATCGGCAAAAAGCCGGTCGACAAGGTGGATAGCGCCTGCGTCGTTGAAGCGCTGTCCCCGATATGGCTGGAGATACCCGAAACAGCGCGCCGCTTGCTCCAGCGCATCGGCGTAGTGCTCGATTTCGCGCATGTGAAAGGCTGGGTGCCGGAAGAGGTTTCGTTGCGTTCGGTGCGGAAGGGCCTGCCGCGTCAGAACGACAAGCGCGGGCATATGGAGGCCATGCCCTACGCCGATGTCCCGGCGCTGATGCAGAAGCTTGCCGCCGCTGCCCCAACAACCGGACGCGACGCCTTGCGCTTCACGATCTACAACGCCGTGCGGTCCAACGAGACGCGCCTTGCGGTATGGGCCGAGTTCGACCTCGAAAAGGCGGTATGGACCATACCTGCCGAACGGATGAAGGCGGGCGAAACCCACGTTGTGCCGCTTTCGGCACCGGTTGTGGCACTGCTGCGCAAACGCTGCAACGAGCGGACCAGCGATACAGGCTTGGTCTTTTCCAACGATGGCAAGAAGCCGATCAGCGACATGACCATGACCAAGCTGCTGCGCGACGATGGTTTCGCCAGCATCACCGTGCACGGCTTCCGATCTACCTTCACGGACTGGGCCGCCGAATGCACCGACTTTCCCAAGGAGGTCGCCGACAAAGCGCTGGCCCACAAGCTGCCCAACAAGGTCGAAGCCGCCTACCGCAGAACCGATTTCTTCGAAAAGCGCCGCAGCCTGATGAAGCAATGGGCAGACTATCTGGGCAATCGCACACCAGCAGCGAATACGGCGGCAGCCGAGCCTACTTCGGCT
>CAYFJH010000064.1:0-10849 GCA_964343385.1 uncultured Novosphingobium sp. | reverse complement strand
ACACGGCGGCGCCGGCACCGCCGACCGACCGCTGCCGCACGACCAGCTCGTGCAGACTGGCAGTCGTGATACGGGTCGATTTGCCGAGCTTGATGACCTCAATTTCGCCCGAGGCAATCAGTTCGTAGAGCTTGGTGCGACCGATGCCGATCATGCGCGCAGCGTCATTGACCTTGACGCAGATCGGCTCGACCGGGGGCGGAGCTTTCACTGCGTGGCGCTCTCATTCCGATATGACACCGGATCATCGATCCAGCGATTGACGGCGGATTCCCGCCAGCCCGCGCCGTGAACGCTGATCCTCACCTGCGATGGGAAAGTCCCCTCGGCAATCTTGCGGTACATGGTGGAGCGGGACAGGCCCGTCCGTGCGAGAACGGTCTTGAGACGGATGATCTTGTCAGAGTTGGACATGGGACTTGCTTCCATTCGTTGGCAGTTACTGGTGCCCCCTGATCCAATAATTTCGCCATGAGGCATCCAGCGCAACGGAATTCACAGTCCCTGACATGGCCATCGCAATAGCGGATAGAATAACTTGCGGAAGGATAGGAGCGGATACGAAAGAGTAGAGAAGACAACGGACGCAAGCACCGGGAGCCTTGAGGCGGCATTTCTGTCACGTGATCCAGGCAAACACGGAGGTACGTCGGGAAATATGCGCACCAGCGGCGGATATTTGCGCCGCACTGGGCGACGCTTGCGCGCGAATCAGCATTCGACTGGCGGTTCACACTGGTGCGCGATCCAGTTCTGGCTTTTCAGCAAGCCTATGGGCATGTTGATCCGATGAATGACAATTTGCCGATCCGGCTACCTTGGCCTGCGAACTTTCCTGAGGTGGTCATCCACACTGACCTTCGCTCGCGGGACAGCCATCCAGGTTACGCCCTGGCAAAGAGCGGTGACGCAGAAGCAGGCCTGATGCTGGCTACGGACCTCCTCTCACCCGGCGCGATGGCTCACATCCAGTCGCTGGTTGGAGATCGTCCCACTCTTCTTCTGCCGGTAGTGGCGGACGAATTGACCGGTTTCAACGCGATCCCCGATGCGATGGCCCAGGTTCTGGGGAGCAGGCTTGGTCTTCCGGTCATCGCCGGCGAAATTGTCCAGACGAACAAGGTCGGCCATACCCGTGCCCCGGCATTTCAGCGGCTGGTCACCCCGGCAACGTTCGAAGGGCACGTGCAACCGGGCGCAAACTATTTACTCGTGGACGATCACGTCGGCCTTGGCGGAACGCTCGCCAACCTGCGCGGTTACGCCGAGGCACGAGGCGGTGAAGTTATCGCGATCACAACCCTAACCGAGAGCCGGGACGCACGCATAATTTCATTGCAGCCCGCAACCCGAGTTGTGCTATGGAAGCAGCATGGCCAAGCACTTGACGACCTCTGGCAAAGCCAATTCGGCTACGGGATCGACTGCCTCACGGAAGTCGAAGCCCTCAACCTATGTCGTCAGCACTCCGTTGCCGCCATCGAGGATTTCTTGGCTCAGGCAGCAGTCGAAGCACGTGGCCGAGGTCTCCAAACAGCGGTTGAGCCAAGCGACTGATGGCTGAGCGTTATGCGCGATCGATAGGAATAGATCACGCAGCCATCGTGCCGAGCGCAACATAGTCAAGCTTACCCGTTCCAAGGACAGGCAGGGCGTCAATTGCGCGAATATCGCGGGGGATGGCCAATTCGGCAATGCCATTGGCCTTACCCCATTCCTGCAAGCTTTTGTAACTGGCATCTTTGGCCGTGGTAAACAGCACAAGTTGCTCGCCCTTTTTCGGGTCCGGTTTCGTGACCACGGCGTGTTCGCTCCCGGGCCAGACTTTCGCGGCATAACCTTCAACCGCCGGGAGGGAGACCATCTCGCCGCCGATCTTGGCGAAGCGCTTGGCGCGCCCGCGTATGGTGACAAAACCAGCCTCGTCGATGGTGACGATATCGCCGGTATCGTGCCAACCCTGTTCAGGTGGTTGCAGCTGTCCGGGATCGCTGGCCAGGAAATAGCCCGCCATGATGTTTGGCCCGTGTACATAAAGCCGTCCACCTTCGGTTATGCCGGGAACCTCCTCCAGCCGCGCCTCGATGCCGGGCAGCAACCGTCCAACCGTGCCAGCCTGAAAATGCATGGGCGTGTTTACGGCGATCACGGGCGCGCATTCGGTAGCACCATATCCTTCCAGAATGCGGAGGCCGAATTTTTCCGCGTAAGCTCGCCGTGTTTCATCGCGCACCCTTTCGGCTCCGGCGAAAATATAGCGCAACGAATAGAAATCATAGCCATGTGCCATGCGGGCATAGCCCGACAAAAATGTGTCGGTTCCGAACAGAATCGTTGCGTTGCTGTCATAGGCCAGCGCGGGCACGATACGGTAATGTAGCGGGCTGGGATATAGTACGGTGCGGATGCCATTGAGCAGGGGCAACAACATGCCACCGGCCAGGCCGAAGCTGTGGAACACCGGCAAGGCATTGAGCACAACATCGCTGGCGTTGAAATCGATCCGCGAAGCAAGCTGCGCCAGATTTGCCCGCAGGTTGCGATGGGTCAGCACGACGCCCTTGGGGGTACCTTCCGATCCACTGGTGAACAGGATCACCGCCGGTGCATCGGGTGAAATGCCCATGCGTGCATGGCGCGCCTGGGCGCGGCGCGTGGTCAAAGCGACCCACAGCTTCGCGCCGGTGCCGATGCTGGCCCCGACATCTTCCAGATAGACTATGCGTTGCCCGTCATCTTCGAGCGCGCTTATCAAGTCCTCCAGCTTGGCCTGCGTCACGAAGGCGCGGGCTGTAATGATTGTCTTGATCGCAGCAGTGGAACAGGCCGAGCGCATGTTTGCCAGCCCAACCGTGAAGTTGAGCATGGCCGGCACCCGGCCATGCGCTTGCAGGCCGAAGAAGGCGACAGCGACGCCGCTGACATTGGGCAGCAGGACACCGACTGCCTCGCCCACTGCAGTGCCATCCGCCAACCGTGCGCCCAGCAGTTCACTAGCGGCAACCAGCCGGTTGTAGCTCAGTGGTTCGCGCTTGATGTCCTCAACCACCAGCGTCTTGCCGCCATGGAGCGCCCGCGCTTCGCACAGGGCATCGAACAGCGTGTGACTGGTGTCAGTGGTATCGAAGATCATCTGGCTCATCTCGTCATAGAGGCGGCGACCAGCAATCGCGCGCCGCTGCTTTGAGCTCATTTCGCCTTCAATCGCAAAGTGGCGCTGCGGCAGTACGGTGATGGTGATCTTCGGAAACCAGCGCGTGCGAACCTTTCCCTTCATCCGCGACATGGGCGTATATTGGGGGCCGTCCAGCCGGACCGGCACAATCGGCGCATCGGCTTTGTCGGCGACCATGCCGGGGCCATCGAACACTTTCATCAGCGCGCCGGTGACAGTGATGCGCCCTTCGGGGAAGATTACCAGCGTGCGCCCCTCGCGCACCGCCTTGACCATGGCCTTGGCCGCCATCGGGTTGGTGGGATCAACCGGAAACGCCTCAAACAGGGCCAGGAACGGTCGCACCCACAAATTGCGGGCGATCTGGGTGTTGATCGCAAATGTGGGTTTGCCCGGCAGGAAGGCACCAAGCAGTGCGCCATCTAGAAAACTGAGGTGATTGACCACCACGACGGCCCGCTCGCCCGGTGCTGGCATATTCTCGATGCCCTTGACCTCAACGCGGTACAGCAGGCGCAACATCATGCGCATGGCCGACTTGAACAGCGTTTCGGGAAGCAGCCAGATGCTGATGAAGGCTACGATCAGAGTTGCAAAGCCCAGCACGCCGATCAGGCCGGGCACGTCCATGCCTGCGGCAAGCAGTGCGGTGATTGCCAGCACGGCCAGAACAGTAATTCCGGCATTAACGATGTTGTTCGCGGCGATGATCCGCGAGCGTTCTTCAGGCGGGCTTTTTGTTTGCAGAATCGCATACAGCGGCACGATGAACATACCGCCCGAAAGGGCGATGACGGCAAGATCAATCAGGATATGGACCGCACCCGGCGTCGCAAGAAACTGCGCGACATTGGCCCCCGCCGTTCGCACGGAGAATCCTCGGGTCGTCAGCCACAAGTCAATAAGGCCGCCCGCCAGGACCAGCGCCGAAGCAGGGACATAGCGCGCCGAAACCTCTCCCTTGAGCAGCCGGTTCACCAGCATGGATCCGGCAGCAATCGCCAGCGAAAAGACAACCAGAAACAGCGTTGCGACTTCCTGTCTTGCCGCCAGCTTGCCGCTGACCAAGGGGGCAAACTCGCTCATCAAGACCGCGCCAGCGGCGAAAAACCAGCTGATTCCTAGAATCGACAGCCAGACCCCGCGACCATGCTTCGCCGTTGCCAGTATCTCCCAGGTGCCCTTGAAGATGTTCAGGTCGATATGATGGTGGTCACGAATGGACGGCGCGCTGGGGATCGCAAGGCTGGCGAGCGATCCTGCAAAGGCAATGGCCACCGCTGCAAGCCCGGCCTCCCAGGCCGGAATCATGCCTGCAAGCAGTTGCCCGCCCAAAATGGCGAGGAACGTGCCGCCCTCTATCAGCCCGGTTCCGCCCATGATCTCATTGTCACGCAGATGCTGCGGCAGAATCGAATATTTGACCGGACCGAACAGGGTGGAGTGCAGCCCCATCAGAAACAGGCAGACCAGCAACACCGGAATCGACTGATACCAGAATCCCCCCAACGCCAGCGCCATGATCGCCACTTCAGCCAGCTTGATCCAGCGAATCAGGCGGGCCTTGTCGACCATGTCGGCGATTTGGCCGGCAAGCGCTGAAAACAGGAAATAAGGCAGAATGAACAGCCCGGTGGCAATCGCGGCAAGTTGCTCTGCCTTGTGCGGCTGGGCGGCAAATATCCCGAAATTGGCGAGGAACAGCATCGCAAACTTGAGGAGATTATCATTGAATGCGCCCAGAAACTGGACGACGAACATCGGACCGAAGCGGCGCTTGGTCAGCAGTGAAAGATCGGGCGCAGACATGGCATCTCCTGAAAGTCAGGCGGGGAATAAAGAGATAGCGTCGCTTTAATGTTAATTTTCCGGAACTTCCGTACTGGAACCAGCAAGCTGACGACTGTAGAGCCAGCCAATCCCGATCAGGCTGAAACCCAACGCCACGAAGGACCCGATCCGAAGCAGACCTTCCAGGCCTCTGGCGTCGAACAGGAAAACCTTGCCTACAGCGCCAAGCATCAACACCAGCGATGCAATCCGCCAGTCGTGTCGCTGCCCGCGGATGCCCCACAGCAGATAGCCAATCGCCAGGGCCAGCATCAGGATCGAACGCAGGATGCTTTCAACCGGATAGATGCCCGGTTCGATCAGCGATGAACCGTGGAAGCCCTGCCGCAAAGTCGCCCAGGCAAAGCCGGCGATCAATATCATGACCAGCAACTGCCAAACGTGTTCCGTCCACGAAGGGCGGTCAGGCCACAGCCGGGCAAGCAACACAAGACCGCAGGGGACGATGACAAATGCCGGGATCAACAGGTTGAACAGTGGCTCTCCGCCCACGGCCTGATCAGTCCAAAGCGGATTGTGCAGTAACAGCGTGTACCACAGCGCATGTGCCGTGCCCGTGAGGCCCAGGCCAAGTGCAAGCTTCCGGTAGTCCCGGCACAGTGCAATCCAGCCCCCAGCGACAAGCAGTATTTCCCAGCACAGCCGCTGACCCAGACCGGTCAGGGCAAAACTGCTGCCGAATGCCTGTCCAAACACCAGTCGGTAAAGCGCGTGGCAGGCAATCCCGGCAAGGATCAGGCACACTGCCAGGGCCACAGGCAAAGCCTTGGCCGGGATCCGGTCGCGGATATGCCAGGTCGCGCCGCCGAACAGGAGGGCTGGTGCGAGCAGACGCTGGATGACATCGGCGAAGCCAAGCATCTCAGGATCCGTCATCATCGGTACGCCACGCAGTGAAAGCGCCGCCGCGCTGATCCAATGGGCCAGCGGCAAGAATGCCCAGATCAGGCTGAGCGTGGCGAATGTCGCAGCCGCGAACCGCAATTTCGGCAAGCAGATCCGCCCGGATGCAAGCAACAGGCCCGCTCCGCCAATGGCTGGAACCAGCATGACGTATTGACCGGGCACCAGTTGCGCCAGCGCTCCATATCCCAGCAGGGCCGCCGCAATCTGTGCAACGCCTTGCAGGGCCATGGTTCGCGAACGAACCGCGAAGAACAGGCCCAGGGCCGCAAGGCCTCCCCAGCGAATGGCTGACAGGCCGCTTACCTCCGCGTCGCTTCCCCAGAGGCGGGTGAACTCGTCAGTTGCAACCGCAGAGGAGATCATCAGCACCGGCAAGGTTGCCAAGGCAAAGGCCACCGAAAGTGCGGTGACGCCCTGAGTGCGTCCGAGCTGGCTGATCAGCAACAGCCCGCCTGCCACCAGCGCCAGTCCAAGCGGCAGGCTCCATCCGGGCAGGAATTGCGCGAGGAAACCATAGGCCAGAACCCCAGTTGCGCCATGGGCGAGCAGACGCAGCGGGCCCGATCCGGCTCTCCAGGCAAGGATGGCACAGGTTGCGCACAGCCCCGCCCAGCGCAACATGGCAGCCGCCCCAGTCTGCGACTCAATCGCAAACAGCCGACTCCACTGGGCTTCCGGCGATCCCGTCAGCCCCAGCAGCGCCACTGCAGCAAACGCAAAGCTGGCCGACAGCCCCTCAACCGCCACCAAAGTGCGCCGTTGCCCAATGGTGAATAGCGCCAGGGCCACAGCGGCCATGGCCAACGGCAGGCACCAGCCGGGCAGCACTTGCGCTGCGGTGCCATAGATCAATACCCCGGCCATGGTCAGTGAGGAGAAGCGCAACTGGCGACCTTCGGCCTTGGCTGCAAACAACGCGAACAACAGGGAAATCCCCAGCCAGCGAATAACCGCGTGCCCCATGTCCGTCGATCCCGCACCATCAAGCAAGGGCAGGACTTCCTTCAGCCCCGGCATGGTTGCAGCAACAGCGGCTAGGCTTGCCCCTGCGAAGACGGCGGCGATGTGCTCAATTCGCCCATCGCGCGCAGCCTTGCCCCAGAACAACAGGGCTGCGGCAACGGCGGCAACACCAAGCGGAGCCTGCCAATGGGGCAACAGCAGCACAATTGCAGCAGCAAACAGAGTCGCCGCAGTCGCGGTCAACCAGGCAAAGCGGCTGTCTTCCAGGCGATCCTCGTGCTTCCAGCCCAAGGCAAGGCCAACGGCAGTCAGAGCCATGCCCGCCAGCGCAACCAGAGCAAGGGCTCCGTCGGTGGTGTCCCAGAAGTGACATTTCGTCAGCAGGGGCGCCGCAAGAGCCAGCGCGCAGAGTTCAAGCGTGCGTTGCAGGCTGGCAGGCGGCTGCCACTGCCAGGCAAGCAAAGGCAGCGCATGAATGGCCGCCAGCGACAGCCCGATCACTGCAAACCAGAACAGGGTCGGATCTGGCCAGATCGCCAGCAGCAATGCCGACAGGGCAAGGCTGATCGAAGGCACAATGGCGAAATCCCGGTTCTTCCAGGCCAGGAGTTGGCCAGCCAGGGCAATCAGGCCGAACAGGCCCCAGTGCAGCGGAGCGAAGCCGCCGTAAGCGACCAGCATCGCCAGTTGCAGCGCGCCGATAACCGAAGAGGCGATGCGCAGCATCGTGGCACGGGTGCCGTCAAATGCCAATGTCGGCAGCGCGACTGCCAGCAACAGCACGAAGCCCCCGACGGAAAGCGAGCCCAGCACATCAAGCGCATTGCTCGCCAGCATCATCCACAGGCTCCATCCCGCCCCGCCTAGCAGCGCGCCAATGGCCAGCCACGGCCAGCGGCGCATCCGCGAAACGCCGGCCAGCCCGGCAATGGTCAGGCCCAGATAGACGGACAGCAGCGGCACATTGGGCTCGGTCGTCCCTGTGAGTGCAGGAGCAGCCAAGCCGCCTGCCAGGCCGAGCAGCGCACTGGGCGCACCGAAACGCAGCGACAGCCCCAGCGCGGCCGCCGTAATCACCGCCAGCCCCACAAATGCCATGGCAGGGCCGATCAGCCCATAGGCATTGGCGGCCACCAGAACCGAGGCATAAAGCGTGGCGATGCCTGCGCCCGACAGTGCCTGCGGTACGCGCGTATCACGCACGCGTTCCTCATTCCGCCACGCGAATTCGGCACCGGCAAGTAGCCCAAGTCCAAACAGCAGGCCTGATACGACCTGTACGCCATGAGTGAAAATGCGTCCAAAGACACCCGCATCGATGGCATATTTGACGATCAGGACACCAGCGATAGCCAACGTGATACCGCCAGCCCAGATCGGCAGTTGCTTGCCGAACAGGTTCTCAAACCGCGAAGCCAAATTGCGCTGCGGAAGCCGCGCTACATAATCTTCATTCAAGGGAGGGGAGTCAGCAACAGCCAGGTTTTCCAATTGTACAGGATCAGGCTCAGGAATCATTTCAACTTCGGCCACCGGAACAATTTCGGGTTCTTCCCGATCCGCAAGGGATGCTGGTTCCGGTTCGACCGGAGGTGAGGCAGGTTCAGGTTCGGCCACATCTTGCGTCAGAACCGGTTCGGGCTGCACCGTATCAGCTTTGGCCGCAGCGCGCGGCATCGCAGGGGTGATCAGCTGGGCCGCCTGCTGCGACACATCAACCGGCGGGTCAGCGACAACGTCTGGCGGAATCATTCCTGACAGCCGCTGCAATGCGCCAATTCGTTTCGCCGCCTCCGCTAAAGTCGCTTCGGCCCGTTTCAGCCGGCTTCTTGTGTCAGACAGCTGAATGAACAGTATGATAATGGCAACGAACGCGAAAAATGACAGCATGCTGGATGCCCCCCCGATTCTCCTCTTGCTACCACCAAAATATACAATGTTAAATTAATTTATTAGACACTGTATAATTAACCAAATATGCATATCCCATCGCATAGGCCCCAGCAGGAGGGAATTGGACATGAACAAAGGCTTCATCAGTCGCCTGGTCCGCGATCTGGAGGCACCTATCGAGGCTCGCGGGTTTGGGACTGGATGGTTTTCTGGCTTCTTTGCGCTGCTGTTAAGCCTGACGGGGCTGGCTTTTGTCGCTGCGTTGCGCTGGCCAGGCTGGTTTGCGATGCCTGAACTTGAGCTGGTGCGTAGCTGGGGCGGTTTCCGCATACTGACCCATTTCACCCTTCTCGGCGGCTACGCACTCGCATTGCTCAGCATGCTGCTTCGTCCGCGCAAGGCAATCGGGATGACGGCCCTGGCAATCGCATTGATTGGTACGATCCTGGGGGGATCGCATGTTACGGCCAGTGAAGCCAGAAGTTGGGGCATCTTCTTTGGCGTCGATTTCTTTATCGTGAACATGCTGGCAACCGGGCTGATGTTCGCGCCGATCGAGCGGCTGCTTCCTCACCGTCCAGCTCAACGCCTGTTTCGGCCCGAGTGGCGCGAGGATCTATTCTACTATCTTCTCAGCTCGATGCTGGTGCAGGTGATCACCTTCCTCACGCTCGCTCCATCCAGCTATGTCAATAGCCATGTGGTCGCCATTGGGGGTATTCACGGCTGGATCGGCACCTTGCCCTGGCTGGTGCAATTCGCACTCGCCATGTTGCTGACTGATCTGGCGCAATACTGGTTCCACCGGTTGTTCCACCGCATTCCCTTTCTGTGGGGTTTCCACGCCGTGCATCATTCGGCCAGGTCGATGGACTGGCTGGCCGGGGCACGGATGCACCTAGTTGAAATTGTGCTGCTACGCGGGGTGACCTCATTGCCGCTGCTGACGCTTGGCTTTGCGCCATCGGTAATGCAAGCCTATGTCGGGCTGGTCTATATCTACTCGTCGCTGGTACATGCCAATCTGCGCGGTAATTTTGACCGGCTGGGACACTGGGTCGTGGTTCCACGTTTCCACCACTGGCACCATGCGCTTGAGCACGAAGGCGTGGATAAGAATTTCGCCATCCACTTCCCCTGGATCGACCGCATTTTCGGCACTTTCCATCTACCACCGGGGCGCTGGCCAAGGAACTATGGTGTACCCGAAGCTGTACCACAGGGTTACTTCGGCCAGATGCAGTACCCCTTCATCCGCAAGAACTGATCGATGGGCCGCCGATCCGATCATAGCCGCGCTGAGCTCAGGGAAATCATCATTTCCGAAGGGCATCGTCATATGCAAGAGGTGGGTTTTGTCCACTTCTCGGCTCGTGAGGTTGCCAAGCGCGTGGGCTATTCGATCGGTACCATCTATAATGTCTTTGGCAGCTATGATGGATTAATTCTGGCAATAAACGGTCGCACTCTGGAATTGTGGCTGTCCCACCTTGAGGCGCGACTGTGCGCCATCGAAACAGGCGAAGACAGGTTGGCACGTGCGATCGACGCGTACTTCGAATTTGCCATCATCAACCGCCATGCATGGGCCGCGCTGTATGATTTTCGCCTACCTGATGACATTGATCCACCCGATTACTATCGACATAAGGTCGATGCCATCATGGCTGTGGTTGAGCACGAGGTTGCCACTGTGCTGCCGAACTCTTGCCAGTCGGAAGCACCAGAACTGACCCGTTCCTTGCTCGCGACTGTGCATGGACATTGCTTCTTCACTCTCAACGGCACTTTCCGTATGCTGGACGAAACAGATCCCCTGGCCGCTGCGCGTGCAAGAGTGGCAGATGCCTTGGCGAGGTATCGCTGAGCACGCAGGGGGCAGAACGACACAAATGCGCCTGCAGTCGGATCAACTACAGTAATCGTTCGCTCTCGAAAGCCCGCTTGCCTTTCCGCTTCCACAACACCAGCGCCTGTTCCCGTTCTTCGCCGCGCAGCTTGGCCGCAACGGTGAGGAACGCGCCATAGAGCGTGGCGCGATCATCGTCGGCGAGTTCGACC
>CAYFJH010000063.1:8667-17641 GCA_964343385.1 uncultured Novosphingobium sp. | reverse complement strand
GCGGAGGAGGGACTCGAACCCCCGACACGCGGATTATGATTCCGCTGCTCTAACCAGCTGAGCTACTCCGCCCCGAAAGGCACCCGCAGGGCGGGACAGGCGCGGCTCTTAGGACGGGGCGGGCCTATGGTCAACCACCTCTTTGCCGCGAAATTTCCATGATCCGGCCGCTTCCCACGGGCCGTCCCGATAGATGTGGAGACCAAACCCGGCGAAGGCAAAGCGGCGGTCGGGCAACGTGCCTGCAAGGCTGTTCTGGAGCCCCTTTGCGGTCTGGGGCGTGACCTTGTTCTGGATGGTGATGTGGAGGCGAGGGGCGTGGCTGTCCTGCGCGGTCAGGGCGCCGTGGAAATGTTCGGCGATGGCTTCGCGCAAGGCGAGCATGCCGGGGCTTTCGAGCGCGATGGCCGTGCCCGTGCCGAGCGGCATCAGTCCGGCGATGCGGCACTGCGGGGCCGCGTGGGCCGCGGCAAGGCCGGCCAGCAGCGGGCGCAGTTCATCGCGCAGGGACGGCGCGAAGGCGTGGAACAGCGTGACGTGGGCCGAGAGGTGATTGCGTTCCGGCGGAAAGTGCGCGCGGCGCAGGGCATCGGCCCAGTTGAATACGTCGGGCGGCAGCAAGGCGGTGACGATGAAGGGCGGCGCGCTGCGCAGGTTCATTGCCCCCTGCCCAGCGCCTTATAGCTCACCGCGCTGGCGGCGGATCGCAAACCATTTGGCGACGTTGCGGTTGTGTTCGTCCAGCGTGGCGGCGAAGGCGTGGCCGCCGGTGCCGTCAGCGACCATGTAGAGCGCGCCGGTTTTCGCCGGGTTGAGCACGGCCTCGATCGAGGCGCGGCCGGGGTTGGTGATCGGCCCCTTGGGCAGCCCGGCCATCGCATAGGTATTGTAGCCGTTGTCCGCGGCGATCTCGGACTGACGGATGCGGCGGCCGAGCGGCTTTCCGGCAGTGATCGGATAGATGATCGTAGGATCAGCCTGGAGCATCATGCCCTTGCGGATGCGGTTGGAATAGAGCCCAGCGACCATGGCGCGCTCGTCGGGCTTGCCGGTTTCCTTTTCCACGATAGCGGCGAGGATGACGGCTTCTGCGGGCGTGCGGGCGACGGTGTTGGCCGACCGTTTGGCCCAGAGTTCCTTCAAAGTGCGCTGCATCGCCGCCTGCATCCGCAGGACGACCTGAGGGCGGTTTTCGCCCATCGCGATTTCATAGGTGTCGGGGAGGACCGAGCCTTCCTGCGGCACGGTGACTTCGCCGGTCAGGTTCGGCTGGGCCATCAGGCGTTCCTGCACCATGATCGAGGGCATCCCCTCGGGCACGGTGACGAAGCGGCGGATGACCTTGCCGCCCTGGAGGATTTCGACCAGCGTCCGCTGGCTGGCCCCCTTGGGCAGCAGGAAAGAACCCGCCTTGATCGGCGCGCCGCCGCCGAGCAGCCGCGCGCGAATGCGAAAACTGTCGGTCGAACCGATTGCCCCGGCATAGAACAGGTGTTCGGCCACGGAGTTGAAGCTCTCTCCGTCGCGGACGACGAATTCCGCGTCCTTCGGCAGTGGCCCGGCACGGAACCAGCCGCCCATCAGCCAGAGCGCGGCCAGCGCCGCCGCGAGGACGGCAAGGAGTCGAATGCGGCGGATCATCGGGTGCCGGGGGTTGCGAGAGTGGTAGGGCCTGCGCCGTTGCACTTCATTTCGGGCACCTGATCTGGCCGAGAGATGGACCCTGGAACGCGTTCAGGGTTACGAAGTTGCAGTAGAGCGGGGGGCATTTCGGATCCGTGTGCCCCCTGCCCTCAGATCTTCGTCATCACCAGGCTGGCGTTGGTGCCGCCAAAGCCAAACGAGTTGTTCAGCACGGCGCGCACTTCGCGCTTCTTGGCGGTCCACGGCACGAGGTCGACCCCGGCGCAGCCGTCGCTCGGATTGTCGAGGTTCAGCGTGGGGGGCACGATCTGATCGCGTAGGGCGAGGATGCAGAAGATCGATTCGACGGCACCCGCGCCGCCGAGCAGGTGGCCGATGGCCGACTTGGTGCTGCTCATCGAGACGTTGGCGATTTCGGAGCCGAACAGGCGGCGGACGGCGCCGAGTTCAAGCTCGTCGCCGAGCGGCGTCGAGGTGCCGTGGGCGTTGATGTAGTCGATGTCAGCCGGGGTCATGCCGGCCTTGCGCAGCGCCATTTCCATCGACCGGAACGCGCCCGAGCCTTCGGGGTGCGGGGCGGTGACGTGGTAGGCATCGCCCGAGAGGCCGTAGCCGACGACTTCGGCATAAATCTTCGCGCCGCGCGCCTTGGCATGCTCGTATTCCTCGAGCACGACAACGCCGGCACCCTCGCCCATGACGAAACCGTCGCGGGCCTTGTCATAGGGGCGGCTGGCGCGGGTGGGTTCGTCGTTGAAGGCTGTCGACAAAGCGCGGGCCTGGGCGAAGCCGGCGATCCCGATCGGGCAGATCGTGCCTTCGGCGCCGCCGGCGAGCATGATGTCGGCATCGTCGTCGCGGATCATCCGCGCGGCATCGCCGATGGAGTGCGCCCCGGTCGAGCAGGCGGTGACGACCGCGTGGTTCGGCCCCATCAGGCCGTACTTGATCGAAACCTGGCCCGAGATCAGGTTGATCAGGCGGCCGTGGACGAAATGCGGCGAAACGCGGGTCGGGCCCTTTTCCTTGAGAACGAGCGATTCGCTTTCGATTCCCGGCAGCCCGCCAATGCCCGAGCCGATCGAGCAGCCCGCGCGCAGGCGGGTCGCCTCGTCCATTTCGAGGAGTCCGGCGTCCTCGATCGCCTGTCCGGCGGCGTCGATACCGTAGATGATGAAGGGATCGACCTGGCGCTGGACCTTGTGGTCCACCCGCTTGTTCGGATCGAAGCCGTATTCATGATCGGCCGGCTTGACCTCGCACGCGATGCGGCACTTCTGGTCGCTGGCGTCGAAGCGGGTGATCGGCCCGGCACCGGACTTGCCGGCAAGGAGATTGGCCCAGACTGTTTCGACATCGGCACCCAGAGGGGTGACAAGGCCAAGACCGGTTACGACGACACGACGCATAAGCTGCTCCGAAACTTCTCTTTTTACGCCCGTAAGGCCCTGCGGCAAAAACACAACAGGCCCAACCCCGGGAGGGGGCTGAGCCTGCGGAGCCCGGTCCCTTCGCTATATGGAATGGCGGAAGGACTGACCCTAAGCAAGCTCAGGGCGAACGGGGGGATAGGCGGGCCTGATCAGCCCTTGTTGTCGTTGATGTACTTGATCGCGTCCGAGACGGTGCTGATCTTCTCGGCAGCATCGTCGGGGATTTCGACGCCGAACTCTTCCTCGAAGGCCATCACGAGTTCGACGATGTCGAGGCTGTCTGCGCCCAGATCATCGATGAAGCTTGCATCTTCGGTGACCTTGTCGGCTTCGACGCCAAGGTGCTCAACCACAATCTTCTTAACGCGGTCGGCGGTGTCGCTCATGGAAAATCCTCTCGTGAACGGGAGATGAAAAACTCGAAGGCCGCCCTAATGCCGGGTTTGCCTGCTGGCAAGTGCATCGTCACGCGGAATGGGGCTGGCTGGGTATATCCGGCGCTGCCGGGTCAGACACCGAAGGTCACGTGGCCCTCTGCGTCGATGGCCCAGGCCGGGTTCCACGCGATTTCCCAGGCGTGGCCGTCGGGATCAGCGACATAGCCGCGCCAGCCGCCGTAATGCGGAGCGCCCGCCTCGCGCAGGACCGCGCCGCCATGATCGACCAGGCGGGAGATCAGGCTGTCGACCGCCTCGGCGCTGGGGACGTTGTGGGCGAGCGCAAAACCGTTGGAGACGCCGTCCGGGCGCTGGAGGTCGGCGCTGAACGCGTCCGACAGCCATAGCCCGAGCACCAGCCCGTTCATCTGGTAGAACAGCACTTCGTCGGATTCGTAGACCGGCTTCCACCCGAACCCCTCGCCATAGAACCGGCGGGAGCGGACGATGTCCTTGATCGACAGGGTGATGAGCGAGAGCTGCTGTGTCATGATGGTGCAACGCCGTTCAGGCGAAATTGGCTCCCCGTTGAACCTTCGTCATACTGAACTTGGTTCAGCATCCATTTTGGGTTCGGCACCGAGATGCCTACCATGCGCGGCAACATGCGGCGAGCCGGTTTTTCGTCCCGGCTGGCGGCAGCGAGCGCCGACGGATGGATGCTGAAACAAGTTCAGCATGACGAGGTTTCGGTCGCAGTGAGGTCGCCGAACGCTTAGCCCTTGGGCGGCTCCACCACGCGCAGGCTCAGTTCGCGCAGCTGGCGGGCTTCGGGCAGGCTGGGTGCGCCCATCAGGAGGTCCTCGGCGCGCTGGTTCATCGGGAACAGCGTGACCTCGCGCAGGTTCTGCGCGCCGCAGATCAGCATGACGATGCGGTCCACGCCCGCCGCCATGCCGCCGTGCGGGGGGGCGCCATACTGGAACGCGCGGTAGAGGCCGCCGAAGCGTTCCTCAACGTCCGCCTTGGTCAGGCCGACCAGTTCGAAGGCCTTGACCATGGTTTCGGGCGACTGGTTGCGGATGGACCCGGAGGCGATTTCAAAGCCGTTGCAGACCAGATCATACTGGAAGGCGTTGATCGTCAGCGGGTCCTGATGAGTCAGCGCGTCCATCCCGCCCTGCGGCATCGAGAACGGGTTGTGGCTGAACTCGACCTTCTTGTTGTCCTCGTCCCATTCGTAGAACGGGAAATCGACGATCCAGCACAGCTTGAACGCGTCCTGTTCGATCAGGCCGAGCTGTTCGCCTACGCGGATGCGGGCGAGGCCAGCGAGCTTTGCGGCCTGATCGGCCTTGCCGGCTGCGAAGAACAGGCCGTCGTCCGCGCCGAGGCCCAGTTCGGCATAGAGCTTCTCCATGCCTTCGGTGCCGTGGTTCTTGGCGATCGGCCCGCCGAACTCGCCACCCTTGCGGGTCACGTAGCCAAGCCCGGCATAGCCTTCGGCGCGCGCCCAGTCGTTCATCTCGTCGAAGAACTTGCGGCTCTTTTCAGCGGTATTCGGCGCGGGGATAGCGCGGACGACGCCGCCCGAACCCACAATCTTCTCAAACAGGCCGAAGCCCGAAGTGGTGAAGTGGCCGCCGACATCGGAGATGATCAACGGGTTGCGCAGGTCGGGCTTGTCCGAGCCGTATTTCAGGATCGATTCCGCGTAGGGGATGCGCGGGAACTGGCCGGTGGGGGTGACAGACTTGCCGCCCGCGAACTCCTCGAACACGCCGCCGATGACGGGCTCCATCGTTTCCCAGACTTCTTCCTGGGTGACGAAGCTCATTTCGAGGTCGAGCTGGTAGAATTCGCCCGGCAGGCGGTCAGCGCGCGGATCCTCGTCGCGGAAGCAGGGGGCGATCTGGAAGTAGCGGTCAAAACCGGCGACCATCAGCAGCTGCTTGTACTGCTGCGGGGCCTGCGGCAGCGCATAGAACTTGCCGGGGTGGATGCGGCTCGGCACGAGGAAGTCACGCGCGCCTTCGGGCGACGACGCGGTCAGGATCGGGGTCGAATATTCGGTGAACCCTGCGCCTTCCATGCGGCGGCGCATGTCGGAGATGACCTTGGTGCGCGTCACGATGTTGGCGTGCAGCGTTTCACGCCGCAGGTCGAGGAAGCGGTAACGCAGGCGGATGTCTTCGGGATATTCCTGCTCGCCCGCCACCGGCATCGGCAGTTCCTCGGCGCGGCTGAGCACCGTCGCCTCGCGGGCGTAGATCTCGATCGCGCCGGTCGGCAGGTTGGGGTTTACCGTGGCGTCGTTACGGGCCTTTATATTGCCGTCGATGGTGACGACGCTTTCGACGCGCAACGCTTCGAGGATCGGCAAAGCCGGGCTGTCAACGTCGGCGACGATCTGGGTGATGCCGTAATGATCGCGCAGGTCGATGAACAAGACCCCGCCGTGATCGCGCTTGCGGTGCACCCAGCCGGACAGCTTGACCGTCTCGCCGACGTTCTCGCGCGTCAGGGCGCCGCAGGTGTGGGAGCGATAGGGATGCATCGAAACACTTTCCATTCGGCCGCCGATAAGGCAGGGGAGAGGCGGGCTAACAGGCGATGCCCGCTGATTTGTCAAGCCGCGAGCCCGCACGGGCTCATTCCACAGGCGAGCCTGCACCGGCTCACTACAGAAAAGACCGATGAAGATACATCCTCTGATCACGACCACCCAGGGCCTTTCGGAAATCTGCGAGCGGCTGGCCAAGGCCAATTTCATTTGCGTGGACACAGAGTTCATGCGTGAGAACACCTACTGGCCGGAACTCTGCCTGATCCAGATCGCCGATGAGAACGAGGCTGCGGCGGTCGATCCGATGGCACCGGGCATGGACCTCACCCCGCTGCTCGACCTGCTGGTGCGCAATGAGGACGTGCTCAAGGTGTTTCACGCCGGCGGGCAGGACGTGGAAATCATCTACAACCTGACGGGCACGACCCCGCACCCGATCTTTGACACCCAGATCGCAATGATGGCGATCAGCCAGTCGGAACAGATCGGCTATTCCAACCTGGTGGAATCGTGGCTGGGCATTCCGGTCGACAAGGGCGCGCGGTTTACCGACTGGTCGCGCCGGCCGCTGGATGCGCGCCAGCTCGAATATGCCATCGGCGACGTTACCCATCTGGCGAAGATCTTCCCCCGGATGCTCAAGCGGCTGGTCAAGACCGGGCGGGGCGAGTGGCTTGATGCCGAAATGGAAAAGCTGGCCGATCCGGCGAACTACAAGAACGAACCCGCCAACGCGTGGGAGCGCATCCGCGCCTCGGGCCGCAATCCGGCGATGCTGGGCCGCCTGAAGGCGCTGGCCGCCTGGCGCGAGGTTGAGGCGCAGGACAAGAACATCCCGCGCGGGCGGATCGCGCGCGACGAGACGCTGGCCGACATCGCCAGCCATCCGCCCAAGCAGCAGGCCGACCTTGCCAAGGTGCGCGGACTGTCCGCGGGCTGGAAGGACAATGACATCGGGCGCCGGATGATGAACGTGCTGGCCGAGGCCAAGCCCTTGACCGACGCCGAGCTGCCCGCCCGCACCCCGCGCGGCGCCCCGCTGGGCAAGGAAGGCGCGCTGGTGGCGGACCTGCTCAAGCTGCTGCTCAAGATCCGCAGCCGCGAGATCGACGTCGCCGCGCGGCTGCTGGCGCGCAGCGACGATCTGGAACTGCTGGCGGCAGGGGTGCGCAGAAACCTGCCACTGCTGGAGGGCTGGCGGTTCGAACAGTTCGGGCGCGAGGCGCTGGAGCTTGTGGAGGGAAAGTTGGCATTTGCCGTGATCGGCGGCAAGATGCGGATGACCCACATCGACGAGATTCACGGCGAGATGGGAGCCCAGGCGGCCGCGGGCGAAGCGGCGGCGGAAGAAGGCGTCGGACTTGACGCCCATCTTGGCCCGGACATTGACATTTCGCTGGAGGCCGAGGAGGAACACGGCGCGCGATGACGGTCTTCCAGCCGACGCTCAAGCAGTTGCAATACCTGGTTGCGCTGCATGAACATGGCCATTTCGGCCGTGCGGCTGAAGCCTGCTTCGTCTCGCAATCGACCCTTTCCGCCGGCCTTCGCGATCTGGAGACACTGCTCGGCGTGGTGCTGGTCGAACGGACCAAGCGCGCGGTGCGGTTTACGCCGCTGGGCAATGCCGTCGTCGCCAAGGCCCACCGGATCCTGCGCGAGGCCGAGGAACTGTCCGACCTTGTCCAGTCGAGCGGCCAGCCGCTGACCGGCGAAGTGCGGATGAGCGTGATCCCCACCATAGCGCCGTTCCTGCTGCCCCGGATGCTCCCGCGCCTGCGCCGCGAGCGCCCTGCCCTGCGCCTGTTCCTGCGCGAAGAGCCGAGCGCGGCGGCGATGGAATCGCTCAGCCACGGACGGGCCGACTGCGTGCTGCTCGCCCTCCCCTACCCCACCGGCGAGATCGAGAAGGAAACGATCGAACTCGATGCGCTGTTCGTCGCCTTTCCCAAGGAATTTTTTGACGGAAAGAACGGGCCGCGCGACCCGCCAGACGAGATTTTGCCCGAACATATCGACGAGCACCGCCTGCTCCTGCTGGAGGATGGCCACTGCCTGCGCGAGCACGCGCTCGCTGCGTGCAACCGCCCCGAAATGCGGGCCAGCGCCACGATGATCGGGACCAGCCTGCACACGCTGGTGCAGATGGTCGACAATGGCCTTGGCGTCACGATGCTGCCGGAAATGGCGATCGACGCGGGCATCCTCAATGGCACCGATGTGGTGGCGCGACCGCTCAAATCGGACAGTGCCAACCGCGAGATCGCGCTGGTCTGGCGCCGCAATTCCCCGCGCGGCGACGAGTTCAGGATGCTCGCCGAGGAACTGCGCGCCGGATAGGCGGCGGGGCCGAAGCTTTCGCGCGCAGCGCGGCTTCAAGATAGCTCAACAAGAACATAAGGATGAATCTGGGGCCGCTGGCCCCAGATTCATCCCCTTGCTCAGCGCTGCGGGCGCGGACCTTTGTTCGGGAATTTGCCGCGCGGGCCTTTGCCGTGAGGGCCCTTGTGGGGACCCTTGAACGGCGGCTTGCCGGGGCCCCCGGGGCCGCGATTGGGACGTGGGCCGTCATGGCGGGGGCCGTCGCTGCGCGGGGTGCCGCCTTCGCGCGGGGCCAGGGTGCGGCGGACAGGCGGACGCGGAGCTTCGGCCGGGGTGTGTTCGCGGCGGTTCTGGCGGGCCGCGTCGCGCGGGGCTTCGGCCGACTGTTCGATGCGGACCGAGTTTTCGTCGTCCGAATCCGGGTTGGCGGTGCGCTGGACCGCGTCAGCAAACTTCGCGGCGACGGTAGTGGGAATCTGGAAATAGGTCTCGGTCTGGCCGATGCGGATCGCGCCCACTTCGTTGCGGGTGATGTGCCCGCGGCGGCACAGCAGCGGCAGCAGCCAGCGTGCGTCGGCGTTCTGGCGGCGGCCGATGTCCATGCGGAACCAGACCACGTCATCAAAACCGTC
>CAYFJH010000063.1:1540-8657 GCA_964343385.1 uncultured Novosphingobium sp. | reverse complement strand
TACCGTCGCGGCGGACGGGTTCGCGCGAGGGGCCGTCGTTTTCGCCGGCCATGTCCTCGGGCTCGGGCATCTTGGCGCGGTGCGACTGAACCAGCGCGATGGCGATTTCCTCGGGGCTGCGCTGTTCAAGGAGGCGCAGCGCGATGGCGCGGTCTTCCTCGTTGACCTCTACCGGCTCGCTCAGCGCGGCGAGCAGGCGCTCGCGGTCCTGCGCGCGGATGGCCTCGGCGCTCGGCACCGGAACCCACGCGGCCTCGACCCGGGCGCTGCGGAGCAGGCCTTCGACGCGGCGGCGACGCTGGTAGGGGACGATGAGGACAGCGGTGCCCTTGCGGCCCGCGCGGCCGGTGCGGCCTGAGCGGTGCTGGAGCACTTCGGCGTCGCGCGGCACTTCGACGTGGACCACGAGGCTGAGCGAAGCGACGTCGATGCCGCGCGCGGCGACGTCGGTGGCGACGCAGACGCGGGCACGGCCATCGCGCAGCGCCTGGAGCGCCTGGTTACGCTCGCTCTGGCTGTGTTCGCCCGAGAGCGCGACGGCGGCGAACCCGCGCTCGATCAGGGTGGCGTGGAGGTGGCGGACATTGTCGCGCGTGGCGCAGAACAGGATCGCCGTATCGGCCTCGTGGAAGCGCAGCAGGTTGACCACGGCGTGTTCGATGTCAGCCGGGGCGACGGCCATCGCCTGATAGGAAATGTCACCGTGGCCGCGGTCCTGGCCGACCGTGGTGATGCGCAGGGCATCGCGCTGGTAACGCTTGGCCAGCGCGGCGATCTGGCTCGGCATGGTGGCCGAAAACATCAGGGTGCGGCGGGTTTCCGGCGTCGCGTCGAGGATCTGCTCAAGGTCTTCGCGGAAGCCCATGTCGAGCATCTCGTCAGCCTCGTCGAGGACGACGAAGCGCAGGTCCTTGAGGTCAAGCACCCCTCGTTCGAGGTGATCACGCAGGCGGCCCGGAGTGCCGACCACGATGTGCGCGCCCTGATAGAGCGCGCGGCGTTCAACCGAGGGGTTCATGCCGCCGACACAGGTGGTGATCCGCGCGCCGGTGGGGGCATAGAGCCAGCTCAGCTCGCGGCTGACCTGCAGCGCGAGTTCGCGGGTCGGGGCGATAACCAGCGCGAGGGGCGCGCCGGGCGCACCGATCTTCTCGCTTTCGCCCATGAGGTCGGCGGCCATGGCGATGCCGAAGGCGATGGTCTTGCCCGAGCCGGTCTGCGCCGAAACCAGCAGGTCGCGCCCGACAGCGCCGGGTTCGAGCACGGCAGCCTGAACCGGGGTGGGTTCGGCATAGCCGCGCGATTCGATGGCACCGGCGATGGTGCGCGGAAGGGTCGAAAAAGGCATGAACACTCGATTTTCAATGGCTCGGAACGAACGGGTCCGCACCGGATGAACAGGAAAGCGCCGGCCCTGAAGGCGGCGTCAGGCAGGCGCACATCGCCCGGCAATGGGGCGCCCCTAGCAGATAAGGAAGGCAAGCGCCATGACGCAGTGCAGCAGGCAAAACCGTGCCGTCAATCCATGTGCTTGAGGCCGACGCGCAGATAATCCCAGCCCGTGACCAGCGTCAGCACGGCCGCTCCCCACAGCGTGGTCAGGCCGACCGTGTGCGGCAGGTTCACCGTCTCGCCAAGGAGCGTCACGTTCCACCACGGCGCCCCGTGACCAAGGATCAGCGCGCCGAGTGAAACCAGCTGGAAAGTGGTCTTCCACTTCGCCAGCTTGGACACCGGGATCGACACCTGCAGGGGTCCCAGAAATTCGCGCAGGCCCGAGACCGCGATTTCGCGCAGGAGGATCACGAGGCCCGCGATCACGTGCATGTCCCCGACATAGGGCCCCCGCAGAACGCCCTGCGCGCTGAGCACGAGGATGACCGCAGCAACCATGATCTTGTCGGCGATCGGATCGAGGAACACCCCCAACCGGCTGACCGCGCCTTGCGCGCGGGCGACATAACCGTCGAAATAGTCGGTGAGGCCCATCAGACAGTACATTGCGAAAGCGGCAAGATAGCCCGCTGCCCATTCCGGCCACCACAGCAGGGCCACCAGCAGCGGCACCGCGAAGATGCGCGACAGGGTGAGGAGGTTGGGCAGGGTCAGCATCACGGATTCTTCGCTAGCGCCTTGCCCCCTGTCCTGTCGAGCGCGCGTTGCAATGCCAGGTGTAACGCAAAAGACTTGTCCGCAGTTCAATCGCCGCTAGGTTCCCGCCTCGGGATCGGCTGCCGGCACAAGGACTACATGACCACTTCCACCCACCTGCTACGGCGGCGACGCTTTTTGCCGCTGTTCGTCACCCAGTTGCTCGGCGCTTTCAACGACAACCTCTTCAAGAACGCGATGGTTCTCTATGTCGTGTACAGCCTCTATAATTCGGAGGCGCAGGAGGCAGCGTTCAGCGCGGTGGCATCGGCGCTGTTCATCATTCCCTTCGTGCTGCTTTCGGCTCTGTCGGGGCAACTCGCCGACATGCGCGACAAGGCGCGGATCATCCGCATCGTCAAGGCGGCGGAAATCGGGATCATGCTGGTCGGTGGCGCGGGGCTGATGCTGGCATGGCAGGGCTTTGCGGTGCAGACGCTGGCCATACCGTTGCTGCTTGCCGCCCTGTTCGCCATGGGCGTCCATTCAACCTTCTTCGGCCCGATCAAATACGCGATCCTCCCGCAGCACCTTCACGCCGACGAGGTTCTCGCGGGGACCGGGCTGGTCGAGGCGGGGACCTATATCGCAATCCTGGCGGGCACGATCCTGGCCGGATGGATTCCGGTCGAATGGGCAGCGGTCGGCGTCGTCGTCACCGCTATCGCCGGATACGTCACGGGGCGATATGTCCCCCCTGCCCCGCCGCAAAGCCCGGCCGAGCCGCTCGACTTTCACTTCATCCGCGCTTCGATCTGCCTGATACGCAAAGCCTCGCATGACCGGCGGGTGTTCCTGGCGATAGTCGCGATCAGCTTTTTCTGGGCCGTGGGGACGATCCTGTTCATCCAGTTCCCGCCGCTGGCCAAGAACGTGCTGGGCGCGAGTAAGGAAGTGGCCAGCATTTTCCTGGTGATCTTCTCGGTTGGCGTGGCGATCGGCTCGATTTCGATCAACGCGCTGCTCAAGGGTCGGGTCTCCGCGCGGTTCGCACCGGCCTCGGTCCTGGCGATGGGCGGCTGCGTCGTCGCGTTCTGGGCGGTCTGCACGCGGTGGAGCGCCGCGCCCGCCGGACAATTGCTTGACGCCGGCCAGTTCGTCGCCCAGCCGCTCGCCGTGCCGCTGATGCTGTCGCTGCTGGGCATCGCGGTGGCGGGCGGGATGTTCGTGGTGCCGCTCTATGCCTTTCTCACCACTTTCGTCGACAAATCGCAGACCGCCCGGACGATTGCCGCCAACAACATCGTCAACTCCGGCGCGATGGTATTTGGCGCAGTCATGGCGATGGGGCTGAGCGCGGCGGGGGTGCCGACCGTTCAGCAACTGCTGTTGAGCGCAGCGATGTGCGTGATTTCGGCCTGGCTAGGCCGGTTGCTCTATCTGAGCGAGACCGCCTGAACCGCCCTCACCCAAGCCACGCCGACACCGCCATGAAGCAGGCGACATAGGCCAGCAGGAAATCCTTGGCGTCCTGCAGCGTGATCAGCGAGCGGCGCTCCTCGGCAGGAGCAGCTTCGGCCCGCAGTTCCGCTTCGATCCGGACACGCACTTCGGGTTCGTGCTGCGGCAGCCGGCGCAGCACGCGCAGCGGCAAGGTTGCGCGAAACGGGTGATTGGCGGTGCCGAATGTTGCGGTTCTCATGGCCAGACTAATTAACGAAGTCTTCACCTTGTTCCAGAGGGGCAAGGCACCGCCGCGCGGGCCATCCCGTTTCGGTACAGGACCGGGAACATTTGCGTAGTTCCGCCGCGCAGCAAAAACCGCCGGGAATGTCGACCTCCCCGGCGGCGCAAGTGCTCGTCAGAATTAGGAAATTCAGGCCGCGATGGCCACGGACTTGACCGTCGAACCGGCGTGGATCTCGTCGATCGCTTCGCCGAGGGCGGCGTCGAATTCCGCTTCGCTCATCCCGGCGCGCAGGTCCTGGAGCAAGGCGCGACTGAAGCTGGCGATGATCCCGGCGTTTCTCGCCAGTTCGACGCAGGCCTCGGGCCGCTCGTATCCGCCCGACAGTGCTACGACGCGGAGCACCGCGGGGTGGCGCACCAGCGGATCGAAGGTGCCCGGCTTTGCGGGCAGCGACAGCTTGAGCATGACCTGCACGCCCGCGGGCAAGGCGTCGAGTGCAGCCAGCGTTTCCTCAAGCAGGATCTGGTCGCAGGCAGCGCGGGTTTCGCTCTTGATGTTCACCTCAGGCTCGATGATCGGCATAAGTCCGTGGGCAAGGACCTGCTTCGCTACGTCGAACTGCTGGGCGACGATCGCGGCAATGCCCTCGCGGTGGGCGGAATTGATGACCGAGCGTTCCTTGGTGCCATAGACGCCAAGCGTCTTGGCCTTGGTCAGGAGGGCGTCAAGCTCGGGCATCGGCTTCATTAGCTGGACGCCGTTGGCCTCTTCCTCGAGCCCCTTGTCGATCTTGATGAAGGGAACCACGCCCTTTTCGATCAATGCCTGCGGGACCGGAACGCCATCAACGCGGCCGTCCATCGTGCGCTCAAACAGGATCGCGCCGAGCACCTTGCCGCCGCTGAACACGTCCGAGCGGATGATCCGGCAGCGCATTTCGTGGATCAGGCCGAACATTTCCTCGTCCGAGGACCACGCGCCGTCGTCGATGCCGTAACCTTTCAGCGCCTTCGGAGTCGAACCTCCGCTCTGGTCGAGAGCGGCGATGAAGCCGTTACCCGCGGCAATCCTGGTGGTCATCTCGGAAAACTGCATCGCGTGTCCTTCGCATTTTTCAGCACGTTACGCGGGACATCATAGAGGCGAGGCCGATTCCCGCATACGTATGTGCATACGCATGCGGCGGGACATAGCAGAAAAATTCCGCACCGCAACAAAGTTGGGCGGTCCTATTGCTGATTCAGGCTGGCTGGGCGGTGCATTTGAACACGAACCGCGAATCGAGCTGATACTTGATGAAGTACCCGACCGTCAGCCCGAGCACCGCGCCGATCTCGCGCATCCGGTCGGTCTTGCCGATGAGCCAGAATGCCGTTTCGGAGGCCCAGAAAATCGCCGTGGTGAACAGGCCCATCAAGGCATAGCGGGTGAACTTTTCACCGTGCTGCTGGAGGCCGGTGGCGAAGTCGCGGAATATCCAGCGCTTGTCCAGAATGTATTTGGTAACGAGCCCGCCCCCCGTCCCCGCACCGACCGCGGCGACATACCAGTACAGATTGGCACCGCCCATCAGCACGACCCGCTGGATCGACAGGTTCACCAGCATCGCGAAGGCCGCGAACAACACGTAACGCAGGACCAGCGCGGCAAGCTTCATCCCAATTCCCCCCGGTTAGCGGCATAGTCGCAGTGCGGGGGGGCAATGGCAAGGATCAGCTTTCCAGGGCTTTCACGCCGGGCAATTCCTTGCCTTCCATCCATTCGAGGAAGGCTCCGCCGGCGGTCGAGACGTAGCTGAAGTCAGCAGCGACGCCGGCGTGGTTCAGCGCGGCGACGGTATCGCCGCCGCCGGCGACCGAGATCAGTGAGCCTTCCTTGGTCAGCGCTGCGGCAGTGCGGGCAAGTGCAACGGTGGCGGTGTCGAACGGGGCCATTTCGAAGGCACCGAGCGGGCCGTTCCAGACCAGCGTACGGCAGGTCTTGAGAACGTCCGCCAGCGCCTCGACCGCGAGCGGGCCGACATCAAGGATCATCTCGTCGGCGGCGACTTCGTGGACGTTGCAGGTCCGCAGGGACGGCGGATTGGCGGCGAATTCCTTCGACACGACGACGTCATAGGGCAGGTGAACGGTGCAGCCCGATGCCTCGGCATTTTCGAGGATCTGTTCGGCGGTGGCGGCAAGGTCATGCTCGCACAGGCTCTTGCCGACGTCGACGCCGCGGGCGGCGAGGAAGGTGTTGGCCATGCCGCCACCGATGATCAGGTGGTCGACGCGGGTGACGAGGTGGGTGAGGACGTCGAGCTTGGACGAGACCTTGGCCCCGCCGACGACGGCGGCGACGGGCTTTTCGGGCCTGCCGAGCGCCTTTTCAAGCGCTTCGAGTTCGGCCTGCATTGCGCGGCCGGCATAGGCCGGGAGCAAGTGGGCAAGGCCTTCGGTGCTGGCATGGGCGCGGTGGGCGGCGGAGAAAGCATCGTTGACGTAGAAATCGCCGTTCGCGGCGATGGCCCGGCCGAGTTCCGGGTCGTTCTTTTCCTCGCCCTTCCAGAAGCGGGTGTTTTCGAGGACGGCGATGTCGCCGGCGCGCAGGATGCCGACGCTTTGCGCGACCACCGGACCGGCAATCTCGGGGACGAACATCACTTCCTTGCCCAGCACGGTCTGGAGGCAATCGACCACCATCGAGAGCGACTGGGTCGAGACGCGCTCACCCTTGGGGCGGCCGAAGTGGGCAAGCAGCAGGACTTTCGCCCCGCGCGAGGCGAGTTCGAGGATCGTCGGCGCGGCGGCGCGGACGCGGGTGTCATCGGTCACGGCCCCGTCCTGCATCGGCAGGTTGAGGTCCACGCGGACCAGCGCGACCTTGCCGGTCACGTCGCCCAGATCGTCCAGCGTCCTGAAAGTGCTCATTCTTCGATCCTTACTGCGTCGCCGACGGCAATTTCGCCGTCCGTGATGACCTTGCCCAGCACCCCGCCGCGCCAGAACGGCTGCAGCGCCGCCTTGAGGCCGGGAGCAATTTCTTCCATCCGGCTGCACGGGTCGCACTCGCCGGTGGTCTCGATCCTGAGGGTCGCGCCGATCGCGATCACCGCGCCGGTGCGGCGGGGCAGTTTCAGCCCGGCGACCAGCAAGTTGGCGCGGCGTTCCTGCCACGGAATATCGGCGCCAATATCGGCCAGCGCCTCGGCCCAGGACTCCGCTTCCATCAGCGAGACCTGCCGCCAGTGGCGCTTACCGGGACGGGGTGCGCCGCGAAAATCGCCCAGGAGACCAAGCGCCTCGGTAACCCTGAGGTGCTGGACGACCTCCATCGGTCCGCGCGGCCTTTCGA
>CAYFJH010000063.1:0-1530 GCA_964343385.1 uncultured Novosphingobium sp. | reverse complement strand
GCGCGATCCCGTGGAGGTGTCCGATGCCCATCTTGCTTAGAGGAACTTCGCCAGCGCGCCGGTAGTGTCGACCATGCGGTTGGAGAAGCCCCATTCGTTGTCATACCACGACAGCACGCGGACCAGCTTGCCTTCGAGCACGGCAGTTTCGAGGCTGTCGACGGTCGAGGAATGGGCATCGTGGTTGAAGTCGATCGAGACCAGCGGCTCGTCGGTGTAGCCCAGCACGCCCTTGAGCGGACCTTCGGCTGCGGCGGCCTTGAGCACGGCGTTGACTTCTTCCTTGGTCGTGTCGCGCGTCGGCTGGAAGGTCAGGTCGACGACCGAGACGTTCGGCGTGGGCACGCGGATCGACGAACCGTCCAGCCGGCCCTTCAGTTCGGGCAGGACTTCACCCACCGCGACCGCGGCACCGGTGCTGGTGGGGATCATGTTCATCGCCGCGGCGCGGGCGCGGCGCGGGTCGGAATGGATCTGGTCGAGGATCTTCTGGTCGTTGGTGTAGGAATGGATCGTGGTCATCAGGCCGCGCTCGATCCCGATCGTGTCGTTCAGCACCTTGGCCAGCGGCGCGAGGCAGTTGGTGGTGCACGAGGCGTTCGAGATGATCACGTGGTCCGCGGTCAGCTTGTCATGGTTGACGCCGAAGACGACGGTGAGATCCACGTTCTTGCCCGGAGCCGAGATGACGACGCGCTTTGCACCGGCGGCAAGGTGCTTTTCGCAGGACGCGCGGTCGGTGAAGAAGCCGGTGCATTCCAGCACGATGTCCACCCCCATCTTGCCGTGGGGAAGATTGGCGGGATCGCGTTCGGCGGTGACGTGGATACGCTTGCCGTTGATCACCAGATCATCGCCATCGACCGCAACCGTACCCGAGAACGGGCCGTGGACGCTGTCACGCTGAAAGAGCATGGCGTTCGCCTTGGGCGAGGCGAGATCGTTGATCGTGACCAGTTCGAGGTCATGGTCGGTCCGCTCCAGGATGGCGCGAGCCACGTTGCGCCCGATGCGTCCGAAACCGTTGATCGCAACCTTCGTCGCCATGTCAGAAACTCCTGCTAGATTAGTTCAAACGTTCGAGAATTTGCGGCACGATCTTTTCAGCGGAGAAGCCAAAATGATCGAACAGGACTTCGGCCGGGGCCGAAGCGCCGAAGCGGTCGAGCCCGATGGTGAGCCCGTCGCCGACATATTTCTGCCACCCCAGGGTGACGCCGGCCTCGATCGAAACCTTGAGCACACCTGCCGGGAAAATGTCGGCGCGGTAGGCGGCATCCTGTTCGTCGAACAGTTCCCAGCACGGCATCGAGACGACGTCCGCGCCGATGCCCTGCGCTTCGAGCGCGGCGGCGACGTTCACCGCCAGTTCGACTTCCGAACCGGTCGCGACCAGCACGACCTTGCGCGCGGCACTGGCAGCCTTGAGGCGATAGGCGCCCTTGGCCGAGAGCATGCCCTGACCGCTATTGGCAGAGTCGCGCAGTTGCGGCAGGTTCTGGCGGGTGAGCGCCAGCACCGACGGGGTTA
>CAYFJH010000062.1:0-17956 GCA_964343385.1 uncultured Novosphingobium sp. | reverse complement strand
ACGCGCTTGATGAACCGGCCAAATCCCCCGCCCGACGGCCCCCTGCCCCCCGGCGAACGGGGGCCATTCTTCGGCGGACGCGGCGCAATGTCGATGCCTGGACCCGCGAGATCGAGGCCGAAGGGCTGGACGCGATCATCGTCACGGCCTCGGGCTGCGGCACGACGATCAAGAACTATGGCTTCATGCTGCGCGAGGATCCGGCCTATGCCGACAAGGCCGCGCGGGTTTCGAGGCTCGTCCGCGACATCAGCGAGTTCCTCGGCGAGACCGGGCTGCCGCCGGGCGATGGACGCGGGCTGACCGTGGCCTATCACTCTGCCTGTTCGCTGCAGCATGGGCAGCAGGTGACCGACCTGCCCAAGCGCCTGCTGGCCGGTGCGGGCTATGCCGTGCGGACGCCGGTGGAGGCGCATTTGTGCTGCGGTTCGGCTGGAACCAACAACATCCTGCAGCCGGAAATCGCCGGCCAGCTCGGCGCGCGCAAGGTCGCCAATCTGGAGCGGCTCGAGGCCGACGTTATCGCCACCGGCAACATCGGCTGCGCGGTACAGATCGGCCAGCGCACCGGACTGCCCGTGGTCCATACCGTCGAACTGCTCGACTGGGCGACTGGTGGGCCGCCCCCGGCAAGCCTGCAAAATCATACCCGACAAGGAACCCCGGCATGACCGCAATCACCCTCAACCAGGCTAACACGATCATTGCCGCCGCGCTGGCCAAGGGCGGCGAGCTTGGGCTCAAGCCGCTCAGCGTTGCCGTGCTCGATCCGGGCGGACACCTGATCGCCTTCCAGCGGCAGGACGGCGCCTCCACGCTGCGGCTGCAGATCGCCTGCGGCAAGGCCGGCGGCGCGCTCTCACTGGGCCTGTCGAGCCGCAAGATCGCCGACATGGCGGCCGAACGGCCAAGCTTTGTCGCCTCGCTCGGGCCCATCAGCCCGCATGGAGTGGTCCCGACCGCGGGCGGCGTGATCGTGGTCGATGACGCCGGCGCGATCCTTGGCTCGGTCGGGATCACCGGCGACACCAGCGACAACGACGAAGCCTGCGCGCTGGCCGGCATCACCGCAGCCGGACTGGCCACGCAGGGCTGAAGGCGTGGAGGCCGGAAACAACAGATTCCGGTGGATTCCGGTTCAGGGCGAGCGCTGCCACCCTCAGATCAAGAAACGAAAAGGCCCCACTTGACCCGCCCCGCCCAAGCGGGGTACCATATCATCCCGGACCATTTTCGATGAAAAAACCAAGTTAACTCTGATCGGAAACCAACACCATGAGGGTGTCCGGTCAAAATGGGGGCCATATCACGAATAATACTCAGACAACTTCTGAGATTGGCTGACACTCCAGTGCAGAGTTCTTTGATGTGTCCACTTGACAGGCGTGCCGGATACTTCCAATAGCTCGAAAAGCGGCCATGGTGGAGATATCGTGTCAATAAAAGCAGTTATTCTTGCCGGGGGCCTGGGCACGCGCTTAGGTGAAGAAACATCGGTTCGCCCAAAGCCAATGGTAGAAATCGGCGGCATGCCTATTCTTTGGCATATCATGAAGATTTACTCTAGCCATGGGGTTAATGATTTTATAATCTGCCTTGGTTATAAGGGTTATATGATCAAGGAGTATTTCGCGAACTACTTCCTTCACACCGCCGATGTGACGCTCGACCTGTCCAAAAACAGCGTGGAAGTTCACGAGAACTGGAGCGAGCCGTGGCGGATCACCCTGGTGGAGACCGGGACGGACGCAATGACCGGCGGCCGATTGAAGGCCGTACGCCGCTATCTGGACCCTGAACAGCCCTTCTGCTTCACCTATGGCGACGGCGTCGCCGATATCGACGTGTCGGCACAGTTGGCCTTCCACAAGGACCATGGGCGCAAGGCAACGATCACCGCCGTTGCGCCTCCAGGCCGCTTCGGCGCGCTGGAGTTCGAGGGCGATCTGGTGCGCAGCTTCAAGGAAAAGCCGGCTGGCGACGGCGGCCTCATCAATGGCGGTTTCTTCGTGCTCGATCCGTCGGTCGTCGACCTGATCGACGCGCGCGACACGATCTGGGAGCGCGAGCCGCTCGAACGACTGGCCACTGCGGGCGAACTGGCGGCCTATCGTCATGACGGCTTCTGGCAGCCGATGGATACACTGCGCGACAGGCAGCACCTGGAAGAATTGTGGCACAAGGGAGCGCCCTGGAAGTCATGGTGAGCGAGACTTTCTGGCAAGGGCGCAGGGTCTTTCTCACAGGGCATACCGGCTTCAAGGGAAGTTGGCTTGCCATGTGGTTGGCCCAGATGGGCGCCAAGGTTACCGGCTTTTCCCTGCCCGCTGATGAGGTCAGCCTGTTCCGGCAGGCGCGAGTCGCGGACGGCCTGACCCATATCGAGGGCGACATCCGCGACATGGCTGCGGTGGAAAGCGCCGTAGCGCAGGCGCGCCCGGAAATCCTGTTCCACCTTGCCGCGCAGCCGCTGGTGCGCCTGTCTTACGACTGCCCGACCGAAACCTTCGCGACCAACGTGCAGGGGACTGTGCATGTGCTCGATGCCTGCCGCCGTGCGTCGGACCTGAAGGCGATCGTCTGCGTCACCAGCGACAAATGCTACGAGAATCGCGAATGGGTCTGGCCCTATCGCGAAAGCGACCCGATGGGTGGCCATGACCCCTACAGCGCCAGCAAGGGCGCGGCCGAACTGGTGATCGCAGCCTATCGCCGCAGCTTCTTCGGCCAGGGCCCGCTGCTCGCATCAGTGCGCGCGGGCAATGTCATCGGCGGCGGCGACTGGGCGACAGATCGTCTGATCCCCGACATCATCCGCGCGCTGATCGGCGGCCAGGCGCCCTTCATCCGGTCGCCCGCATCGATCCGGCCATGGCAGCATGTGCTGGAAGCGCTGGGCGGCTACCTGATGATCGCGCAGCGGCTGGTGCAAGGCGATTCGGCGAGCGCGGCTGGCTGGAATTTCGGCCCGGCCGACGACGACACCAAGCCCGTCGACTGGATCGCCGATCGCATGTGCGCCGCCTGGGGCGGCCCGCATTGGTATACCGAGCCGCAGGACCAGCCGCACGAGGCGAAGATCCTGAAGCTCGACTGCTCCAAGGCGCGCACAGAACTGGGTTGGCACCCTGCCCTGCGATTGCAGGAAGCGTTGGACTTTATTGTCGCCTGGCATCGAAGCGTTGCAGATGGCGCCAATGCGGCGGAAGTTTCCTTTGCACAACTAGATGCTTATCGTAAGCAACTCGACCGTGCCCTGACGGCGGAGAACAAGTAAATGACTGTTGAACAGCTAGCGGCTAACCCAGCGGCCCTGGCGAACGATTGCGATGAGGCGCAGCTTCGCTCGCTCATTCTCGACCTGACGGGCGAATATGCGCGCCGCTTCCATGCGACCAAAGCCTTCGTGCCGGGCGAAAGTCCCGTGCCCGTTTCGGGGAAGGTCTATGACGAGAGCGACATGCGCAACCTCGTCGACTCTTCGCTCGACTTCTGGCTGACGACGGGTCGCTTCAACGACGCGTTCGAGGCGAAGCTGGCCAAGCGGCTGGGCGTCGCCCATGCGCTGACGACCAATTCCGGTTCGTCCGCCAACCTGCTGGCGCTCTCGACGCTGACCTCGCATTATTTCCGCAGTGAAGCGCTCAAGCCCGGCGATGAGGTGATCACCGTCGCGACCGGCTTCCCGACCACGGTCAACCCGTCGCTGCAATATGGGCTGGTGCCGGTGTTCGTGGACGTCGACATCCCGACTTACAACGTCAAGCCCGACATGATCGAGGCGGCAGTCAGCGACAAGACCCGCGCGATCATGATCGCGCATACGCTGGGCAATCCGTTCGACCTGGCCGAAGTGATGCGCGTCGCCGAGAAATATAATCTCTGGGTGGTCGAGGATTGCTGCGACGCGCTGGGCGCCACCTATAATGGCCAGGGCGTCGGCACGTTCGGCCACATTGGCACGCTGAGCTTCTACCCCGCCCACCACATTACCATGGGTGAAGGCGGCGCGGTGTTCACCGACAAGCCGCGCCTGAAGCGCGTCATCGAATCGATGCGCGACTGGGGCCGCGACTGCTGGTGCGCGCCGGGCAAGGACGATACCTGCGGCAAACGCTTCGGCCGCAAGCTAGGCAGCCTGCCGATGGGCTACGACCATAAATATACCTATGGTCATGCCGGCTATAACCTGAAGATCACCGACATGCAGGCGGCCGTCGGCCTGTCGCAGCTGGGCCATCTCGACGGCTTTATCGGCGCGCGTGCCCGCAACTTCGCCGGCCTGACCGAGCGCCTGCGCCAGTATGAGGACGTACTGATCCTGCCGGAAGCCACGCCCAACAGCGAGCCGTCCTGGTTCGGATTCCCGATCACGATCCGCCCCGAAAGCGGTATCAATCGCGAAGAACTGGTGCAGTATCTCAACACAAAGAAGATCGGCACCCGCCTGCTCTTCGGCGGTAACCTGCTGCGCCAGCCCTATATGAAGGGCCGCAATTATCGTGTCGTCGGCGAACTGACCAATGCCGACCTGGTGACGACCAATACGTTCTGGATCGGGCTATTCCCCGGCCTCACCCCGGACCATCTGGATTATATGGCCGAAGAACTCGGCAAGTTTCTGCGCAAGGGCCCTGAGCAGACAAGCGCGAAACATTTTCAGGAGAATTGATGTGAACAAGCATGAAAAGCGGATGCTGGCCATCCTTGAAGACGCCAAGGCCAATTACGGCGTCCTGGCGATCAAAGCGGAATTCGAGGCCGAGGGCACCCGCGTCGACGAACTGCTGCGCCTGCTCGAAATCACCCGCCGCGCGGGTCTCAAGGTCGCCATCAAGATTGGCGGCTGCGAAGCCATCCGCGACCTGCTCGAATGCCGTCTCTACGGCGTCGACTACATCATCGCCCCGATGGTCGAGACGCCCTATGCACTCAAGAAGTTCATCGACGCCAAGAACAAGGTGTACCCGGCCGACGAGCGGCAGGATGTCAACTTCCTGTTCAACGTCGAAACCCGCCAGACTTACGACCAGCTTGCCGAACTGGGCGAAGTGGCCGAAAAGGGCGGCGTGGGCATGGTATTCGGCCGTGTCGACTTTGCCGGATCGATGGGTCACAGCCGCGACTTTGTAAACACCGACGAGATGGCAGGCTATGTCAACGCCGTCGCCGAAGTCTGCCGTGACCGTGGCCTGGATCTGGTAATCGGCGGCGGCGTCAGCCCCGCATCGGTCGCCCTGCTGAGCGGCGCGCGCGCGCGTCGCCTCGATCGTTTCGAAACCCGCAAGGTCATCTTCGACGGCGCGGTACTGGAAAATGGCGATGCCGCCGCCGGAATGGAGCTGGCAATCGAGTTCGAGTTGCTGTGGCTCAAGAACAAGCGCGATTATTATAAGGGCATCTCCGCCGAGGACGAAGCGCGCATCGCAATGATGGAAGCCCGTCAGGCGTCCGTGGGCAAGGTACCGGCCTGACCCTTATGGCAAAGATTCGCGTAGCAGACCTGATCGCCCGCCTTCTGGTCGAGCATGGCATCACTGATTGCTTCATGCTCACCGGCGGCGGCGCCATGCATCTCAACGATGCTTTCGGTCGTGAAAAGGGCCTGAAAAAGGTTTTCACCCATCACGAGCAGGCTGCCGCGATCGCCGCCGAAAGCTATTGCCGTCTGTCCGGCAACCCGGCGGTGGTGAACGTCACCACCGGGCCGGGCGGCGTCAATGCGCTGAATGGCGTCTATGGCGCTTATGTCGATTCCATCGCCATGGTCGTCGTGTCGGGCCAGGTGAAGCGCGAAACCTGCGCGCCCAATTACCCCCTGCCCCTGCGTCAGCTGGGCGACCAGGAAGTCGATATCGTGTCGATGGTGCGCGGCATCACCAAATATGCCGTCGTGCTGAACGACCCGCTCGAAGCGCGCAAGGTTGTGGAAAAGGCAATCTATCTCTGCCGCCGCGGCCGTCCGGGTCCGGTGTGGATCGACGTGCCGATCGACGTGCAGGCAACGCCAGTCGATTTCGACGCGCTGAAGCCGTTCGATCCGGCCAGCCTGGACCGCACCAACGAAGCCACCAACAACGAGGCGGAACTGGGCCTGCTGGAAGGCGATGCGCTGAAGGCCGAAACGCGGGCGCTGCTCGCCGAGCTATATGCCGCCGAGCGCCCGGTGGTTCTGGCCGGAGCTGGTGTCCGCATCTCGGGCCAGCATGACGCGTTTCTGTCCTTCATCGAACGCCTGGGCGTTCCGGTCGTCACCGGCTGGAATGCGCATGACGCTATTCCCAACAGCCATCCGCTTTATGTCGGGCGTCCCGGCACGGTCGGCGATCGGGGTGGCAATTTCGCGGTGCAGACCGCGGACTATGTGCTGGTGCTGGGATCGCGCCTCAACATCCGCCAGATCAGCTACAACTGGAAGAGCTTCGCCCGTAACGCGAAGGTCGCCATGGTCGAGATCGACAAAGCCGAACTCGACAAGCCGACGTTGAGCCTGCATCGCCCCGTCCATGCCGATCTGCGCGCCTTCTTCGCGGCGGCCGCCGCCCTGCCCGCCCCCGCTGACGACAAGGCCAGGGCACGCGCCGCCTTCCTGGCGCGCAGCCGCGACCTCGCCGCGCGCTATCTGGTGGTGCTGCCCGAATATTGGGCGACCGAGGGAGTCATCAACCCCTATGTCTTCGGCGAATTGCTGTTCAAGGAACTGGAGGATGGCGACATCGTCGTGTCCGGCGACGGCACGGCCTGCGTCACCATGTTCCAGGCGGCGAACCTGAAGCCGGGCCAGCGCCTCTACACCAATTCGGGCTGCGCCTCGATGGGGTACGACCTGCCGGCAGCGATCGGCGCCTATCACGCTGCCGGTGGCCGCCGCATCATCTGCCTGGCTGGTGATGGCAGCATCATGATGAACTTGCAGGAATTGCAGACCATCGTCGGCCAGAAGCTGCCGGTGAAGATTTTCGTGCTGAACAATGACGGCTATCATTCGATCCGCCAGTCGCAGCAGAACCACTTTCCCGACAATATCGTGGGCTGTGGCCCCGACAGCGGCCTCAGCTTCCCCGATTTCGCCAAGTTGGCGGCGGGCTTTGGCCTCCCTTCGTCCAATGTCGCGACGCATGGCGACCTGCCCGCCGCCATCCGTGCGACACTGAATGGCGATGGCCCGCAGTTGTGCGAGGTCATGATCGACAAGCGCCAGGAATTCGCGCCCAAGCTCAGCTCGCGTCGCCTGGAAGACGGCACCATGGTGTCCCCGACGTTGGAAGACCTCTCGCCCTTCCTGCCGCGCGATGAACTGGCCGATGCGATGGCCCCCCACGGGGTCGACGCTTGATCCGCTATGTGATCTTCGATCTGGACGGGACGCTTGTCGACAGTTGCGGCATCTGCATCTCGATCCTGTCTGCGATGATTACGGATCGCGGAGTCGACCACGCGATCGATCCCGTTGGCGCGCGCCAATATATGAGCCGTGGCGGGCGCGATATGGTGTCCGCTCTGCTCGGCCCGGCCTGCGTCGATCCCGACGTGGATCTGGCCGATTTCCGTGCGCGCTATTCCAGCCATGTGACGCCGGTCGACAGCCTCTATCCCGGCGTGGCGGAATGCCTGAAGCAGCTGCACGAGATGGGGCTGGAACTCGCCATCTGCTCGAACAAGCCGCAGAGCCTGTGCGACAAGGTGCTCGCGGACACGGGCATGGCTCCCTATTTCCGCATCGTCGTGGGCGGCCAACCGGGACTGCTCCCGAAGCCTGCGCCGGACCTGCTGAACGCCGTGTCGGACCAGTTGGGCTGCGCGCCGCACCAATGCGTCTATGTTGGCGACAGCGAGCTGGATCATGACATTGCCAGGGCGGCGGGAATGGCGTTCTGCTTCCTCACCTATGGCTATGCCGAGCCTTTCTGGGCGCCGGAGGTGGGCGACACATTCGACTGCTTCCCTTCGCTCACCACCGCGCTTGTGGCGCGAGCGATGCACCATGCTTGAACCCGCCATTGCGGCCGCCTTGTCGGCGGATGACCAGCATATCGCGGTCGCGGGCGCGGGCGGATGGATCGGCCTGGCAACGCTCGACCTGCTCGAACAGGCGCTGGGCGATCGGATCGCGGATCGCGTGTCCTGCTATGGCAGCGCGGCGCGGACGCTCACGCTGCGCAGCGGGCGGCAGGTGCGGCAGGCTCCGCTATCCGACCTCGGGACGCTCGACGCACAGCGCATCTGGCTGCTCCACTTCGCCTTCCAGACCAAGGACCGGGCTGAAGCGATGAGCGAGGAAGCCTATCGCGCCGTCAACGATGCGATCAGCGCGACGGTGCTGGAGGCAGCGACCCGGCTGCCGGTGGAGGCGATGTTCATCGCCTCTTCCGGTGCGGCGAGCAAGGCCGCCGACCCGCTCGCCAGCCCGGCGATGCGTCGCTACGGCCAGATGAAGCTGGACGACGAGGCGCGCTTCACCGCCTGGGCGCAGCAACATGGCCGCCGCGCCGTGATCGGCCGCATCTTCAACATCACCGGGCCGTACATCAACAAGCATCAGGCCTATGCCATCGCCAATTTTATCACGGACGCGCTGGCCGACCGGCCGATCGCGGTCCGTGCGCCGCGCGAAGTGTTCCGCGCCTATGTGGCGATCCGCGAACTGATGTCGCTGGTCTTCACCCTGATGGCCGACCGTAGCGCACCCGTCGTCCGGTTCGATTCCGGTGGCGAGGCCATGGAGTTGGGGGCAGTGGCGCAAGCGGTCGCGCAGGCGATCGGTGGCGGCACGGTAGAACGGGCGACGGTCACCGATCCCGTGGCGGACCGCTATTTCGGCGATGATACAAGCTATGCGGGCCTGAGGCGTGCTCATGGTGTCGAGGCAGTGCCGCTGGATCGGCAGATCCTGGAAACGGCTGACTATATGCGGGGACTGGCACGCTAAGTCGCTAGAAGGCTGGCTAGTCCCCGCATCGCATGATACGGCGCGCGACCGCGCCCCGACGGAACCCGCAAGGAAACAGGATTTCATGATGGTTACGACTGTAGGCCCAACCTCTCGGATGATCGGGCTGCGCCGTTTCACCGCTTCTGTGTCGATCACCGCGATGATTCTTTCCGTCAGTCCGCTCTCGGCGCAAACGCTGGACAATTCGGTCCCGCGCGGATCGCCGGTCGCTCCTTCCGGCGCTTATGGTGCTGCGGCAGGGGCAAACGACGGGCAGTATCGAAGCACCCGGGAAAGCACGACGCAGACGACGGCAACGACCGACAGCGGCTCCTATCAGCCGGTTTCCGTCGGCGGCTCGTCTACTTCCAACGTCGATGGCACAGGTCTCACCGCGCCGGGCTATGGCCAGCGCGCGCGACAAAATGAACTTCTGGATATCGACAGCACGCAGCTGAAGCGTCCCGCTACACCGGGCGAGTTCGAGACGTGGGTGCGCGACGTGACCGGGCGCAAACTCAAGCGTTATGGATCCGACCTGCTCATCCCCGGCACACGCGATTTCGCGGTGCCGGCGCAGAGCACCATTCCACCGGATTACGCCCTCAACATTGGCGACACAGTATCCATTTCGCTCATGGGCTCGGTGGAAGGCAGCGTCGATCTCGAAATCGACCGCGACGGCCGGATTTTTCTGCCAAATGTCGGATCCGTCAGCCTTATCGGCGTGCGCTACCGCGACCTGAAGGCACGTATTACAGCCGCGGTCGGGCGCCAATATCGCGGCTACGACGTGTCTGCCAGCATCAAGCGGCTGCGCGGCGTGCGCGTCTATGTAACAGGCTTCGCCAACAATCCCGGCGCCTATTCGGTCAATAGCCTCTCGACCCTCGTCAATGCTGTTCTGGCAGCGGGCGGTCCTTCATCCGGCGGCAGCTTCCGCTCCGCCAAACTCTATCGCAATGGGGCCGAAGTCGCAGACTTCGACCTCTATCAGCTGTTGCGCAAGGGCGATCGCTCGCTCGACCCGCTGATCCAGAATGAGGACGTCCTCTTCATTCCCCCGATCGGCAAGCAGGTCGCGGTTATCGGCAGCGTCAACGAAGAAGCTATTTACGAAACGCGGGAGGGCGAAAGCCTGTCGGACGTGCTGGCGCTGGCCGGCGGTCCGACCAACGTGGCGGATCCTTCGCGCCTGATCCTTTATCGCCTGGGCGACCAGGACACGGTCGGCAGCCGTCAAATCGACCGGGATTCGGCGAAAATCGAACGCGCCGAGGCGGGCGACATCGTGCAGATTCTGCCGCAGGGCACGCTGACCCGCCCGCTCGATAAGCAGCAGGCGATCGTGCGGATCGAAGGTGAGGTCAACAAGCCGGGCAACTATTATGTGCCGCCAAACACCCCTCTGTCGCAGGTGATCGAAATGGCGGGTGGCCTGACGCCCCGCGCCTATGTCTTCGGCACTCGGTTTTTCCGCGAATCCGTCCGGGCACAGCAGCGCCGCAGCTTCCTTGAGGCGATTGAGCAGATGGAAGTAGTGCTGGCCGCCGCACCCCTCAATGGCGATCGGCTGGTGGATGCAAACGAACGGCAAACCCAGATTGCCTCGGCCCGCACTTTTGTGGACCGGTTGCGGCAAAAGGAACCCGATGGGCGGCTGGTGCTTGACCTGCCAGTGGAAAGCTCGGCGCTTCCAGACGCATTGCCGATGGAGAATAACGACCGGATCGTCATTCCGCCGCGCACCCAGACAGTCGGCGTATTCGGCGCCGTCTATCGTCCGGCATCCTTCTTGTTGGGGGCGGACCGTCCGCCGCGGGTCAAGGACTATGTCGAACAGACAGGTGGCCCGATCCGGGGCGCCGATCGGGGCAATATCTTCGTCGTGCGGGCCAATGGTTCGGTCCTGACGCGCAGCCGAGGCGCGCTGAACGCGCGCGTTCTGCCTGGCGATACAGTGTTCGTACCGGTCAAGACCCAATCCTCGTCGGTATGGGCCAAGATCCGCGACATTTCCCAGATCATATTCCAGTTCGGCCTGTCTGCGGCCGCCATCGCGGCGATCAAATGATGACGCCGCGTCGAAGCATCATTGGCATGGTCGCCAACGCGCCGCTCGTGCGCAACGCCCTGCTGCGCCGGACGGCCGTTTTCGCCGTCGTCGCGGCGTGCGGGGTCCTCACCTTGTTTCCGGAAAAATATCGGGCGGCGTCGAGCCTGACCCCGACCGATCCGGCGAGCCTGGGCCTGAGCGGCACATTAGGCCAGTTGGGTGCCGTCGGCAGCGTGTTCGGCAACCAGGCAGCGGTTGAAGTCAGCATGAAGGTCGCACGCAGCGACTATGTCCGCGGCGTCGTCGTCCAGAAGCTCGGCCTGGACAAGCGGCTGCGCCTGTCGATACTCGATACGCATCGCTGGCTGGACCGCAAGGTGGATGTCAGCACCTTGCGCGGCGGCATCATAGAGTTTGAAGTCAAGCTGCGCGACCCGGCGCTGGCCAGGGATATCGTGCGCGCCTACGGCGAAGCGGTTCGTGCCCAGCTCGCGTCTATCTCGAAGACGCAGACGTCGTACAAGCGCGACATCCTGTTGCAACTGGTCGACGATTCCAATGAGCGCCTCGCCAAGGCGCAGATGGCTTACGACTCCTTCCGTCTTCAAACCCGATATAGCAGCCCGCAAGCCGCCATCTATGCGGCGGGCGACCGTATTCCGGAGCTGGAAGCGCTCATTCGCGCCAAGGATGTCGAGCTGAATGCTGCCCGGCAATTCGCGACCGACGATAATTTCACCGTCCGCCAACGCCTTGCCGAAATGGAAGCTTTGCAGCGCCAGTTGAGCGAGGCCCGATCCGTCTCGCCACAACAGCAGAGTTCTGTCGGCCAGGTCGTTCGCCAGTCGACGCAGGCGGACAAACTGCGTAGGGACCTGGACCTCGCTCAGGGCCTCTACGACAATTACAAGCGATACCTGCAAGGAACGTCAGTAGAAAACCTGACTTCGACCGCCAATATCCGCCTCCTCGAACCGGCTTATATCGATTCCGAGCGTCAGTATAATTGGCTGGCGCTGGCTACGGGCATACTCGTCCTGATCTTGGGTCTTACCATAGAGATCTATCTCATTCGGCCGCCGCTTGACGGAGGCAAGGCGTGATCACCCCCCAGTCGCCCGAAATACGTCCCGACCTGTCCGTCGTCATTCCCTGCTTCAATGAAGAAGAGAATGCGGCGGCGATCCACGCGGCGGTCGTGGCGGAACTCGCTCGGCTCGACCTGACCTACGACATCATCTTCATCGACAATGATTCGACCGATCGTACGGTCGAAATCATCAAGGGCATCTGCGCGCGCGATTCACGGACGCGCCTGATCATCAATGCCCGCAACTATGGACAGATGCGCAGCCCGACCCACGGCATATACCAGGCGCGTGGTCGAGCGGTTGTGGGCATGTGTGCCGATTTCCAGGATCCCCCTACCCTGCTCCCCCATTTCGTGGAGCGATGGAGGGCAGGCGCAGATATCGTTCTGGGCGTTCGCGAGGCGGAGAAGACGACCGGGGCGGTCCTGGGCATGGTTCGCAAACTGTCCTATTGGCTTGCGCGCAATTTCGGCGATTATCCGATCGTGCCGAATGCCACGGGGTTCGGCCTCTATGACGCGCGCGTAGTCGAAGCGACACGGTGCCTGGCCGAACCGGAGCCGTTTTTCCGCGGCATGCTGGTGGAAACGGGATATCCGTTGGAAACCATCTCCTACCCTCGCCCCCCGCGTGCCGGCGGCCAGTCGAAGAACAACTTCTTTGCGCTGCTGGATTTCGCCATGTCCGCTCTGGCCGGCTCCTCGAAGCGTCTGCTGCGGCTTCCCCTCTATATCGGCGTGTTCGGCGCGTTCATGACCCTGCTGATGCTGATCGGCGGCATCGCGGCTTTCTTCCTCGACCGGCCCATTGCGGGCTGGCTGATCGCCGCAGTCGTACAAGCTGAACTCGCGATGCTGTTCGGCTTCCTGGGACTGCTCGGCGATAATCTGCGTATCGTATCGGAACGCACACGCCGCACGCCGCTGGTCCTGGAACGCGAGCGCGTCAACTTCCCGCCGGATTATTGAGGCCGAGGATGGTCATCTCCCGCGAACATCTAGCGGAAATCTGGCGCTATTATCAGGCCGGCCTGATCAATACGGCGTTCGGATTCGGCGCCTACTCGCTTCTCGTCTGGTTGGGGCTCAATCTGTTCGTAGCGCAACTGATTGCGCATCTGGCGGGCATGGGCTTCAACTATCTGACCTATAGCCGTCACGTTTTCCGGGAAGCGACGCCCGCGCGCCTGCGTTTCACCCTCTCCTATGCCGGCAATTATTTCGTCGGCTTCGCAATGCTGTTTCTCTGCTCGCGCGTGATCAGCTCTGCCTATCTGGCGGGCCTTGTTTCGACCATCATCGTGTCCGGGATCAACTATTTCGCGCTCAAATTTCTCGTCTTCCGCGGCAAACCGGCATGATCCCGGCCTCGCGTCCGAACCGCTGGCATCTGGCGGTCGAATATGGATTTATCCTCGCCATCCTGGCGGCGATTGCACATATTACCTGGTTCTTTGTCCAGTATAGCTATTTGCGCCAGCCTTTTTTCTACGAACCTTCGGGCACGTGGATGGACTGGTTCTCGCTCAGCCAATATGCCCACAGACGCGGCGCCTACGACGTCGAGTTGACCATCTATCCGCCACTCTCCTTCGTCTTCATGAAGGTGCTGAGCATCAAGCAATGCTATGCGAACAACTTTTCCGAGGAGGTCCGCTATTGCGATTGGCTTGGGATCGTCGGATTATGCGGATTTTACCTACTCTCTACGGTCGTGGCCTTTTTCCATTTCCGCAAGGTCGATCGGTTCACCTATCTGCCGCGCTGGTTTGCCATCTGCTTCGGCTTCCCGATGCTATATGGCTTCGAGCGCGGCAATCTCGTCTTCATCGCCTTCATCTTCTACATGATCGCCTACGGCCCGCTTGTTCATTCGGCCCGTTTGCGCTGGCTCGCGGCCGGCCTGCTGGTCAACCTCAAGGTCTACATGATCGCGGCGGTATTGGCCCCGTTGGCCAAACGCCGCTGGATGGCCGTCGAAGGTGCGCTTCTGGCCACGCTCTGCGTCTATCTAATAACGTGGTGGATCCTCGGGGAAGGCAGCCCGACCCAGATTTTCCGGAATCTTGCCAGCTATTCGGCAGGCTTTGGCGCACAGCGTGTGCTCGACTTGTGGTTCTCCTCCAGTTTCGTTCCGGTCCGCACGCTCACGACCGGGGACTTCCCGATCTATTCCGCATTCAGTTCCAATCAGGCGGACTGGATTTATCTGTCGGCAACCGCATTGACCTACATTACCCAAGGGTTGGCGGTCGCCGCCGTCGCCGCGACGTTCTTGCGTCCCGAAGTAGTGCCGCTCCACCGTGTCATCTTGTTCGGCGCTATCGTGGCTCTGTCCGCGAAGGAGGCGGGCGGTTATACGGGCGTATTCCTGATAATGTCGATTTTCATGGAACGCTGGCGCGGTTGGGCGCGACCCATCGCGATTATTTTGGCCTATATCGTCTGCATCCCGGACGATTTCATCATACCAATCGGCCTTCCGCCGATGCTGCGCGACAGTTACCTCGGCGGCCGTCAAGTCATGTCCGAATTCGGAATCGGCCCCCTGTCGCTCTTGCGCCCCGTGCTCATGTTCAACGCCTGCAACTGCCTGGCTGGAGTCACTCTCCACGACGTTTGGAAGGACATACGAAACCAAGGGTGGAAGAACCGCTGGCGCTTCAGTCGGGACTGGCCACTTCTGCCGGGCATCGCCCGCCCCCAGCCGCCGCAGATGGATTGAGGCGCGGTGGCGGAAGGAATTCTCGTTCATCGAAGCCTGATGCGTGCATTTCGCTCTCCCTGGGGCTGGGCGCTCGCGGCCATCCTCTTGGCAGCACTCTATGTCCGCCTTGCCTCGATCCAATTCGGGCTGCCGGCTCTCAACGATCCTGACGAACTGATGTTCGAGCTGGGCGCGGTCAAGATGCTGCGCGGGCCGACGCTCAACCCCGGCTGGTTCGGCCACCCGGCAACCACTACAATGTATGTGCTGGCGCTGATCGACATCGCAGTGTTCCTGACCGGATGGGCGCTCGGTCTGTTTCCATCGATCAAGGCGTTCGGCGCAGCGATCTATGCCGATCCGAGCTGGATCATTCTTCCTGGCCGGCTCGCAATGACCGCGTTCGCGCTGGCGACGATCCTGCTGACCTATCGCCTCGCTACGAAGCTGAATGGTCGCAGGACGGGACTGATCAGTGCTGCCATTTTGGCGGTCAGCCCAGTCCATATTACCTATTCGCAGATCATCCGGTCGGACATGATGGCGTGCTTCTTCATGCTGCTGACGACGCTGTCTGCGCTGAACATTGCGGCTGATGACCGGCGCCGCGATTATGTGCTCGCCAGCCTGTGGCTAGGCTGCGCGATCGTGACGAAATGGCCGTTCGCGCTGACGGCGCTGCCGGTTGCAGGCGCCGTGTGGCTGAGGCTGGACGAGAAACTGCTATCTCCGCGCCAGGCGCTCGCTCGCCTGTTGTCTTTCGGCGCACTGACCCTCGCCTTTGGCGTCCTGCTCTCGCCATATCTGGTGCTGGATTATTCGACGGTGATGCGCAACCTGGCCGGCGAAGGGCAGGCTCGCCATCTGGGCGCGACCGGTGGGACCATCGGAGATAATGCATTCTGGTATCTGAAAGGGCCGCTGCTGACAGGGTTGAGCGCCACCGGGATGGTGCTTCTCATCCCAGGCAGCCTGCTCGTTTGGCGCAATCGGCGCGCGCGCGTGATGATCCTGCCTCTTCTTGCCTGCTTTTTCCTGATACTGTGCGCTCAAACAATGGTCTGGGAACGATGGGCGCTACCGCTGCTGCCCCTGTGTGCCATTACCGCAGGGATCGCGCTTGATGCTCTGGCGCGATGGACTGGCCCGCGATGGCAGCATGGAGCCGTGGCCGCCGGGATAATCGCGATGGTCGCACCGATGCTATCTGACACTCTGGCCCAGTCACGCGAGCGAATGAACGATACCCGGCAGGAAGCTGCGGCCTGGGCAAGGCGCAACATCCCCCCCGGCAGCACGGTGCTGATCGAACATTTCGCCTTCGACCTCGTATCACAACCTTGGCGGTTCCTCTTCCCGGTCGGCGATGCGGGCTGCCTGGATGCGATCGGGCTTCTACAGGGCAAGACCAGTTATGGGCCGATCGATGGGGCGCGAGGCACCCGGGCCAATGTCGACTATGGCACCATGTCACCGGGCAAGCGCGCGACTTGCCGCCCCGACTTTGCAATATTAACGCAATACGATCGCTACCGGCTCGAACAGAAGGCTTTCCCGGTGGAATATGCTGCCTATCGCGCGCTGCTGGAACAGGGAAAGGTAGTTGCCCGATTTGCGCCGCGTCCCGGTGTGGCAGGGGGGCGCGTCGTTACCATCGTCGCCTTTCCCCAAGCGCACTCGCCAAAGGCCGACAGATGAATGTGGCCATGAGAACACCGCTATTCCTGTTCGCGGCGATGCTGGTGGGACAGCCGCCGTTGAGCGCCGCCGCGCATGCCGAAACCAGTGCGGCAGTTGCCGGGCGCTTCGATCAGCTTTTCCGGCAGTGGAAGGCGAAAGACGGGAGAGCTGCTCCCGCGAAACCTGGCGTGCAAGGTGCGCCGATTACAAGTGCAATGGGAATGCGTTACCATCCGATTTTGGGCCGGAAGCGATTCCACGCAGGTGTTGATCTGGCCGTGCCGGCAGGAACGCCGATCCACGCGACAGCCGATGGGGAGGTTGTGCGCGCTGGCGAGGCGGGTGGCTATGGCTTGCTCGTCATCCTTCACCATCCGAGCGGCTATGAGACCCGTTACGCCCATATGGCGCGGATTGCTGTCACACCGGGGAGGAAATTACGCCGGGGCGACGTGGTCGGTTATGTGGGGTCGACCGGGCTATCGACCGGGCCTCATCTCCATTATGAAGTCCGTCGAGGCGGCGAACGCCTTTCCCCCTTGGGCTTTCTGCCCGATTGACATTTTTCGGACGCACCGTTTCACATCCCGATGCCTGTAGCGGCCGCCAACCAGACACTGAAACTTGCCAGCCCAATTGCTATCTGATTGCTGGACATTGCCGGCGAAGTGGCAGAGCCACGCCCTCGCCTCCTAAGCCATTGAAAAATATGGTGAGCCCTGCTGGGTTCGAACCAGCGACCTACTGATTAAAAGATCGGGAATCAACGGAAAACCTAAGGAAATCAGGGTCAATATTGGTTCGCGGAGGCTGGAAATCACGACATTTAGGTCAACCTGAGCCGCTCAGAAAGGGCGCGTTTCCGGTGCTCAGGCCGGTACTTTTCGGAGACCTAAATGGCTGTCATCAATCTGACCGAGGCCCGCATTCGCGAGCTTCCCCTTGGATCGGGCATTCACCGCGACGAACAGGTGAAAGGCCTGATGGTGGTCTGCCACCAGTCCACCAGGACCTTCGCCGTGCAGGGCGACGTTCGCCGCAATGGCCGCCACATCCGCACAGTGCGGGTCAAGATCGACCGCTGCGACCGTATTGGACTGCGCGAGGCCCGGAACCGGGCCAAGGCCCTGATGAGCCAGATACAGTCGGGCATCGATCCCACAGTCGGACCAGCCGAAAGCGGCATCACGCTCCAGCAGGCGCTTGAAGCTCACCTGTCGGAACGGACTTACAGCCCGCGCACGGTGGACGGTTACAACTACCACCTCGACAACTATCTGACGAAGTTTCGCAAGCGGGCAGTGACCGACATCACCCGGCAGGAGGTGCGGGAACTGTTCGACGCGCTCAAGCGCAAGAATGGCGAGACGACCGCCGGGAGCGTGATGCGCAACACGGCCATAAGGTGTCAATCGGCGCGCAAAAGGGACCCCCTATCAGGATCGCGCACGGTTGATGTGACGGGGGTTCCTTGCGCTGCGCGCGGCGTAG
>CAYFJH010000061.1:0-18412 GCA_964343385.1 uncultured Novosphingobium sp. | reverse complement strand
TCCGCCGGTCGACGGGCGCATGTCGGTCATCTCCGCCTTGCGCAGGTTCATCTTCTCGACGACCGTGCCCGAATATTCGTCGTCCACGTCGATCATGACGGTTTCGTAGGGCTCGGTGCGCTTGCCGTGCTCGTCCTCGCCATACAGCACGCGCGGGCGGCTGATGCCGAGCTCGAAGCCTTCGCGGCGCATCGTCTCGATCAGCACGCCGAGCTGGAGTTCGCCGCGGCCGGCAACCTCGAAGCTGTCCTTGTCGGCAGATTCGGTGACCTTGATCGCGACGTTCGATTCCGCTTCGCGCGCCAGGCGGTCGCGGATCATGCGGCTGGTGACCTTGGAGCCTTCGCGGCCGGCCATCGGGCTGTCGTTCACGGCAAAGCGCATCGACAGCGTCGGCGGATCGATCGGCTGGGCGTAGAGCGGTTCGGTCACTGCGGGGTCGGCGATGGTGTTGGCGACGGTCGCCGTGGTGAGCCCGGCGATCGAGATAATGTCGCCGGCCTTGGCCTCTTCGACCGGAACGCGTTCCAGCCCGCGGAAGGCCATGATCTTGGACGCGCGGCCGGTTTCGACCACCTTGCCATCGCGGTCGAGCGCGACGATCGGCGAATTGACCTTGATCGAGCCGGAAAAGACCAGACCGGTCAGGATGCGGCCGAGGAAGTTGTCACGGTCAAGCAGGGTGACGAGGAACTTGAACGGGCCGTCGGCGTCGGCCTTGGGCGCGGGGACGTGGCTGACGATCTTTTCGAACAGCGGGGTCAGCGTGCCTTTGCGCAGGGTGTGGTCTTCGTTGGCATAGCCGTTGCGGCCCGAGGCGTAGAGCACGGGGAAGTCGAGCTGTTCGTCGGTGGCTTCGAGGCTGACGAAGAGGTCGAACACCTCGTCGAGCACTTCCTGGATGCGTTCATCGGGGCGGTCGACCTTGTTGACGACGACGATCGGCTTGAGCCCGAGGGCCAGGGCCTTGCCGGTGACGAACTTGGTCTGCGGCATTGCGCCTTCGGAGCTGTCGACCAGCAGGATCACGCCGTCGACCATCGAGAGGATGCGCTCCACCTCGCCGCCGAAATCGGCGTGGCCGGGGGTGTCGACGATGTTGATCCGCACGCCTTCCCATTCGACGGAAGTGCACTTGGCCAGAATGGTGATCCCGCGTTCCTTTTCGAGATCGTTCGAATCCATCGCCCGTTCCTCGATCCGCTGGTTGTCGCGGAAGGTGCCGGACTGGCGGAAAAGCTGGTCAACCAGGGTGGTCTTGCCGTGGTCGACGTGGGCGATGATCGCGATGTTACGAAGCGGAGCGGGGGCGGACATGGATGACTTGCTTTCGGTTTGGGAGTCAGGCCGCTCGTTCGCTGCGGCGCAACAATTGCCGCCGCCCCTAGCCGAAGGGCGGGATTCGGGCAAGCAGAGGCTTTGTCCAATCGCGCGCTCGCGAAAAATTGCCTGTGCTTTCGATGCAACAGCCGGTGCGCGGCGGCGGAAAACCGCGCGATTGCATTTGCCCGCGTGGAGCGCGAATCCTATGCATCGAATGACTATGACAAGCAGCGAGGGCCTCCGGGCCCGGAATGCGGCTACCGCGTTGAGAGGAACCGAGAGAATGAAATGCACTGTCCGGAAAGTTGGCGTTTCGGCCCGCGCGGTCCTGTGCTGCGGCGTCGCGGCCTTCGGTTGTTTCACGTCCGGAACGGCCCTCGCCCAGGTCGCCCAGGAAGAAGCCCAGCCCGCGACCGGCGCGCCCGCCGCTGCCGATGAAGGTGCCGGCAACGAGATCGTGGTGACCGCGACCAAGCGTGAACAGACCCTGCAGGACGTGCCCGTCGCGGTGACGGTGACCACGGCGGAGACGATCGAGCGCGCGCAGATCCGCGACATCCGCGACCTGTCCACGGTGGTGCCGTCGCTGCGGGTCAACCAGTTGCAAAGCTCGGCCAATACGAACTTCTACATCCGCGGGTTCGGCAACGGGGCGAACAACGCCGGGATCGAGCCTTCGGTCGGGCTGTTCGTCGACGGGGTCTACCGCTCGCGCTCGGCCTCGATGATCGCCGACCTGCCCGACGTATCGCGGATCGAGGTGCTGCGCGGGCCGCAGTCGACCCTGTTCGGCAAGAACGCCTCGGCCGGGGTGATCTCGCTCGTGACGAAGGAGCCGCAGTTCAAGCTCGGCGCCAATGTCGAGGCGAGCTACGGCAATTATAACGCCGTCGTGGCCAAGGGCGTGGTCACTGGCCCGCTGGGTGAACACGTCGCGGCGAGCCTTGCGGGCGGATACAACCGCCGCGACGGCTATGTCACCGACACCGGGACCGGCACGAGGACCAACGAGCGCAACCGCTGGTTCGTGCGCGGGCAGCTGCTGTTCGCGCCGTCGAACGATCTGAAGGTCCGCCTGATCGGCGACTATGGCAAGATCGACGAGACCTGCTGCGCCGCGGTCAACCTCCAGCGGTCCAGTTCGTCGCAGGTGGTGCAGGCGCTGGGCGGGCAATTGTCCGACCCGGCCAATCCGTTTGCCGACCAGGTCGCCTACAACATCCCGTCGACCAACAAGATCGACAACTGGGGCCTGTCGGGCCAGATCGACTATTCGGTGGGGGTGCTCAAGGTGACCTCGATCACCGCCTATCGCAAGACGCGGGCGGTGACCAACCAGGACTCCGACTTCAGCAAGGCCGACCTACTGGCCCGCAATTTCCAGGACCTGCGGATCGACACCTTTACCCAGGAACTGCGCCTGTCGACCGACTGGGAGGGGCCGGTCAACGCGCTGATCGGCGGGGTCTACTTCAATGAAAAGATCAACCAGCACAACGAGCTCTACCTCGGCAGCCAGTTCCGCACCTATGCCGACCAGCTGATTACCGGGCTGTCGACCCAGCTTGGCTCACCGTTCACCCTGACCCAGGTCGAAGGAATCCTCGGCGCGGCGGCCACCGGCAACCAGCTCGCCTATATCGGGCGCTCGTTCGTCGCGGGGAAGGGCTTCACCGAGAACTACCACCTTGCGGACGAAAGCTATTCGATCTTCGGGCAGGTCGACTACAAGGTGGGCGAGCGGGTCACGCTGACCGGCGGGCTCAACTACATTAACGACCGCAAGACGTTCTCGACCCGCGACACCCAGTCGGACGAGTTCTTCTCCTCGATCCCGCTGCTTAGCCCGACCCTTCAGGCCAATGTTCGCCAGGTCCTGCTGGCGCAGGCGCTGGGCACGTCGGACCCGGTGGTGATCGGCCAGATCTTCACCAACAACCGCCCGGCCTATGACGCCGCTGCCGCCTTTGCCGCCGCGACCGCGCCCAAGCTGGGGGCATTGACCGCGCTGCAGTTCCTGCCGCCGTTCCTGGGCGTGCCCAACGCGGTGGAAAACGGGAAGGTGTCGGACGGTCACTGGAACTATACCGCGCGGATTGCCTTCGATGCGACCGACACGGTCAACCTCTATGCAAGCTATGCGACCGGCTACAAGGCGGCCTCGATCAACCTGTCGCGCGACAGCCGGCCGAGCGCGGCCGACTTTTCGACGATCATGACCAATTCGGCCTATACCGCGCTGCGCCTCAACAACCTCAGCGCCGGAAGCCGCTATGCGGGACCGGAGGATTCGACCGTGTGGGAAGCCGGGCTCAAGGCCAACTGGGGCCGAGCCACGGCCAATGTCGCGGTGTTCAAGCAGACCATCAAGGGCTTCCAGTCGAACCTGTTCACCGGGACCGGGTTCTTCCTTGCCAATGCCGGCAAGCAGTCGACCTTTGGCATTGAAGCCGAAGGCATGGTCAAGCCGACCCCGGAATGGACCGTCACGCTGGGGGTCACCTACCTTGATCCCAAATACGACAACTTCGTGCTGTCGGGCGTGGGCGACCTGACCGGCAGGCGCCCCGCCGGGGTGACCCCGCTGTCGGCCACCTTCGGCCTGCAATGGGACAAGGAACTGGCGAGCGGCGACCGCATCATCGCGCGCGGGGACTTCCATTATGAAGCGCCGTTCGCGCTGGTCGAAGGCCTGCCCAACCTCGTCGCCAAGAACCCGATCACCGGAATGCCGCTGACCGGAACCTCGTCCGACTATGCCGCCGCCATCGCCGCCGCGCAGAACCGCAAGCAGGAAATCAACCTGCTCAACGGCTCGCTCACCTATGCGATGCGCAGCGGGATCGAACTGACCGCCTGGGGCCGCAATCTGCTGAACAAGCGGACGATCCTGCAGATCTTCGATTCGCCGGTGCAGATCGGCTCGATCTCGGGCTATCCGAGCGAGCCGCGGACCTATGGCGTTTCGGCGCGGTACCGGTTCTGAGGGGGCAGACGCTTGATGGGAAGGGGGCTTTCAAGCCCCCTTTTTCGTTGCTGGTCAGGCGAACACTTCGGCAACCGTGCTGTCGCGAGTGCCAAATCGAACACTCACTGCCTCAATGTAAATCGCAGCCATCAAGGCCGGCAGCAAGAACATGAACACAGTGCCAGTGATGAGCGATCCGGCGAGAGCGCCGGGAGTCATGGTGGCTGCCATGGCTCCGGAAATATTTACGGGGCCTGCGGGTCCAATGACCGAACCCAGCAACAGGGATACCATTGCGTAATAGGCAACAAGCACCAGAAGCAGGAGCGCAAATATTTTCAGCCGGGCACCTTTGGTAAGGTCGCGGCTGCGGCCAAAGCTTCCGAAAACCCCGGTTTCGCCTGAAACAAGTGCGGGAATGCAAACGCTCCACATCGTCATCAGAATCAAGCCTGGAATGAGAAACAGGATCATTCCCAACCAGACCCCCAGCGACCACAAAATGGTCAATCCCAGCACTGGAAAGGCCTTCATCAGGGCGACACGCAGGCAGTCGCCGAATTCGGCCTGCTTACCTTCGCCCACCAGAAGAAAGCCGTGGGTCGCACCTGCAAAGAGGGCGCTGAAAACGAACAGGCTTGCCGCTATTGCTAACCAATAGGTCGGGGAAGTAAAAAGGGCGAGGGCAGAGGGTTGACCGGACATCGCCCCGATCATGATGGGGCGAATAAAAGCGAACTGGATCGCGGCCATGATGGCCTGTGCCCCAATGATCAGAACGCCAACGCTTGCGAAGGATCGTCCGATCATGTTGAATGCCCGCACGATCACTGCGCCAAAGCTGAATTGAGTCATCAACTTGCCCCCTCCAAATTGTGTCAGGGCAGACTATCGGAATAAATTGCCAGCGCTAGCCGAGAAGTGTTCCCCCTCAGTTTAACGACGGAAAGGAACCGCGATGGAATGGATGCTTTTGCCATACCGGCGCTATGCCGAATTTTCCGGCCGTTCGCGGCGCAAGGAATACTGGATGTTCGTGCTGTTCCAGGTGCTGGTCTCGATCGTGATCGGGATATTCCTGGGGCGGCCGTCCTACCAGAGCTATGGCGGGATGATGGGCTTTTCCACCATGATGGACGGTCCGGGGGCGCTTGTTCAGAACCTGTTCGGGCTCGTCAGCTTCATTCCCAACCTTGCCGTGGCGGTGCGCCGTTTGCACGATCAGGACAAGTCGGGCTGGTTGTTGCTGCTCGTGCTGATCCCGGTGCTGGGATGGTTCGCGCTGTTCGTGCTGATGTGCCTTGACGGGACGCGCGGGCCGAACCGGTTTGGCCCGGACCCGAAGAACCCTACGGATATCGACGCGTTTACGTGAGGGTGTGCGCGGTCCTTCGAGACGGTCTTTCAGCTTGCAGCTTCAAGACCTCCTCAGGACGAACGGGGTCTTGGCTTATAGTTCGCGCAGGACGCGCGCCGGGCGTGCCCGCAGGACGGGGAGCGAGGCTGCGACGGCGAATCCGAGGATGAGCACGAGGCCCGCGCCGAGGACGGCGAGGATCTGGCCCCAGTTCGGCAGCCAGTCGAAATCGAACTGGATGACGATCACCGCCCAGGCGATGCCGCAGCCGAGCGGCAGGGCGACGAGGGCGAGGAGGCCCGCCAGCAGGGCATATTCGCCCAGCAACGGGACCAGCAACTGCGCGCGGCTGGCACCGAGAACGCGCAGGATCACCGCGTCATAGGTGCGGGCGGCGCGGGCGGCGGCGATGGCGCCGAGCAGGACGGCGAGCCCGGCGAGGACCGCGACAGACGAGGCGGCGAGGATGGCGACGCTCATCCGGTCAAGCAGGGCGCGGGCGTCCGACAGGAGGGTGCCGGTTTCGATCACCGAGCTTGCCGGAAAGGCGCGGACCAGCTGGCGCAGCAGGCCGGACGGGGGCGTGCCGGCGGGGAGGTTGCCGACGGGGAGGTTGCCGGGGGGGAGGTTGATCGTCGCGGCGAGGTTGTGGGGGGCATCGGTCAGCGTGTTGGGGCTGAACACCAGGACGTAGTTGAAGCCCATCGAATCCCAGTCGATCCGGCGGAGCGAGGAGATGGTGGCGCTGCGTTCGACGCCGAGCACGCCGATGGTGAGCTGGTCTCCGAGCTTGAGGTCGAGCGCCTGGGCGAGGGTTTCGTCGATGGAGACGAGCGGCGGGCCGGAGTAGCCCGGCTGCCACCATTCCCCGGCGGTGAGGGTGTTGCCCTCGGGCAGGGCGTCAGCATAAGTCAGGCCGCGTTCGCCGCGCAGGGGCCAGGCGTCGTCGGGGATGGTCTTCAGGTCCGCGACGCGGGTCATGGCGCTGGCCGGGCCGTAGGCGAGGATCGCGCCGCGCAGGTTGGGGACGACGCGGACCGAGGCGCCGGGGGCGGTGCGGGTGACGGCCCGGGTAAACTCGCCCACGCGGTCCCGCGGGAGATCGAGCACGAAGAAATCGGGCGCGCGCTGGGGGACGCGGGCGGTGATGTTGGCCGAGAGGCTGGATTGCACGGCGGCGAGGAGGACGAAGGCCGAGAGCCCGAAGCCGAGCGCGGTGACGAGCGCGCCGGTCTGCGCGCCAGGGCGGTGGAGGTTGGCGAGCGCGGTGCGCAGCAGCGGGTTGCGGGGGCGGGGCAGGCGGGCGAGCCCGGCGCGCAGCAGCAGGCCGAAGCCGGTGAGCAGGCCGAGCCCGAGCGCGGAGCCGGCGAGGAAGCCGAGCGTCAGCAGCGGCTGGGCGGCGGTGGCCAGCGCAAGGGCGACGATCGCGGCGAGGCCGAGCGCGACGGGGAGGGCGGCGTGGCGCCAGCGCTGGCCCAGCGGGCTGACGCGGGACCGCAGCAGGGCCATCGCTGGAAACGCGCGGGCGCGGGCGAGCGGGGGGGCGGTAAAGACCAGCGCCACCAGTAGCCCGTAGGCGGCGGCGCGGAGGAGGGCGGCGGGATCGATGGTGAGCGCGGTGCTGACGGGCAAAAGATCGCCCAGCGCGCGGGCGAGCAGCGGGGTGACGAGGACCCCGGCGGTAATGCCCGCGAGCGAGGCGGCAAGCGCGGCGCTGCCGACCTGAAGCAGGGTGATCCGTGCGATATCGGCGCTGGTTGCGCCCAGCACCTTGAGCGTGGCGATCGAGGCGCGGCGGCCGTCGAGCCACGAGGTGACGCCAAGCCCGATGCCGATCCCGGCGATGACCAGCGCGGCGAGGCCGACGAGGACGAGAAACTCGCCCATGCGGTTGATGAACCGCTCGGTCCCCGGCGAGGCGGCGTCGCGGGTGCGGAAGGTGAACCCGGCGGCGGGGAAGCGGGCCTTGAGGCTTTCGACCACGGCGTCGGGGACATAGGCACGGGCGAAGGCGACGCTGGCGCGGGTGCGGAATTGCGAGCCGGGGGCGAGGAGGCCGGCGCTGGCGGGGAAATCGGCGGCGACGATCACGGGCGGGCCGAAGGAGAAGCCTTCGCCCAGCCGGTCCGGCTCATCGGCGATGATCCCGCCGACGGTGAGCGGCTGGCCGGCGATGGAAAAGCGCTGGCCGGGGGCGAGGGCAAGGCGGGCGGCGGCGCCTTCGGCAAGCCAGGCCTGACCCGGCAGCGGCGCGCCGACCATGCGGCCATCGGCGAGGCGCAGGCGGCCGACGAGCGGCCAGGAGGCGTCCACTGCCTTCAATTGGACCGGGGCGGCGGTGTCTCCGGCGGTGGCCATGGCCTGCATCCGGGTGCCGGAGCTGACGGTCCCGAGCGCGGCGAGGGCGGTGCGTTCTTCGGGGGCGAGGCCGCGCTGCCAGACTTCGACCCCGACGTCGCCGCCGAGGATGGCGCGGCCGCGGCTGGAAAGCTCACGCTCGATCGCGCCGGTCAGCGAGCCGATCGCGGCAAGAGTGGCGACGCCGAGGAACAGGCAGACCAGCAGCAGGCGCAGGCCCTTGAACCGCGCCGACAGTTCGCGCCGGGCGATGGCCCATGCCGTGCGCCATGGCAGGTTTTGGTTCACGTCAGCGTGTCTTCGGCGATCCGGCCGTCGGCGAGGCGGACGATCCGCTGGCAGCGCTGCGCCAGTTCGGGATCGTGGGTGATGATCACCAGCGTTGCGCCGGTCTGGGCGCGGCGGTCGAACAGCAGTTCGATGATCGCGTGGCCGGTGGCGGCATCAAGGTTGCCGGTGGGTTCGTCCGCGAACAGCAACGGCGGGCGCGGGGCGAGGGCGCGGGCGATGGCGACGCGCTGCTGCTCGCCGCCCGAGAGCTGCGCGGGGTAGTGGTTCAGGCGGTGGCCGAGGCCGACGGCGGCCAGTTCCTCCGCCGCGCGGTCCCACGCGCCGGGCATTCCGGCGAGTTCGAGCGGAACGGCGACGTTTTCGTGCGCGGTCATCGTGGGCAAGAGGTGGAAGGCCTGGAGGACGATGCCGATGCGACCGCGGCGGGCGCGGGCGAGTTCATCCTCGGACAGGGCGGAGAAATCCGCTCCCGCGACTTCGAGAGTGCCGCTGGTGGCGGAATCGAGGCCCGTCAGCAGCGCCATCAGCGAGCTTTTGCCCGAGCCGGAGGGGCCGAGCAGGGCCAGTGTTTCCCCCGGCGCGACGGTGAGGTCGATGCCCTTGAGGATTTCGGTCTGGCCGAGGGTGAGTTTCAGCGCGGCGGCGCGAATGGCAGGGCTTGTCACCGCGCGGCGATGGCATAGTTAGCGAGGCGGCGGCAAGGAGTGAAAATGTACAGGGTTGTATCATTGGGTATCGCGGTGTTGATGCTTGCGGGCTGTTCCGGGGGTTCGGTTCCGGTGCCCGAGACGAGCGCGACCAGTGCCGCCGCCGCGCCCGACAGCTTGCCGGTGATGGGGGCGGAGCGGCGGATCCTTGCCGTGGGGGATAGCCTGTTTGCGGGCTATGGCCTCGCTTCGCAGGCGGAATCCTATCCGGCGCGGCTGGAGGGGGCGCTGCGGGCGAGGGGGATCAACGCGCGGATCACCAATGCCGGGGTTTCGGGCGATACGAGCGGGGCGGGGGCGCAGCGGTTCGGCTTTGTGCTGAAAAGCCAGCCGGTGAAGCCCGACCTCGTCATCATCGAGTTCGGCGGCAACGACGTGCTGCGCGGGCTGCCGCCGGAGCAGACGCGGGCCAACATGGGCAAAATGCTTGGCGAGGCGAAGGCCGCCGGGGTGCCGGTGCTGATGATGGGGATGCTCGCGCCGCCCAACCTGGGGCCGGAGTTCAGGGCCGGGTTCGAGCCGATCTATCCCGAACTGGCGAAGCAATACGGCGCGAAGCTGGTGCCGTTCTTCCTTGCGGCGGTGCTGGGCAAGGCGGACCTGATCCAGCCCGACCACATTCACCCCACCGCGGGCGGGGTGGATGAAATCGTTGCGGCAACGGCGGATAGCGTCGCGGCGGCGCTACCCCCGATAGGCTGACGGAGCAGGCCGGTGCCGGCCGGTTCAATACACAATACGCTCCAGCGAACCGCCGCTGACGCGCCAGATAGCGGCCTCTCCGGCGATGGCGGCGAAGGGCGCGAGCTCGGTTCCGGTCAGCCAGACCTGCGCGTTTCCGGCGCGCAGCCGCTCGAACAGCGCTTCGCGGCGCAAGGGGTCGAGATGGGCGGCGACCTCGTCGAGCAGGAGCAGGGCGGGGCGGGCGTCCCCGAGCAGGCCGGCGTGAGCGAGCGTCAGGGCGATCAGCATCGCCTTCTGTTCGCCGGTCGAGCAATCGGCGGCGCGGGTGCCCTTTCCGGCCATGGTGACCGATAGTTCGTCGCGGTGGGGTCCGACGAGGGTGCGTTGGGCCGCGCGGTCACGGCGGCGACCTTCGGCGAGGGCGCGGGCGAGTTCGGCTGCATCGGACGGGCCACCGGGGACATAGGCGGGTTCGGGCCGGGCAAACGGGCTTGGCGGCAGGGTGTCCAGCGCGCCCCGCAGCCGTTCCACGAGCGCGGCGCGGGCCATGCCGACCAGTGCGCCGGCCTCGGCCAGTTGCGCCTCGATCGCGTCGAACCACGCCGGGTCGGGCTCGCCCGGATCGGCCAGCAGCCGCCCGCGTTCGCGCAGCGCGCTTTCCAGCCGGGCAGCGTTGCGGGCGTGGGACGGGTCAACCGCCAGCACCAGACGGTCGAGGAAACGGCGGCGGGCCGATGCGCCTTCCATGAACAGGCGGTCCATCGCCGGGGTCAGCCAGCCAATCGCCAGCCACTCCCCCAACCGGGCGGCGGGCGCGTCGGCAGCGTTGACGTGGACCACGCGGCGGCCCGGACGTTCCGGCTGGATGCCCGTGCCCAGCCGCACAGCCCCGGCCGGGCTCGACAGTTCGGCGCTGATCGCGAAGCTGCCCGGCCCGTCCTGCGCGGCCATGTCGGCCAGCGCGGCCCGGCGCAGCCCCCGGCCCGGCGCGAACAGCGAAATCGCCTCGAGCACGTTGGTTTTGCCCGCGCCGTTTTCCCCGACGAGCAGGTTGAACCGCGCGGTTTCGCGAATCGCGGTTTCGCGGTGGTTGCGGAACTGGGCAAGGAGGATGCGGTCAAGCGCCATGGACGGCCCGCCCTATCGCAGCCGGAAGGCCTGCGCCAGTATGAGGCCCCTTTCCTTACGCCCCCGCCTTGGCAAAGGGCGAGAAATCGGTGTCGGTATCGAACACCTCCACCCCCTCGCGGCGCTTCAGGAAACCGACCACGGCATAGGTGGCGGGGGTGAGGAGCACTTCCCACAGCGTCTTGATGATCCACTGGGTGAAGGCCAGCGTGATCACGGCTTGGGTGGTCCATCCCGCCGCGCCGAGGAAAGCGAGCGGATAGAACAGCGCGCTGTCGACCCCTTCGCCGAATATGGTGGAGCCAATCGTGCGGGTCCACAGGTGCCGGCCCGCGGTGAGCACTTTCATCCGCGCGAGGACGAAGGAATTGACGAATTCGCCCGCCCAGAACGCGACCAGCGATGCCAGCACGATGCGCGGGGTCTGCCCGAACACCGACTGATAGGCCGCCTGGTTGGGGGCCGTGACCTTCTGGCCCATGATCTCGTAGGTGTTGGACGCAAGCGCCCATTCGCGGCTCGGCGGAATGGCCACCACCACCAGCGCCATGAACACCATGAACACCAGCGCGAAAAAGCCTGCCCAGATGCAGCGCCGGGCATTGGCATAGCCGTAAACCTCGGTCAGCACGTCGCCCAGCACATAGGACACCGGAAAGAACAGCACCCCTGCGCCAAAGGTGACCGTGCCGACCAGCGGCACGACAACCTCGGCCTGCTTGGCCGCGCCGATCAGGTTCGAGAGCAGCAGGATCGCGACGAATGCCGCGATCATGTAGTCGAAATAGCGGAAATGGCGGCGGCCGCCGGCGGCACCGGATATGCGGCTCAAGGTATCGGGGGTGGATGCAGCTTCCATGGCAGCGGACACTATCCCGGTTTGCGCTGGCCCGAAAGCGCGCTTATGTGCACCCGGCGCGCGCCCATAGCTCAGCTGGATAGAGCACGAGACTTCTAATCTTGAGGCCCCCCGTTCGAACCGGGGTGGGCGCGCCATCTTTTCAAGGGTTTAGGAGGGGTTTCAGGCGGGCCTTCCAACATTTCCAGACTTTCCAACAACGGCCCGGTCCGTGGCTGGGGAAGGAAGCGGGGCGGGGAGGGCATGGCATTTCCGCAACGCTTCGGGGCAATTCGCCGGTTTAATTCAATCGTGTGAAATTTCTGCTTGCAGGCGGCGCGGCTATTTGTCACATAAATCGGGCCGGAACCCGGAAGATAACGTGATTCGGGGGTGTCATGCGCGAATAAGCGCAGATTTGGAGAGGACAGGGAAATGAAGCCAATCTCAATTCAATCGTGTGCATCCGTCATGAGCCTGGCGGTTGCCAGCCTTTCCTTGCCCGCGTTCGCGCAGAGCTCCGCACCGGCCGCCGCTGAACAGCCGGTCGGCGATACGCTGAGTGAAATCGTCGTTACCGCATCGACCGGCACCCGCAGCAAGCTCGACAGTTCGGTTTCGATTTCCTCGGTCGACGCCGCGATCATCCAGAACTTCCGCCCGATGTCGGAAGGCGACATGCTGCGCCTCCTGCCCGGTCTCCAGCCCAACGTTTCCGGCCCCGGCGGCAACGGCAACTTCGCGGTGCGCGGCCTGCCGGTCGCCACCGGCGGCGCCACTTTCGTCCAGCTGCAGGAAGACGGCCTGCCCACCGTGCTCTATGGCGACATCCAGTTCGGCAACAACGACTACTGGACCAAGTCCAGCCCGACCGATGCCCGGATCGACGCGATCCGCGGCGGCACCGCGGCAACCCTTGCCAGCCAGGCACCCGGCGCGGTCATCAACTACATCAGCAAGACCAGCCGTTCGGAAGGCGGCTATGTCCAGGCCGAGCGCAACCTGAGCTATGACTATACGAAGGCTTCGTTCCTGCTGTCCGGGTCAATCAACGACAGCACCTACTACAATGTCGGCGGTTACTATGACGTCGGCCACGGGCCGTGGCACACCGGCTACAATCTCAGCAATTCCTACCTGGTCAAGGGCAACGTCACCAAGGAGTTCGCGGAAGGCCGCGGCTTCTTCCGGCTTTATTTCAAGGCCCAGGACACCCAGGAGCCCAACACCCAGGGTGGTATCGTCTGCACCAGCGTGAGCGGCGGCAAGGTGACGAGCCTGGCGGCGTGCCCAGGCTTCGATCCGCGCAAGGCCTCGAACTTCTCGGTCTACAACACCAATGTCAACTACGTCGATTTCAACTCGGGCGGGCTAGCCAGCCAGCCGCTCAACGGCATCACGACCAAGGCCAAGTCGCTCCAAGGCCAGTTGCACTATGCCTTCGACAACGGGCTGACCGTCGATGACAACGCGCGCTTCACCAGCATGAGCGGCGGCTTTGCCTCGAACTTCCTGAGCGTCAGCCCGGTAAGCAACCTGATCGGGTCAACCGTGAATGGCGGGGTCGTGGCCCGTGCGGTCTATGCCGCAGGTCCGCGCCGCGGGCAGAACGTGTCCGAGCCCTATTACAACAACAACGTCCAAGTCTACACCCGGATCCGCGACGTCGGCAGCTTCGTCAATGACATGAAGCTCAACTGGCAGGGCGACCTTGGCGGGGTGAAGGCCAACCTGACCGCCGGCTGGTTCTACATGAGCCAGAAGATCGCGATGGACTGGCATCCGAACCAGTTCAATTCGTCGATCACCCCGGATTCGGCGCCGATCGACCTGCTCAATGCGGCGGGCAACCTGCTCAGCGCCAACGGGTTCACCGGCTACAACAACAACTGGGGCGGGTGCTGCGCCCGGACCTATGACTACACGTTCACCGACAACGCGCCCTATGTCGACCTGATCCTCGACATCGGCAAGTTCCAGCTGGACGCTTCGGTTCGCCACGACATCAACGCCGGTTCGGGTTCGGGCACCAATGCCAACCCGCTCGTCGGCAGTCCGGTGACGCATGTCTTGAACCAGTCGGCGGTGAACCCGGTTACCGGGGCGTCGCAATCGGTGGCCATTCCCTACTTCCTGCCCGACGGCGCGACCGAGGTGGTCAACTACACCGTGCCGCTGACGTCGTGGTCGGTGGGCGCGAGCTTCAAGCCGGCGGACAACCTCAACCTGTTCGTCCGCGCCTCGCGCGGCACGCGCTTCAACTCGGACCGCATGACCTTCAACGGCTATTTCAATGCTGACGGCACGCTCAACACCAAGGGCCAGACGGCGGCGGCGGACTATGTCTATCAGTACGAAGTGGGCCTCAAGAACCGCGGCTCGATCGGCCCGGCGCGCTATACGGTGGAACTGACCGCGTTTTCCAGCAACTTCAATATCACTACCTACGAACTGAGCCAGACGATCTGCCCGATCGTCACTGGCAGCCCAACGACCTTCACCTGTATCGTCGCCGACAAGTACAAGACCTCGGGCGCGGAGTTCTATGGCACGCTGAACATGGGCGGGCTCAGCCTGCTGGCCAACCTGACCTACAGCAAGTCGAAGAAGAAGTCCTCCGCCCCCAACTCGGTCTATTCCCGGTCGAACAACATCCCCGACCTGTCCTATACCGTCGCGGCCGACTACCGGGTCACCGACATGGTCTCCTTCGGGGGCACCCTGACCGGCGTGACCTCCACGCTCGACGGTGGCGGCATCCAGTGGCCGGGCGGCAGCATCGTTGGTGCCAACGTCAAGATCCGTCCGGTCGAACATCTCGAGATCGGGCTGAGCGCCTACAACCTGTTCAACAAGCTGACCCCGCTGGGGCCGGCCGGAACCGACTTTGCGCAGGGCGGCGGCAGGTTCATCGGCGGAATTTCGCCGGCCCTCGGGCGCAACTTCAACGCATCGGTGCGGCTGACCTTCTGACGGGGCGGCTCACCGGACGGTGACAGGATCGGGGGCGGGCGCGGGATTGGGTTCCGCTCCCGCCCCCGATTGCTGTAGCGGTGTGACAAACGGGGATGGAGCGGGCGTGATGGACGAGGGCGATTCCAGGATCAGGGCGATACTCGTCGTGGGCGGCGGTTCGGCGGGGTGGATGTCGGCGGCGATGCTGGCCAACGTGCTGCGGCAGGATTGCAGCATCACCCTGGTCGAGAGCGACGAGATCGGCATCGTCGGGGTGGGCGAGGCGACGATCCCGCCGATCCGCCTGTTCAACGAGACGCTGGGCATCGAGGAGGCCGCGTTCGTGCGCGAGACGCGCGGCACCTTCAAGCTGGGCATCGAATTTGCCGACTGGGGGCGGCTCGGCAATCGCTATTTCCACCCGTTCGGGCCGCACGGGCGAAATTTCGACGTGGTGCCGCTGCACCAATACTGGCTGCGGGCGCGCGCAATGGGCGGGGCCGCGCCGCTCGACGAACATGCGATGGCCTGGCACATGGCGCGGGCGGGGCGGATGGCGCGGCCTTCGCCCGACCAGCGCTCGGTGCTGTCGACCTTCGACTATGCCTATCATTTCGATGCGGCGCTCTATGCGGGATTTCTGCGGCGCTATGCCGAGGCGCGCGGGGTAACGCGGGTCGAAGGGCGGATCGAAGACGTCGCGCTGAACGGCGAGAGCGGATTTGTCGAGAGCGTGACCCTGGCCGACGGGCGCAGGCTTGAGGCTGACCTGTTCATCGACTGTTCGGGCATCCGCGCGCTGTTGATCGAGGGCGCGCTCAAGACCGGCTACGAGCACTGGAACCACTGGCTGCCGTGTGACCGGGCCGTGGCCATGCCGTGCGAGAACAACGGTCCCCCGGCTCCCTACACCCGCTCGACCGCGCGCGAAGCGGGGTGGCAGTGGTGCATTCCGCTGCAGCACCGCACGGGCAACGGATATGTCTATGCCAGCCACCTGATGGAGGACGAGCGGGCGGCGGAACTGCTGGGCCACCGGCTCGGCGGCAAGGCGCTGGGCGATCCGCGGCTGGTGCGGTTCGAGACCGGGCGCCGCAAGCAGCACTGGAACAGGAATGTCGTGGCCATCGGGCTGTCGAGCGGGTTCCTCGAACCGCTGGAATCGACCTCGATCCATCTGATCCAGGCCAATATCTCCAAGCTGATCGGGCTGTTCCCGGACCGCCGGTTCGACCCGGCGACAACCGCCGAGTTCAACCGCATCGCCGTCACCGAGACCGAGCGGATCCGCGATTTCATCATCCTCCACTACAAGCTGACGACGCGCGACGATACCGAACTGTGGCGCTATTGCAGCGCGATGGACGTGCCCGACACCCTGGCGATGAAGCTTGAACACTTCCGCCGCCATGGCCGCCTGATCGCGCGGGAGATGGACCTGTTCGCGCCGGCTTCGTGGCTGGCGGTCCATGTCGGGCAGGAGAACTTCCCCGAGGGGCTGGACCCGCTGATCGAATTTCGCGGAATCGAAGCGCGCGACCACCTGGCGCGCCTGCGCGCAGCCATGGCCGCCGAGGCGCAGCGCCTGCCGCCGCACGAGCAGTTCATCGCCGACCTGGCCGGCGCGGCGGGTTGAGCGTGGCCGGAAGCGAAGCCGAAGCCTTTCGCGACCGCGCGCGGGACCTGCGCGCCGGGCAGCATATGGTCGAGGCCGATACCGCGATCCGGCGCGCGGCGGAGCTTGATCCGCGGGACCCGCTCACCGCCTTTCTCCGGGCGCAATCGGCCTATGAACTGGGCGATCCGGCAGCGTCCCTGTTCGCGCAGGCGCGGGCGCTCTGGCCCGGCAATCTCGATGTCGTGCGCAACGAGGCCCTGGCGCGTGTTTCGGAAGGGGACTTTCCGGCTGGCGAGCGCCTGCTGGCCGAAACGCTGGCGCTGCGGCCCGAATGGCTGGATGGGCAGCGCGTGCTGGCCGGGTTGCGCTTTGCCCATGGCGACGCGCAGCACGACCGGGGCTTTGCCGAGGGCGTGCGGGCCTGTCCCCGCCATCCCGGCCTATGGCTCGGCTGGTTCGGCGGCATCGCGCAGCAGCGGGACTGGCCGCGCGCCCGGGCGATCCTCAACGAGGCCGCAGGCGCACTCGGCGAGACGCGGCCAATCGCCGTCGCGCGCGCCTTCCTTGCCAGCGAATCAGGCGCCCTGGCCGAGGCGCAGGCGCGGCTCGCCGCCCTCGTCGGGGCGGATGACGCCTTCCTCGCGCTGTGCCGCATCCGCACCGCGCTGCGCGCGGGCGATCCGGCCGGTGCCAGCATCATTGCCCTGCCGTTGACGCGAACGGCCATGGCCGGGCAGGTCTGGCCCTACCTTTCGACCTGCTGGCGCCTGCTTGGCGATCCTCGCGCAGCCTGGCTGGACGGCGATCCGGTCATGGCGGCGGAAATCGATCCGGGTTTTTCCAAAGGCGAACTGGCGAATCTGGCCGAACTGCTGCGCGGCCTGCACACCATGCCCGCGCCCTACCCCGAACAGTCGGTGCGGGGCGGAACCCAGACCGACCGCTCGGTTCTGCTACGCCGCGAACCGCTGCTGATCGCGGCGCGGGAGCGGCTCATGGACGGGGTGCGCCGGTTCATCGGCGGCCTTCCCCCCCACGATCCTGCCCACCCGGTGCTGTCGCGCCCGCGCGGCGATCTGCGCCTGTCGGGTTCATGGTCGGTGCGGCTGGGCGGCGGCGGGTTCAACGTGACCCATAGCCATCCGCTCGGCTGGCTTTCGGCCACCTTCTACGTGGCGCTGCCCGGGCCGGAGGACATGGGGCCGCCGCCGGCAGGAGCGATCCACTTCGGCGCGCCGCCGGCCGAACTCGGGCTCGACCTTGCGCCCTGTGCGACGATCGTCCCGCGCGCGGGGCAGATGGCCGTGTTTCCCTCGATCCTGTGGCACGGCACGGTGCCGTTCGGGCAGGGCGAGCGGCTCAACATTGCCTTCGATGTCGTGCCTGCCCCGGGCTGAGCCCTGGTGAAACCCGCAAATCCCTGATTGCAATCCCCAGCCGGCTCGAACAATGTCCGCACCGCCCATGAAGACCGTCAAGACCCTCAAGGACCTGGCCGAACTGGCAGGCGTTACCAGCGGCACCGTGTCGCGCGCTCTGGCCGGTTCCAACCTGGTCACGCCGACCACGCGCGAACGGATCGTCAAGCTGGCGCGGGAGCACGGGTTCACCCCCAATGTCACCGCGCGCAACCTGCGCACGCGGCGCACCGGGGCGATCGGCGTCGTCATCCCGCTGGGGCACGAGACGGCGCAGCAGTTTTCGGATCCGTTCTTCATCGCCCTGCTCGGCCTGCTCGCCGATGCCCTGACCGCGCGCGGGTTCAACCTGCTGCTGTCGCGGATCGTGCCGACCGACGAGAACTGGCTGTGGCGCTTTGCCCATTCCGGGCAGGTCGACGGGGTTATCGTGATCGGCCAGTCGGACCAGTCCGCCGTGCTCGATGCCGTGGCCGAACGCTATAAGCCGCTGGTCGTCTGGGGTTCGCATGTCAGCGGGCAGGTCCATTGCTCGGTCGGTTCGGACAACTTTCGCGGCGGGCAGCTTGCCGCGCAGCACCTGATCGAGCGCGGATGCCGGCGGATTGCCTTTTTCGGGGATCCGCGGGCGCTGGAAATCAACCAGCGGCTTGAGGGATGCCTGGCGGCGATGCGGCAGGCCGGGCTGGACGGGGAACTGACCGTGCTGCCCGCGCATCTTGTAGCCGAGGTCGCCGGGCCGGAGATTTCGGCCTATCTTTCGTCCA
>CAYFJH010000060.1:11954-18765 GCA_964343385.1 uncultured Novosphingobium sp. | reverse complement strand
CCGGGCGGGGGAGCGGGCCGGTGCCGCAAGCCTTCGACGGATGTCGAAGGCGCACCAATTCAAACCGTAAACGATTCGCCGCAGCCGCAGGCGCCCTTGGCGTTGGGGTTCTGGAACACAAAACCGGCGGTGAAATCGTCCTCGACCCAGTCCATCGTGGAGCCGATCAGGTAGAGCACCGAGGCACCGTCGATGAAGAACGGGCCGGCGGGCGTCTCGATCCGTTCGTCCATGGCATTGGCCTCGGTCACGTAATCGACCGAGTAGGCAAGGCCCGAGCAGCCGCGGCGCGGGGTCGACAACCTGACGCCGATCGCGCCTGCGGGGGCCTGGGCCATCAGCGCGGCGATCCGGCCCTCGGCAGAGGGGGTGAGGATCACGGCGGCGGGGCGGGTGCGGGCTTTGGTTTCGGTCATGGCATCAGCCTATATGGGGGCTATCGGGGCTTTTCACAGCATCCCGAGTTCGAGCTTGGCCTCGTCGCTCATCTTGGCGGGGTCCCACGGCGGGTCCCAGACGAGAGTGACTTCGGCGTCGCGGACGCCCGGGACCGAGGCGACGCGCAGTTCGACTTCGGCGGGCATCGATTCGGCCACGGGGCAATGCGGCGTGGTCAGGGTCATGGTGACCGCGACCGCGCCCTCGGGGTCGATGTCGACGCCGTAGATCAGGCCGAGATCAAAGATGTTGACCGGGATTTCGGGGTCGAAGATGTCGCGCAGCGCCGTGATGACGGCTTCGTAGAGGTCGCCGCCGGGCTGGGTCGCTGGCAGGCCGGAAGGGGCCTGGGTGAGGAAGCCTTCGAGATAGTCGCGCTTGCGTTCCAGCTTTTCGCCCGCGCTTTCCGGGGCGGCCGTATCGTCCTCCACGCGCGCGCGTGCCGGCGGGGCGACGGTGTCGACCTGTTCCACGGTGAATTTCGGCTCGTCGCCGCTCATCCGAATATCCTTTTCGTCCGTTCGATACCGCGCAGCAGGGCGGCGATGTCGTTCTCGTCGTTGTAGAGCCCGAAGCTGGCCCGGGCCGTGGCGGGGACGCCAAGGTGGTCCATCAGCGGCTGGGCGCAGTGGTGCCCGGCGCGGATCGCGACGTTTTCCTCGTCAAGGATCGTGCCGAGATCGTGCGGGTGGACGCCGTCCAGCGCGAAGCTGACCACGCCGACGCCGTCGTCCGGGCCGAACACCGTGACCGAATTGAGCCGGCGCAGTTCGGACCGCAGGGTGGCGACAAGCGCGGCTTCGTGGGCGTGGAGCGTTTCCATGCCGATCGCGGAGACATAGTCGATTGCCGCGCCAAGGCCGATCGCCTCGACGATGGCGGGGGTGCCGGCCTCGAACCGCGCGGGCGGCGGGGCATAGGTGGTGCGTTCAAACGTCACGCGGTCGATCATCGCGCCGCCGCCCTGCCACGGGGGCATGGCGGCGAGGAGATCGGCCCGGCCCCACAGCGCGCCGATCCCGGTCGGGCCGTAGAGCTTGTGGCTGGAAAACGTGTAGAAATCGCAGCCGAGCGCGGCGACGTCCACCGGGAGGCGCGGCACGGCCTGGCAACCATCGAGCAGGAGCAGCGCGCCGACATTGTGGGCCAGCGCAGCGGCGCGGGGGGCGTCGAGCACCGAGCCGAGCACGTTGGACACGTGGGCGAAGGCGACCAGCTTGTGCGCTGGGGTCAGGATGCGCGTCGCGGCGTCGAGGTCAATCCGGCCGTCGGCGGTCAGCGGGCAGACGTCGATGTGTGCGCCAGTGGCCTGCGCGACAAGCTGCCAGGGGACGATGTTGGAATGGTGTTCAAGCAGCGAGAGCAGGACGCGGTCGCCGGGGCGCAGGTTGGTGCGGCCCCAGGCCTGGGCAACAAGGTTGATCGCCTCGGTCGCGCCGCGGGTGAAGATGACTTCGTCCTCGCGTCCGCCGATGAAGGCGGCGACCTTGCCGCGGGCGGCCTCGAAGGCGCGGGTCATTTCGGCCGAGCGGCCATAGACGCCGCGGTGGACCGTGGCGTAGTCCGCGCCCATTGCGCGGACCGTGGCGTCGATCACTTGCCTGGGCTTTTGGGCGGTGGCGCCGGTGTCGAGGTAGTGCCAGCGGTCACCAGACGGGGTGACGAGGCCGGGGAAATCGGCGCGCAGGTCGGTGAATGGGGCTTGTCCACCCCCGGCCGCTCCCGCCTGCGGGAGGGGAGAAAGAGAAGTCGCGGTCATAGCAGCACCCTCAGTGCGGCGAGGGCGGCGGCGTTGAGCCTGTCCTCGTCGGGTGCGCCGACGAAGGCTTCGGCGACGAAGGCCTGGAGCATCAGGCGCTTGGCCTCGGCCGGGGATAGCCCGCGCGACTGGAGGTAGAACAGGCCGGCCGCGTCAAGCTCGCCCACTGCGCAGCCGTGGGCGCACTTGACGTCGTCGGCGTAGATTTCAAGTTCGGGCCGGGCATTGGCGGCGGCCGTGCGGTCAAGCAGCATGGCGCGGACCGACTGGACCGCGTCGGTGCCGTTGGCCCCGCGTTCGACCGCGACGCGGCCAAGGTAGGACCCGACCGCCTTGTTCGCGAGGACCGAGCGCACGACCTGGCGGCTGACCGCGTCCGGGGCGGCATGGGTGACATGGGTGACGAGTTCGAGCGTCTCGCCGCTGCCGCCAAGCTGCGCCGCGCCAAGGGTGAAGCTGGCGGCGCGGCCAAGGCGGACGTCGATTGCAATCCGGCCGAAGGCTGGGCCGACGGTGAGCACGCGCAGGTCGAAGCGGGCCTCGTCGCCAAGGGTGAGGACGATGTGCCGCGCGGTGGCTGCCGTGCCGTCGCTGTTCAGGACCAGGGTGCCTGCATCGCCTGCGGGCACGGTGATTTCTTCGCGCACGGTGGGCCACAGGCCGGCCAGCGCGGCGAGGTCCGTGTAGCGGAAATCCTCCTCCTTGCGGGTGGGCAGGGCAAGCGCCTCGGTCATGCGGCGACGGCCTCGTAGCCTTCGCTTTCGAGCTGGCGGGCCAGTTCGGGGCCGCCCGATTTCACGATCCGGCCGCCGGCAAGGACGTGGACGAAATCGGGCTTCACATAGTCGAGCAGGCGCTGGTAGTGGGTGATCAGCAGCACGGCCTTGTCTGGATGGCGCATGATCGCGTTGATCCCTTCGCCGCAGATCCGCAGCGCGTCGATGTCGAGACCGGAGTCGGTTTCATCGAGCACGGCGAATTTCGGGTCGAGAATGCCCATCTGGACCATCTCGGCGCGTTTTTTCTCGCCGCCGGAAAAGCCGACGTTGACCGGGCGCTTGAGCATTTCCATGTCCATCCGCAGCAAGGCGGCCTTTTCCTTCGCCAGCTTGAGGAAGGCTCCGCCCGAGAGCGGTTCCTCGCCCCGGCTGCGGCGCTGGGCGTTCAAGGCCTCGCGCAGGAACTGGACGTTGGAAACGCCGGGGATTTCGACCGGATACTGGAAGCCGAGGAACAGCCCGGCGGCCGCGCGTTCGTGCGGTTCGAGCGCGAGGAGGTCGGCCCCGTCGAAGCTGACGCTGCCGCCGGTGACTTCATAGCCGGGCCGGCCGCCCAACGTGTAGCCAAGCGTCGACTTGCCCGCGCCGTTGGGGCCCATGATCGCGTGGATCTCGCCCGCGTTGATGGTGAGCGAGAGGCCCTTGAGGATGGGCTTTCCGGCGATTTCGGCCGAGAGGTTGTCGATGTGGAGCAAGGCGGGCTTCTTTTCCGTAATTACAGGACTTGCGGGAGGAACGACTTCTTGCCGCCGATACGGTCGCGCACGACCTTGACGAATTCGCGCGGCAGGCGGCGGCGCGCCCATGAGCGGTGGTCGCTGAGGAAGCGGTCGGTTTCGAACTGCTCGGCCTCGCGGGCGAGGAAGTTCTTGCAGGCCGGCAGATGGAACAGCGCGCATTCGCTGGCTTCCTGCCGGTTGCCGATGCGGTGGCGGGTGCGCAGCGACCACTCCATCAACCGACGCTCCCTTCGAGGCTGATGCCGAGCAGTTTCTGGGCCTCGACCGCGAATTCCATCGGCAGTTGCTGCAACACTTCCTTGGCGAACCCGTTGACGATGAGCGCGACCGCCTCTTCCTGGCCAAGTCCGCGCTGCATGGCGTAGAACAGCTGATCGTCGCTGATCTTGCTGGTGGTGGCTTCGTGCTCGACCTGGGCCGAAGGGTTGCGCACCTCGATATAGGGGACGGTATGCGCGCCGCAGTCGCTGCCGAGGAGCAGGCTGTCGCACTGGGTAAAGTTGCGCACGCCTTCCGCGCCCGGTGCGATCCGCACGAGGCCGCGATAGGTGTTGTTGCTGTGGCCGGCGCTGATCCCCTTGGACACGATGGTCGAGCGGCTGCGCTTGCCGTTGTGGATCATCTTGGTGCCGGTGTCGGCCTGCTGGTAGTTGTTGGTGACGGCGACCGAGTAGAACTCGCCCACCGAATCCTCGCCATTGAGGACGCAGGACGGATACTTCCACGTCACCGCCGAGCCGGTTTCGACCTGGGTCCACGACACCTTGGAGCGGGCACCCTGGCACAGCGCGCGCTTGGTAACGAAATTGTAGATCCCGCCCTTGCCCTGCGCATCGCCCGGATACCAGTTCTGCACGGTCGAATACTTGATCTCGGCATCGTCGAGCGCGACCAGTTCAACCACGGCGGCGTGAAGCTGGTTTTCATCGCGCTGGGGGGCGGTGCAGCCTTCGAGGTAGGAGACGTAGGCACCCTTTTCGGCCACGATCAGCGTGCGTTCGAACTGGCCGGTGTTTTCCGCGTTGATGCGAAAATAGGTCGAGAGCTCCATCGGGCAGCGCACCCCCTCGGGGATGTAGACGAAGGTTCCGTCGGAAAAGACCGCGCAGTTGAGCGCGGCGAAAAAGTTGTCGTGCATCGGCACGACCTTGCCCAGCCACGGGCGGACCAGTTCGGGAAAGTCGCGGATCGCCTCGGAGATCGAGCGGAAGATGACGCCGGCGGCCTCAAGCTCCTTGCGGAAGGTGGTGGCGACCGAGACCGAATCGAACACGGCATCGACCGCGACCTTGCGTGCGCCTTCGACCCCGGCGAGCACTTTCTGCTCTTCCAGCGGGATGCCCAGCTTTTCGTAAATGCGCAGGATTTCGGGATCGACCTCGTCGAGGCTGCCGAGCTTTGGTTTCGCCTTGGGCGCGGCCCAGTAATAGGCGGCCTGGTAGTCGATCGGCGGGATCGACAGCTTGGCCCAGTCGGGCGTCTCCATGGTCAGCCAGTGGCGATAGGCCTTGAGCCGCCATTCGAGCATCCATTCCGGCTCGTTCTTCTTGGCCGAGATGTAGCGGACGGTATCTTCGGACAGGCCCTTGGGGCCGTATTCCTGCTCGATATCCGAGGACCAGCCGTGTTCGTAATCGGCGGCGCGGGCGGCGGCTTCGCGCGCGGCCCGGTCCTTGACTTCGGTGTCGTGGAGCGAAGTTTCCGCGGTCATGCCGGCACCTCGTGGAGTGCGAGGGAGGGCGTGTGAGGCGCGGCGAGCTGGGTCAGCGACACGCCCGCCAGCGCGCCGCGCAGCGCCGAGTTCACCAGCGGCCAGTGCGGGCGCAGGGTGCAGCCTTCTTCCAGGGTGCAGTCATGGCGGCTATGTTCGCTGCATGCGGCCAGCGCGATCGGGCCTTCGACCGCCTCGACGATGTCGGCCAGCGTGATCGCGGCCGCCGGGCGCGACAGCTTGAAGCCGCCGCCCGCGCCGCGCACCGAGGCGAGCAGGCCGGCGGCGGACAGCCGGCTGACGAGTTTCTGGACGGTGGGAACCGGAAGTCCGGTTTCCTGCGCCAGCTGCGCCGCGTTGACCCGCGCGCGGCCGCAATGGCGCGAGGCGGCGGTCATGGTCAGAACGGCATAATCGGCCATGCTGGAGAGGCGCACGGGACAAGCTCCGCAAATCGGATTGATTCGTTCCGGTTATCTAGGCCGGCAGCGCCGACTTTACAATGAGGAGGTCGGCCATTTCGTTGTGCGCCGCAGCGGGAAATTGCCCTGCCGGCCAGCACACAACGAAAAAAGGGCGACGGAACAAGGCATTGTGCCATGGTCCGCCGCCGCAAAGTCAAGAACCCACCACTTCACAGCGGCGAGCCCTTCGGGTCGCAAGCATTTGATAGACGCAACTGCAGTGGCCGCATTGTATGGAATCGACACTTCGCGGGCAAAAAATTGTGTCATATCTGTATCGGCAATCGATTGCGGTGCGCTTTAAGCGCCTCTGATGCAGTTTGTGCAAGCGGCGGTCGGGGAATCGACACCCGTTGGCCGCAGTGCCATAGCGCGCTCCCATGTCCGATACGCTGTTCTACCGCTGCCTGCGGCCCGCCCTGTTCCGTCTTGATGCCGAGCGCGCGCATGGCCTCGCGCTGGCCGGGCTCAAGCTGCGCGGCGGCGGCGCGGCGGCGCACAAGGGCGGCCCGCTGGCAAGCACGGTCGCCGGGCTGGAATTTCCCAACCCGGTCGGCATGGCCGCCGGGTTTGACAAGGATGGCGAAGCGCCCGATGCGCTGCTGGGGCTGGGCTTCGGCTTTGCCGAGGTCGGCTCGATCACGCCGCTGCCGCAGGACGGCAACCCCCGTCCGCGCCTGTTCCGGTTGGCCGAGGACCGCGCGGTGATCAACCGCATGGGCTTCAACAACGGCGGCGCGGAGGCGGCTGCGGCGCGGCTGGGTGCGCGGCTGGGAAGGCCCGGGATCGTCGGCATCAACATCGGCGCGAACAAGGATTCGGCGGACCGCATCGCCGATTACGCGACGATGGCGCTGTTGATGGCCCCGCTGGCAAGCTATCTTGCGGTCAATGTCTCCAGCCCCAACACCCCCGGCCTA
>CAYFJH010000060.1:3768-11944 GCA_964343385.1 uncultured Novosphingobium sp. | reverse complement strand
TCTGCGCGCCCTCCAGGACGAAGGCGCGCTGGGAGAGCTGCTTGACGCGGTGCTGGCCGCGCGCGGCCATGACGGACCGCCGGTGTTCCTGAAAGTCGCGCCCGACCTGGAGCCGGCGGACATTGACGCAATCAGCCGGATCGCGATCGAGCGCAAGCTGGGCGCGCTGATCGTGTCGAACACGACGATTTCACGCCCGCCATTGCATTCGCCCCATGCCGGGGAAGCGGGCGGGCTTTCGGGCGAACCCCTGCGCGACCTTGCCCAGCAGCGGCTGCGTGATTTCCGCAAGGCCACCGGCGGGGCGATCCCGCTGATCGGGGTGGGCGGGATTGCGACGGCGGACGACGCCTTTGCCCGGATCCGCGCCGGGGCAAGCCTGGTCCAGCTGTACAGCGCGATGGTTTATGAGGGACCGGGGATCGCGCGGAGCATCGTCAAGGAACTGGAAGCGCTGATGCGGCAATACGGCTTTTCTGCAATTGCCGAGGCCGTGGGCAGCGAATAGCCTGCCCGCCATGATCGCCCGAAACATTTGCGGCACGCTGGTTGCTGCCGCCCTGCTGGCCTGCGCGGCCGCGCCCGCGCCATTGGCTGCGAAAGCCCGGCCCGCATCGGCCCACGTCGACGGGATGGTCTCTGCCGCCGATCCGCGCGCCGCCGCCGCCGGGATCGAGATGCTCCGCATGGGCGGCTCGGCTACGGACGCCGCGCTGGCGGTGATGCTGGCGCTGAACGTGGTCGAACCGCAAAGTTCGGGCATCGGCGGGGGCGGGTTCCTGCTTTACGGCGATGCGAAGGGTGCGGTCGAGACGATCGACGGGCGCGAATATGCCCCTGCCGCCGCCGACGGGCAGTGGTTCATGGCGGAGGGGAGGCCGATCCCGTTTCCGCAGGTCGTCCCCGGCGGCAAGAGCGTGGGGGTGCCCGGCGCGCTGGCGCTGGCGGCCAGGGCCCATGCCCGCCACGGCAAGCTCACCTGGGCGCGGCTGTTCCGGCCGGCGATCCGGCTGGCGCAGGGCGGGTTCCTGATCACGCCCCGGCTCAATACCATGCTCGCGCGGGTCAAGCGCACCGGAACCTTCGATGCCGAGGCCCGTGCGCTCTATTACGACGGTGCCGGAGCGCCGCTGGCCGTGGGGACGCGGGTGCGCAACCCGGCACTGGCGGCGATCCTGACGCGCGTGGCGAAGGAAGGTCCGCGCGCGTTCTATACCGGGGCCAATGCCGCCGCGATCGTGCGCGAGGTCAGCACCGCGCCGGCCAGCCCGGCACCGATGACGCTGGCCGATGTGAACGCCTATGACGCCAAACTGCGCGAGCCGCTTTGCGGGACGTATCGCGGCTGGCGGGTCTGCGGGATGGGGCCGCCGAGTTCGGGCGCGACCACGGTGTTCGCGATCCTCAAGCAGCTCGAACGCTTTGACCTGACCGCGCTGGGGCCAAATTCGCCGACGGCGTGGCACCTGATCGCCGAATCGATGCGGCTGGCCTATGCCGACCGCGAGCGCTGGCTGGGGGATGCCGATTTTGTCCCGGTGCCCGCCACCGGCCTGATGGACCCGGCCTACCTCGCTGCGCGCTCGGCGCTGATCGACCCGGCGCATACGCTGGCGCTGGTCAGCGCGGGAACGCCGCCCGGCGCGCAGAAACTGGCGCGGGCCGACGGGCCGATGGTGGAGGAGCAGGGCACGACGCACTTCGTCGCGGTGGACAGGAACGGCGCGGCGGTCAGCTATACCAACACGATCGAGGGGCCGTTCGGATCGGGGCTGATGGTCAACGGCTATTTCCTCAACAACGAACTCACCGACTTCAACTTTGCGCCGGAACCGGGCGGCAAGCCGGCGGCCAACGCGGTCGGCCCGCACAAGCGCCCGCGTTCGTCGATGGCACCGACGCTGGTCCACGGCGCCGAGGGACGCCTGCGGCTCGCGGTCGGGGCGGCCGGCGGGACGACAATCCCGGCGCAGGTCGCCAAGGCGATCATCGGCGTGCTCGACTGGAACCTGCCGGTGGACGAGGCCATCGCCCTGCCAGTGCTCTATGCCCCCGGCGACACGGTGTTCGTGGAAAAAGGCTCTGCGCACGAGGCGATGATCCCGGCGCTCATCGCGCTGGGCCATAAAGTTGCGGCGCGCGAGGCGAGCTACAAGGCCAACGCGATCGAGCGGGCGGACGGCCACTGGCGCGGCGCGGCCGATCCGCGCAGCGAAGGTTCCGCCGCCGCGCCCTGATCGTGTGACTGGCTGAAAAGCGCGACTTGTCGGCGGGCCCCGCGCTCTCTACCTTCGCCCGATAAGCCGTAAGGTGCGGGGGCGCTTGCTTCCCGGGGGCGAGGACGAAACTGTGCAGATTGGCGATTTCGACGCGAGCCCGAATCTGGTCGCGCTGTTCCTGGCGCGGGCGGACGAGCTTGGCGACAAGCCGTTCCTGTGGGCGCGGGGGAGCGATCCGGGCCCGCGCTGGCAGGCGCTCAGCTGGCGCGAGACGGCGCGGCAGGTCTGCGTGCTGGCCGAATGGCTGGCCGGCCTCGGGCTCGAACGCGGCGACCGGGTGATGCTGGTTTCGGAAAACCGCCCCGAATGGTGCATCGCCGACCTTGCGATCATGGCCGCCGGGCTGGTCACGGTCCCGGCCTACACCACCAATACCGAGCGCGATCATCGCCACGTGCTGGAAAACTCGGGCGCGCGGGCGGTGATCGTCGCCAATGCCAAGCTGGCCAAGCCCCTGCTCGCTGCGGTCCTGCGCAGCGACGCAGTGCGGCACCTGATCACGATCGAAGGCTTCAAGCTGCCGCAACTGGGCGAGGTTGCCTGCCATGACTGGGCGGCGCATGTCAGGGACGCGGGCGATGCACGGGCGGCACGGCGCGCGGTGGCGGCGCGGATCTCGGGGATCGGGCGGGATGACCTTGCCTGCCTGATCTATACCAGCGGAACCGGCGGGTCCCCGCGCGGCGTGCGCCAGCATCATGGGATGATCCTGCGCAACATCGACGGCGCGGCGCGGATCCTGTCCGAGGACTTTGGCTGGGACACAAGCGGTGATGAAAGGGAAGTCTTCCTCTCGTTCCTGCCGCTCAGCCATGCCTATGAACACACAGCCGGCCAGTTCCTGCCGATAGGAATGGGCGGACAGATCCATTATTCCGAAGGGCTCGACAAGCTGGCCTCGAATATCGAGGAAGTGCGCCCGACGATCATGGTGGTCGTGCCGCGCCTGTTCGAGGTGCTGCGTACGCGGATCATCAAGCAGATCGACAAGCAGGGCCGCATCGCCGGATTCCTGCTCGACCGGGCGATGAAGATTGCCGGGAGCGGCACCGAAGGCCGTGCCCGGCTGGTCGACCGCCCGCTCGATTTCGTGATCGAAAAAGTGCTGCGGCCCAAGATCCGGGCGAAGTTCGGCGGGCGGATCAAGGCGATGGTCTCGGGCGGGGCGCCGCTCAACCCGGAAATCGGGACGTTCTTCCAGGCGCTCGGCCTGACGCTGCTTCAGGGCTACGGCCAGACCGAGGCCGGCCCGGTCATCTCGTGCAACCGCCCGCGCGCGGGGCTTGCGATGGAGGCGGTCGGCCCGCCGATGCGCGGGGTCGAACTACGGATCGCCCCCGACGGCGAGATTTGCGTGCGCGGAGAAGCGGTCATGCGCGGCTATTGGCGCAACGATGCGGAAACCGCCAAGGCGCTGGTAGACGGCTGGCTCCACACCGGGGACATCGGCCACGTCGATGACAAGGGCCGGATCGTCATTACCGACCGCAAGAAGGACATGATCGTCAACGACAAGGGCGACAATGTCTCGCCCCAGAAGGTCGAGGGGATGCTGACCCTCCAGCCGGAAATCGCCCAGGCAATGGTGATCGGCGACAAGCGGCCCTACATCGTCGGCCTGATCGTGCCCGACGCCGAATGGGCGCTGGCCTGGGCGCGTGCGCAGGACGAAAGGTTCAACCTCCACGATCTCCAGGACCTCCCCGCCTTTCGCAGCGCCCTGCGCGCGGCGATGGACCGGGTGAACGGCGACCTGTCAGTCATCGAAAAAGTGCGCCAGTTCGCCTTTGCCGACGAGCCGTTCACCATCGAGAACGAGGAAATGACGCCGAGCCTGAAGATCAGGCGGCACAAGCTCCGGGAACGCTATGGCGAGCGGTTGGACGCGCTCTACAAAGGGTGATTGGCCCCGCCCTGCTTGCGCGCGCGAAAGGCGCTATAGTCGTCGAGCACCCGGCGTATCCGCGATCGGCCCGCGGTCAGCCCATTCCGCGCTCCAGAAACCGCGCGGCCAGCGCCGCCAGCAAGGCCGCGCCGCGCGGCAGGACCGACTCGTCCACGATCATCCGGCTCGAATGAATGCCGCAGCACTGCTCCCAATCAACGCCTTCATGCGCCACGCCGAGAAAGAACATCGCCCCCGGCACCTGCTCCAGCACATAGGAAAAGTCTTCGGCACCCATGATCGGGTCGGGCAGGCGCAGGAACGCGCCCGGCCCCCACAATTCGTGCGCCACCACCTCGCCCAGATCCACCGCGCGCGGATCGCACAGCGTCACGGGGAAGCCCTCCATGATCGTCACCTGCGCGCTCAGCCCGTGGGCAGCGGCGATCCCCTCGGCCAGCTGGTGGATTCCGGCCTGCAACTGCGCGCGGTGTTCGCGCGACAGGCTGCGCATCGTCCCGCGAAGCACCGCCCGGTCGGCAATCACGTTGTGCGCGCTGCCCGCGTCGATCCGGCTGATCGTGACGACCACCGGGTCATGGGCGTTGAACTTGCGCGTCACCATGCCCTGGATCGCCAGCACCACCTCGCAGGCCACCGGCACCGGGTCGAGCGTCTGGTGCGGCATCGAGGCATGGCCGCCGCGTCCGACGATTTCGATCTCGATCTGGTCCGCCGCCGCCAGCAGCGCCCCGGCGCGTCCGCCCACCACCCCGTGCGGCGCATTGGGCATGACGTGAAGCGCAAAGGCGGCATCGGGCAGGGGGTCGATCACCCCGTCTTCCAGCATGAACCGCGCGCCGTGATAGCCTTCCTCGCCCGGCTGGAACATGAACTGCACTTCGCCCGCAAGGCTTTCCGCCCGCGCGCACAGCAGCCGCGCCGCGCCGACCAGCATCGCCACGTGGGCATCGTGCCCGCAGGCGTGCATTCGCCCCGGCAGGGTCGAGGCAAAGTCGAGCCCGGTCTCTTCCGGCATCGGCAGCGCATCCATGTCCCCGCGCAGCAGCACCCGCCGGCCCGGCTTCGCGCCCGTCAGAGTCGCCACCAGTCCGCTCGTCGAAGGTCCCTCGCGCCAGTCAAGCGGCAGGCCGGCCAGCGCGCTGCGGATCTTGTCGCGGGTCAGCGGCGTGTGCAGCCCCAGCTCCGGTTCGGCATGGATCGCGCGGCGCAGGGCAACGATTTCGGGGGCGAGGCGTTCGGCCTCGGCAATCAGGGTATTAACGGCCATGCCGCCGATGATACGCCCGGCGGAGTCGTTTGTTTAGTGCGGAAAAGCCCTCCGGGCTTTCCTTTGCTGCACCAGCCCGCTCCCCCGCCCGGCCACCCAACAAGTATCCTGAAGGGTGGCCGGGCGGGGGAGCGGGCTGGTGCAGCAAGCCGCTGACGGATGTCAGGGGCGCAACTGACGAAGACTCGCTTCGCCGATCCTCTCCCCAAGCCGCCGGGCCGCACGGTTGTGCAGGATCACCGAGCCCACCAGCACCAGGTTCAGCGCCGCGCCATAGATCACGAAATACCACAGCGGGCTTCCCGCCAGCATCGACAGCCCCAGGACGATCGCGCGCGGGTTCGGCCCCAGCACCTTGCACAGCATCAGCAGCGGCCCGGCCTCCTTGCGCACAGCTTTGCGAATCGCATCGCGCCGCGCCGCGTCCCCTGCCGACGCCGCCACCGCCGCGTCGATTGCCAGCGCGTGCGGCGTCAGTCCGCTCGCCAGCGCGAGGTATGCTGAAACCAGCGCGCCGAACGGGCTCTTGCCGGTCGCCGATCCGGCCTTGTGCTCCATCCGCAGCCAGCTCGTCCCGTAAACCCACCACTGGTATTGCCGCCGCTGCACCTCGACGTGGTTGGCCTGGAGGATATGGCTGAGCCCGGCGGCCACCATCCAGGCCCACCCGGCCCAGCCCAGCGTCTGCGCCAGCAGCCAGCCGAGCATCAGGTAGACCACGATGTGGCTGATATAATCGCACAGCCCGTCGACCATCTCGCCGATCGGGCTGGAGCGGCCGGTCAGCCGCGCCAGATCGCCGTCCGCGCCGTCGACGACGTGCCAGGTCATGTGCAGCGCCATGCCCAGCAAGGCACCCCACGGCCAGCCGATCGCGGGCGAAATGTAGACCACGCCGGCCGCGATCACGAAGCACGCGCCCAGCACCGAAACCATGTTCGGCGTCACCGGCGTGCGTGCCAGCCGCCGCGCCAGCTGCCAGGCCAGCGGGTGATAGAGGTAGTAGTTGAGGCCGTCCTGCATCTCGCGCGGCCGCATCGGCCGCCTGCCATCTCTTCCTGCCGGGCCCCCTCCGCCTGCCGGGCCCCCTCCGCCTGCCGGGCCTTGTGTCATACCTGAAACTCCGGCTTGCGCCCCGCTTTCACTCATCGTAATCCGCCCCGCACAGTAACAAAACCGACATATCCCTTGCGGGACCGGCTGCGCTATCTATAGACATGCCGGAATCAAGGGGAAACGTGTGCCGCTGGCACCCGTCTGGGACAATTCGCAAGAGGAATCCGGGAATTATCATCAGCGGCAACCGTTATTCACCACGGGATGGCCGGCGGACAGAATGCGGCCAGCCGTGCACCACCCCTCGCGACGGTGCATTGCCAGCACAACAGAATTCAACCATGGATGCCAGAATGCCGCGGCAGTTCCGCGCGTCCGCCTAAAGGGATCGTAGTTAGATGAAGCCAATCAAGGTTGCCGTGATCGGCGTGGGCAACTGTGCTAGCTCGCTTGTCCAGGGCGTGGCCTATTACCGACAGAACAACTCCTCGCAGGGGCTGATCCACGACGTGATCGGCGGCTATGGCGCCGGCGACGTGGAATTCGTGCTCGGCGTGGACGTCGATCAGCGCAAGGTGGGCATGGATATCGCCGAGGCGATCTTTGCAGGCCCCAACTGCACCGCCGTGTTCCAGCCCGACGTGCCGGCCACCGGCAACAAGGTCATCATGGGCAAGATCCTCGATGGCGTGGCCGATCACATGACCGGCATGGGCGACAAGGGCTTCATCCTGTCCGACGCGCCCGAAGCGACGAAGGAATCGATCGTCGCGGCGCTCACGGAAACCGGCGCGGAAATCCTCGTCAACTTCCTGCCCGTCGGCTCCGAGACCGCGACCGAGTTTTACATGGAATGCGCGCTCGAAGCGGGCGTTGCCGTGGTCAACTGCATGCCGGTGTTCATCGCCAGCCGCCCCGAATGGGAAGCGAAGTTCCGCGAAAAGCGTTTGCCCATCGTGGGTGACGACATCAAGGCTCAGGTCGGCGCCACCATCGTCCACCGCGTGCTGTCCAGCCTGTTCGCCGCCCGCGGCGTGACGGTTGAGCGGACCTACCAGCTCAACACCGGCGGCAACACCGACTTCATGAACATGCTCGATCGCCAGCGTCTCGGTTCCAAGAAGGAATCGAAGACCGAAGCGGTGCAGGCCATGCTCGCCGAACGCCTTGCCGATGAAAACATCCACGTCGGCCCGTCGGACTATGTTCCGTGGCAGAAGGACAACAAGCTCTGCTTCCTCCGCCTCGAAGGCGCGCAGTGGGGCAACGTGCCGATGAACCTCGAACTGCGCCTCTCGGTCGAAGACAGCCCGAACTCGGCCGCCTGCGTGATGGACGCCATCCGCTGCTGCAAGGTTGCGCTGGAACGCGGTGAGGGCGGGGCGCTGATCGGTCCCTCGGCCTACTTCTGCAAGCATCCGCCGCAGCAGTTCAACGACGATACCGCGGCGCAGATGGTGGACGAATACATCTCCACCTCGGCCCTCGCCGCCGAATAAGCGGCCCGGCCCGCCACAGGGGAAAGGACTTGGACGCGGTCATCATCGCCGCCGGCTACGGTAGCCGGCTGCGCGACCTGTCGGACTCCAAGCCGCTGACCCCGGTGGCGGGCGTGCCCCTGATCGAACTCGGCGTGCGCCAGGCCCACGCCGCCGGCGCGCGCCA
>CAYFJH010000060.1:0-3758 GCA_964343385.1 uncultured Novosphingobium sp. | reverse complement strand
TGCGACGCGTCGTTGTGGTCACCGGCCACGAAGCGGACCGGCTGGAAGCGTTCCTCGCCGATCTGGCTCGCGGCTCGGGCATCGAAATCGTCCCCGCGCGCGTCGCCGACTGGTCGCTCCCGAATGGCCACTCGGTCATGGCCGGCAGCGACAAGGTGCGGGAACTCGGCGGCAGCGATTACCTGCTGATGATGGCAGACCACATCTTTACCGCCGAAATCCTCGCCCGTCTCGCGCACACCGGCGCGCCCGACCGCGGCGTCACCCTCGCCGTTGATGTCCGCACCGACAGCCCGCTGGTCGATCCCGACGATGCCACCTGGGTCCAGACCGATACCAATGGCCGCATCCGCGCCATCGGCAAGACCATCCCCGCCTATGACGTGGTCGATTGCGGGGCCTTCCTCGCCACCCCCGAGCTGGCAGGGGCCATCGCCGCCGCCATCGCCACGGGAAAATCGGGCAGCCTGTCCGACGGGATGCAGCACCTTGCCGACGCTGGCCGCGCCGCGACCATGGAAGTGGCCGGCGCGTGGTGGCTCGACGTCGACGACCCCCGTGCCCATGCCCTCGCCGAAGCCGAAGCCCCGACGCACCTCGCCTCGCTCTACGCCTGAGCTTGGGGCCTGAGCTTGGGGCCTGAGCTTGGGACGCAGGCTCCGTCGGATCAGGGATAGCGCAGCCGCACCCGCGTCACCAACCCGGCGCGGGGAATGCTCAGCCGCACCGACTTGAACGTCGGCAGTCCGGCCAGCGTGCTGGGATTGTTGGAAAAGCCGAATCCTTCCGCCGGCAGGCCCAGCCCGGTGCGGTTGAACTTCTGGTCGGCGCCCTCGTCGTGATAGACCGCGATGGCATAGACGCCGGGGCGGGGGACGTGGATGCAGCCAGTGGTCGTGCCGGCCCTGGCGTCGATCCGGCCGACGTAGAGCGACCCGTGCTTGGCGAGGAACTTGCGCGAATTGTCGGCATAGAGCGTGATCGCGATCAGCCCGTTGCCATTCCGCACCCCTTCGACGGCCACGTCGATCCAGGTCGCGCTGGCGGGGCCGGCGCAGCCGGCGGGCGCAGCCTGTGCCGCAGCGGGAGGGGCGGCGGCGATCGCGGCGGCGAGAGCGACAGGGCCGAGCGCCGGCGAAACGGCAGCGCGCAGGGCGCGGCGCGCCGAATCGCGAAAGTTCTGAAAGTTCATCAGGCGCAATGATCCCGTTCGTCGGCGAGAAGAGGCCCGCATCGACGCGCCCCAGCAACCAGCGGTTCGTGCCTGTCCGCCGGACGGCGGCACAAAGGCGAAACCGCACCTGGACGCATTCATTTCCCCGAACGCTCGGACAAATCAAGCAGCTTCCTTGTCATCAGTTGTAACAGCCCCGGAGCGCGCGGCAAGTTTTCCGCCTGCCCGGCGTGCTTCAGGTCGAAGCCAGCCGGCCTTGCGCGAGCGTCAGGCGGGCCTCTGCCAACTCGGACAGCGCGCCGCGATGGCCGATGATGAGGATCGTCATCATCCCTTGCAGCCGCGCAATCGCGGCCGCCACCGCGGCCTCGTTGTCGGCGTCGAGCGCGCTGGTCACTTCGTCGAGAATCAGCAGGTCTGGCCGCCGCAGCAATCCGCGCGCCAGGGCGATGCGCTGCCGCTCACCGCCCGACAGGCGCGTGCCCCGGTCGCCCACCACCGTGTCCAGCCCCCCCGCCAGGTCGAGCACGAAGTCCGCCGAGGCCGCGCGCAGCGCCGCGATCAGCGCGCCGTCGTCCGCTCCGGGCAGGCCCCACAACAGGTTATCGCGGATCGAGGCGTGAAACAGCACCGGCTCCTGCTGGACATAGGCCACCCGCTGCCGCCAGCCGCGCCGCGCCGCGCCCGCCATCACCGCGCCGCCCACCCGCAATGTCCCGGCGTCCGGCGCGATCATCCCGCACAACACGTCCGCCAGCGTCGATTTGCCCGCGCCCGACGGCCCGGCCAGCGCGGTCACGCTCCCCGGCGGCAATGCCAGCGTGATGTTGTCCAATGCGGCGTTCTCGCGCCCGTCATGCCGGACGGCCACCGCTTCGAGCGCGATCTCGGGCAACCCGCTTTCCGCCGGTGTCATTGCGGCCGCGTCCATTCCTGCGCCGGCCGCATCTTCCGCCGCCGCCTCGGCCCGCGCGATCAGCGCCAGCGCCTCGTCCAGCGCGGGCCGGACATGGGCCCAGTTCTGCCAGGCCTCCTGCACCGTGCCGAGCAGCGGCAGCGCGCGGGCGAACAGCGCAACGGTCGGGATCACCGCCGCCGCGCCCAGGCCCCAGCGCCGCATCGCCAGCCACACCAGCAGCGCCAGCAGCGCCGCGCCCCCGCTCTGGAACGCGACGCGCGCCAGCCCGGTATCGCGCACGAATTGCTGCCGCGCGGCACGGGTTCCCGCAAAGGCCGCATCGAGCCCGGAAATCGCCGCTTCCTCGCGGCCCAGGCTCTTGATTACCCGCAGCGCGCCCAGCCCCTCGATCAGCTGCGCGTGGACCCGCTGATAGGCTGCGCCCAGTTCGGCCCCCAGCGCGTTCGCCCGCCGCCGCAGCCGCTTGTAGGCCAGCAGCACCAGCGCCCCGCCGACCAGCGCCAGCCCCGCCAGGCCCGGCGCAATCGCCAGCGCGGCCAGTCCGATCGAGCCCAGCGTCGCCGCGCTCGCCGCCAGCGCGACGATCTGGTTGACCCCGTATCCGACGCGGTCAATGCTGCTCACCAGCATGCTCGTCGCGTCGCTATGGCGCAGCCCCGCCAGCGTCCGCCATTCACAATGGACCAGCGCCGACCAGGCGCGGTGCCGCAGCCGGTCGATGATCTCGCCCTCGAACCGGTGTCCCGCAAGGTCGCGCGCCACGCCCAGCACGGCGCGCAGCGTTACCAGCGCCACGAAGCAGATCAGCAGCGGCTCCAGCGCGACGGGCAATCCCAGCGCGCCGATCATCCGGTCGATCCGTCCCGGCAGCCCCGCCGGCCCGGCCCCGAGCGCAGCCAGCATCGGTACCAGCAGGACCAGCCCCGCGCCCTCGGTCAGCGCGGTCAGCGCGGTCAGCGCGGTCAACCAGCCGGCCAGCCGCACTGACCCGGAATCCCGCAGCAGCCGTATGAGCCCGCCCGCGGGCCGCTCAGGCGCGGTTGCTGCCATTCATGAATTTCACAAAGCGCGCCATGGCGAGGGTGCGCGGCAGGCGCATGGTGGCGGCAATCATCGTCTCAGCCTCATAAGTGGGCGCGTCGGGCCAGTTGTCGAGATCGCGTTCCAGCCGGTCGGCGTCGAGCAGCCCGTCTAGCAGGGGGTCCTGCCGGATCTCGTCCACCGCGCGGCGCATTTCGTCAAGCCTGGGGGTATAGCGCACGTACCAGTCGGTGTTGTGCTGGCCTTGCCCCTTCATCAGGCGCTGGGCCTCTGGCATCCGGCCCTTGCCCAGTTCGCGGGCCAGCCAGCGCGTGGTGCCGTCGCGCAGGAACATGTCGGTCGGCAGTCCGATGCGGAACTCGATCAGCGGACGGTAGGCGGTCGCATCGCGCATCGAGACTTCGTAAAGTTGCTCGAAGCCCTGCTGCAGGTCGAGCCCCTCGATGTCGCCGCGTCCGAAATTGTCGGCCAGGTGCTGGCGGCGGGTGGCATGCCAGTTGCGTTCGTAGAGCGTGGAATGCTGGCGCGCCCGGCCGTCGAGATCGTATTCGCCGATCACCTCGTCCCGCATTGCGCTGATGCGGCGGTTGTCGTCGTCGTAGGTGTAGGTGGGGGTGTTGTCGT
>CAYFJH010000059.1:0-19761 GCA_964343385.1 uncultured Novosphingobium sp. | reverse complement strand
GGAAACGGTGGATCGAACCATCGTCCATGCACAGCGCGATCACGCCCCGGCACTCACCATTTTCCATGATGAGATCGAGCGCGAAATATTCGATGTAGAAGTCCGCGTCATACTTCAGGCTCTGCTGATAGAGCGCGTGGAGCATGGCGTGGCCGGTGCGGTCCGCCGCCGCGCAGGTGCGCTGCACCGGCGGGCCTTCGCCCATGTTCTGCATGTGGCCGCCGAACGGGCGCTGGTAGATCGTGCCGTCGGCATTGCGCGAAAACGGAACGCCCGCGTGCTCCAGCTCGTAAACCGCCTGCGGGGCCTCGCGCACCATGTACTCGATCGCGTCCTGGTCGCCCAGCCAGTCCGACCCCTTGACGGTATCGAACATGTGCCAGGTCCAGTGGTCCGGCGAATTGTTGCAAAGGCTCGCGGCGATCCCGCCCTGGGCCGCCACGGTGTGGCTGCGGGTCGGGAAGACCTTGGTGATGCAGGCGGTCCGCAGGCCGGCCTCGGCGCTGCCCATGGTCGCGCGCAGGCCCGAACCGCCGGCGCCGACGACCACGGTGTCATAGGTGTGGTCGATGATCTTGTAAGCAGGAGCGGCTTTATCTGAGGTAGTCGGCATCTCAGGCTCCGAGAGCAAGGCGGACAATAGACAGGACGCCGAACGCGGCGCCCGCAAAGGCGACGAGGTTCAGCGCGGTGACAGCGGCGAACTTGGTGCCGTGCTCGTGGACATAGTCCTCAATCACCACCAGCATCCCCGAACGCGCGTGCCAGAAGTTGGCCACGACAAACAGGATCATCGCGGTCGCCGGGACGGTGTGGGAAATCCACGCCTTCACCGTCAGGAAGCTGAAGCTCGGCAGCATCAGCAGCGAGAACAGCAGGTAAAGCGAGACGATCAGGCTCGCGACGCCGGTAAAGCGCTCCTGCAGCCAGTTGCCCGAACCGCTGTGCGCCGAACCGAGGCCGCGCACCCGGCCGATAGACGTTCCGTTGCCCATCTGAACTTCCCTTAGCGAACGAGGATGCAGGCCCAGACGCCTGCGGTGAGCACCACCGAGATGACGATCGTCAGCACCGACCAGCGCGCGTTCGTCTCAAGCTCATAACCCGCACCCATGTCGAGCACGAAGTGCCGCAGCCCGGTGCAGAGGTGCTGGAAAAATGCCCAGGTCAGCCCGACCAGCACGACCTGTCCGTACCAGGCCCCCATCACGCCCTCGAAGGTCGCATAGGACGCCGGCCCGCCGGCCAGCGCACCGAGCCACCACAACAGCACCCCAAGGCCCACGACCGAAAGGCCGCTGCCGGTGACGCGGTGGAGGATCGAAACCAGCATGGCCGGACCCCAGCGCCAGATCTGCAGGTGCGGCGAAAGCGGACGGTTGCGGGCGCCAACCTTGTTAGCACTGGCCATCTTCGCGAAAATCCCTTGGCTTGCTTGGCATGGAAACGCTTGAGCGACCGGATGAACCGGCCTCTTGCGCAACCCCCTTAGTCGAAACATCGCGCCGCGCAAGCACCGGAACGAAGGGCAAAGCGATTCCACTCCGCAGGCGTCATAGCAAAACCTCATGGATCGATGCACCGCCGGGGAGGGGCCAGCGGCACGATCACGCAGGGGCACGGCATGCAGGCGCCCACTTGCCCCCCACGCCCACGCCCCTACAAGGCGCGCCATGTCCGGAAGCTGGAAACTCACCGCCCTCGCCCCCCGCCCGATCATCGAGGCCGCGCTCATTGCCCACGAGGATGCGTTCGACTGGGACCCGGACATCGTCATTTCCGGCAGCGAAGTGGCCGAGGACCGCCCCGATGACTGGCAGCTCGAAGCCTGGCTCCCGCATAGGCCCTCCCGCGCCGACAAGGCCGCCCTCGCCGCCCTCTTCGCCGCCCCCGCCCCCCGATTCGCCGAGGAGAAACTGCCCGAGACCGACTGGCTCACCCTCAGCCAGGACAACGTGAAGCCGATCCGCGCCGGCACCTTCCACGTCCACACCCCCGAATACCCGGCCCTCACCGAACCCGCCTTGCGCGATTTCACCATCCCCGCCAGCCAGGCCTTCGGCACCGGCCAGCACGCCACCACCGCCGGCTGCCTCGCCATGCTCACCCACATGAAGCGGCGCGGCGTGATCGTCCGCAACCACGCCGATATCGGAACCGGCACCGGCCTGCTCGCCTTCGCCGCGATGCACCTGTGGCCCCGCGCCCTCGCCACCGCGTCCGACATCGACCACGTCTGCGCCCGCGTCGTCGCCGAAAACGCCGAGCTTAACCGCGTCCCCGCAGGCGGCGGTGCCGGCCAGCTCTCGATGGTCATCGCACCCGGCATGGACCACCCGCTCCTCACGGCGCGCGGCCCCTATGACCTCGTCATCGCCAACATCCTCGCCGGTCCGCTGGTCGAACTCGCCCCCGATTTCTCAGCCGCCCTCGTCCCCGGCGGCCACCTGCTGCTTGCCGGCCTGCTCGAAACGCAGGAGCCGATGGTCCGCGCCGCCTGCCGCCGCGCGGGCCTCCGCCTCGCCGCGCGCATCGTCAACGGCGACTGGTCGATCCTCTGGCTCCGCAAGCGCGCCCTGCCATCTGTCCACGCGAGCCGTCCGGGCAAGCTCCCGGCATGGGCGCGCAGCTGGTAACGCCGCCGCCTCACCTGAAAACAAGACTCGCCCCCACCACGCAGCCCACCACCACGACCGGCGGCACCCGCTGGAGCAGGACGAAACCCGCCGCCGCGATGGCCGCGTCCTTCCACCCCAGCACCGCGCTGGTCCAGACCGGATCGTAAAGCGCGGCACCCAGGATCCCGACCACGGCGGCATTGACCCCCGCCACCGCACCGCGCGCCAGCCGGTGCGCGCTGACCCAGTTCCACACCGGCACCCCCGCAATGGCCACCAGCAGCCCCGGCAGGAACACCGCCCCCAGTGCGGCGGCTGACCACCCGGCCCGCTCCGCCAACCCCGCCCCCGCAGGAGCGATCACCGCGCCCAGATAGCCCGCAAACGTGAACAACGGCCCCGGCACCGCCTGCACCGCGCCATAGCCTGCCAGAAACGCATCGTCGGCCAGCCATCCTGTTGGAACCAGCCCGCCCTGCAACAGCGGCAGGACCACATGCCCCCCGCCGAACACCAGCGCCCCCGCACGGTAGAAAATCCCGCCCATGCCGATCAGGTCATGCCCGCCCATCAGCGGAAGCCCGATCAGCAGCGCCGCGAACAGGCCCAGCGCAATCGCGGCCATGCGCGGGCTGACCATCAGCCTGACCCCGCCCCGCGCCGATGGGGCGCTCCGGCACAGCACCGCGCCCCCCGCCGCCCCGATGCCGAGCGCGAGCAGCTGCGTCACGGTGCCGCCCCAACCCAGCATCGGCGTCGCGGCGGCCAGCGCGATCCCGATGCGCCGCCCGTCGCCCAACAGCGGCCGCGCCATGGACCACACCGCCTGCGCCACCACCGCCACCGCGACCAGCTTCAACCCGTGGAGCAGCGCCCCGGCCAATGGCCCGGCCAACCGCGGTGCAAGAATTGCAAAGGCGAACATCAACAAGGCCGAGGGCAGGGTGAACCCCAGCCACGCCGCCGCCGCCCCCCACCAGCCCGCGCGTCGCAGCCCGATCAGGAACCCCAGCTGGCTCGACGCCGGCCCCGGCACCAGCTGGCACAGCGCCACCAGCCCGGCGAACTCGTCCGCGCCCAGCCACTTGCGCTTCCCGACATAGGTGCGCTCGAAATAACCGATATGCGCGATCGGGCCGCCAAACGAGGTCAGCCCGAGGGCAAGCGCCGCCCGAAACACTTCACCGGCCGAACCCCCCGGCCGGTCAGGCATGGCCTCGGCCCGCGCTCCCTCGCCGCTGTCAGGCATGGGGCCGCCTTCGCGACGCGGGTGCCGCGCCCTACTTCTTCGGCTTGCGGAACCGCAGGACCATCTGGTCGGTCTCATCGTGCATCTGGAACACCGGCTTGGTGTGATCGTCCGTGGCCCGCCGCAGCGACATGTCCTCGTCATCCACCACGAACCCGGCCTTGAGCACTTCGCTGATCACGGCGGCCTCGTCGATCCGGTGCAGCGTCCCGACTTCGCTCGTCCCGGTGCCGGCATTGCCGCGGTGGTCGACGACGATATAGGTCCCGCCCGGCTTCAGCGCCTTGAAGATGGCGGCATTGGTCGCCTGGGCGGTGCCGCCGCGCAGGTGGAGGTCATGGTAGTTCTGGCTGGTCCACACCATGTCGAGCGGTTCGGGCGCGGCAAAGGTCTCCGACTGGGCAAAGACAACGTTCGGATAGGCCTTGGGGATCGGGGCAAAGCGGTCGACGATCCGCGCGGGAAGGCCTGCCGGATACCAGGCATAGACCTTGCCCTTCGGCCCGATCGCCCTGGCAAAGACGCGGGTGAAATAACCGGCGCCCGGCAGCAATTCGCCAATCTTCATCCCGCGCCGCACGCCTGCAAAGGCCAGCATCTCGACCGGCTTGCGCAGCGGGTCGCGGGCCATGTCCTCGGCCGGGCGCCCCTTGTCGGCCACGGCGGCGGCGATCACCGGCGAAGGCTTGGCAAAAGCGGGAGCGGCAACGGCCAGCGCAAGGGCGCCTGCGATCAGGTATCCAGAAGTGCGCATCAACAATCTCCCCGTCAAAAATGTCAGCCCGGCATCAACACATCAGGGCAGGCGTTCGCCCCGCGCAGCCACCAGCACGTCATACCAGTCGCGGCGTTCCCACCGCATGTCCCATGCCTGCGCCGCTTCGGCAATACGCCCGCTCTGTTGCGATCCGACGATGGGGATAATGCCCGAAGGATGGGCCATCAGCCAGCCATAAGCGGCAACGCTGCGCGAAACGGCGTATCGGTCCGCCACAAGGTCCAGCGCGGCGGCAATCGCCACGTCGCGCGGGTCCTCGGGCGCGATCAGCTGCCCCCCGCCCAGCGGCGACCAGGCCATCGGCGTCAGCCCCAGCATCATCGCCTGATCCAGCGCGCCATTCTCGAAGCAATCGATCCGGCACGGGCTGATTTCCGGCTGGGTGGTAACCAGCCTGTGCCCAAGGAAACGCGAAAGCGCGGCAATCTGCGCCTGCGTAAAGTTGGAAACCCCCAGCGCCCGCACCTTGCCCGAGGCCACGGCATCGTCCAGCGCCCGCGCCACTTCCTGCGGATGGGCAAGGATGTCGGGCCGGTGCACCTGCCACAGGTCGATCACATCGGTCCCCAGCCGCGCCAGCGAGGCGTCGATCGCCTCGGCCAGGTATTCCGGGCTCTGGTCATAGGGCAGCGGCGGGCGGATCCCCCCCTTGGTCGCCAGCACCATCCGCCCCCGCAAACCCGGCTCGGTCCGCAGCACGTCGCCCAGCAGCGCCTCGGCGCGGCCAAACCCCCTGGTCCCGTCAAAGCCATAGATGTCCGCGGTATCCAGCAGCGTGATCCCGGCATCGAGCGCGGCATGAACCAGCCCCGCCGCCTCGCCCACCGGCCGTGCACCTTCGGCCAGCCGCCACATCCCCCAGGCCAGGGTCGAAACTTCGATCCCGCTCTCGCCAAGCTGGCGGGTGCGGGGAACGGGGGGTAACAAACTCATGACAATCCTATCCTGCTGCCTTGACGATTTCGGCCCAGGCCGCCTCGTCGATCACTTCGATATTCAGCGCCGCCGCCTGCTTCAGCTTCGACCCCGCCCCCGGCCCGGCCACGACCAGGTCTGTCTTGGCCGAAACCGACCCCGCCGCCCGCGCGCCCAGCGCCTCGGCCTGGGCCTTGGCCTCGTCGCGGCTCATCGTCTCCAGCTTGCCGGTGAACACCACGGTCTTCCCCGCGACCGGCGAATCGCGCACCTCCACCACGTAAGGCGGCGGCGAAACCTCCGACAACAAGTCCTCCCAAACCGCCACGTTATGCGGCTCATGGAAAAAGTCCCCCAGTGCCTCGACCACGGCAGGTCCAATCCCATCGATGCCGAGCAGTTCGGCCCGCGCATCGGCCACCTCCGGCAATTCTGTTGCCGGAGCAAGGAGGTCGGGCGCATTGACCCGGATTACATTGGCCTTTTCCGCCACAGCACGCAGCACCGGCAAAGTGGCAAACCGCTTCATCAAATCCCGCGCCGTCACCGCCCCAACATGACGAATGCCCAGCCCGAACAGCAACCGCGCCGCATCCGGCGTCCGCTTGGCCTCGATCGCCGCGATCAGGTTGTCGACCGACCTGTCCTTCCACCCCTCGCGCCCGACGATCTCGCCCCGCCGTTTGCGCAGCCGGAAAATATCCGCCGGGCTCTCCAGCCAGCCCAGCGCAAAAAACTCGGCAATCGTCTTCTCGCCCAGCCCCTCGATATCAAGCGCCCCGCGCGAAACGAAATGCCGAAGCCGCTCGGTCCGCTGCGCCGGGCAGACCAGCCCCCCGGTGCAGCGCACGTCCACCTCGCCCTCCTCGGCCACCGCTTCCGAACCGCAGTCCGGGCAATGGTCGGGGAAATGGAATGCCCCGCGCGGCTCGTCCGGCGTAAGATTGCGCACCACCTGCGGGATCACGTCCCCCGCGCGCTGCAAAACGATCCGGTCGCCGACCCGCACCCCCAGCCGCCCGATCTCGTCCCGGTTGTGCAGGGTCACATTGGTCACCGTCACCCCGCCAACCAGCACCGGTCGCAGCCGCCCGACCGGGGTCAGCTTGCCGGTCCGCCCGACCTGGATGTCAATCGCTTCCAGCACCGTCTCGGCCTGCTCGGCCGGGAACTTGTGGGCGAGGCCCCAGCGCGGTGCCTTGGCCACGAACCCGAGCCGCGCCTGCCAGGCAAGGCTGTCCACCTTGTAGACCACCCCGTCGATATCATAGGGCAGGCCGTCCCGGGCCTCGCGGATGGCGTAATACCGTTGCAGTGCCGTTGCAGTGCCGTTGCAAATCGCCAGCAACGGAGAGACCGGAATCCCCCAGGCCGCGATCTTTTGCATCATCTCGAACTGGCTTCCGGCCGGCACGTCCGAAGCCGCACCCCAGCCATGAGCAAGGAATTTCAACGGCCTGGCCGCCGTAACCGCCGCATCCTTCTGCCGCAAAGACCCCGCAGCCGCATTCCGGGGATTGGCAAAGACCTTCTCCCCCCGCGCTTCCTGCCCCTCGTTCAATGCCGCGAAGTCCGCCCGGCCCATATAGACCTCGCCCCGAACCTCGAAAATATCTGGAACATCGCCAACAAGTTGTTGCGGAATATCGGAAATATGCGCCACATTCGCGGTCACATCCTCCCCAACCTGCCCGTCCCCCCGCGTCGCCGCCCGCACCAGCCGCCCCGCCTCATAGCGCAGCGAACACGACAACCCGTCGATCTTGTCCTCGGCCGTCAGGGTGACCTCGGCATCCTCGGGCAGGTTCAAAAACCGCCGAACCCTGCCAACGAATTCAACGACTTCCTCGTCGCTGAACGCATTGTCCAGGCTCATCATCCGGACCTCGTGCGCCACCTTGGACAGCGGTGAGCCCGAAACCTCATGCCCCACCGCCGCCGAAGGACTGTCGCTGCGCACCAGATGCGGAAACGCCGCCTCCAGTTCCGCATTGCGCCGGACCAGCGCATCATACTCCGCATCGGAAATTTCCGGAGCATCTTCAGCATGATAGCGCCGGTCGTGATAGGCAATCGCCTTCGCCAGCCGCATCAGTTCATTGGCCGCCTCGGCCTCGGTTAGCTGGGACGAGATCATCAAATTGTAACCTGAACGCAATTTCGATTCTTAATTACGAAACTCTGGATACCAGATCCGTGCGTCACATAGCCAACCCGGCATGTAACGACACCCCCGTGCACCAAGTTAACCACAATCTTCCCGCCCGCATCTGACCCGTTCCATTTTGCCCAATAGTTACCGTCAATATTACGCATCAATCGAGCGCTCTTGCCGTTCAACGTAATAGTTCCGCTAGACACCGGCTCATCGCTAGCTACGCTGAACATGACAGGCGGACTACACGCTGACAGGCATTGGGCACCCAAAATCAAGAGCAGGAAATGCCTCACACCCCCTCAAGCAACCGGTCAGCCTGCGCCCGCGCCTCGGGCGTAACCTCCGCGCCGGACAGCATCCGGGCGATTTCCTCCTGCCGCCCGCCCGTGTCGAGCAGCCGGACCGAGGTCCGCGTAACCACGCCTTCGCTTGTCTTTTCAATCATGTAATGAACGTTCCCCCGCGCCGCGACCTGGGGGCTGTGCGTCACGGCCAGCAACTGTCCCGCGCTCGCCAGCCGCGCCAGCCGCACGCCGATGGCGCTGGCCACCGCGCCGCCAACCCCGCGGTCGATCTCGTCGAAAATCACCGTCGCAGCCCCACCCTCTTCCGCAAGAGCGACCTTCAAGGCAAGGATAAAGCGGGATAATTCACCGCCAGAGGCAATCTTGCCCAGCGGCGCGAAGTCGGCCCCGGGATTGGTCGAAATCAGGAATTCGACCGCATCCATCCCGCCCTGACCCCACCGGTCCTCCGGCAGGCGCAGCACCGCTGTGCGGAACCGCGCGGCGTCGAGCTTCAACGGCGCAAGCTCCTCCGCCACCGCCGCATCCAGCCGCTGCGCCGCCTCAAACCGCTGTGCCGAAAGGGTTTCCGCCCGCGCCTGATAATCCAGCTGGGCCTCGTGCGCGGCGCGCTCCAGCGCGCCGACCTCAACCTCGCCCCCCTCGATGGCGTGGAGCGCCGCGCGCATCGCCGTCATCCGGTCCGGCAGATCGTCCACCTGACACCCATGCTTGCGCGCCGCCGCCCGCAGCTCAAACAGCCGCGTCTCGATCCGGTCCAGTTCCATCGGATCGTGAGCCAGCGCCTCTGCGGCACGGGAAAGACGGTCCTCCGCCTCCCCCGCCTCGATCACCGCGCGGTCCAGCGATTCCAGCGCTTCGGCCAGCAGCGGATGCTCGGTGGCGATCCGGTCCAGCCGCCGCGCCGCGCCGCGCAAGGACGCCAGCGCCGATTCCGAACCGGTCCACAAATGCTGGAGCAGGCCAAGATCCTCGGCCAGCTTCTCGCCCTTCTGCATCGTCGCACGGGCACCCGCGAGTTCGTCCTCTTCGCCCACAACCGGTGCCAAGGCATTGAGTTCAGTCAGATGAGCAAGCAGCAGGTCCTGATCTGCTGAAGTCTGCGCCACCCGCGCGCGCGCCACCGCCAGCCGGTCCTCGGCCAGCCGCCAGGTCCGCCACGCAGCATCCACCCCGGCCACGTCAGCCCGGGCGTAGCGATCGAGCAGCGCCCGGTGCCCGCGCGGATTGACCAGCCCGCGGTCGTCATGCTGCCCGTGCAGTTCAACGAGAAACGGTGCCAATTCGCGCAGCAGCGCGGCCCCCACCGGCTGGTCGTTGATAAACCCGCGTGAACCGCCATCGGCCTTGACCTGACGGCGGATGATCAGCGGTTCCCCCGGTTCAAGCTCAACCTCGGCCTCAGCCAGAGCGGCGGCAACGCCTTGGGGAAGCTTGGAAAATTCGAAACTGCCGGTGACGCTGGCCTTGTCCTCGCCGGCGCGGACCAGCCCGGAATCAGCGCGGCTGCCCAGCACCAGCCCCAGCGCGTCGAGCAGGATTGACTTCCCCGCCCCCGTCTCGCCCGTAAGCACGCCGAGCCCGCCCGCAAAATCGAGATCAAGCGCTTCGATGAGCACGATGTTGCGGATCGCAAGTCTGGTCAGCATCGGCGGGCCATGGATGTTCGCGTGACGTTCTAGCTGAGCCGAAGCGCAAGGTCACGCCCGACTTGCAGAATTACCGGGGATTTCTTGGCACTGGCAAAAGAAAACCCCCGCCGAAGCGGGGGCTCTCGTTTCAGTCCGCGGCGGCCCGCACGGCTCAGAGCCCGGCGATTGCCCGGTCGATGAGGCCCTTGTCGGCCGCAGCGTCATGCTTTGCGGCGATCAGCGCGCCGGCCGCGGCGGTGGCAGCCTGAGCGGCGCGGTTGCGCAGATCCTGTACGGCGGCCAGTTCGGCGGCACCGATCTTCTCATTCGCCATCTTTTCGCGGCGGGCGATCAGCGCAGTGGTGTCGGCAGCCGCCTTGGCGACGATCGCTTCGGCTTCGTGCCGGGCGTGGCCCAGCATTTCGGCCGCTTCACGCTCGGCGTTGCCGATCTTGTCAGCATATTCCTTGCGCAGGGCTTCAGCCTCGGCGCGCAGGGTTTTCGCCTCGTCCAGCTGGTGCCGGATTTCCGCAATGCCCTTGTCGAGCCCCGAGGTGACCGCGCCGGGGACTTTCTTCCACAGCATGATCCCGATGAGCACGAGCATCGACAGCGCGACGAACCAGCCCGCGCCAAGCCCGGCGACGGTCGGTTCGGCTGCCTCGTGGCCGCCCCCACCTTGAACAACGGCGTGTTCAGCGGCAGCGGCGAGGATGGTCAGCAGATCAGCCATGCATCACCTCCTTGACCGCAGCGCGCGCGGCGGTTTCGTCGACCGAAAGGCCGGCAACGCGAGCGGCGATGTCGCTGGCGGCTTCGGCAGCCACCAGTTCGATTTCCCCAAGCGCGCCCTGACGGGCGGCGGCGATACGGGCTTCGGCTTCGGCCATGCGGGCGTCGATGACCGCGTTGGCCTTGCCGAGGGTTGCCTCGGTGGCCGTGGCAGCGTCGATCTTGGCGGCGGAGATCAGCGCCTGCGCTTCACCCCGCTGGCGGGCGGCCTGCACGCGCCAGGATTCCTCTTCCGCGTCGGCCGCCTTGCGGGCGGCTTCGGCGGCGGCGAGGTCCGCGGCGATCTGCTTGTCGCGCGCATCCACGGTCGCCATCACCTTGGGGACCATGCCCCTGCCGACGACGAAGAAGATGAGGCCGAAGAACACCAGCAGCCAGAAGACCTGACTGGAATAGGTGGTGGCCAGCTGAGCAATCTGAGGCATCGCTGCATCCCAGGCTGGAATGGGCATTGAATGCGGCCGGGACGGAATTGCCCCGACCGCGTTATTTCAAGCGTAGGTCAGGCGACGAAGATCAGGATCATCGCCACGACGAACGACAGCAGGCCGAGAAGTTCGGCGGCCGCGAAGCCGATGAACAGGCGGCCCTGCTGGCCGTCGGCAGCGCCGGGGTTGCGCAGCGCGCCTTCGAGGAACTTGGCGAAGACATTGCCCACACCGAGCGAGGCAAGGCCCGCACCAATTGCAGCGAGGCCAGCACCGAGAAGCTTTGCGCTCTGAGCGTCCATGTCAAAAACTCCTTGTTTTCAATTCCGAGTGGAACAGTTTTGATACGATTAGTGAAGGTTCTCAGCGTCGTTTAGATAGACGCAGGTGAGAAGGGCGAAGACATAGGCCTGAATGCCCGCGACGAGCAGTTCCAGGGCACAGATGCCGATCATCAGGAGGAAGCTGGGCAGCGCCGCAATGGCAAAAGTCAGCGCCCCGGCATTGGTGCCGGAGATGACGAAGCCCGACAGCACTTCGAGCAGGACGTGGCCGGCCATCATCGCGACGAACAGTCGCAGACCAAGGCTGAACGGGCGCACCATGAACGAGATCAGCTCGATCGGGAAAATGATCGGGATCATCAGGACCGGGGTGCCATGAGGCACGAACAGCGAGAAGAAGTGGAAGCCGTGCTTGGCGAAACCGACGATCAGCACGGTCGAGAACGAGATGATCGCCAGCACGCCGGTCACCGTGAAGTGGCTGGTCGGCGTGAAGGGATGCAGGCCGACGAGGGCCAGCGGCAGCAGGCCAAGCATGTTGGCGAACAGGATGAACATGAACAGCGAGAACACGTAAGGCAGATACTTCCGCCCGTTCGGGCCGATGTTCGAGCGCAGCAGGTTATCGACGAAGCCGGTGAAGCTTTCCACCGCCATCTGCCAGCGCCCCGGGATCAGTGCCTGCCTGGCACCGCCGCCGACGAACACGATCAGCACGGCGGCGGTAATCGCCATCCACAGCGCCGAATTGGTGAACGCGATGTTGTAGCCCGCCAGCGACAGGTGATCGGTGCCGAACAACGGCTCGATCGTAAACTGGTGAACCGGATCGACCTTGCCTTCCGCCACGCTGCGTAACCCCGTATTCGCTTATTGCCCTGATGCATCCGACGCTGGATGCAGGCGATCTGCAGGTGCCTACTCAGGCGGCCTGCTCGAAATCCTGATGATGTTCCGGAAGGACACGATGATCCCCATGAACAACATCACAAGGAGCCCCCACGGCGAGGTCCCGGCAAACTGGTCGATGACCCAGCCGATGAACGCGCCGCCTGCGAGCCCCCCTATCAGTTCGCCGAGCACCCGGTTTCCTGTGCGATAGTTCGCGTCGGACCCGGTCTGGGCGGGCTTGTTGCGTTCATCTTCCCGCTCGCGCGCGGCGGCAAGCCGCTGCTCGAGCGCGTCAATTCGCGCATCTTCGCCGATAGGACCCTCATCCCGGGATTGATTGGTCATGCCATTCTTCCTTGCGGTTGCGCGGCACGCTCAACGGCTCCTTGCCGAGGGCGCCGCCCCCTTAGGCGGGAGGCCAATCCGAGTCAACCGCGCCGAAACCGTCAAACCGCGCAGCAGGCGCGATGAAGGCGGCCCCAGAGCATTCGTATGCGCTGGGGCCGTCCTTGAAAAGGTTGCAATCGCTGCGCAGGAGCCCGCGCGAAGCCCGGTTTACGGGCAGCGCGCGTCGCGCTGGGGCGCGGCGGCAGTGCGGGTGGTCCAGTTGCCGTCAGGGGCCTGGTATTTTTCGCCGGGCGCGGTGCGGGAGATCGCGAGACAGCCCGAGGTGAAGGCATATTCCTCGACCGTGGCGTGCTGGGCTTGCGCCTGCTGGGCGTAAACCGCCTTGCGCTTGATGTTGAGGTCCTCGACCAGCGCCTTCACCCCCGCGCTGGGCGGGACGACGAAGCCGAGGTAGCCGTCCATCTTTTCGCCGACCTGCCCCGAGGCGCGCGCGGCGGCATAGGCCGGGTCGCGCTGCTGCGCCGTGGCCCCGCCGGACAGGGCCACGCCAAGCGCGAGCGCCGCGGCTGCGGCGGCCAGCGGGCGGAAGGGGGGCAGGGATGCGAACATCAGAAAATCTCCGGGTTCTGGTCGATCGTCTTTCCGGCGTCGTCGGCCAGTCGGTAGATCACTTCCTGCTTGATGTTGATGTTGAGCTCGATAACGATGGGCTTGTCCGGGGCATTTACCGAAATGCACCCCCCCAACATCACCGAACCGCCCACCAGCACCAGCGCAGCCTGCGCTACTTTCCGGCCCCGGCACCGTCCCCGCTTGCTTCGTGTCTGCATATGCAGGCTTGTTGCAAGGCGAAGCCGATCGGTCAATTCGCGATGAGTCATGGCTTGTTCTCGCTGACTGGGGGCTGAATGCGGGGCGTGACGGGAACCGGCGGCACCAGCGGCCTGCCCTCCGCGTCGATCAGCCCTATCGTGCGCGGATCCGCCACATAGGCCGGATCATACATCGCCTTGAACGAGGTGATGAGTTGATAGAATGGCGCGCGGACGTTGACGTTGAACTGCAACGGCAGGTTGGCGAAGCGGCGGGTGATGAAATTGCGCCTGGCCCCCTCCCCCTGCTTGACCCCGTCGAACCGCACGCGGGTGACGATATTGCCCTCGAGCGCACCGTCCATGGCAATCCGCATCTGCTTGTAATCGAGCGATTTCAGCGCATCGAAGGCAAAGTTCGCAATGGGCGAAAGGTCCTTGTAGGTCAGTGCACCAACATAGGAGACACTGCCCCCCGGCGGGCGGGAGGTCAGGATTCCGCCTTCGATCCGCCCGCCGTTCTGGTCGAACACCAGCGGCAGGCTGCCGTCGAAAGTGCCTGTGGCCGAGAGGTTGGCCAGATCCATCTGCTGGATGAACTTTGCCGCATCGAGCTGCTCGATGTCGAGCACATAGCGCCGCGTTTCGGCAACGCCGAGGTTGAGGTCGACCGGGCGCAGCCGCAGCGTTCCGCCCAGGAACGGCCATGCCCCGCCCTCGACCGCGAGGCGCAGGTCGGGCTTGAGCTGGAACAGCAGGTCGCCGTTCCCGACTTCGATGCCGGGATTGATCGCGGCGATGTGCAGCTTCTGCCCCGGCGGGGTGACGAAGTTGATCAGGTCGGAGAATTCGACGCTCCCCGACACGCCCTTCACCGGGCCGAAGGCGGCGGCGAAGTCGAGCGCGTCGGTGCCGAACCGGCCCGAACTGGTGACGGCGGCCGGCGTCCAGTCGATCACCCCGCGCCCGCGCACCGTGCCGCTGGCATTGGCGACGACGCCGAGCAATTGCCGGCTGAGCGTGTCGGGCTGCAAGGCGCGGTCGAACACAATGCCGTCGACCACTAGGTCGGCATGGCCGCGCCCGGCGGAAAGATCGTGGCGGACCGCAACCTTCATGACCTCGCGCTTGCTGGCAGGTTCGTGGAGCAAGGCTCTGGCGGTTATGCGATTATCAGCCAGCGTCAGGCTCCCGGCCTCGGCGGCGAGCGGCTGGAACCGGTCGACCTGCTGGCGGTCCTCCACCCGGAAAGCGGCATCGCTGATGGCGAGCGTGCCCCCGGCAAAACGCCACTCGCCATGCGCGTCGAGCAGGTCGAGCGGCACTGCCGCAAGCCGGACGTCGGCCCCGGTGAAGGTTCCGCTGACCTCGCCGCCCAACTTGGCCTTGAGATCGGCGAGGCGGAAGCGGGTGGCGTTCGGTTCTGGCCCCAGCACAATGTCGAGCGAGCGGGCGAACAGCGCGCCGGGCACGGCGAGGCCGACCGGACCGCTGGCAATGCGAATCGGGGTTTCGCCAAGCCGTCCGGCAAGGTCGAGCGAGGGCGTTCCGAGCGCGACGCGAAGGCCCGTGCCATCGCTGCGGACCATCGCTCCACCCGGCCCCGGACACAGCAGCAGCGAACGCCGTTCAAGCGCCAGATCGGCATAGGCGAGCGCGTCGAACTGCACGGTCGTGCAGCGCCGCCACAGCGCCAGCACTCCGCGCGGGCTGCGGTTGCCGTCAATCGGCACCACCAGGTTTTCAGCCCACCCGCCCGGCAGCGGACCGCTGGCAATCGCGGTGCCGGAAAAGCCCAATGCGCCGTTGGTGGTCTGCGCGATGACGAGGCGTGGCAGCGCTATCCGCGACGGGCCGGCGCGGTATTCGGCCATCGACAGGGTCACCACGGTATCGCCGCGCCCGCCCTTGTCCATCCGTCCGGTGATGCGCGGCAGCCCGGTGCCGCCGGTGGTGAAATTGCCGGCAAGGCGCGGTGCCGTCCCCGGTCCTGCGGCATATTGCACGCGCGACAGGGCCAGGAGGGTCGCGCCGCTGCCGCCGGTGAGCCGCCCCTGCGGCACGAGGACATTGGTCTGGCCGCCGCTCCGGCGCACCAGCAGGCTGGCACTGAGCTTGCTGGCGCGGCCTTCGCGCAGCAGGGCGGCGCGGATCTGGTTCAGGACCGGCGCGACAAGGCTGCCCTCGGCGGCCTTTTCATAGCTGGCCAGCATGGCTGCCGCCCCCTCGCCCAGCCGCAACCCGCCGCCGTCAAGCGCAGTGTCGATCTCGCTGTGGGCAAAGCCGTCGCGCGCGCGCAGGGTTCCCTTGACCGCCAATGTTGCCGCGCTCGCCTGCGGACCGGCGAGCCCGCGCGCCAGCACGTCATACCGGGCCGAAAGCGCGCCCTTGCGCCAGGCGGCATCGGCGCTGCCGTTGAGCCCGCTTGCGCGCAGGGTGCCATTTTCGATCGCCCCCGCCGCCAGGCCCAGCCGCGCCACGCCGCCATCAAGCGCGGCGTCGGCGGTGCCATCAAAATCAAGCCGCGCACCGCGGACCGCAGCCATGCCCTTGCAGGCGAGGCTGGCCACGCGCGCCGGGCCGGTGAAGCGCGGCTTTTCCGAAGCGACGGTGATCCGTCCGTAGACACTTGCCCCGTCCGCGCGGCACCCGCCGAGCAGCAGCCGGGGCGCGGTGGCGGCGAAAGTGCCGGCGAACCCGCCGCGCAGTCGCCCTGCCCCTTCGAGCAGGACCCCGACCGGCCCTTGCTCGCCCAGCAGCCGCCCGCGCCCATCGACCACGGCGATATCCAGGTCGGGCAGGCGGAAGGGCTCGGTCCGGGGGGCGCCGTAAAGCACCTTGTCGAGGCTGCCGAAGCTGACCTTGCCGTCAATGACGCGGCCATAGAGCCGCGGGCGCACCAGCGTGATCCGCCCGATCTCGGGATAGCCGAGCCGGGGCTCGATCTCGATGATCGCGCGTTCGGCGGTGAGGTCGGGATGGCCGGGCAGGCCGATCACGATCTGGCCGATGACCTGACGGCGCGGCCCGATCGATTCGATGCGGTAGGTTGCCGGCAGGCCGAGCCGGCGCAGTTGTCCGGCGATCAGGTTGTCGGCGATGCGGTCGCGCGTCAGCCAGACCGCGCCGAGCGACACGCCCACCACGCCGCCGACGACCAGCGCCACGCGCAGCCAGCGGCGGCGACGTTCGCGTCCTGAGTGTTCGGGGCCGGACAGTTCAGGTGGCCCCTTTTCCAGACCGACACGCCCGGAAAAGTCGGCCTCCCCGCCGGGGTGGTTTGCTTCCGTCACATCGCTCATCGCCTCACACTTGCGCCCTCGTCCCGTGAAAGGCAATGCTGTGCGCGTAACGTATGGCGACGGGGGAAAGTTGCCGGTGGCGACGAGCGAATTGTTTGAAAGGGACGACGCCGGGCCGGTTCAGGCGAAGGCGGCGGACCCGTCGCACGACACTTCGGGTCATCGCTCCCGGCTGCGCAAGCGGCTGCTCGAAGGTGGAATCGACGCGCTCGCCGATCACGAGGTCATCGAATACCTGCTGATGACCGCGATCCCGCGCCGCGATGTAAAGCCGCTGGCGCGCAGCCTGATCCAGCGTTTCGGCTCGCTCGCCGGCGCGCTCAATGCCGAACCTGACACCCTCGCCCACCACCCCGGCATGGGCGAGAGCAGCGCGGCGGCGCTGCGGATCGTGGCGATCGCGGCGCGGCGGCTGGCGCGGCAGGCCGTGCGCGAGGCCCCCCTGCTCGCCTCATGGCAGGCGCTGATCGACTACCTCACGATCGACATGGCCCACCTTACCCGCGAACGCGTGCGCATCCTCTACCTCAACACCCGCAACATGCTGATCCTCGACGATCACCTTGGCGACGGCTCGCTCGACGAGGCTGCGATCCATCCGCGCCAGGTGATCCACAAGGCAATGGACCTTGGTGCCGCCGCGCTGATCATCGTGCACAACCACCCCTCGGGCTCACCCGAACCCAGCCGCGCCGACATCCAGATCACCCACCGCATAGCCGAGGCCGGACGGCTGCTGGGGGTGATCGTCCACGACCATGTCATCATCGGCCGCGAAGGCCACGTTTCGCTCAAGGCGCGCGGGCTGGTCTAAAGCAGGAACGCGGTTTCGGGCAGCGGCACTTCCAGCCCCGCGACAAGGAACGAGAAATCCGCCCGCCTGTCGCCGTTGAGGTCGGCCTGCACCAGCACCGCATGGTCCGCAAAAGTCTGGATCAGTTCGCCCGCGCGGCCGGTGAAATGGTCGCCGGCATAGAGGAACTGCTGGTCGCCGGCGGCGCGGACATTGGCGTCGAGCCGGGCAAGGTCGATCCGGTCGCCCTCGTCCAGGCTGAAATCGTGGATGGTGTCGCGGGTGCCCGCCACAGGCTTCGATTCGCCCACGGTGAGAAACGCGAAGGTATCGCCCCCCGCCCCGCCCCACAGCATGTCCGCCCCCATCCCGCCGACGATCCGGTCATCCCCGCCGCCGCCGTGGATAGTATCGGCCCCCCCTGCCCCATCAGCACGTCGTCGCCGTTGCCGCCCGTCAGGTTGTCCGCTGCGACAGTGCCCAGGAGCCGGATCGGTGCGTCGAATTTGGCCGCAGCCATCGCCGCGCCCGCTGCAAGGCCCGCGATTTCGACCACCAGCACGTGATCGGTGAGTTGCGCGGTGATCGCCCTGCCCTGCGCCGTTGCCAGCGGGGCGGCGGAAAGCAGCGGGTCGAACACCTTGAGGCTGGCATCGCCGCCGCCGATGGTGACGGTCACCGACTGGGCCGGGGCGGCGATCGCGCGGTTGGCGGCCTGGTCCCAGATGTCGGGTTCGGCCCAGATCATCAGTTCGTAGGTGCCGTTCGATTTCTCGATCAGGAGCGAGCGTGCGCCTCGGCGACGCTGCCGGGCGCGAGCAGCGCGGCGGTCAGTCCGGTGCGGATGTTGGAGACGCCAAGGTAGGACACGACCTGAAGCGTCGCGGCCGATTTAACCGGCCCGCTGAGCGCGGCCAGTTGGGCGGCGACGCCGATGGAACTGGTGAAGGCTCCGGCACGGATGGGCGGGGTCATCGGGCAATCCTTGAATTGAAGGTCATGCCCGGATTGCTAGGGCACGGCTCTTTCGCGCCTGTTTAAAGTCAGGAACAACGGATTTTAATGTTTTACGCCATATACTTAGATATAAATTCTCATGTTGTTTACAAAATCATCCCGCCACGCCGCCGACCGCAGGTGGTGCCTGGCGCAAGACCTATCCGCTTGTCTTTCCGGCCCGTTTGCGCCAACGCGCGAGCCGATACCGCACTCGCACCCCGGGATTGTTCGTGCCCCAGACCGTGCCCCAGATCGCGCGCACCGGCCCCGCCGCTGCGTCCGGTAACGTCCTGTCCGGCCCCTTCATCACCGGGCCATTGTCGATCTGTCTCGATCTCGTGCGGTTCGGGGCGGCGCTGCTGGTGCTGGTCTGCCATGCCGCGCAGGCCAAGGTCTATGCCGGGTGGTTCCCCAATATCCCGCTGGCCCAGCATTATGCCGTGGTGGTGTTCTTCGTGCTGTCGGGGCTGGTCATCACCACCTCTGTCCAGCAGCGACCGACGACCTTCACCCGCTATGCCATTGCCCGCGCCGCGCGGATCCTGCCGGTGTCGCTGGCGGCGATTGCTTTTTCGACGCTGGCTTTCGTGCTGGTCACGGCCTTTGGCGGCTCGGCCCAGCATACCGATACCTATGGTGTGCTGAGCTGGCAGGGGACAGTGCTGCCGCTGTTCTTCCTCAGCGAAAGCCCGTGGGGCGCGGGGCCGGTGTGGAACCCGCCCTATTGGTCGCTGTGCTACGAGGTCTGGTATTATGCGCTGTTCGGCGCGGCGGTGCTGCTGCGCGGACCGGTGCGGATCGCCGCGCTGGTGCTGTTCGCGGTGCTGGCGGGGCCGCGCATCCTGCTGATGCTGCCGGTCTGGCTGGTCGGCGTGGTGCTGGTCCTGACCCCGGCGGCGCGGCGCATCGGGCCGGTCATGGGCGCGGTGCTGATGGTGGGCGGCGTGGCCGGGGCATGGCTGCACACCACTGCGCTGATGCCGGGGCTCCAGCTGATGCGCACTCTGGCCGGGCCGTGGGGCAACCAGCTATCGTTCTCGCGCTTTGCGCTGAGCGACCTGCTGCTGGCGCTGGCGGTGGCGGCGATCTTTGCCGGGATGCGACCGCTGGCGACGCGCTGGCCCGCGCCGTGGCTGGCGCTGGCGCGGCCCGCACGGATGCTCGCGGGCTTTTCCTTCACGCTCTACCTGTTCCACTGGCCGCTGCTGCTGCTGGCCAAGACCCTTGGCCTGACCGCAGGGGCCAGCCGGCCGGGTTTCCTGCTGGAAATCCTTGTCCTGCTGGGCATTGGCTATGCCATTTCGCTGGTGACCGAGCAGAAGCGCCATGTCGTGCGGGGCTGGCTGGAGCGCGGCGTTGCGCGCCTGCAGGCCGGGCGCGTTTCCCTGCCGGCCTAGAGTCTGTTCCACTTACGTGGAAGCGGCACCGGCCCACTCCCCCGCCCGGCCACCCATGCAG
>CAYFJH010000058.1:0-19809 GCA_964343385.1 uncultured Novosphingobium sp. | reverse complement strand
GGTGGCCGGGCGGGGGAGTGGGCTGGTGCCGCCCTGTTTCAGTGAAACTGAAACAAAGCCTAGCCGTGGGCACCGAACTCGTTGGCGATCGCCGTGGTGATGCGCAGGCTGAGGTGATAGGCGCGCTCGATCCGGTCGATATATTCGGTCTGGATCAGGCCGTAGCCGGTGGCCGAGCTGTCGGGATAGTCGCTCGGCTCCGCAATCGAGAAGTCGCCTACGCCGGGGAAGCTGGTGGGGAAGGCGCGGCGCAATTGCTTGAGCGCGTCGTCCAGGCGCAGGGTGAAGACCATCTCCAGCACGTCCTCGCGGCTGATGTCGTTGGCGCGGCTGAAGGCCGGGACCATGACTGCGCGCAGGAACATGTGCTGGAACAGGGCGAGGCGGATCGCCTGGAGCACACCCATCGAGCGGCGCATGTGTTCGCGTTCGGCCAGCGGCTTTTCATCGGGAAGGAGGTCGAGCAGGCGGTGGAGTTTCAGCGCATCGACCCTGAGGCGCGAGGCGAGGCGGCGGAACACGCCGGTGCGGTCATCCGTGGTCAGGTATTCGGCAAGCGCGAGGCAGGCGCCGGAAATGTGCGTCTCGTCGCCCCGATAGGGCCGGCTGGCCCAGTAGGCCGAATTGAACAGCTCGCCGAAGGCCGCGACGGTCTTGATCGAGGCGAGGGCATTGGCGGCGCGGACCAGCCGGACCATCTGCCGCCCGCGCGCGGAATCGCGCAGCAGGCCGGCGATTTCCTCGATGTTGCCGTCCGCCGCCGTGCCGAACCCGGCGATGACGTTGACCGGATAGCCAAGCTGCTGGAGGATGGCGTTGTGCGGAATTGCGCGGATCTGGCGCAGGCTCATCTGGCGGTCGGCGGCAAGGTCGGACTGGCGGCGGGCCTTGCGGCTGCCGGTGTCGTTGAGCAGGCCGAGCCCGAACGCGGTGACCGCGCGGCTATAGGTCGCGCTGGACAGGTGGCGCTGCTGCACGCGGCGGATCGCGCGGTAGAAATCGAGGCTGAGGTCGGTCCGGCGGTAGAACGGGTCGGTCGGCTCGTTCGGGTCCGATTCGGCCGGGGCGTGCTGGGCAAAGCGGGTGAGGGTGGCCAGCGCCAGTTCGGGCGAGCCGAAGAACAGGTAGCCATCGCCGCCCTGGAAGGAGACTTCGGGTTCAAGCCGGATGCCCGAGCGGCTGAAGCGGCGGCGCGCCCAGGGGGCCATCTGCCAGCCGATGCGGTCTTCCATGCCCGAGGGATGGCAGCCGCGGCCCATCGATTCGCCGCCGGTGTTGAAGATCAGCGCGGCCACGTCCGACAGGCCGTTGGCCGACATCGCCTCGGCCAGGCGTCCGTGGAGGCGTTCGATGGCGAGCGCGGCCGGGATCTGGCCGACGAAGCGGCCAGCGTCGGAAAATCCGCACTGGATCGAGACCCGGCCCCGGACATGGGCGTAATCGCGGTAGGCTTCCTCGGCGAGCAGCGCATCAAGGAAGCGGCCGCCGTGTTCGAGCGCGGTTTCGGTTTCGAACAGCGGCGAGACGTCGACCTTGTCGGCAATGCCAAAAAGCCGCGCGAAATAGAGCGCGGCGAGCATCGTTGTGGGCTGTTCGCATTCAGCCACGAGCATCCGGATCGGGGTGTCGGCGTCGATGTGGTGAAGGATCTGCGCCATGGCCAGGAACTGGCGGATGGCGGTGCTGTTCTCGATCGCGAGCGCCCCGAAATTGGTGCGCAGCGGCTTCACTTCGGCCAGCATCTCGCGCATCCGGACGAGCGCGGCCTGGCTGGAGAGGTCAAGCTTGCCATCGGGGTCGATACGGCGGCGGATTGCGTTCTGGAGTTGGGATGAGTTCACCCGGAAGTGGATCCAGCCCATGCCAAGCCCGTCGGCGCGCATCGCGGCGGCGGTGACGAGCAGCGTGCGGGCAACGTCGTCCTCGGCGTGGCGTGCTTCGGCCTCAAGCTCGGTGACGATCGGTGACAGGCTGACCAGCTTGTCGGGATGGGCAGTGGTGAGCGTGTTGGCCGCTTCGGACAGCGCGGCGGGATCGGCCAGGTCGACCGCGAACAGATCGGCCATTTCGGCGGCGCGGGCTCCGGCGCGGGCGAGGCGGGCCGAGATTTCAGGCGCGGCAATGGCAAGGTCGGCGGCATAGCCGGCAAGGCGCTCGGCCTTTTCGCCAAGGCGGTAGCGGACCGAGGTGTGCCAGCCGATGTCGGTGCGGCCGTCCATGTCATAGCCGACCCATGTGGCGAACCGGAACGGCACCGGGCGCACCTCGCGCCAGCGCTTGGGCCACTTGGCGCGGGCCGCGTCGAGCACCTTGGCGACGATGCGGTTGCGGGCACCCTGGGCATTGGCCAATGCCTTCATCGCCTCTTCGTGTTCGTAGTCGAGCGTGATCGTGTCGCGGGCGTGGGGGGCGACACAGACGTTGGCCGCGCCGATCTCGCCCGAGGAGGCGGCAGCGGCGACGGCGGTGCCCTGCGCGCGGGAAAGCAGGAAGGTCGGGTGGGCGGTGAACACCACGTGGATGAAGGGCTTCTGCCAGCGCGCGGCGAATTCGCCGAAATCGGGAGCGTCGCACAGATCTGCGATCGCACTGTCGTTGGCGGCGGCATCGACCGGGCCGACCATCCGCACCAGCCGGGTTGCGCGGGCCTGAAGGCTGTCGCATTCCAGTTCGGCGACGAGGTTGTCGAGATTGTCGAGCGAGAGCGTGCCGCTTTCCAGCCCGCGCGACAGTTCGAGGCCAAGCTGGAACACCGGGTTGAACAGCGGCTGCATGGCGGTGAAGGCGTGCAGTTCCTGCAGGCGCTGTTCAAGGCTGGCGATCGTCGGTGCTTGGCCAGTCGGTGCTTGGCCAGTCGGTGCTTGGCCAGTCGGTGCTTGGCCAGTCGGTGCTCGGGTGGTCGGCGCTTCGGTCATGGTCATCGGTCCCTCGTCGATCCGCGCTTTCGCGGCTTCCCCTCCTTCTCGAACGATCCCTCTTTTATGGGTATCGTAACAGCAGTCCGGCCTGCTGCCAGCCCTGTTGACCGAGCCCTATTGACCGAGGCTGGCCGCAATGCGGGATGCGGCCTCGATCGCGGCGGCGTCGGGCGTACCCTTGGGGACCATCCAGCTGCCGCCGACGCACAGCACCGGGCCCAGCGCCAGCCAGTCGGATGCCGTGGCGGGCGTGATCCCCCCGGTCGGGCAGAAGCGGGCCATGTGGAACGGCGCGGCGAGGGCCTTGAGCGCGGGAATGCCGCCCGAGGTTTCGGCCGGGAAAAACTTGAAGTGGGTCAGGCCCAGGTCGAGCCCGAGCATGATGTCGGCGGCGTTGGCCGTGCCCGGAAGGAAGGGAATGCCGCTTTCCACGGCCGCCTTGCCCAGTGCCGGGGTCAGGCCGGGCGAGACGATGAACTCCGCCCCCGCGCCGATCGCACGGTCAAGATCGGCCGGGTTCAGCACGGTGCCCGCGCCGACGATCGCGCCGGGGACCTGTTTCATCGCCCGGATCACATCGAGCGCGGCGGCGGTGCGCAGGGTCACCTCGAGGACGCGCAGGCCGCCTGCGACCAGCGCCTCGGCGATGGGGAGGGCGTGGGCGACGTCTTCGACCACCAGCACCGGGATCACCGGCGCGGTGCGCATGATGACTTCGATCTGTTTCATGACAGGTGTTCCTTGGCGAAGGCAGCCGCTGCGCCGAACAGGCCGGGCTGGGGATGGGTGATGAGCTTGACCGGGAGCGAGCCCATCAGGCCCGCGAAGCGCCCCTTGGCGCTGAACCGCTCGGCAAAGCCGGAGGCCAGCAGGGTATCGCGGATGCGCAGGCCAAGGCCCCCGGCGATGACCACGCCGCTGGCCCCTTGGGCAAGGGCGAGATCGCCCGCGACCGAGCCGAGCGAGAGGCAGAAGCGGTCCACCGCGGCGGCGGCGAGCGAATCCTCTCCGCTGGCGCCGAGCTGCCAGATCGTGCGGTCGTCGAGCTGGGTGAAGGGGCGGCCCTCCAGCGCGGCGAGCGTTTCGTAGATATCGACGATGGCCGGGCCGGAAACCACCCGTTCGACCGAGACGCGCGAATGGCGCTGGCGCAGACGGGCGAGGATCGCGTCCTCGATGGAATCGAGCGGGGCATAGTCGATATGCCCGCCCTCGGTCGCCTGGACGCGGTAATCGCCCGCGCCCGAGCGCCAGACATGGGCGACGCCAAGCCCGGTGCCGGGGCCCATCACGGTGAGCGTGCCCGAGGCCGGAAGCGCCTCGTCCGGGCCGCACAGGCGGGCGAAATCGGCCGCGTCGGCGCGGGCCGCGGCGTGGCCGACCGCGCCAAAATCGTTGATCAGGGTATAGCGGTCCGCGCCCAGCTTTTCCGGGATCAGCGCGGGGCGGATGATCCACGGGTTGTTGGTAAAGCGGATCACCTCGCCCCCGACCGGGCCGGCAATGGCGATGGCCACCGCGCGCGGCAGTTCGCGGCCCGAGTGGCGGGCAAAGTCTTCCCACGCGGTCTGGAACGAGGCGTGGTCGCTGGTGTGGAGCACGGCCGGTTCGCCCAGCGTGATCGTGCCGTCCGGCGCGATGGTGGTGAGCGCAAAGCGGGCGTGGGTGCCGCCGATGTCGACGGTTACGAGTTCGGTCATTCCCTCTCCGATGGGCATGGTCACAGTCCGGCGAGCGCAAGCATGGCCGACCCGCCGGATTCGGCGCCGTCGGCTCCCAGCCGGAACATCGCGAACAGTTCGCGGCCCATGCCGAGGCTGGTTTCGGTGGGCAGGGCCGGGCTGCGGCCGGTCAGGTCGGCGAGCACTTCAAGGCTGCCGGTGCGGGCGCAGAGGCGGATCATGTCGCCGTCCTGGACATAGGCGAGCGGGCCGGAGGCGCCGGAGCTGTCGGCCAGCGCCTCGGGCGTGACGTGGATGGCGGCGGGGACCTTGCCCGAGGCGCCGCTCATCCGCCCGTCGGTGACCAGAGCGACCCTGAAGCCGCGGTCCTGAAGCACGCCCAGCGGCGGGGTCAGCTTGTGGAGTTCGGGCATCCCGTTGGCGCGCGGGCCCTGAAAGCGCATCACGACGACCACGTCGCGGTCAAGCTCGCCGGCCTTGAACGCGGCGTTGACTGCGTTCTGGTTGTCGAACACGCGGGCCGGGGCCTCGATCGTCCAGCGGTCTTCGTCGACCGCGCTGGTCTTGAAGGTGGCGCGGCCAAGGTTGCCCTTGACCAGTCGCATCCCGCCATCGGCCAGGAACGGCGCGGCGACGGGGCGGAGCATGGTGTCATCGCCGCTTGCATGCGGAGCGGGCCGCCATTCGAGCGTCTCGTGCTCGATGAAGGGTTCCTGCGTGTAGGCGTGCATCCCGCCGCGCGCGACGGTCATGATGTCGCCGTGGGCGAGGCCCGCGTCCAGCAGTTCGCGGATGACATAGCCGATGCCGCCGGCGGCGTGGAAGTGGTTCACATCGCCCGCGCCGTTGGGATAGACCCGCGCAAGGAGCGGCACGACGGCGGACAGTTCATCAAGGTCCTGCCAGTCGATCCTGATGCCCGCCGCGCGGGCCATCGCGGGGATGTGGATCGCGTGGTTGGTCGACCCGCCCGTCGCCAGAAGCCCGACCGCGGCATTCACGATGGCCTTTTCGTCGACCACGTGGCTCATCGGGCGGTAATCGTCGCTGTCACGGCCGATTTCCGCCAGCCGGTGGACGGCGGCGCGGGTGAGGGCGGAGCGCAGCGGGGTGTTGGGCTGGACAAAGGCCGCGCCGGGGACGTGGAGCCCCATCAGTTCCATCATCATCTGGTTGGAATTGGCCGTGCCATAGAAGGTGCAGGTGCCCGGCGCGTGGTAGGACTTGCTCTCGCTTTCCAGAAGGTCGGCGCGGGTGGCCTTGCCCTCGGCATAGAGCTGGCGCGTTTTCTGCTTTTCCTTGTTGCCGATGCCGGTGGGCATGGGGCCGCCCGGAACGAAGATGGCGGGGAGAAAGCCAAAGCGCAGCGCGCCGATGACGAGGCCGGGGACGATCTTGTCGCAGATGCCGAGCAGGGCGACACCGTCGAACATCGCGTGGCTGAGGCCGATGGCGGCGGACAGCGCGATGGTGTCGCGGCTGAACAGCGACAGTTCCATGCCGTCCTGGCCCTGCGTAACGCCGTCGCACATCGCGGGCACGCCGCCCGCAACCTGCGCCGTCGCGCCGACTTCGCGGGCGTAGAGCTTCATCGCCTCGGGGTAGCGGCCATAGGGCTGATGGGCCGAGAGCATGTCGTTATAGGCCGTGACGATGCCGATGTTCGGCCCGCGCGTGGACGCGATGGCGCTCTTGTCCTCGAGCGCGGCGGCAAAGCCGTGGGCGAGGTTCGAGCACGAGAGGAAGCCGCGGTTGCCGTGCTTGCCGGCCTCCTGCGCCATGGCGGCGAGATAGGCCTCGCGGCCGGGCTTGGACTTTTCGATGATCCGCGCGGTAACGCGTTCGACAACGGGGTGCAGGGTCATGGTGCGATACTCATTCGTGCCAGGTGACGCCGCCGCGCTCGGCCAGCGCGATGGCGGCGGAGGGGCCCCAGCTCCCGGAGGTGTAGGTCTTGGGCTTGATGCCGTGTTCGGCCCAGGTCTCGCGGATCGCGTCGATCCATTCCCACTGCGCCTCAACCTCGTCGCGGCGGACGAACAGGGTCTGGTCGCCCTCGATCAGGTCGAGCAGCAGGCGTTCGTAAGCGATGCGCTTTTTCGGGCCGGCAAAGGCATCGTCCATCGCGATGTCGAGCGGCACTTCGCGCAGGCGGATACCGCCGCGATCGAGCCCGGGGACCTTGGCCATCAGCGAGAGCGAGATGTTTTCTTCGGGCTGGATGCCGATGACCAGCCGGTTCGGTTCGGTCCGCGCGCCCCCTCCCCGCCGATTGGGCCCGGCGAAGATCGAATGCGGCACCGGGCGGAACTGGACCACGATCTCGGTCACGCGCTTGTAGAGCCGCTTGCCGGTGCGCAGGTAGAACGGCACCCCCTGCCAGCGCCAGTTGTCGACATGGGCCTTGATCGCGACGAACGTCTCGGTGTCCGAATCCTTGCCCAGTTCCTGGTCGTAGCCGGGGACGGCGGTGCCGGTGATCGCACCGGCGCGGTATTGGCCGGTGACGGTTTCTTCCCGCTCGACAGCGCGGAGCGAGCGCAGGACCTTGACCTTTTCGTCGCGCACGGCGGTGGCGTTGAAGCTGGCGGGCGGTTCCATCGCGACCAGCGCGAGCAATTGCAGCATGTGGTTCTGGACCATGTCGCGCAGCGCGCCCGCACCGTCATAGAAGCCCACCCGCCCTTCGAGGCCGACCGTTTCGCCCACGGTGATCTGGACGTGGTCGATGTGCGCGGCGTTCCACAGCGGCTCGAACAGCAGGTTGGCAAAACGCAGCGCCAGCAGGTTCTGGACCGTTTCCTTGCCGAGATAGTGGTCGATCCGGAAGATCCGGTCTTCCGGGAATGCGGCGGAGACCGCGTTGTTGATCAGGCGACTGGTGCCCAGATCGGTGCCAAGCGGCTTTTCGAGGCCGATCCGGGTGGTCTCCCCGGCCAGCCCGCTGGCGACGAGCCCGGCGATGGTCGGCTCGAACAGGCTGGGCGCGGTCGACAGGAAGATCGACAGCCCCTGCTCGATCGGGCCGACCTTGGCGGCGAGCGCCGCGAACTGGTCGGTCTGGTTGGCGTCGAGCGGCTGGTAATGCAGGCGCTGGAGAAACGGTTCGATCGCCGGCTTGCGGTCGGCGGGGAGATACTTTTCAAGCGCCTCGCGGGCAAAGGCGCGGTAGCCCTCGTCATCCAGCGGCTGCCGCGCGGTGCCGACGATCCGCAGGTCCTTGCCCACCAGCTTGTCGGCATCGAGCGCACACAGCGAGGGAAGCAGCATGCGCTGCGCGAGGTCGCCCGTGGCCCCGAACAGCAGCAGGCAATCGGCAGTGAAGCTCATCGGCTAATCCCCAGAAGGTCGAATATCCGCCCCGGGCGCTGCCGCGCAGCACCACAGGGGCTCGCCGAGTTTCACCTCCGGCCCGCCTGTTAGCAAGCGCAATAGCGAGAGGGACGAGCGAGGGGTGAAGAATACGTCTGCATTTGTTGGGCGGGCCTTCGACATCGGTCGAAGGCCCGCCCAACTAAAGTCTCCCCTCCCCGCCCCGCTGGCGCAGGACCAGCACCGCCAGTTCGGTACGGTTCTCGATCTCGAGTTTCTGGTAGAGCGTGTGGAGGTAGACCTTGACCGTGCCCTCAGTGATCCCGAGCGCGGCGGCGATGTCGCGGTTGCGGTGGCCTTCTGCGACAAGGCTGATGATGGTCCGCTCGCGCGGGGTGAGCGCGGCGAAGGGCGAGGGGGTCTTGCGCCGATCAGCTTCCTTGCGCGCGCGGGCAAGCAGGTCGGCGGCGATGGCGCGGTCGCCCGCCATCACCTTGTCGAGCGCGGAGAGCAGCGTTTCCTCCGCGCCTTCCTTGCCGACGATGCCGTTGACCTCGGCGTCGAGCGCGTCGGACAGGCGGCGGTCGTCGATCTGGGCGGTGAGCAGGATCACCGGGCGGCGGTCGCCCGCCCGGCGCATTGCGCGCAGCGTATCGACCCCGTCGCCGTCGGGCATGGTCACGTCGAACACGCAGACCGCCGGATCATGCTCCCTGAGCGCGGCGAGGGCCTGGGCACCGGTGCCGACACTCGACACGATCCGGTAGCCGGAGTTCGCCAGCACGGCTTCGACCCCGGCACGGATGAAGGCGTGGTCGTCGGCCAGAAGAACGGAAATCATGCCGTCGATCCCATGGCAGCCGCAGCGGGCAACAATATGGCAAGGCGGGTGCCGTCGGTCCCACTTGCCAATGAAAGTTCTCCGCCGAGCGCCGAGACCCGTTCGCCGATCGACCACGGGCCGGATTGGGCGGCGGCGTTGAAACCGGAACCGTCGTCGCCGATTTCCAGCTTGATCGCGCCGACGGGCTGGCCGAGCCGGACCGTCACCTGCCGGGCCTTGCCATGGCGGGCAGCGTTGGCGACGGCTTCGCGGACCAGCTGCTGGATCTCATGGCTGAGCCAGCCGGGCACCTCGACCGGACCTGTGGCATCGAGCCGGGCGGCAAGCGCCCAATGCGTTCCGGCGTCGGCAAGGGTATCGGCAATATCGGCGGTAAGGTCGCGGCTGCGAGGCAGCGTGGCAGGGGCGCGCAGCGATTCTATCAGCCCGCGGATATGGCCCTGTTCGCGGCGTAAGGCATCCCGCACCGAGACGATGTCCTGCTCGGCCGCGCCGCTGTCGGTCACCAGCCGCGTCGCGATGCCGCGCCGCAACGCCTCGAGGCGGAAGCAGGCTCCGGCGAGCGACTGCGAGACGCTGTCGTGGAGGTCGCGGGCGATGGCGCTGCGGGTGCGCGTGACCAGCGCCTCGCGTTCGAGCTGGCCGATCGCCATGCGGTCGAACGCCGCGCCGATCTCGCGGGCGATGGCATTGCCCAGCTGCAGGTGGTCCGCGCCCGCGCCGGAAATGCCGCCCAGCACCATCAGGCCGGTGCCGCTGACCCCGCGAAAGGGCAGGCACAGCCCTTCGGCGATGCCCGCTTGCGCCGCCAGTGGGACTTCGGCGCGCAGCGGCGCGGCGCGGGGGCCATTGTCCGCATCCAGCGACAGTTCGCGGCCGGCGGCAAGATCGAACAGGCGCACGCCGCGCGGGGCCTGGTCAAGACTGGCATCAAGGCTCGCGAGCACCTCCGGCCCGGCGCGGCCCGGTTGTAGCCGGTTCGGGCCGAAGGTGCCGATCTCGGTCCAGGGTTCCTCGGCCGGGCTCCACGCAAGCAGGCCGCATTGCGCCCCGGTCAGCTCGCCCGCATAGGCAAGCCCGCGCCGGATAAGCATTGTCGTGTCGTCACGGTCGGGCAGCGCGTCGAACGGCGGGACCTGCGGTTCGCGCCGCTGGATCCCGAACCACACCAGCACCAGCAGCAGCGCGGCCATGTAAAAGGCGCGGCGGCCGAAGCGGTAGAGGTCAAGCTCGGTGTCGAGCGCGAGCAACGCCAGGCCGCCCATGCAGAACAGCATGATGACTATGGCACCGGTGCGCGCGGCGGCGCGCCAGTCCCAGCGCAGCATCGCGGAAAGCACGGTCAGCGTAAAGACGGACAGGAACGGGCTGGTGAAATCGGCATTGGCCGTTTCGGTCAGGAACACCGCGACAAGAAAGAACACGATGTCGATCGCCAGCATCGGCAGCGCCAGCAGCTGGTCGAACCACCAGCTGGTCCAGGCCAGCGGGACGATCGCAAGGCTGAACGCAAGGTAGCCGGCCAGCAGCCCGACACCCGCGCCAAGGCCTCCGGTCGATACGCCCGGCTCAAGCAGCCGCGCGCCGAAGAACACGAAGGCCAGAACCGCACGAAACGCTGCGATGACGCGCCCGGAGCGGTGTTCGAACAGCGCGTGCAAGGTCATTCGGCCTGGCTTTCTCCGGGATATCCGTGCCGGGATGCACAGGATTGCGAACCGGCGTCAAGCAGCTTGCGGGCAGCGGATCGGCGATGGCGCTTTCCTACACGCGGCGGAAAATGGCAGATGTTCTCTTTATGTTTCATAGTGCGGAGAACGGGTGATGATGCGATTCGATCTTGGACCGGTTCGGGCAGGCATCGGCGCGGTGCTTCCGCCAGATGCCGGGCCCGCGCCCGCGCACCGCCTGGGCGCGCTATCCGAGCTTTATGAAAGCGGCGGGCGCGGGCCGGGCACGGTGTCGAGCGGGCTGCGCGATCCGGGCGGAGTGTCCTACGGGCTTTACCAGATGGCGAGCCGGACCGGGACGGTCGCTGACTTCATCCTTGCCGAAGGCGTGCGCTGGTCGCGCGAGTGGATCGGGCTGGCACCGGGCAGCACTGCCTTCAGCGCGGCGTGGAAGGCGGCCGCGCAGCGCGATCCGACCGCCTTTGCCGAGGCCCAGCACGCTTTCATCGAGCGGACCCATTACCGCCCGGTGGTGGCGGCGGTGAAGGCGCAGACCGGGCTCGATCTCGATGGCCGGGCCGATGCCGTGCGCGATGCATGCTGGTCCTGCGCGGTCCAGCACGGGCGGGCGGCGAAGATCCTGACCGGCGCGGTCGCGGCGGCGGACCGGGCGGCGGACCGGGGCGATGCGGCCTATGACCGGCAACTGGTCGAGGCTATTTACGCGGTTCGCTCGGACTATGTGCGCGGGCTTGCGGTCAAGGCCGATGCCGGGACGCGGCGGACCATGAACGACCTCGCCGAAAAGCGCTATCCGTCCGAGCGGGCGCGGGCTCTGGCAATGCTGGGGGCGATACTGGGGGCAACGCTGCCCTGACAGCGGGCAAAGGGCCAGCCGGTGATGCCGGCGGCCCACAGCGCGGCCCAGATCAGCAGCGGCTGCGCCATCATGCGCGGGACATGATAGCCAAGGCCGAGGCCGTGCCCTGCGCGGGACAGGTCGATCAGCATGTGGTTGACGTTCGCCGGCCAGACGCACAGCGCATAGGCCGCCAGCCCCCACCCCGCCGCGTGGCGCAAGGCCGGCCTGAACGGCTGGACCAGCGCCGCCGCGCCCGCCAGTTCGGCAACGCCCGTCAGTGCGATGACCAGCGCCGGGGCGGGAACCCACTGCGGGGTGATGGCGATGAACGGGGCGGGCAGGGCGAGGTGGAGCGCCCCCGCCACGCCGTAGAGCGCGCCGAGGGTCAGCCGCACGATTCGGCGGGGGAGCGAGGAACGGTCTGTGCTGCCGGATGTCATCGCCTGTGCCCTTGCCGCTGCGCTGAAGTCCCGAGGATAGGGCGCGGGCGGCCCGGCGTCGATAAGCGGATTGAGGCGCGGCAGTTTGGCCGCAAGATTGCGCCCGGAACCGCTCTGGCGTGAGGGATTCCATGCGCCGCACCGGCCAGATCGCCCGAGGAGGTCGCCGCCGCCGCGTTCAAGGCCGCCGATGCTACGCCGCCGCCCACGCCGCCTAGTCTTTCGACTTGTGCTCCGGCAGGCCCACACGCCTGGTGTGGGCCATCTTCTCCAGATCCTTCTCGCTCATCGAGCTTTCCATGCTCTTCGACGCGCCCAGCAGTTTGGACTTCGGGGTATCGCCGCGCCTGGCGGAAAGCGCCGCGCCGGCGGCCTGCTGCTGGGCTTTCGATTTCGCGGGCACGGCTGGATCTTCCCTTTACTGGTCAGGCGTGGCCTGGTTGGTGATGACGCCGGTGCGTTCGCCCTGCGGGCTGGTCGCGGCACCGGTTATCCAGATCAGGGACAGCGCTCCGATCGCAAGGATCAGGCCGATGAGCAGCACATAACGGACAATGTGGGGGGTTTCGCCTCCGCGCGCCTCGTCCGTGTCGATGTGAACTTCTTCGCCTTGACGCTGCATCGCAGGTCTCCCGTGTCGGCTGGATTACGACCGATCTACGCGGGAGACGCCGCAATGTTCCGGGTATGGCCCGGGTTCGCAGTCCCGCTCAGTCGCGCAGGAGTTCGTTGATCCCGGTCTTGGCCCGGGTCTGCGCGTCCACGGTCTTGACGATCACCGCGCAATAGAGTGACGGGCCGGGGGTGCCGTCGGGCAGCGGCCTGCCCGGCAGCGAGCCGGGGACGACCACGGCATAGGGCGGCACCCGGCCGATATGGACCTCGCCCGTGGCGCGGTCGATGATCTTGGTCGATGCGCCAAGGTAGACCCCCATCGACAGCACCGCGCCCTCGCAAACGATCACGCCCTCGGCCACTTCGGACCGCGCACCGATGAAGCAGTTGTCCTCGATCACCACCGGGTTCGCCTGCAGCGGTTCGAGCACGCCGCCGATCCCGACGCCGCCCGAGAGGTGGACATTGCGGCCGATCTGCGCGCAGGAACCGACCGTGGTCCAGGTGTCGACCATCGTGCCTTCGCCGACATAGGCGCCGATATTGACGAAGCTCGGCATCAGCACCGCACCCTTGGCGATAAACGCGCCGCGCCGCGCCACCGCGCCGGGGACCACGCGGATGCCCGCGCCGCGAAACTCGGCATCGGTCCACCCGGCGAACTTGGAGGGCACCTTGTCAAACGCCGGGGCGCCGCCCGAGGCACCGGGCATCACGCCGTTGTCGTTGAGCCGGAACGAGAGCAGCACCGCCTTCTTGAGCCACTGGTTGACCTTCCACCCGCCGTTGCCATCGGGTTCGGCGACGCGCGCGGTACCGGCATCGAGCTGGGCCAGCGCGGCATCAACCACGGCGCGCACGTCGGCGCTGGCCGGGGTCACGGTGTCGCGGGCGTCCCAGGCGGCTTCGATCTGGCTGGAAAGGTCGGTCATCGGCGGTTCCCTCGGGCGTAGTAGAATAAATGAAGCGCGCGACTATAGCGTCACCGGCCTCGCGGCAAGCCGCGCGGTTACCGGCTGGATGTTAGCTTGCGCACGAAATCGATCAGCCCGGTCTGGCGGGTGCGGCGCATCCGCTCTGCCTCAAGGATCTCGCGGACCTTGGCATAGCAGGCATCGACATCGTCGTTGACCACGACATAGTCATAGCCGTCCCAGTGGCTGATCTCGGCCTGGGCGCGGGCCATGCGGTCGGCGATGACCTCGGCGCTGTCGGTGTTGCGACCGACCAGCCGGCTGCGCAGTTCTTCAAGGCTGGGCGGAAGGATGAACACCCGCACCACGTCGGACTCGGCCTTCTGGTAAAGCTGCTGGGTGCCCTGCCAGTCGATGTCGAACAGATAGTCCCGCCCGGTTTTCAGACCCGCGCGGATTTCGGCCTTGGGCGTGCCATAGCAATGGCCGAACACCGGCGCCCATTCGAAGAAATCATTGTCCGCGACCATGCGGTCGAACTGGTCCTGGTCGACGAAGTGATAGTCCTTGCCGGCAACCTCGCCCGGACGCATCGGCCGGGTCGTGACGGATACCGACATCGCGATCTCGGGGTCGCGCTTGAGGAGCTTGCGGGCGATGGTCGTCTTGCCCGCGCCGGAGGGCGAGGACAGGATCAGCATCAGGCCGCGGCGGTGGAGCGTGTCGGTAGGCATATGCGCCAATGCCCCATCAGGACGGCGCGAATCAAGAAGAGTTTATGGAATGGGGCCGTTGCCGAACGCCATGGGTGCACCCGGCAGGAATCCTATTCCCCGCGCTTCGCCTGCTTTGCGATGGCCTTGTTGCCAGCGGCCCGGGCTTCCTTCGCGTGCTTGCGGTCATAGAGCGCCCTGGCGAGCAGTCCGCCGCCGATGATCAGCGCACCGGGGACCGAGCGGGTGGCGATGCGGGCGATGGCGGTGCCGACCAGGGTCTGGCCCATGGTCCGGCCCTTGACCAGCTTGCCGGCCTTCGTGCTTCCCAGGGCCTTGCCCAGCAGGCCGATTTCGACCGCCCGGCGGAGCAGGCTTCCGCCGCCGCGCAGGGCAATGTCGGCAAGGACAAGGTTGGTCATGGGATTGGGGCTCGGCTTCGCAAACTTTGCCGCCTCGCCCGCGGCGTCACCCGCCGCACCCTTGGCCTTGACCAACGCTTTCCCGGTCTTGCTCAGGATGCCCATGCCGCTCTCGCCTTGTTGCTGCCCGCTGGCCTATTTCTTCCGGCCGAAATCTACGGTCACCACGTTGGTCCCGTCCTCGGTCGCAACGCGCTGCTCATCGCCCTGTTCCGATCCGTCGTTCTCCGGCTCGTCCGGAACTTCGGGGGCGAGGTCGGCGACGGCGGCCTGGAATTGCAGCCCGAAATCGACCGCCGGGTCGACGAAGGCGGTGATCGCGGCGAAGGGGATGACCAGTTTCGCGGGCATCTGGTTGAATGACAGCCCGACCGAAAAGTGGTCCGGCCCGACTGTCAGGTCCCAATACTTGTTCTGGAGGACGATGGTCATCTCGTCCGGAAAACGTTCGCGCAGGTGCTTGGGAATGTCCACCCCCGGCGCGGTGGTCTTGAAGGTGATGTAGAAGTGATGGTTGCCCGGCAGTTCGCCCCCGCCGTCGATCACCTGGCCAAGGACGCGGCCCACTACGGCACGCAGGGCTTCCTGGACGATCTCGTCATAGGGGATCAGGCTGTCGGGCGTTTCGGTCATGCCCCTTCAAGTGGCGATGACGGCCCGCGCGGTCAAGCGGGCAATGCGTGCCTTGCACCTATTGGCGGGGGGACTATAGGCAGCGCCATCACAAAGATTCCCGCAAAGCTCTGAGGACCGGCCATGCGCACCGCCCGGATTGCCCGCAAGACCCACGAGACCGATATCGAGGTCGAAGTGAACCTCGACGGCACCGGGGCCTATGACGTTTCGACCGGGATCGGCTTTCTCGATCACATGATCGAGCAGTTCTCGCGCCATTCGCTGATCGACATCCGCTGCCGGATCGTCGGCGACCTCCACGTCGACCAGCACCACACGACCGAGGATTCGGCCATTGCCATCGGCCAGTGCATCGCCACTGCGCTGGGCGACAAGGGCGGGATCGGCCGCTACGGCCAGGCCTATTCGCCGATGGACGAGGCGCTGGTGCGCGTCGCGCTCGATATTTCCGGCCGGCCGTGGTTGGTGTGGAAGGCCGCCTTCACCCAGGAGCGGCTGGGCGAAATGGACACCGAGCTGATCGAGCACTGGTTCCAGTCGATCGCGCAGGCGGTGGGCATTACCCTGCACATCGAACTCATCTACGGCACCAACAACCACCACATCTGCGAAGGCATCTTCAAGGGCTTTGCCCGCGCGATGCGCACGGCGGTAGAGCTGGACCCGCGCAAGGGCGGGGCCGTGCCCAGCACCAAGGGCCTGCTCGGAGAAGGGAGCCTGAACGGCTGACGCCTATGGCTGAGACGCTGGCACTTATCGATTATGGCGCGGGCAACCTGCACTCGGTCGCCAATGCGCTGAAGGCGGCGGGCGCGGCGGATGTCGCGATCACGGCTGACCCTGACGTGGTGCGCGCCGCGGACCGCATCGTCCTGCCGGGCGTCGGCAGCTTCCGCGCCTGCGCCGAAGGGCTGCGCTCCATCCCCGGGCTGATCGACGCGATGGAAGAACGCGTCCAGATCGGCGGCGCGCCGTTCCTGGGCATTTGCGTCGGGATGCAGCTGCTCGCCAGCCGCGGGGTCGAACATGGCATTACCGAGGGGCTGGACTGGATCGGCGGCGAGGTCCGCCTGATCGAACGGGCCGACCCGTCGATCAAGATCCCCCACATGGGCTGGAACGACATCGCCCTGCCGCCCCATGCTGGTGCGAACGGCCTGATCGAGCCGGGCGAGGGCTATTTCCTCCACTCCTACCACTTCGTGCCCGATGACGGCATGGCGGTCGCCGCGATGACCGATCATGGCGGCGGCGTGGTGGCCGCCGTGGCGCAGGGCAACGTGGTCGGCGTGCAGTTCCACCCGGAAAAGAGCCAGGCCTACGGCCTCGCGCTGCTCTCCCGTTTTCTCGAATGGAAACCGTGACATGATCGTGTTCCCCGCCATCGACCTCAAGGGCGGCCAGGTCGTTCGTCTGGCCGAAGGCGACATGGCGCGCGCCACCATCTACGGCGACAATCCCGCCGCCCAGGCCGTGCTGTTTGCCGAAGCCGGGTCGCAATACCTCCATGTGGTCGATCTCGACGGCTCCTTCGCGGGCCGCGCGGAAAACCGCGAAGCGGTCGAGGCGATCCTCAAGGCCTTCCCTGGCCACGTCCAGCTCGGCGGCGGCATCCGCACCCGCGCCGCGGTTGAAGGCTGGTTCGACCTTGGCGTTTCGCGCGTGGTCATGGGCTCGGCGGCGCTGAAAGACCCTGAATTCGTCCGGGACATGGCGAAGGAGTTCCCCGCCGGGATCGTCGTCGCGGTCGACGCCAAGGACGGCATGGTCGCGACCGAGGGCTGGGCCGACGTGTCAGACGTCGAAGTGGTCGACCTCGCCCGCCGGTTCGAGGATGCCGGGGTCGCCAGCCTGCTGTTCACTGACATCGGCCGCGACGGGCTGCTCAAGGGCGTGAACATCGACGCCACGGTCGATCTCGCGCGCCGGGTGGACATTCCGGTAATCGCCTCGGGCGGGGTCAAGGGTCTGGACGATATCCATATTCTCACGCTCCACGCCCACGAGGGGATCGAAGGCGTGATCACCGGCCGCGCGCTCTACGAAGGGCGGCTCGACCTTGCGGCGGCCATCGCCATGGCGGAGCGCGGCTGATGACCGTGCGCGTCCGCGTCATTCCCTGCCTCGATGTCCGCGATGGGCGGGTGGTCAAGGGCGTAAACTTCGTCGACCTGATCGACGCCGGCGATCCGGTCGAACAGGCGCGGGCCTATGATGCGGCCGGCGCGGACGAGCTGTGTTTCCTTGATATTTCAGCGAGTCACGAGGGTCGCGGGACGCTGCTCGATGTGGTGCGGCGTACGGCAGAGGTGTGCTTCATGCCGCTGACGGTGGGCGGCGGGGTGCGGACGGTGGAGGATGCGCGGGCGCTGCTGCTGGCGGGGGCGGACAAGGTGGCGGTCAATTCCGCCGCCGTGTCGCGGCCCGAAGTCGTCTCCGACATTGCGGAGCGGATGGGCAGCCAGTGCATCGTCGCCTCGGTCGATGCCCGGCGGACGGGCACCGGAAAGTGGGAGATTTTCACCCACGGAGGGCGCAAGGCCACCGGGATCGACGCCGTCGAACACGCTGTAAAGCTTGCGAAATATGGCGCGGGCGAATTGCTCGTGACCTCGATGGACGGCGACGGGACGCAGGCCGGTTATGACCTTGAGCTGACCCGGACGATTGCCGATGCGGTTTCGGTTCCGGTGATCGCGAGCGGCGGAGTGGGTACGCTCGATCACATGGTCGACGGGGTGCTCAAGGGCCATGCCAGCGCGGTGCTGGCGGCTTCGATCTTCCACTTCGGCAAATACTCGATTGCCGAGGCCCATGCGGCCCTGCGCGCGGCGGGGATTCCTGCCCGAGGCTGAGCAAAACCGTTGACCGGATTGCAATGGCATTGCATCGCATCTGCATGAGCGATGCACTCGGCAGACTTGAAGCCACGATCCGTGAGCGGCGCAGCGCCGACCCGTCCTCGTCCTACGTCGCCAAGCTGACCGCGCGCGGCGTGGGCAAGATCGCCCAGAAGGTGGGCGAGGAGGCGACCGAGACGGTCATCGCCGCGCTGACCGGCGACCGGGCAGAACTGGTCGGCGAGGCGGCGGACCTGTTGTTCCACCTGATGGTCCTGCTGGCGGCGAAAGAGGTTTCGTTGGCCGAGGTGCTGGCCGAACTGGACCGGCGCGAGGGCACTTCCGGGATTGCCGAGAAAGCTGCGAGGAAAGCAGACTGATGCCGATCGACCCGCGTGCGCCCTATGACCCGAACAACATCTTCGCGAAGATCCTGCGTGGCGAGATTCCGTGCCGGAAGGCATATGAAGATGACTTCGCGCTGGCGTTTCACGACATCAACCCGCAGGCCCCGGTGCACATCCTTGTCATTCCCAAGGCGCCTTACATCAGCTGGGATGATTTCTCGGCAAACGCCGACGATGCCACCATCGCCGGGTTCGTCCGGGCGGTCGGCACGGTCGCGCGCGACAACGGACTGGTCGCGCCGGGTTACCGGATGCTCGCCAATGTCGGGCAGCATGGCCATCAGGAAGTGCCCCATCTCCACGTCCACCTGTTTGGCGGGCGGCAGTTCTACGCGATGATCCCGCAGTAAAGTGTTTGTAGGGTACGCCTTCGACATCCGTCGAAGGCAAGGAAAGGCCGCAAGGGCCTTTCCGCACTTAACAGGGACTCAACCCTTGCCCCGCGACTCGGCCCCCGGCTAAGACTTCCGGCGGATGACGATGCCCCAGCCTCCCTCCGGCCAGTTCGACGGCCCGGTCCACCGTTTCGCGGTGCGCGCCTATTTTGAGGACACCGACCTGTCGGGCGTGGTCTATCACGCCAATTACCTGCGCTGGTTCGAACGCGCGCGGAGCGACATGGTGCGGCTGATCGGGATTGACCAGCGCGCCGCGCAGGAAGGCGGGACCGGCGGCTATGTCGTCTCGGACCTGTCGATCCGCTATCTCGCCCCGGCGCGGCTGGACGATGTGGTCCTGATCGAAACCCGCGCTGTCGAACTGGGCGCGGCTTCGTGCCGGATGATTCAGCGGGCGTTCAGGGGCGGGACGCTGCTTGCCGAGATGCGGGTGCGGGTCGGCTTTGCCGGTCCCGACGGCCGCGCCCGGCGTCAACCGGCGGAGTGGCGCGCCGCTTTTGCCGAAATTACGGATATGGAACAAAGATGACCCGCCTTGACCTCCTTGCCGCCGGCGCGGCCGCTCCCGGCCACCTCAATCCGGTGAAGCTGTTTATCGAGGCCGATATCGTGGTCCAGCTGGTGATGGCCGGGCTGCTGCTCGCCAGCGTCTGGGTCTGGACGATCATCGTCTCGTTCTCGCTGCGGATGGGCGCGGTCCGCCGCCGGTGCCGTGCCTATGAGGACGGGTTCTGGCAGGCCAAGGACATGGAAGCCTATCACGCGCAGGCCGGCGCCGAAGGTTCGCCCTCGGCCAGGGTGGTCAGCGCCGGGCTGGGCGAATGGCGGCGCAGCGCCAGCCTCAAGGCGCTTGACCGCGAAGGCACGCGCCAGCGGCTGTCGGCGCTGATGGGCTCGGTGGTCGAACAGGAAAGCGACCGGCTGGGCGCGCGGCTCAATTTCCTCGCCACGGTCGGCTCCGCCGCGCCCTTCGTCGGCCTGTTCGGGACGGTCTGGGGGATCATGAACTCGTTCTTCCAGATCGGCCAGCAGCAGAATTCCTCGCTCGCCGTGGTCGCGCCGGGCATTTCCGAGGCGCTGTTCGCCACGGCCATCGGTCTGTTTGCGGCCATTCCGGCGGTGATCGCCTACAACCG
>CAYFJH010000057.1:16530-19842 GCA_964343385.1 uncultured Novosphingobium sp. | reverse complement strand
CTCGGCTGAAAGTGAATCAGGGGGCCGGAGAAATCCGGCCCCCTTTTTCGTGTCCGAAATTCGGTGCCAATCGCGATGATCGCCGGACTTGGCGTCAGCGCGCGTAAACGGTGTTGTCGGCAAGCCCAGCCTTGGCAAACCCGCCCCGGCGCAGGCGGCAGCTGTCACATTCGCCGCAAGCAGAGCCGTCCGGCTGCGGATCATAGCACGACCAGCTCATCGCGGGGTCCAGCCCGAGGCGAAATGCTTCGCGAGCGATGTCATCCTTGCCAAGGAACTGCAGCGGCGCGTGGATTGTGAACGGCGCTCCTTCAGAGCCCGCCTTGGTCGCCAGGCTGGCCACGCTTTCGAAGGCGGCGATGAACTCCGGACGGCAATCGGGATACCCCGAATAATCCAGCGCATTCACCCCGATAAAGATGTCACGCGCACCGATCGCCTCAGCCCAGGCTAGCGTGAGCGACAGGAAAACCAGATTGCGCGCGGGCACGTACGTCACCGGAATGCCGTCGCCCACTCCGTCCTTGGGCACCGCAATGTCGGCGGTAAGCGCCGACCCGCCGAACTGGCGCAGGTCAAGCGGCAGGACCACATGACGCGCCGCGCCGAGGTGCCCGGCGATCGTGGCAGCCGCATCGATTTCCCGGCGATGCCGCTGGTTATAGTCAATCGTGAGCGCGTTGAGCCGAAACCCCGCCTCCTGCGCCAGCCGGGCCACGACCATCGAATCCAGCCCGCCCGAAAGAAGCACGACGGCATCCCTGGCCCCTGCATCGCGTATTTCCTGCATGAATACTGCGCTAGCCCGGTGCGTTCACGCTGACAACCGCGCTCAGAGGCTGCATTCACCCGCGCGACGCCCTTCCACCCGCTCATCGAACGGCACGCCGTCGGCGATACCTTGCGTCTCGAGCTGGATCAGCTGGGCAGATTCGCGGCGGATATGGGTTCGACCATAGCCCCGCCCGCGGCAGGTGTACTGAACCGTCAACGAGGCCGGGTCGTCTTCCAACACCACCCAGTTGCAGGTAAGGTCCCTGTGGCGAAGCTGCACCGCATTGCGCCGTTCTCCCAGGCACAATTGCTGGACCGCGCCGCTTTCGCGCGAGCGCAGTTCCCAATTCCCGGCATCGAGCTGGGCCAGGACCTGAAGGCTCCGTAGCGGCACCTGCGCCGTGATGTGATGCCAGCCGCTGGCCGCGAAAAACGCGGCACAAATCATCAGCATGGCGCGTGCCTTGGTCATGATTCCCCGGCCCGGTGGCTTCCGGCGAATCCGGCCGCCCTCCCTGCCCACTTAAACCAACCTTCAGCCGCGACCAAGTGTGCTGTATGCACGATCAGGCGAGTTCAGACCTCGATGTCGAACTTCCGCGAACAGAACGCGCAATCCACCACAATCCTGCCATCCGCGTCGCGCATTTCCATTCGCTCCGCCTCCGGAAAACGGGCCAGCACGGCCTGGTAATACTCCACCGTACAGCGGCACCCACGCGTCAGGCGGGCGCCCGGAGCGGCCCGGACCTCGTCTTCTTCATGGAATATCCGCCAAACAAGCGCTTCCAGTGAAAGGGCCGGATCGACCAATTCGTCATGCCGCACCGATGACCCCATGATCGCGACGTGTTCCCAGTCGGGATGGTCCATCCGGGCATGGATCCGCTCTCGCCCGTCCTCGCCTTCCGGCAGGTGCTGCAACAGCAGGCCGCCGGCAACGCAGCCGTCTACGCTATGGGTAATGCCGACCCGTATCAGCGTCGGAACCTGTTCGGACTGCGCAAAATAGCTTTCGCAGGCATCGGAAAGAGACTCGCCCTCAAGCGGCACGATCCCTTGATAACGCTGGCCGCTCGTCGCCAGGTCGAACGTGATCGCCAGAAATCCCTTTCCAAACAGCGCGAACAGCGACGGATTGGCCCCCAGCGCCACCAGCCGGTCGGCATCGTGCCGCACATATCCACGCAGTTCGCCGCCACGGTAGTCGCAGGCGAGCAGATCGACCACTCCGCCACCGGTTTGCGCCTGGATCGTCAGCTGGCCGTCTTCATCCTTGAGCAACGAGCCCATCAATGCGGTCAGCACCAGCGCTTCGGCGAGCAGATTGCGGATGGCCGCCGGATAGGCGTGGGCCGACAGGATCGTATCGAGCGTGAGCCCGAGCCGCACCGCACGCCCCCGCGCGCTTCGCCCGGGCAGGGTGAAAGCCAGGACCTGGTCGAATCCCGTCTCGCTCATCCCGGCTGGCTCGGCGGCGGCGCTCACAACTGCCCGAAAGCCCAGCGCAGCACGCTTTTCTGCGCATGGATGCGGTTCTCGGCCTCGTCCCACACCACCGACCGGGCGCCGTCGATAACCGCGTCGGTCACCTCCTCGCCGCGATGCGCTGGCAGGCAATGCAGGAACAGCGCATCGCCCTTGGCATGGGCCATCAGCGCGTCATTGACCTGATAAGGCGCCATCGCCGCCAGCTTGGGCTCGGCGTGGGCCTGGCCCATCGATATCCAGGTATCGGTCACCACCACGTCGGCTCCGCGAACGGCTTCGACCGGATCGCGGTGCAGCGCGATCAGCGCGCCGTGCGCCTGCGCCCGCGTGATGAAGCCGCCGTCCGGTTCATAGCCTTCCGGCACACCGATCCGCACGTTGAATTTCATCAGCCCCGCCGCCTCGACGATCGAGTTCAGTACGTTGTTCCCATCGCCCAGCCACGCCACTTCAAGCCCCGGCAGCGCCTTGCCCCGTTCGATCACCGTCAGCAGGTCGGCCATGATCTGGCACGGATGCGACAGGTCGGTCAGCCCGTTGATCACCGGCACGGTCGAATAGGCCGCCAGTTCCTCGATCTTGGCGTGATCGTCGGTGCGGATCATCACCGCATCGACCATCCGGCTCAGCACCCGCGCTGTATCAGCGATGGTCTCGCCCCGGCCCAGCTGCATCCCCCCCGCTTCCATCACGATCGCGCTGCCGCCCAGCTGGCGCATCGCCATGTCGAACGAAACGCGCGTGCGGGTCGAGCTCTTTTCGAAGATCATCGCCAGCACCCGGCCCGCCAACGGCGCGTCGGCATCGGCGCGGCCCTTGGGCCAGGGTTTCCGCGCTTCCTTCCGGTCCAGCGCGTCGCCCAGCATCGCGGCGACCGCATCGCCGCCCGCGTCAGCCAGGTTGAGGAAATGCCGGACCATCACTTGCCCCCGTCCTGCCCATAGCTGGCAGCGCCAGCTGACAGCTTTTCCATGAATTCGTCGATATGCCCCGCGTCGATGACCAGCGGCGGCACGAGCCGGAGCGTGTTGTCCCCGCCAGCGACCG
>CAYFJH010000057.1:14998-16520 GCA_964343385.1 uncultured Novosphingobium sp. | reverse complement strand
TAGCCGCAGCGTCTTGTCGCCAGAGGAAACGGTCAGCAACTGGTGATTGTCCCGCAGATGGGCGACAAATGCGCGCGGCTCGACCTTCATCTTGACGCCGAGCATGAGCCCCCGTCCCCGTATCTGTTCGAACAGCTCCGGATAGTTGCCGATGAACTGCTCAAGCCTTGACCGCAGCCGCTCGCTCATCGCCCGCACATGGGCGAGGAATTCCTCGTTCGCCACCGCGTCGAGCACGGCATTGCCCACCGCCATCGCCAGCGGATTGCCGCCATAGGTCGACCCGTGGGTGCCAATGACCATGCCCCGCGCCGCCTTTTCGGTGGCAAGGCAGGCCCCGAACGGGAACCCGCCGCCCAGCCCCTTGGCCGTCGCGACGATGTCCGGCACGATCCCGTACTGCTCATAAGCATAGAACGTGCCGCTCCGCGCGACCCCGCATTGCACCTCGTCGAGCACCAGCATCAGGTCATGCTCGTCGGCCAGCGCGCGCAGGCCCTGCATGAATTCGTCGCTCGCCGGGCGGATGCCCCCTTCGCCCTGGATCGGCTCGACCATGAAGCCCGCGGTATGCGGCCCGATCGCGGCCTTCACCGCTTCCAGATCATCGAAATCGACATACTTGAACCCCGGCAGCAGCGGCCGGAACCCTTCATGCATCTTCTCCTGGCTCGACGCGCTGATCGTCGCCAGCGTCCGCCCGTGGAAGGCGTTGTTGAACGTGATCAGCTCATACTTTTCCGGATTGCCGCCGTGCTGGTGATAGGCCCGCGCGGTCTTGATCGCGCACTCCACCGCCTCGGCCCCCGAATTGGTGAAGAACACCGTGTCGGCAAAGGTCAGGTCGACCAGCCGCTGCGCCAGCCCCTCGCCCTGCGGGCTGCCATAAAGGTTGGACACATGCATCAGCGTCTCGGCCTGCTGCTGGATCGCCCCGATCAACCCCTTGTGCGAATGGCCCAGGATGTTCACCGCGATGCCGGCCGCAAAGTCAAGGTAACGCCGGCCGTCCTCGCCGATCAGGTGGCAATGGTCCCCGCGCACCGGGCGAAATCCGCACCGGGGATAGACGGGCATGAGCGGGGTGATCGACATCGGGACGTTCCTTCGTATTCAAGACCATATCGAGGATGGGGAAACGCAAACGACAAATGGCGGCCCATCCGGGCCGCCACCTGCACGCGTTATGTTGCCGTGTGCCGTTCGGTCAACTGTCCGAAAGGCTGGCGGGCTGGTCAGCCCTGGCGCGGCACCAGGTTGACCGCCGAGTACTTGCCTCGTCGATCGACCTCGATATCGAATTCAAGCCGGTCACCTTCGTTGAGGTTGCTCATCCCCGAACGCTCGACCGCGCTGATGTGCACGAATGCATCCGGCTGGCCGTCGTCGCGGGTGATGAAGCCGAAGCCCTTCATGGAATTGAAGAACTTGACCGTTCCGGTGGCCTTTTCGCCGGTCAGCTGGCGCTGCGGAGCGCCTGCGCCCGCACCGCCCGGACCGGCAGGAGCGCCTTCGCGCTTCA
>CAYFJH010000057.1:14682-14988 GCA_964343385.1 uncultured Novosphingobium sp. | reverse complement strand
GGGATGACATCGCCGACGACCACGAGGTCGCTCGCCGAAACCTTGCCGCCGCGGTCGACCAACTGGAACTCCAGCCCCTGTCCTTCGGCCAGGCCCTCAAGGCCCGCCCGCTCAACCGAGCTGATGTGGACGAACACGTCTTCGCCGCCATCTTCGCGCTGGATGAAGCCGAAGCCCTTCTGCACGTTGAAGAACTTGACGACGCCCTTGCCCTGGCCAACGACCTGCGCGGGCATGCCGCCGCCGCCGCCAGCACCGCCGCGGGGGCCGCCGAAGCCGCCACCACCACCGCCGCGCGGGCTGCCG
>CAYFJH010000057.1:0-14672 GCA_964343385.1 uncultured Novosphingobium sp. | reverse complement strand
CCGCCCCCGAAACCGCCCCGGCCACCGCCGAAACCACCCCGGTCGCCGCCGCCGAAGCCGCCGCGATCACCGCCCCCGAATCCACCGCGGTCACCGCCGCCGTAGAAGGGGTCGAAACTTTCCTCGCCGAAACCGTCCCGCTTGTCGCGACCCCGGCCGCGACGTCCTCTATCGAAACCCATAAACCCGAACTTACCTTCGCTTCGCCCCCTGTGGAATCGCCCGGGCGGTGCGGACGAAACCCGCCGGACGACAGGGCAAGAAGCCCCGACAAGCGCGGCCCTTTTCCTCTGCATCCTCGGGCATAACCGAGAATTCGGCCAAGCGCGAACAGAATCCGACCCGACGCGCGGAATCTCGGCCCGGACGTTCCAATTGTGCGCAATTTGCAACGCCCCGCCCCCGAACGCCGCCTTGCCAGCACGGCCTCACCTTGGCAGAGAGGGGCGACATGGAACTCATCGAACTCTTTTCGCAGCCGGCCACTTGGGCTGCCCTCATCACGCTGATCACGCTCGAAATCGTGCTCGGGATCGACAACCTCGTGTTCATCGCGATCCTGTCGAACAAACTCCCGCCCGAGCAGCAGCAAAAGGCCCGGCGGCTCGGCCTTGCCCTCGCGCTGATCATGCGGATCGCGCTGCTCATGCTGATCGGCTGGATTGTCACGCTCCAGGCCCCGCTGTTCGATCTGGGCATGACCGGTTCGCCCGGCACCCACGGCGAACCCACGTTCGAGACCGCCTTCTCCGGCCGCGACCTGATTCTCATCGCCGGCGGCCTGTTCCTGCTGTGGAAGGCGACCAAGGAAATCCACCACAACATCGACGTCGAGGGCGAAAGCGGCGAACTGCTTGACCACGACAAGGGGCCGGCCGCCGGCATCGGCGGTGCCGCCATGGGCTTTGCCTCGGCCATCGCCCAGATCATCGCGCTCGACCTCGTCTTCTCGGTCGATTCGATCCTCACCGCCGTCGGGATGACCGACGACGTGCCGATCATGATCACCGCCGTCGTCGTCACCGTCGTCATCATGATGGCTGCCGCCGACCCGCTGGCGAAATTCATCGAGAAGAACCCCACCCTCGTCATGCTCGCCCTCGCCTTCCTGGTTATGATCGGGCTGGTGCTCATCGCCGACGGCTTCGGGGTCCACATCCCCAAGGGCTACGTCTATGCCGCGATGGCCTTCTCCGGCGGGGTCGAAATGCTCAACATCATCGGCCGTGGCCGCCGGGCCCGAAATCGTCAGGCGGCCCGCACCAAAGGAGCGTAGTTCCATGTTCCGCAAAATCGCCGAAGGCATCTACGCCAGCCCGCAGATCGGCCTCCCCGACGTCGCGCTGGCCCGGGCCATGGGCATCGCCCTCATCGTCAACAACCGCCCCGAGGACGAGGAACCCGGCCAGATCCCCGGACCCGAGATCGCAGCCGCCGCCAGTGCCGCCGGCATCGCCTATGTCGCCATCCCCGTCACCCACGCCGGCTTCAGCGAACCCCAGGTCCGCGCCATGGCCGATGCGCTCGAAGATGCGACCGGACCGATCCTCGCCTACTGCCGCTCCGGCACCCGCTCGACCCTGCTGTGGGCCCTCGCCGAAGCCAGCACCGGCGCCAGCCCGGACGCCCTGGCCGAAGCCGCCGCGCAGGCCGGCTACGACCTGACGCCCGTGCGTCCGCTGCTGGATATGCTCGCCAGCCGCGCAGGCTGACACAAACCCTCCCTGTCGCAAGGCAATGGGGAGGCGGCAGCCGCAAAGCGGCTGACCGAGGGGTCAGCAACGCTGCAGCGTGCATTCCGCATCCAGCCTGACGCCATGTCCCCTCACCAACTTCGTCATCCTGAACTTGTTTCAGGATCCATGGTGCCGCACGCACGGGCGGCTGAAGTTGTGAGCAGGCGTGCCGCAAGACCTGCGGTCTTTGCGCTCGCCTGCCCGATGGACCCTGAACCAAGTTCAGGGTGACGGCGCTCGTGAATATGGTCGGCTGAATGCGACAAATTCGCTGCGGCCAAAGGCCGGTTGGGATGCCTCGGAAAACCAGTCGGCGCGAAAGTCTGGGAGCGCGCTGAGATGCGTCAGCAGAGAATCCCAGCCGACAAGTTCCTCGTGAAAGGTCCAGACTTCGTCACCAAGGACGACCTCGCAGCATATCACGTCCGTGGTGATTTCATCCCGCTTGTAGAACGCAACTTTCGTGACGGAACTGGCCGGAACCGTCGTGAGCAAGGCTGCATCGATAACCGTCATCTGTCGGACAATGGCCCGGCAGCGTTTCATCCGCAACGCCACCCCCGCCCCCACAAACGAAAAAAACCCCGGAGCGGCTGGCTCCGGGGCTCTAAGGTGTCGTTCGCAGGAGGAACGTCGGATGGCGGGGCCGAAGGGGAGGAGAGGAGGATCTCCGGCCCCGCCAAACTGGGTATTCAGTTGGGTCGCATCGCGAACAGTGAAAAAACGGTTCCCACTTTTCCCGCGATGCTCCCGATTACATATTGTAGGCGCGTTCGCCGTGTTCGGAGAGGTCGAGACCTTCGCGCTCGGCTTCTTCCGTCGGACGCAGGCCAAAGACCTTGTCGACGATGAAGTAGAGCACTGCGGAACCGATACCCGACCACAGGATGGTCACGACGACCGCCTTGAGCTGCGTCACCAGCTGCCCGGCCATGTCGTATTCCCCGGCAACATAGGGGAACACGGTGTAGTCGAGCCAGCCCTGGCCGCCCAGCGCCGGGTCGGCAACCACGCCGGTGGCGATGGCGCCGATGATGCCGCCGATGCAGTGGACGCCAAAGACGTCCAGGGTATCGTCGTACTTCAGCTTGTTCTTCACCACCGAGACGAAGAAGTAGCAGACCGGCGAGACGAGCAGGCCGAGCACGATCGAGGTCATCGGAGCGCCGAAGCCCGAAGCAGGGGTGATCGCGACAAGACCGGCAACCGCACCCGTTGCAGCGCCCAGCATGGACGGCTTGCCGTGGTGGATCTGCTCGACGATGGCCCACGACACCGCGGCGGCGCAAGTGGCCAGCATGGTGTTGATGAAGGCGACCGAGGTCACGCCGTTGACTTCAAGGTTGGAGCCGGCGTTGAAGCCGAACCAGCCCACCCACAGCAGCGAAGCGCCGATCATGGTCATGGTCAGCGAGTGCGGCGGGGTGGCTTCCTTGCCGAAGCCGGTGCGCTTGCCGATCATAAGGCAGCCGACGAGGCCCGCGACACCGGCGTTGATGTGCACCACGGTGCCGCCAGCGAAGTCGAGTGCGCCCATGCCCCACAGGTAGCCGTAGTCGGTCGAAGCGTCCGGCAGGAAGTCCGGGCCTGCCCAGTACCACACCATGTGTGCGATCGGGAAATAGACCACCGTCAGCCACAGCACGACGAACACCATCAGGGCGGTGAACTTCACGCGCTCTGCAAAGGCACCGACGATGAGCGCCGGGGTGATCATCGCAAACGTCATCTGGAACACCACGAAGGTCAGTTCCGGAATATAGACGTTGTTCGAGAAGGTCGCAGCGTAGGTGCCGCTGGTGACCCCTGCGAGGAACAGCTTGGAGAACCCGCCCACGAACGGCGTCGAACCGCTGGTAAAGGCCATCGTATAGCCCCAGCTGGCCCAGACCAGGCCCGCGACCGAGACGATCATGAACACCTGCATCAGGACGCTGAGCATGTTCTTGGTGCGGACGAGGCCGCCATAGAACAGCGCAAGGCCCGGCACGCTCATCATGAGCACCAGGACCGATGACATCAGCATCCAGGCGCCGTCGCCCTTGTCGACCATGCCGGCCATCTGCTCGACGGTCGGCGCCTTGATCAGGGTGGTGGCGGCTGCGGTTGCGGTTTCGGTGGCTTCGGCAACGGCAGCGGCCACTTCGGTCGCGGCCTCCGTTGCTTCCTGCGCGAAGGCGGCAGTGGCGGCAAAGAGCGATGCTCCGAGCGCGCCAACGCCGCCACAAATTTTGCCGAGTGTGGCAATCTTGCGGTTCATGGTGGGTTCCCTCCTGCCGTTACAGCGCGGTGTCGCCCGCCTCGCCGGTGCGGATACGAACCGCCTCGGAAAGGTCGAGCACGAAGATCTTGCCGTCACCGATTGCCTCGGTGCTGGCGACCTGCTGGATCGTTTCGACGATCTGCGGGGCCAGGCTGTCTGACGCTGCGATCTCGATCTTCACCTTGGGCAACATGTTCGTCGAATATTCGGCACCGCGGTAAATTTCCGTCTGGCCTTTTTGCCGCCCGAAACCCTTGACTTCGGAAACGGTCATGCCGGCGACGCCTATGGCGCCGAGGGCTTCACGAACCTCGTCGAGCTTGAACGGCTTGATGATGGCGATGATGAATTTCATCCTTGCCCCCCTGGAGCCTACCGGTCCAAACGCCGGCACGATGCCTGTCGCAAGCACCGTGCCAGTTCAGGGATTCGTTGGGATTCAGGAAGAGTCCGTAGCCCGGGCGTGTTTCCAGGGCACGCTCCCGCTCGAATCCTGTGCAAGCTGCCTAAATTTTGGGCAGCAAAATCCGCGCCATGACCGGCAGGTGGTCCGATGCCACGACCGCCTGGGCGCTGTGATGCACCGCGCACAGGCCGATTTCACACCCGGCCGAAACCACGATCCGGTCAAGCATCGCCACCGGTCGCCTACTGGGAAAGCTCCGCCCCGGTGCCAGCACCGCCCAGGCATCATGATGGAACTCGCGCAAGGCCCCGCCGTGCCGCGACCATTCATTGAAGTCGCCCATCAGCACTGTCGGACAAGCCTCGCCGCAGGAGCCGATATGCGCCAGCACCGCGCGCACCTGCTGCCGCCGCCGCAGCCCCGACAGGTCAAGGTGCATTCCCACCACCCGCAAGGCCCGCCCCTCGATCTCCAGATCCGCCCGCACCGCGCCGCGCGGCTCCAGCGTCGGCAGCGGCACCATCGAGGCCGAGGTCACCGTGATCCCCCGCCGCACCAGCAGCGCATTGCCGTGCCACCCGATCGAATCCGGCCGCTGGCCCAGCGCCACCGCCCGCCACGGACCATGATCGCCGAGCAGGTCACGCGGCAGCACGCTCGCCCGCTCGCCAAAGCGGCGGTCGGCCTCCTGCAGGGCGATCACGTCGGCGTCGATCTCGTGCAGCACCGAAAGAATCCGTGCCGGATCGCGGCGCCGGTCGAGCCCGACGGCCTTGTGGATGTTATAGCTGGCGAAAGTGAGTTCCACAGGCGGCCTTGCCTTTGTGCGGGTGCGTTGCAGTGCCGTTGCAAATCGGGTTCAGCGCTCCTTTGTTGCGCTGAACGCCAGCTCCGGGTTTCTTTCTTGCTGATACCCGACATCCCATGAAGACCGTGCCATGAACACCGGATCGCCGTCGCGGTCCTTGGCCAGGTTCGACTTGTTGAAATCGGCAAACGCCTTGAGGTCGCCGTCCGATCCCTTGAGCCACCGGGCGGTCTCGAACGGCGAGGCTTCCAGCACCGCCTCGACCTTGTATTCCGCCTCGAGCCGGCTGATCAGCACTTCCAGCTGAAGCTGCCCGACCACGCCCACGATCCACTGCGCGCCGATTTCGGGATAGAACACCTGGATCACGCCTTCCTCGGACAGATCGTCGAGCGCCTTGCGCAACTGCTTTGTTTTCGTGGGATCTTTCAGCGCGACCCGGCGCAGGATTTCCGGCGCGAAATTGGGCAGGCCGATAAACCGCACGTCGTTCCGTTCCGACATGGTATCGCCCACGCGCAGCGTCCCGTGGTTGGGAATCCCGATGATGTCCCCCGCCTCGGCGCTGTCGGCAATCTCGCGGTCCTGCGCGAAAAACAGGATCGGCGAATGGATCGCGATCGGCTTGCCCAGCCCCGAAGGCGTCAGCTTCATCCCCCGGCGGAACGTCCCCGAAACCATCCGCATGAACGCGATCCGGTCCCGGTGCTGCGGGTCCATGTTGGCCTGGACCTTGAAGATGAACCCGGTCACATCCTCGCGCTCGGGGCTGATCTCGCCCTGGTCCGACGATTGCGGGCGCGGCGGGGGCGCAAATTTCGAAATGGCATCAATGAGTTGCGCCACACCAAAGTTCTTGAGCGCCGATCCGAAATAGGCCGGCGTCATGTCCCCGTGGCGATAGGCGGCGATGTCGAAGTCGGGATAACCGCCCTGCGCCAGCTCCACTTCCTCGGCCACCTCATCAGGCAGAGCAAACTTCTCCACCTTGCCAAGGAACTCGCGGCTGTCCCCCTCGGGCCGCGCGGTCAGCCCGGTTTCGAAGTCGAGCACGCCCTGGAACTGGCCGCCCATCCCCACCGGCCACGACATCGGCACGACGTCGAGCGCCAGCGCATCGGCCACTTCGTCGAGCGTTTCAAAAGCGTTGCGCCCCTCGCGATCGACCTTGTTGATGAAGGTGATGATCGGCACCGAGCGCATCCGGCACACCTCGAACAGCTTGCGCGTCTGCGGCTCAATCCCCTTGGCCGCGTCGATCACCATGATCGCCGAATCGACCGCGGTCAGCGTCCGGTAGGTGTCTTCGGAAAAGTCCTCGTGGCCCGGAGTATCGAGCAAATTGAAGGTGATATCGCCTTTTTGAAAGGTCATCACCGAGCTGGTCACCGAGATTCCGCGTTGCTGCTCGATCTTCATCCAGTCCGACCGCGCGCGCCGCGCCTGCCCCCGCGCCTTGACCTCGCCGGCCAGGTGGATCGCCCCGCCTTGCAGCAGCAGCTTTTCGGTCAGCGTGGTCTTGCCCGCGTCAGGGTGCGAGATAATCGCGAAGGTACGGCGTGAAGAAGACTTGGTCATGCCCGCGCGGTTAGCTTGGCTGGACGCGAACGTCCATGAGGAAGCTGCGGCTGGCCCCGCCGTCCAGTTCGACCACGCCCGGCTTGAACCGGAAATCGCCATCCCAATCCACCGGATCGGCAATCCCCTGCCACGGCTCTATGCACAGAAAATCCGCCCCCGGCTTCTGCCACACGCCCAGCATCGGGCAGTCCGGAAAGCCGATGTCGAGCCTGCTCCCGCCCGCTGCGCCAAAGGTCAGCGAGCGGCTGGAGAGCCGGTCCCAGATCAGCCCATCGGCCTCAAACAGCGCCGCGCCCGGTGTAAATCCGCGCCCGTCAACCGGGCTCGGCTGCGGCTCGGGCAGGAGCAGCCCCGAAGCCGGATCGAGCCGCCGCACCGGCCCGGCCTCGTCCACGGCGAATTCGATCCGGTGATCCGTCTTGGCCGCGCCGCCCGACAGCGGCCAGGCGAATGCGGGGTGGAAGCCGAAGCTGAACCACATCGGCTCATCGCCCCGGTTGCTCACCGTCGCCACCGTGCGCAGCACGTCGCCCTCGGCCCGGAACTCGATCCCCAGCACGAAACGGAACGGATAGACCTCGCGCGTCTCCGCGCTGTCCATCAGGGTAAAGCGCGCAAAATCCTCGGTTTTCTCGGCCAGATCAAACCGGCTGGTCCGCGCGAACCCGTGTCGGGGTAACTGGTAGGTCCGTCCGCCAAGGCGGTAACACCCGTGCCGCAGCGCGCCGACGATCGGGAACAGCAGCGGCGCATGGCCGGTCCAGAACGCCGGATCGGCCCCGGTCATGTATTCCGCCCCGGCGGCATCGGTCAGCGACCACAGCTCCGCCCCCAGCGGGTCGATCCGCGCGGTCAGGCGATCAGAGGCAATGGTCACGAGTTCGGTCACGTTGCCTCCGGTCGAATCGTCAGGTGCGCAATTGTGCCCCAATTTTCGCGGCTGCGGCAGTCACCTTGTCGGCAATCGCCTTGAGCTCGGCCTTGGCGTAACTCTTTTCAACTGGCTGAAGCATGACCTCCACCGACAAAAATTTGACTCCCGCCGCTTTCGCGGTCGTTCCTCTGTATTCGTCAAACAGTCTCGCCGCGACGATATTCACCTTGTCCGCGTTCTTCACGGCCCGCACCAGATCGCCCGCCGCGACGCCGGCATCGACCAGGAACGCGAAATCGCGCGTCACCGCCTGCAAGGCCGGCGGCGCATAGGCCGGACGGGCAAAGCCCGGCGCGCCGCGCCTGGCCGGAATGGCGTCGAGCAGCAGTTCGACCATGGCCACCGGGCCATCGAGATCGAACGCCTTGGCGGTCGCCGGGTGAACCATCCCGAACCGCGCCAGCACCATCTTGGGCCCCAGCCGCAGCGTCCCGGACTGTCCCGGATGGAACTGCGGTCCAGCTTCCCCCATGACCTGCAGGTTGTCGACCGGCGCGCCCGCCTCGGCCAGCAGGGCCAGTGCCTCGGCCTTGGCGTCGAAGGCGTCGAAGGCCTGCGCCTTGCCACTCGCCCAGCCGCGCTGGACCTTTTCGCCGGCGAGCACCACGCCCAGCGCCAGCCGCTCGTCGCTCGCCCCGCCTTCGCCACGCAGATAGCGGCGGCCGATCTCGAACAGCCGCAGCGATGCGGCCCCGCGCGCGGTTCCGCGCCGCGCCGCAGACAGCAGCCCCGGCAGCAGCGACGGCCGCATCGCCTTCATGTCCTCACTGATCGGGTTTTCCAGCACCCAGAGCGGCCCGCCGGTAAAGGCCTCGGCGTCCGCCACCGGCAGGAACGACCAGGTCACCGCCTCGTTCAGCCCGCGTGCGGCCGCCGCCCGGCGCAGGCGGCGCTCCAGCTTCTGCACCGGGGTCGCGGTGGGCCGGGCGACGCCATCAATGCGCGGCAGGGCCACGCTCTCGATATTGTCGAGGCCCCAGATGCGGACCACTTCCTCGACGATGTCGGGCGCGCCGGCCACGTCGGGGCGCCAGCCGGGTGCGGTGACGGTCCAGTCGTCGGCCACGGCAAAGCCCAGCGCGGTCAGGATGCGCTTCTGCTCGCGGTCGGGAATGGCCACCCCGCCCAGCGTTTCCGCCAGCCGCGTGTCATAGGCGACCACCGCCGTGCCCGCAGGCGCGGCACCTGCGCGGATCACCTCGGACGGTTCGCCGCCGCAGGTTTCGACGATCAGCCGGGTCAGCAATTCGAGCCCGGCATCGAGAAACAGCGGATCGACCCCGCGCTCGAACCGGCTGCGCGCATCCGACGTGAGGACCAGCTTGCGTCCGGTCGCGGCAATCCGTTCCGGATCGAAGTAGGCAATTTCAAGCAGGACGTCGGTCGTCGTCTCGCTGCAACCCGAATGCTCGCCGCCCATGATCCCGGCGATATCATGCACCCCGGCCTCGTCGGCGATCACGGTCATGTCGCTGTCGAGCACATATTCCTTGCCGCCCAGCGCGGTCACGGTCTCGCCGTCCACCGCGCGCCGGGCGACCACCGTGCCGTTCAGCCGGGCAAGGTCATAGGCATGGGCCGGGCGGCCATAGCCGAGCATCAGATAATTGGTGAGATCGACCAGCGCCGAGATCGGGCGCTGCCCCGCGCTTTTCAGGCGGTCCTGCAGCCACTGCGGCGAGGGGCCGTTCCTCACGCCGCGGATCACCCGTCCGTAAAACGCCGGGCAGCCCACGGGATCGTCGGTGCGGATCGGCACCGGGCAGGGGAACCGGCCGGCAACCGCCGGAGCCTCGACCACCTTCAGCACGCCCAGTCCGGCCGCGGCGAGGTCGCGGGCAATGCCGTATACGCCCATGCAATCGGGCCGGTTGGGGGTGATCGCCACGTCGAACACCGGGTCCGCGCCGTGGTATTGCGCAAAGGGCGTGCCGACCGGGGCATCGGCGGGAAGCTCGATGATCCCCTCATGGTCCTCGCCCAGTTCCAGTTCGCGGGTCGAGCACATCATGCCGTTGCTCTCGACCCCGCGCACGGCGGCGATTTTGAGCGTCATCCCGTTGGCCGGAACCACGGCCCCCGCCGTGCCCAGCACGCCGACCAGCCCGGCCCGCGCATTGGGCGCGCCGCAGACGACCTGAAGCGGTGCGCCCTCGCCGGTATCGACGGTCAGCACCTGCAGCTTGTCGGCATTGGGGTGCGGCGCTGCGGTCAGGACCTTTGCGACGCGGAAACCGGCCAGCCGGGCGGCGGGATCGTCGATCCCCTCCACCTCGATACCGATCGCGTTGAGCGTGGCCGAGATTTCCTCGACCGAGGCCTGGGTATCAAGATAGTCGCGGAGCCAGGTAAGCGAGAATTTCATATGACCTTGCCCTTACGCCCCAAGACCGACCGGAGTGCCGACGCCGCCCGAAAGGGTCGGCACGTCGAGCGCGGAGAAACCGTAGTGCGACAGCCAGCGCTGGTCGCCGTCGAAGAATGCGCGCAGGTCGTCCATGCCGTATTTGAGCATGGCCAGCCGGTCGACCCCGATGCCGAAGGCAAAGCCCTGCCATTCATCGGGATCGAGCCCGCCAAACGCGATGACCTTGCGGTTGACCATGCCGCTACCGAGCAGTTCCATCCAGCCATGCCCCGGCGCGTCGCCGCTGCCGCCGAGCACGCGCTTTCCGCCCGCCAGCGCAAAGCCGACATCGACCTCGACCGAAGGTTCGGTGAAGGGGAAGTAACTCGGGCGCAGGCGCAGGACGATGTCCTCGCGCTCGAAGAAGGCCTTGAGAAAGGTTTCCAGCGTCCACTTGAGGTGGCCGAGGTGGATGCCCTTGTCGATCACCAGCCCTTCGACCTGGTGGAACATCGGGGTGTGGGTGGCGTCGCTGTCCGAGCGGTAGACCCGGCCCGGCGCGATGATCCGCAAGGGCGCGCCGTCCTTCAGCATGGTGCGGATCTGCACCGGCGAGGTATGGGTGCGCAGCAGCATCCGCCGGCCCTGCGCATCGGCGTCGGGGAAATAAAAGGTGTCGTGCATCGCCCGCGCCGGGTGGCTTTCGGGCATGTTGAGCGCGGTGAAATTGTGCCAGTCGTCCTCGATCTCCGGGCCGGAGGCGACCGCGAAGCCAAGGTCGGCGAAGATTTCGGCCAGTTCGTCCATCACCTGAGAAACCGGGTGGACGCTGCCGCGCGGGGTTTCGGGCGCGGGGAGGGTCAGGTCGATGGTTTCGGCGGCGAGGCGGGCTTCGAGCGCGGCGCTTTCGAGCGCGGCCTTGCGTTCGGTCAGCGCAGCCGTGACGCCTTCGCGCAGGGCGTGGATCTGCGGCCCTTGCGCGCTGCGTTCCTCGGGGCTCATCGCGCCGAGCGTCTTCAGCAGGGCCGAGATCGAGCCTTGCTTGCCGAGAAATTCGACCCGGAGCTTCTCGACCGTGTCGAGGTCCTGCGCGGCGGCGATGCGGCCTCTCGCTTCTTGTCCGGTGCTTGCGTAGTCCACTGATTGTCCGTTCGGTGAAATCTGGTCCGCGCCCTTTAGAGACTGCCGGCCGCAGGGGCAACCTTGTGCCCGGAACGCAAAAAGGGCGCGGGAGGAAGTCCTGCCCGCGCCCCTTTGGCTTGCCGTGATCGGCTGGATCAGGCGGCGGGAAGTGCCGCCTTGGCCTGCGCGATGATCGCGGTGAAGATGCCGCCTTCGTTCATCGCCAGGTCGGCCATGGCCTTCCGGTCCAGTTCGATTCCGGCCAGCTTGGTGCCGTGGATGAACTGCGAATAGGTCAGGCCTTCGGCGCGGACGGCAGCGTTGATGCGCTGGATCCACAGGGCGCGGAAGCTGCGCTTCTTAACCTTGCGGTCACGATACGCATACTGGCCGGCCTTTTCGACGGCCTGGCGTGCGACGCGGATCGTGTTCTTGCGGCGGCCGCGATAACCCTTGGCCTGTTCCAGAATGTTCTTGTGCTTGGCGCGGGTGGTAACACCCCGTTTGACGCGTGCCATAATTCAGTACCCCTCAGTTAAGCCCGTAGGGCGCCCACTTCTTGATCGTCCGGGCATCAGCATCGGAGATCACGTCGGTGCCGCGGTTCTGGCGGATGTACTTGGCATTGTGGCTGATCAATCTGTGCCGCTTGCCAACCACGCCATGCTTCACCTTGCCGGTGGCAGTGAGCTTGAAGCGCTTCTTCACGCCGCTCTTGGTCTTGAGCTTGGGCATTTTGGTCTCCTTTTGCGAGACACGTCAAATCAGCCATGGCAGCCCTTGATAGCCAGGCAGATCATCGATTCCGTGTCAATGAAGCGCGGGCCCATAAGCAGGAATGGGGCGATGCGCAAGAGATTCGGGCGCTTGGCGCGAAACGCGGGCAGGCCGCGCGTGCAACGCACTTGCAACGGCCCTGCAATATCCCTGCATCCGCATGCCGTAAAGAAACAGCTGCACCCGCGTCAGTGATGGCAGGCGAGCGCCTCGATCACGTCCTCCAGCCGGGCCGGATCGCCCAGCGCCAGGACGTGACCGGACGATCCGGCGTGGAGCGGTTCGCCGTTCCAGTCACAGGTCATGCCGCCCGCCCCTTCGATCACCGGGACCAGTGCGGCCCAGTCATGCAGCTTGAGACCCGCCTCGCAGACGACGTCGAGGTGCCCGCTGGCGAGCATGGCGTAGTTGTAGCAATCGCCGCCCATGACCATGCGCTTGTGATCGGTCTTTGCCGCTAGGCCCATGAAGTGCCCGCCGTCGTGATCGTCGAAGTAGTGCGGGCCGGTGGTCGCCAGCGTCGCCTCGGCCAGGCTGGGGCAGTGACGGGTGCGGACCGGCTGGCCGTTGAGCGTGGTCGGCCGGCCACTGGCGCCGACCCAGCGTTCGCCCAGGATCGGCTGGTCGATGATGCCCAGCACCGGCCAGCCTTCGACCACCAGTGCGATCAGGGTGCCGAAGATCGGCCGCCCGGCGAGGAATCCGGCGGTGCCGTCGATCGGATCGAGCACCCACGACCGTCCCGAGGTGCCCGGCGTGGCCCCGAACTCCTCGCCGATCACGGTATCGCGCGGGCATTCGGCCTTGAGCAGTCGGCGCATCGCCTCTTCGGCGGCGCGGTCGGCCTTGGTTACCGGGGTGTCGTCACCCTTGCGCTCGGCCAGCGAAGCGGTGCGGAACCACGGCCGTATCGCGGCGCGTGCGGCATCGGCGAGGCGCATGGCGAGTGCGATTTCGGTATCCAGTTTCATGGCTAAGGCTGTCCTGCATCGCGTGCGCGCGGTCAAGGGGCCGCAGGGACGGCGCGCGCTCCTGCCAGCTTTTTTCTCGCAGCAAATTGACAGCGCCAGACGAATCCAGACACAAGGGGGCGGGCGGTTCCGCTGACCGGGACTGCCGGTCCGACGCTCAGGTTCGGCGCATAGGGGGCACATGCAAAAACGGACACGGCCAGCCGTGGACGAGGCGATCGCGCCGCTGCACGGGGTGACCCGCGACGGCCAGCCGATTTCCTATAACCGCGCCCCGGCAGCGGACCTGGCGCCGTGGATCGGCCGGCTCTATGCGACCGTGGTCCAGGCGCCCGAGGACCACCTGGTCGAGTGCGGGCTGTTCAACGACGCCACGACGATCCGCATCCAGCTGAGGGCCAACTGGACGGCACTGACCGCCCAGGGGCCGCGTGCCTTTGGCCGCGCCGCGCTGTTCTTTGGCCCGCAGAGCCGCCGGATGCCGGTGTCGGTGGTCGGCAGTTTCACCAGCGTCGGCATCTCGTTGCGGCCGGGCACCGGGCACGCGCTGCACGGGTGGGACACGTCGGACTACATCGACCGGCTGCTGCAGTGCGATGAATTGGGCTTGCCCGGCGAAGCGGCGATTGCCGCGCTGGAAACCACCACCGAACCCGAACGCTGGCTGCAAATGCTCGAACAGATGATCCGGCAGGTCGTCGCGGAGGCGGGGGCGAAGGAGCCGGACCCGGTGACCGTGCGGTTCGAGGAACTGGCCTTCACCAACCCCTCGGCCAACATTGCCGACTTTGCGCGCGAGATCGATGTTTCGCAGCGACGGCTGGAGCGGATCGTGCGGCGGGACTTCGGCATGGCTCCAAAGCAGGTGCTGCGCCGCGCCCGTGCGCTGGACATGGCAAGCCACCTGCGGGGCGTCGCGGACAGTGAGGAGGCGGAAGAACTGGCGCTTCGCTTTTACGACCAAAGCCACCTGATCCGCGAATTCACCCAGTTGTTCGGAATGTCGCCGCGGCAATTCGTGGCGCGGCCGCAGCCGATCATGACCCTGACGCTGGAATCGCGCCAGGCGCGCCGACTGGAGTTGATCGAACGGCTGGCGCCGGGCGAGACGCGGCCCTGGCAATAGCTCCTGAACAGAGGGTGCAAGCGCGCCTTGAGTCCGCCGCGATGGCGCTCAATTGTAATTTTTGCTGCAGCATTTTTCCGGGAACTTTACTGGCGGAGCCCCTGAATGAGGCCGAGCACAAGGAGAAGGAGCGCTCAAATCCACTGTTCTGAGTAGTTTTGACCCGGAAATGCGCGGCGCACCGAGACCGGCTGGTGGTGCCGTCTTGCAACAGCAGGGCCGTTGCTGCCACACCCATGCAATATACCGATTGCACCGGCCAATTCCTGCGTTTAATAAATTTCAGTCCCAATCCATGAGGTAATCATGAAGAAACTCATTCTCTTGTCGGCCGTAGCCACTGCGGCCCTCGCCACACCTGCACTTGCGCGCGATAATTCGTGGTATATCGAAGGCGACGCCGGCGGCACCATCATCGAAGATACGGTCTTCACGACTGCTGGCGCTGCCCAGACGAGCAAGCTCGATACGAAGACCGGCTACGATCTTGGCGGCATTGTCGGTTACGACCTTGGCGCTTTCCGCCTCGAAGCCGAAACCAGCTTCCGCCGGGCGCACAACACCGCCTACACGGTTAATGGCACGCGCTATCCGCAGGGCG
>CAYFJH010000056.1:490-20005 GCA_964343385.1 uncultured Novosphingobium sp. | reverse complement strand
GCAAAATACTACGCTATCTCACCCCAGGCGACTCTCCCGCGAAGCGGGTTCGTGCCAAAGATCTGATCGGACGGCATAACTCCGCATGACGGGCGTCGGGTCTGGCAGGAATGCCAACCCGGCGCGCCCGATTGCGTTTGAGGACGGGCCTGCCCATAAGCGCGGAAGCACGCCGGGGAGAGAGCCTGAAGTCATGACCGCACAATCACAATCCGCCTTCCGCGCAGACCTGTTCGCCGGCCAGACCGTGCTGGTCACCGGCGGCACGTCCGGCATTGGCGCGGCCACGGCCTCGCTGTTCCATTCGCTCGGCGCCGACGTCGTTGCCGCCGGACTGGCGGCGGATGACGCGCCGTTCGAGCCGGCAGAGCGGCTGCGCCTGCTCGAACTCGATGTCACCGACGAGGCAGCATCTGCCGCCGCCATCGCCGCGCTGCCCCGGCTCGACCATCTCGTCCTGTGCGCCGGCGTTTCGCTCAATGCGCGCGAACTTGAACTCGACAGCTTCCGCCGCGTGATCGAGATCAACCTCGTCGCCGGAATGGGCATGGCCATGGCCGCTGCCGGCAAACTTCGCACGAGCAAGGGCTCGGTCGTGATGATCGGTTCCATGTACGGCACCTTCGGCAGCGCCGAACGGCCCGCCTATGCCGCGAGCAAAGGCGCCATTGCCCAACTGGCCAAATCGCTGGCCCAGTTGTTCGCGCCTGACGGAGTGCGGGTCAACGCGGTCGCGCCGGGATGGATCGAAACCCCGCTGGCGAGGAACCTCGACGCTGAAACGAAAGCGCGGATTCTCCAGCGCGTGCCTCTCGGCCGGTGGGGCGAAAGCGACGAAGTGGCCGCGACAATCGCCTTCCTGTGTTCACCCGCCGCGGCCTATGTCACTGGCGCGATTCTGGCGGTGGACGGCGGTTATCTGACCGCCTGAACCGCCTCCAAGGCGATCACCGCGCCGCGCAAATGGAAATGCCCCTTTCCGAAGATCATCGGTCCCCCCGTGGGGGAAGATGTCAGGATGTCTGGTGCGGTCGAGAAGACTCGAACTTCCACGGGCTTTCGCCCACAACGACCTCAACGTTGCGCGTCTACCAATTCCGCCACGACCGCATAATCGACAGGGCAGGTCCTTGCTTGGAAGGCCTGCCCTCGGGGTAGGAGCGGGCCACTAGCAAATGGGGGGTGGGGCTGCAAGCGCCGATATGCGCTTTTCTCGCGAACCTTTGCGGCCGCGCCGGTTCAGCCAGGTTTCCAGCCGATTTCGGCCACCTTGGCCGTGGCCGGAACATCGGTGACGGCTTCATTGATCGTCACGCTCTCGCCCGGTGCCAGCATCCGCTTGGGCGGGATCACTTCCCACCAATAGACGATCCGGTCGCGTCCGTCGCGCAGCACGATCAGGATCGGCGGCACCGCGCGCCGTTCCTTGCCGACATTGGTCACCTTGCCGCTCGCCCCGAAGAACTCCGCCCCGTTGGGGAGCGTCCGCCGGTCCTGCCGGTTGGGCGGGAATTCAAGCACGAGATCGGGCTGCGCCTCGGCAAAGGTCTGGCGCGAAAGCGGCGCCCAGTCCGGCAGCCGTACCCAGCCGAGGCTCACTGCCCCGATCGCCCCAAAGGCGACGAGCGCGAACACCGCTGCGGCGACCGTGTAGAGTTTGAGCATGTTGCGGCGCGGCCGGAACGGCGGCTCATGCGCAAAGCTGGAAGGCGTATCGCCGAATGTGTCGCCGTCATCGTCGGAATAGACCGGCGGCGTGCGCGGTTCGTCCACAATCGGCGGCGCCGTTTCCGCCGGCGGCGGAACGGTCACTTCGGCGGCTGCAGCGGTGACGGCAGCCGCGGCAACCGGCGGCGGAGTTTGCGGACGCAGGGGCAGCTCGGGTCCGGCCTGGAACCAGCTGTGGCGACACTTCGCGCAGCGAACCGTCCTGCCTTCGACCCCGATGGCGGTGTCGGGGACGACGTAACGGGTCGCACAGGCTGGGCAGGCGATAATCATTCCTGAGGATAAAGCATGGCGCGCGCCCACCCGACAAGGGCGCGCCGCGCCGCTTGGTCCGCTGCGCCCCTTTTTTCCACACCGATAGACGGCTATAGCCACGCGCGGGGTCGCCGTTGGCCGGATCGGGATATAATTTCAGTCGTGACTGCATCTGCATGACCCAGCCTGGCGAGGGAGAAATCGTCCAGTTCGACAACGTCGGCCTGCGCTACGGCACGGGGCGCGAGGTGCTCAGCGACGTGTCCTTCACGCTTTACCCCGGCAGCTTCTACTTCCTCACCGGTGCCAGCGGCGCGGGCAAGACCTCGCTGCTGAAACTGCTTTACCTCGCCCAGCGCCCGTCGCGCGGGGCGATCCACATGTTCGGCACCGACGCCATCACCATGCCGCGCGAACGCCTGCCCATGCTGCGGCGGCGGCTGGGGGTCGTTTTCCAGGACTTCCGTCTGGTCCCGCACCTGTCGGCCTACGACAACGTCGCGCTGCCCCTGCGCGTCGCAGGCGTGGCCGAGCGCGATCTGGCCCAGCCGGTGGCCGACATGCTCGAATGGGTTGGCCTCGCCGACCGGATGAGCGCGCGCCCGGCAACCCTCTCGGGCGGGGAACAGCAGCGCGTCGCCATCGCCCGCGCGGTGATCGGCCGCCCTCAGATGCTCGTTGCGGACGAACCGACCGGCAACGTCGATCCAGAAATGGCGGTCAAGCTGCTCCGCCTGTTCGAGGCGCTCAACCGCCTCGGCACCACGGTGGTCGTCGCCACCCACGACGTCCACCTGCTGCGCAAGGTGCCCGACAGCCTGATCATGCGGCTCGACAAGGGCCGCGTGTCCGATCCCACCGGCGCACTGCGCTACCCGCCGCGCCGCCCGGTCGGCCCGGCATGAGCGAGGATGTCCCCGCACGACAGCCCGCCGCTCGCTCAACCCGCCGCGCCGCCGAGATCGTCCCGCAGGCGCGGATGTCCGGTCCGATCCCGTGGGTGATCGCGATCATGGTTGCGATGATGGTTATCGCCGCTGCCGGAGGGCTGGCGCTCCGCAACACTGGACGGGCCGCGGCGGTCGAACTGTCTGGCGGGATCACCATCCAGATTGTCGAAGGCCGCCCGGCCGAACGCGAACGCCAGGCCGCCGCGGCGCTGGCGCTGCTGCAACGGGTGCAGGGGGTCAGCCAGGCCCGGATCGTCCCGCAGGCCGAACTCGATGCCCTCGTCGAACCGTGGCTGGGCGATGTCGCCTCGGGCAGCGGCATCGACGCCGACGATGCGGGCGTGCCTGTCCCGGCGCTGATCGACGCGCGGCTGTCGGGCACGCTCACGCCCGAACGCCTCGCCCGGCTCCAGGCCCAGCTGCGTGCGGCCGTGCCCTCGGCGCGGGTCGATGCGCAATCGACCTGGCTCAAGCCGGTGTTCGGGGCCGTGGTCTCGCTGCAATGGCTGGCGCTGGCGCTGATCGTGCTGCTGTCCTGCGCGACCGGGGCGGCGGTGCTGCTGGCCGCGCGCACCGCGCTCGGCAACAACCGCGAGACTATCGAGATCGTCCACCTGCTCGGCGGCTCGGACAAGCAGATCGCCGGCATTTTCCAGCGCTCGATAGCGATCGACGCGGCGAGCGGCGGCATCGCCGGGTTCGCCGCCGCCTTCGTGGTGATCTTCCTCCTCGGCCGCAGCTTTGCCGCGCTTCAGGCGGGCATCGTCACCGGCTCGGCACTCGGCTGGATTGACTGGGCGGTCGTTGCCCTGATCCCGCTGGCCGTCGCCGCGCTGGCCACGGTCACCGCGCGCTGGACAGTGATGCGCGCGCTGCGCCGGATGCTATAGGATGCCGCGATGATCCGCCGAATTACCTCTTCGCTGCTCCTGCTCTGGATGCTCGGCTTCCTGTGGTTCGCCGTGCTGTTGCCGCGCCCCGCCGGCCCGGTAAAGACCGACGCGGTGGTCGTCCTGACCGGCTCGGGCGGGCGGATCGGCCGCGGGCTTGAGGTGCTGGACCGCAAGCTCGCCCCGCGAATGCTGGTGTCCGGGGTTGACCACGAAGTACGCCCGCGCGAATTCGCCGCGCAATACCGTATCAGCGCCAAGCGCATGGCCTGCTGCGTGACGCTCGGCTACGAATCGGTCGACACCCGCTCCAACGCGCGCGAATCGGCGCGCTGGATTGCCAGGAACAAGTTCCGCTCGGTCCGCCTCGTCACCAGCGACTGGCACATGCGCCGCGCCGCGCTTGATCTCGCGCAGGTCGCGCCCGCCGGGGTCCAGGTGGTCGAGGATGCCGTGCCGACCCGCCCCGCGTTCAAGATCCTGTTCCTCGAATACCACAAGCTGCTGGCGCGCACGTTCCAGAGGATCTGGGGCGGATGAGGGACGCCACCCCCGGAGACGTCGTGCGCAGCCTGCTGTTCTATTTCGCCTTCTACGGCGTGACGGTGCTGCTCGCCTTCGTGGTCTGGCTCCAGCTGGTCCTGCCGGGGCGCACCTATGTGCAGACCATCTTCGTCTGGACCCGCTACCACCGCTGGTGCGTGCGCCACATCCTGCGGATCAAGGTCAAGGTGGAGGGAACGGCCCCCCCTGGCCCGGTCCTCGTCGCGCTGAAGCACGAAAGCTTTTTCGAGGCGATCGATCTGCCGGTTCTGCTCGATTACCCGGCGGTCTTCGCCAAGGCCGAACTGCTGCGCCTGCCGATGTGGGGCAAGGCGGCCGACCGTTACGGCCTGATCGGGGTGGAACGCGATCAGGGCGCAAAGGCTCTGCGGGCCATGATCTCCGAGGCCCGCCTCCGCGCCGCCGAGGGCCGTCCGCTGGCGATCTTCCCCGAAGGCACCCGCGTCCCCCACGGCCAGCGCCCGGCGCTGCAGGCCGGGTTCGCCGGCATCTACAAGCTGCTCGGGCTGGCCGTGGTGCCGGTCTCGGTCAACTCCGGCCCGCTCTACCAGCGCCGCTGGAAGCGCCCCGGCACCATCACCCTGCGCTTTGGCGAGCGGATCGAACCCGGCCTCCCGCGTGACCAGATCGAGGCCCGCGTGACCGAGGCGATCAACCGCCTCAACCCGCAGCAATGAACCACCCGCCCGCCGCGCAACCGGAAAAGCGGCGTCCGTGGTATTCCGTCCTCGGCCCCGGCCTCGTCACCGGCGCGGCCGACGATGATCCCTCCGGCGTCGGCACCTACAGCCAGGTCGGCGCGCAGTTCGGCTACGGCATGGCCTGGACCATGCTGTTCGGCTTCCCGCTCCTCGCCGCGATCCAGTCGGTCTGCGCTCAGATCGGCGCCACGACGGGCAAGGGCATCGCCCAGAACCTGCGCCAGCATTACCCGGTCGCCGTCCTGCGCACGGTCGTCCTGCTGCTGCTCGCCGCCAACATGATCAACATCGGTGCAGACCTTGGTGCCATGGCCGAATCCGCCGCGCTCCTGCTGCCCGGCCCGACCATCGCCTGGGTCGTCGCCCTCGGCGGGCTTTCGGTCGTGCTCGAAGTCTGGCTCAGCTACGCCCGCTATGCCGCGATCCTCAAATGGGCCACGCTCGCGCTGTTTTCCTACGTCGCGGTCGTGTTCGTCGCCGACGTTCCGCTGCGCGAGGCCGTCATGGGCACGCTCGTCCCCAGCTTCCACTGGGGCAAGGAAGAGGCGATGGCCCTCGTCGCCATCTTCGGCACCACGATCAGCCCCTACCTGTTCTTCTGGCAAGCCGGGCAAGAGGTGGAGGAACAGCACCGCCAGCACACCAAGCCCCTGATGATCAGCCCCCGCGCCCGCGCCGGCAGCGAACTCAAACGCATCCGCACCGATACGCTGGTCGGCATGGGCTTCTCGCACCTCACCGCGCTGTTCATCATCGTGGCGACAGCGGCGACGCTCAACGCCCACGGCGTGACCCACATCTCCAGCGCCGCCCAGGCCGCCAGCGCACTGCGCCCAATCGCCGGAAACTTCGCCTTCGCCCTCTTCGCCATCGGCATCATCGCCACCGGGCTATTGGCCGTCCCCATCCTCGCCGGTTCCGCCGCCTACGCGGTCAGCGAAACCTTCGGCTGGACCGAAGGCCTGAACCGCAAACCGCGCGAGGCCAAGGCCTTCTACGCCGTCATCGCCCTCGCCACGGGCGGCGGCATGGCGCTCAACCTCCTCGACATAGACCCGATGCAGGCCCTCTACTGGGCCGCCGTCGTCAACGGCCTCCTCGCCCCGCCGCTGATGGTCGTCACCATGCTGATCGCCGGCAACAAAAAGGTCATGGGCAGACTGACGATCTCGCCGCTGCTGACGGTGGGCGGGTGGCTTTCAACGGCGGTGATGGCCGTGGTGGCGGGGGTGTTTTTGTTGAGTTAGCGGGTGCGAGTGAACGAGTTCCTGCTGAATTGAGCGATCCGATTGGTCTCTTGCATGCGGGGATCGACCCAAGAGGCTTTAAGATCGTCCACCAAGGAAACTGGCACGTTAGCTACCGCGACTGTGGTTTTTCGGCTACGCAAGATTGGGATGAAAAAACCTCAAAATGTCGACGAACATGTTAAGCAGCTTCGCGCGCCCATTGTGCGATCGGAGGGTCTCACGGATACAGAGAAGTATCTGGCTAAGCTCGGTGATCGCACGTTCCTGAACCTTTGGTCTTATCCGAACCCCTACAGGTCGCAAAAACTAGGCGGTGCAGGTGATGGCAAGGAAATCTGCGACCTGCTTGTCGTTTGCGATCCCCATATTTTGATCTTTTCCGAGAAAAACATCGCGTGGACAGACAAGGCGATGGATGTCGCTTGGCCCCGTTGGTGCCGTCGGGCTATTTTTGACGCTGCATCGCAGCTCAAAGGCGCGGAGCGGTGGATCAATGAATTTCCTGACCGCATATTCCTCGACAAGCTTTGTGCAGTCCCATTTCCGCTTGCCCTTCCTAGCGCTGAACACCGTAGGGTGCACCGCATAGTTGTGGCCCGAGGTGCGGCGGACGCAGGTCGCAAATATTTTAATGGTGGTTTGGGCACGTTCGTTATCAACCCTCAACTCAAGGGAGATGATCACTTTAAATCAAACGCTTCGACTCATGTGCCATTTGCCATCGGAGATATCGACCCGAACGGTGACTATGTTCACGTATTCGACGATGTTTCACTGGACGTCGTTATGAGCGAACTTGATACTATTTCTGATTTTACCGGATACCTCGACAAGCGCGCGGATTTTATCCGGTCTGGACTTCTTGGAATTGCACACGGAGAGGAAGACCTTCTAGCCTATTACGCAATTAGGACGAACGGCTCCGGTGAACATGACTTTACTCCACCGGAAGGCCGCCCTTGGGAGGAGGTAGCTCCTATAGCTATTGGGCCAGGAAACTGGGCGCGTTATATTTCGAATCCTCAGTATCACGCCAAAAAAGCGGCCGACGAAGCCTCTTATGCTTGGGATCGCCTAATTGAGACATTCACAGATCATTTATTGAATGGGACCAGCATCGTTCTGCCGGGATACACATACTCGCTAAAAAACAGCGAAATTGCAGTTAGGCATATGGCGTTGCAAAACCGGTTTCTACGGCGCGCACATAGCGAGGCTATACTCGGAGCCTTAGATATTGGTCGGAGCAAAGACGTATTTTTTCGCGCGATGCTGGCACCGGAAGGATCGGCCCGATCCGAAACCGGGTTTTTCTTCCTTACACTCAAATACCTGGCATGGATGGACGACCGGGGCGGCTATGAGAAGTACCGTGAATTTAGGTCGTTCTATCTACAGGCCTATGCACGAGCGTTGATGATCAGACATTCTCATCTTCAGCAGATAGTAGGTATCGCGATGGAGCCGCCGGGGCAAGGTCGAGGAGGGTCCGAAGATATAGTTTATGGTGTCCAAACGAAGTGGTCTGCCGCGGACCGAAAGCAGAATCGCAATGATTGCAAAACGCTTGGCATCATGCGAGAAATGAAACCTACTTACTATCAAGGGCAAGAATATCCCGAAATTCAAAGGCCGGTTGAAAAGCACTCTTCCGGCAACAGGATACAACGGCGAGCACAAGCCGCGCGAGAAAAGCGGCAAAAGTGACACTGCAATCAGCCCACCACACCCCCTTCACCCCGCGTCCACGCCCCCATGATCGCTCCGCCCAAAGTCCGGCCGAGCATCATCCTGCCCTTGTTCGATGATCGAACGGCGGATCGCGCGGGTGCGGGTGAAGTGGTCGAACAGCTGGTCGCCGTCGCCCTTGCGGATCGCCTTCTGCAGTTCGGTCAGGTCTTCCGAAAACCGCTGGAGCATTTCCAGCACCGCGTCGCGGTTGGAAAGGAACACGTCGCGCCACATCGTCGGATCCGATGCGGCGATGCGGGTGAAATCACGGAAACCGCCGGCCGAATACTTGATGACCTCGCTCTGGGTCACTTCCTCAAGGTCGGACGCCGTGCCGACGATGGTATAGGCGATGAGGTGGGGCAGGTGGCTCGTCACCGCCAGCACCAGATCGTGGTGCGCCGGGGTCATCAGTTCCACGTTGGCGCCCAGCGCCTCCCAGAACTGCACCACCGCCGTCAGTTGCAGCGGGTTGGCATCATCGGGCGGCGTGACAATGCACCACCGCCCGCCAAACAGCGCGGCAAAGCCCGCGTCCGGCCCCGAATGTTCGGTCCCCGCCACCGGGTGCGCGGGGATGATCGCCGCGCCCGGCAGGGCGCCTGCCAGCGCCTTCGCCACGGTCTGCTTCGATGAACCCACATCGCTGACCACCGCGCCCGGCGCCAGCGCGCCCGCCACTTCCGCCGCCGCCGCGCCCATCGCGCCCACCGGCACGCAGAACACCACGAAATCGGCCCCGCGCACCGCCTCGGCGGCGGTTTCCGCCACGTGGCCCACCAACCCGCGCTCCCGCGCCCGGACGCGGGTGGCGGGATCGGCGTCATAGCCCGTGGTCGCGGTGCCGGGCAGGAACTCGCGCACCGCCAGCCCGATCGACCCGCCCAGCAGGCCCAGCCCGATGATCGCAACCTGCCGGAACGCCATCACGCCGCCTCCGCCAGTTCGCGCAGGTGGCGGGCGATCTCGTCCATCTGATCGGCGGTGCCGATGGTGATCCGCAGGCCGTGGGGAAGGCCCTGGCCCGGCAACCAGCGCGTTATGAAACCGCGTTCGGCCAGCCCTTTGTAGGCCGCCTCACCAGAAAGTTTCCCTTCGAACAGGATTAGCACGAAGTTCGCCTCGCTCGGGAGAGGCCGCACCCCATGATTTCCCAGTGCCGCCAGTGCGGCAACGAACCGCGCACGAACGCGAGCGTTGTGGCTGCGCGAAAATTTGACGAATTCCTGGTCGCCAACGGCTGCGACCGCAGCGGCCTGGGCGGTCAGGCTGATGTTGAACGGTCCGCGCAGGCGGTTCAGGATCTCGATCAGCGCCGGCGCACCGGTTCCCCAGCCCACCCGGTCGCCCGCAAGGCCATAGGCCTTCGAAAACGTCCGCGTGACCAGCACGTTGTCATGGGCCGCAGCAAGCTCAAGACTGCCGTCATCATCCTCGTCGGCCACATATTCCATATAGGCCTGATCAAGGACGAGCAGGACATTGCCCGGCAGGCCGGCATGCAGGCGCGCCAGCTCCGCCCGCGGCAGAAAGCTGCCGGTCGGGTTGTTGGGATTTGCGATGTAAACCACGCGCGTCTTTTCGGTCACCGCCGCCAGCAGGGCATCAACGTCGGTGCCATAATCGCTGTCCTGAACTTCGACCGGGACCGCGCCGCAGCGTCTTGCGGCAATCTCGTAAAGCGCAAACCCGTACCGGACATACAGGACCTCATCGCCCGGACCGGCAAAGGCGCTCGCCGCCACCGTCAACAATTCGCCAGAGCCGGTTCCGCACAGGATGCGGCCCGGATCAATTCCGTGCAGACCGCCCAGCGCGGCCCGCAACGCCGAAGAATCCGGGTCAGGATACAAAGAGGGCTCCACTGCCTCGGCCCGCGCCGCCAGCGCCGCCGGGCTCGTCCCCAGCGGGTTCTCGTTGGCCGACAGCTTGATCAGCGGACGGCCATCGGCCCCCGCAGACTTGCCGGGGACATAGGCGTGGATCTCGCTGATCCAGCTTTTCGGAACGGGGGCGCTGCGGGTTGTCTCGGTCATGGTGCCCGGGGCCTTAGTCGATGAGGCGAAAAAAGGAAATCAGCCGCGTTGCAGTGCCGTTGCAGTGCCGTTGCAAATCGCCCGTCCATTGACACGCGGCCCCATAGTCACCAATCCCCGAATGGCATGGCAACCGCGCCCCTTCTCGCTACCAGCACCGCGCTGGACCTCGCCCAGCCGCTGCCGCTCGATTGCGGCAAGCAGCTCGAAGGCGTGCGCGTGGCCTATGAAACCTATGGGGCCCTGAACGCGGACCGCTCCAACGCCATCCTGATCTGCCACGCCCTGACCGGGGACCAGCACGTCGCCAGCCCCCATCCGAAAACCGGCAAGCCTGGCTGGTGGGTTCGCATGGTCGGCCCCGGAAAACCGATAGATACCAATCGCTTCTTCGTCATCTGCGCCAACGTGCTCGGCTCCTGCATGGGCACCACCGGCCCGGCCAGCGCCGCGCCCGACGGCCAGCCGTGGGGCATGCGCTTTCCGGTCATCACCATCCGCGACATGGTCCGCGCGCAGGTCGCCCTGCTCGACGCGCTCGGCATCGCCAAACTGCACGCGGTCGTCGGCGGGTCGATGGGCGGGATGCAGGCGCTCAGCCTCGCCGCCAATTTCCCCGACCGCACCGCCGCCGCGCTGGTGATTGCCGCAACGGCGCGCCACACCGCTCAAAACATTGCCTTTCATGAGGTCGGGCGGCAGGCGATCATGGCCGATCCGCAGTGGCGGGAAGGGGCGTACAACGGCTCCAGCAAAGGCCCGGACAAGGGCCTCGCCGTCGCGCGGATGGCCGCCCACATCACCTACCTGTCCGAGGAAGGGATGCACGAAAAGTTCGGCCGCAACCTTCAGGACCGCACCGAAAAGACCTTCGGCTTCGATGCCGATTTCCAGGTCGAAAGCTACCTGCGCCATCAGGGCCTGTCCTTCACCGACAGGTTCGATGCGAACTCCTACCTCTACATCACCCGCGCGATGGACTATTTCGACCTTGCCGAGGAACACGGCGGGCGGCTGGCCGAAGCCTTTGCGCAAAGCGACGCGCGGTTCTGCCTGGTCAGTTTCGATACCGACTGGCTTTACCCCACGGTCGAATCGCGGACCATCGCCCACGCCCTCAACGCGGCTGGCTGCCCGGTCAGCTTCATGGAACTGTCCGCGCCCTACGGCCATGACAGCTTCCTGCTCGACGTTCCCGCGCTCGACCGGGTGATCGCCGGGTTCCTCGGCGCATGACCGCCCTGCGCTCCGACCTCGCCCTGATCGCCGCCAATGTCGCGCCCGGCGCGCGCGTGCTGGACGTTGGCTGCGGCGACGGCGCGCTGCTGGCGGCGCTCAGGGCCAAGGGCTGCGACGCGCGCGGGATGGAGATTGATCCCCACAACGTCGCCGAATGCGTCGCGCGCGGGCTTTCGGTGATTCAGGGCGATGCCGACAGAGACCTGACGTTCTATCCGGACAAGTCGTTCGACTACGCGATCCTCAGCCAGACCCTGCAGACCACCATGCGCCCCGACCGCGTGCTCGATGACCTGCTGCGGATCGGGCGCAAGGCAGTCGTCTCGTTTCCCAACTTTGCCCACTGGCGGGTGCGGTTGTCCCTGCTGTGGGGCGGGCGGATGCCGGTGACGCGGCTGCTGCCGGTGGCCTGGTACGAAACCCCCAACATCCACCACCTGACGATCGAGGATTTCCGCGCCCACGTGAAGGAACGCGGCATCACGGTCGAAGCCGCGTGGTTCCTCAAGGGTGACCGCCAGACCAGCGCCGCCGCCGCCAACTTCCGCGCCGAACACGCGGTGTTCCTGCTTTCGCGCTAGGAAACCGACGCGTCGTTGACGCAGGTCACGCTGTCCGCCCGCGCCAGCACCCACAGCGAAAGCCCCGCGGCCCGCGCCCGCTCCACCGCCAACGAGGTCGGCAGCGACACCGTCACCAGCGTCGTCGCCCCCGCCTTCACCGCCTTTTCGACGATCTCATAGCTGCACCGCGCGGTCGACAGCACGAATCCCCCGTCCATCGGCCATCCGGTCCGCGCCATCCCGCCGATCAGCTTGTCGAGCGCATTGTGCCGCCCCACGTCCTCGCGCAATTCGGCGATGCGGCCCGAGGGCGTCACCCACGCCGCCGCATGGGCCGCGCCGGTCCGCTGGTTGAGCGTCTGCCGCTCGGGCAATTCCTCCAGCGCGGCAAAGATCGCCTGAGGGTCAATTCCGGCGTGCGCCGCCACCGCGGGCAGGGGCCGCGCCACTTCGGCAAGGTTTTCCATCCCGCACAGCCCGCAGCTCGATTCCGCAACGCGCACGCGCACGCGCTCGGCGATCCGTGCCGCGCCGGGGCCGGTCAGGCCCGCCCGCACGATCCAGCCCTGCTCGGTCTCGGCCACACCGACATCGGTCACTTCGTCCGCGCTCGCCGCCAGCCCCTCGCTCAGCGCAAAGCCGGTGGCGAAATCGACCAGGTATTCGGGCGTCGCCATCATCACCGCATAGGCAAACCCGTTGTATTCAAACGCGACCGGCGCTTCCGGCACCCATCCTTCACGCGCCGGGCGGCGCGTTCCGTCAGGGCAAACCGTGAAAGGCGTCGCCACCGCCGCTCATCCCATCCGGTGGACGGCGCACAGCTTGTTGCCTTGCGGATCGCGCAGGTAAGCCAGATAGAGCCGCCCAAGCGCGCCATTGCGCTCGCCTGGAGGGTTTTCGCACGAAACGCCGCCACTGGCGACCCCGGCGGCGTGCCAGGCTTCGACCAGTTCAGGGCTGCCGACCTTGAATCCGACGGTCATGCCGTTGCCGAGGCAGGCCGGTTCTCCGTTGACCGGGCGGGTAACGATCAGGATGCAGCCATCGTGGGTATAGCGCACGCGGTTTCCATCGGGCGCGACAACGCCCGGTGCCCCGCCGATCGCGGCAAGGATCGCATCATAGAATGTCCGGGAAGTTTCGACATCGTTGGTGCCAACGGCGACATGGCTGAACATTCGGAATCCCCTGCGGTTTGCAGGCCGGGTTCTAGACTGCCGCGGCCACCCGTCAATGCGCCCCGTGGCAAAACGTGGGGTGCGGTTCAGCTTCGCCGCGCTATGAAAGGGTGATGAAACGAGCCTACCTTGTCGCCGCCGTCGTGGCAGTCATCGCGGTCCCGGCACTTGCCGCGCCGCCGCGCCCGCTCACCGAAAGCGAACACACCGCCCTGCGCTGCGCCGCTGCGCTGGCCATGGGCACCACCGCGCAGGCCCGGGGCGAGGGCTGGACCAGGGCCTATCCTCCGCTCGCCGCGCGCGGCCGCGAATTCTTCGTCCGCCTGACCGCGAGGTTGATGGACGATGCCGGCCTCGACCAGGCCGGGATCAAGGCCGCTGCCCTCGCCGAAGCCACCGCCCTGCGCCGCTCGGGCGGACCCGCGCCGGTAATGCCGTTCTGCCTGCGCCTGCTCGATGCCCAGCCCGGACTTGTCGCCCCGGCGCGATAAAGCGGTTATGCACCGGATTTTCGTGACGCTTGCGGTTGATCTTCGCCTCCGACGTGCGGCATGGCGCAGGCTATGTGGCAACTCTATCAGTTCCCCCTCTGCCCGTTCAGCCGCAAGGTCCGCCTGCTGCTGTCGGAAAAGGGCGTCCCCTTCGAACTGTGGCGCGAGAACCCGTGGGACATGCGCGACGAGTTCGTGACGATGAACCCGGCCATGCGCACCCCCGTCGCCCGGAACGAGGAACGCGGCATCACCCTGGTCGACAGCCGGGCGGTCTGCGAATATTTCGAGGAAACGGTCGACCGCAACCCGATGATCAACGGCACGGCGCCGATGCGCGCCGAAATCCGCCGGCTGGTTGCCCTGTTCGATGAAAACTTCTTCGGCGACGTCACCGCGCCGCTTCTTCACGAACGCATGAAGAAACGGCTGGTCTATCGCCAGTCGCCCGACAGCCGGATGCTGCGCGAGGCGATGAAGCTGGCGCATGAACACCTCGAATATATCGACTACCTGATCGACACCCGCCCCTGGCTGGCTGGCGCGACGATGAGCCTGGCCGATCTTGCCGCCGCCGCGCAGATTTCCGTGGCGGACTATCTCGGCGGGCTTGACTGGTCGGGCCACGAACAGGCCAAGGGCTGGTATTCGGTGTTCAAGAGCCGGCCGAGCTTCCGGCCGCTGCTGGCCGAACGGATGGAAGTGATTCAGCCGCCCAGCCACTACGCCGACGTGAACTGGTGAGTTTTAGCGGAGTGCGCCGGTGCCGCAAAGCCCGTCGCGGAGGCGAAGGGCGCACCAAACCAAGACTCTACCCCGCCAGCCCGCGCTTGTCGCCAAACCGGCCATGCTTGCGGAACCGCACCAGCCACCGGTCAAGGAACAGCCCCAGCGGCCGCGCGCTCACGCCCAGCGCCTTGAGCCCGGGCAGCCCGGTCCCAACATTCCCCGCCTTGAGCAACGCGATCTGGTCGCGGCTGATCGGCGCGCCCGGAATAGCGGCGATGATGCTCGACACGAAGTCCGGCAGCGGCACGAACATCGGCTGGCGCGCGGTGGCTGCGGCGATCCGTTGGTTCAGCTCCTGCATGGTCACCACTTCCGGCCCGACCAGCTCAAACGTCTTGCCGCCCAGCCGCGCCGGATCGGCCGCGGCATTGGCAATCGCCTGCGCCACGTCGTCGACGAACACCGGCTGGAGCCTCGCCTCGGGGCAGAACACCGGCATCACCGGAACCGAAGCAATCAGCCCGGCGAACATGTTGATGAACTTGTCGTCCGGCCCGAACACGACCGAGGGCCGCAGGATCGTCGCCTTGGGGAAGGCGGCAAGCACTGCGGCCTCGCCCTCGGCCTTGGTCCGCGCATAGTCGACCGGCGAATCGGGATTGGCGCCATTGGCCGAAACCTGGACAAATGCGCTTACCCCGGCTGCCCGCGCCGCAGCCGCCAGCGCGGCGGGTGCGTGCACGTGCAGCCGGTCAAGATCGCCGGAAAACGCGCCGACAAGGTTCACCACGGCATCGGCCCCGGCCACGAGCAGCGCGGCATCGGTGCGGGTGATGTCGGCGCGGACGAACTGGACCTGGCCCAGGTTCGCCAGCGGCTTGAGCCGATAGGCGCGCTCGGGGCGGCGGCTGACGATGCGCAGCCGCGCGCCCTGCGCTAGCAGAGCCTGCGCAACGTGCGCGCCGATGAAGCCATCGCCGCCAAACAGGACGACAAGTTTGCGGGACAGGGTCTGGGTGCTGGGCATCGGGGGCTTCCGGGCTTGTTCGGTTGCTGTGCGGTCCTCCCGCATTGGCACAGAGGTACGGGCGGGGCAACATCGGCGCGAAACGGGCGGGCACGCGCCCGTCCTGTCTTCCTGCTGCATCTGCGAACGCCCCGTTGACCGCGCCGGAACGCGCCTTTAAGCCTTGCCCGTGCCCGCGGAAATCTGCCGCAGGATCAAGGCCCTGAACTTCACAGCTAGCGTCGAAAGTGCCGATCACCATGACGAAAGACTGCACCGGCAAGGTTGCCCTTATTACCGGTATAACCGGGCAGGACGGCTCCTATCTGGCTGAACTCCTGCTGGAAAAAGGCTACGAAGTTCACGGGATCAAGCGTCGCGCCTCGTCCTTCAACACCCAGCGGATAGACCATATCTATCAGGACCCGCACGCCCCAGCGCCCAACATGCGGCTGCATTATGGCGACCTGACCGATACCTCGAATCTCACCCGCGTCCTCAGCGAGGTCCAGCCGGACGAGGTCTACAACCTCGGCGCGCAGAGCCACGTGGCCGTCAGCTTCGAGGCCCCGGAATACACCGCCGACGTCGACGCGCTCGGCGCGCTGCGCATCCTCGAGGCGATCCGCTTCCTCGGCATGGAAAAGAAAACCCGCTACTATCAGGCCTCGACCTCGGAACTTTACGGCCTGGTCCAGGAAACGCCCCAGCGCGAAACCACCCCGTTCTATCCGCGCTCGCCCTATGGCGTGGCCAAGCTCTACGCCTACTGGATCACGGTAAACTACCGCGAAGCCTATGGAATCTATGCCTGCAACGGCATCCTCTTCAACCATGAAAGCCCGCGCCGCGGCGAAACCTTCGTCACCCGCAAGGTCACGCGCGGCCTTGCCAATATCAGCCAGGGGCTCGAACCCTGCCTGTTCATGGGCAATCTCGATTCGCTGCGCGACTGGGGTCACGCCAAGGACTATGTCCGGATGCAGTGGATGATGCTCCAGCAGGACGTGGCCGACGATTTCGTCATCGCCACCGGGGTCCAGTATTCGGTCCGCGAATTCATCACCTGGTCCGCCGCAGAACTGGGCATCACCCTGTCCTTCCACGGCGATGGGGTGGACGAATACGGCGTGGTCGATGCCGTGGCCGATCCAGAGGCCGTGGTCGTGCGCCCGGGCGACGTGATCGTCCGGGTCGATCCGCGCTATTTCCGCCCCGCCGAAGTCGAGACCCTGCTGGGAGATCCGACCAAGGCCAAGGAAATACTCGGCTGGGTGCCCGAAATCACCGCGCAGGAAATGTGCGCCGAAATGGTCGCGGAAGACTTGAAAACCGCCCGCCGCCATGCGCTACTCCGCAAGCACGGACTGGAACTGCCGGTCGCGCTGGAGGGGTAATGCGCTGATGCAATTGTCGGGGTGGGGCCGCTATCCTCGGCTGGACTGCCGGCTGGTGCGCCCGCCCGAAGGGGACGAGGCGCTGGCGGCGCTGTGCGCGCAAGGGCCCGCGCTGATCGCGCGGGGGCAGGGGCGTGCCTATGGCGACGCGGCGCTTGGGTCCGGCCTCACGCTCGACATGCGCGCTCGCAACCGGATGCTCGCGTTTGACGCGGAAACCGGCGTGCTGGTGGCCGAATCCGGCGTGACCCTCGCCGAAGTAATCGACACCTTCCTCCCGCGCGGCTGGTTCCCGGCCATCACCCCCGGCACGAAATTCGTCACCCTCGGCGGTGCCATCGCGGCGGACGTCCACGGCAAGAACCATCACAAGGACGGCGCGTTTTCCGCCTGTGTCGACTGGATCGAGCTTCTTGGCGCGGAAGGCACGGTCCACCATGTGACCCCGGCGGACGAGGCATTCGGCTGGACCTGCGGCGGCATGGGCCTCACCGGCGTGATCCTGCGTGCCGCCCTCCGCCTGCGCGCGGTCGAAAGCGGCTGGATCCGCCAGCGCGCGATTGCCGCCCCCGGCCTTGCCACCGCGATTGACCTGCTGGAGGCTGCCCACGGCAGCACCTATTCGGTCGCCTGGATTGATTGCCTCGCCGGCGGGGCGGCGCTCGGTCGCTCGATCGTCATGCTCGGCGAACACGCCGCCCGAACCGAACTCGGCCCGCGTGAGGCCGCCGATCCTTTCGTCACCCGGCGCAAGGCGGCAAAAACCGTGCCGTTCGATTTCCCCGCCATCGCGCTCAATCCGCTCAGCGTCCGGGCCTTCAACGCGCTCTACTACGGCATGGGCGCGTGGAACGCGGGCGAGGGGCTGATCGACTTCGACAGCTACTTCTACCCCCTCGACGCCTTGCTCGAATGGAACCGCATCTATGGCCGGCGCGGCTTTGCCCAGTTCCAGTGCGTCCTGCCGCTCGCCGCTTCCGCTGCCGGGCTTGCGGCCCTGCTGCGGACCATCTCCCGCTCCGGCCAGGGTTCATTCCTCGCCGTGCTCAAGCGCATGGGCGCGCAGGACAGCCGCTTTTCCTTCCCGATGGAGGGCTATACCCTCGCGCTCGATTTTCCCATGCGTGACGGCACGGCGCGGCTCTTTACCGAATTGGAACGGATCGTGGCCGATCATGGCGGCCGCTTCTACTTGGCCAAGGACGCCTTCCTCACCCCTGAAACGCTCCGCGCTGCCGATCCGCGCACCACGGCCTTCACCGCCATGCGCGGCGCTTCGGGCGCACATGGCCGCTTCGCCTCGGCCCTCTCTGAAAGACTCGCCCTTTGACCAATACGACCGGGACCAAGACCATCCTCATCCTCGGCGCGCGCTCCGACATCGGCCTTGCCGCCGCCCACGCCTTTGCCGCCAAGGGCTATGCGGTCCAACTCGCCGCCCGCCGCGCCAAAGCGCTGGCCGCGCAAAAGGCCGATATCGAGGTCCGCTTTGCCGTGCCCGTCACCCTGCACGAATGCGACGCGCTCGATCTCGGCAGCCACGAGGGTTTCATCTCCGCCCTCCCGGTCCTGCCCGACGTCGCCGTCTGCGCGATCGGCTACATGGGCGAACAGGCCGGTAACGAACAGTCGGCCGAGCAGAGCGCCACGGTCCTGCGCAGCAACTTCGAAGGCCCGGTCAGCCTGTTCACCATCCTTGCCAACCGTATGGCCGCGCGCGGTTCGGGCACGCTGGTGGGCATCAGTTCGGTCGCGGGCGAGCGGGGCAGGGCGGCCAACTACGTTTACGGCTCGGCCAAGGCCGGGTTCACCGCCTTCCTCTCGGGCCTGCGCAACCGCCTGGCGAAGGGCAAGACCGGGGTTCACGTCATCACCGTCCTGCCCGGCTTCGTGAACACCGCGATGACCGCGGGCATGGATCTCCCCGCCAAGCTCACCGCGCAGCCGGCCGAGGTCGGCGCGGCGATCTGGAAGGCGGCGGAAAAGGGCAAGGACGTGATCTACGTCCGCCCGGTCTGGCGGCTGGTCATGCTGATCATCCGCCACATTCCCGAAAGCATCTTCAAGAAGCTTTCGATCTGACCCGGCCTCCGCGCTTTTCGGTAGGGCGAAGGCGCCGCGTTGGCTTGCCATTCAGCCGACCATTCCTACATTGGGACGCGAAAGGATCCGCCCGATCATGAACGAAGAACAGCCCAACGGAAATCCCTGGCTCAAGAGCCTGCTGGTCTGGGGCGGCATTTTCATGGCCCTGCTGCTCGTCGTGTCGATGTTCAGCGCCCGGACCGAGACTGCCGGGACCGCGCTGCCCTATTCGGATTTCCGGGCCAAGGTGGCTGACGGTTCCGTTTCGGACGTGCAGGTCGGGGCAGAGCGGATCACCGGCCGTTTCAAGAGCGGGGACACCTTCTCGACCGTGCCGATCCCCAACGACACCTCCCTGCCGCAGCTGCTGCAGGACAACGGCGTGCGCTATGCGGGCAAGGCGCAGGAAGAACCCAACCTGCTGCTCTATATCCTCGTCCAGGCCTTGCCGTTCATGCTGATCCTCGGCGTTGCGTTCTTCGCCCTGCGCCAGGTCCAGAAGGGCGGCGGCTCGGGCGCGATGGGCTTTGGCAAGTCCAAGGCCAAGATGCTCACCGAACGTCAGGGCCGCGTGACCTTCAGCGACGTCGCCGGCATCGACGAAGCGCGCGAGGAGCTTGAGGAAATCGTCGAATTCCTGCGCGATCCGCAGCGCTTCTCCAAGCTTGGCGGCCAGATTCCCAAGGGCGCGCTGCTGGTCGGTTCGCCCGGCACCGGCA
>CAYFJH010000056.1:0-480 GCA_964343385.1 uncultured Novosphingobium sp. | reverse complement strand
AGGCGAAGAAGAACGCGCCGTGCATCGTCTTCATCGACGAAATTGACGCGGTCGGCCGCCATCGCGGCCACGGCCTCGGCAATTCGAACGACGAACGCGAACAGACCCTCAACCAGCTCCTCGTCGAGATGGACGGGTTCGAGGCGAACGAGGGCATCATCATCATCGCGGCGACCAACCGCCCCGACGTGCTCGACCCGGCGCTGCTGCGTCCGGGCCGGTTCGACCGCCAGGTCGTCGTGCCGATCCCCGACATCGAAGGCCGCGAAAAGATCCTCGCCGTCCACATGAAGAAAGTTCCGCTCGCCCCCGACGTCAACCCGCGCACCATCGCGCGCGGCACGCCCGGCTTCTCGGGCGCGGACCTCGCCAACCTCGTCAACGAAGCCGCGCTGCTGGCCGCGCGCCGCAACAAGCGCCTCGTCGCCATGCAGGAATTCGAGGACGCCAAGGACAAGGTCATGATGGGCGCGGAACGTA
>CAYFJH010000055.1:5737-20222 GCA_964343385.1 uncultured Novosphingobium sp. | reverse complement strand
TCACCCATACAGTATACTTGTTGGGTGGCCGGGCGGGGGAGTGGGCTGGTGCCGCCCTGTCTCAGTGTTACTGAAACAAAATCTAATCGTGCCGGCGGCCCAGGAGTGGCGGCGCGGTAAAATTGACCTTGTTGACCATGATCACCGCCTGGGTGCGGCTGAATACGTTGAGCTTGGCCAGGATCGCCGACACATGCGCCTTGACGGTGGTCATCGAGACGTCGAGTTCATAGGCAATCTGCTTGTTGAGCTTGCCGCCGACGATAAACCCCAGCACCACCTTCTGCTGCGGCGTCAACAGGTCGATGCGCTGCAGGATGCCGGCCTCCTCACCATCTTGCTCATTGTCGTCGAGCGTGTCTGGGGCGTAGATCTCGCCGGAAAGGATCAACTTCAACGCTTCGACGATGGCGCTGCGCTTGAGCGATTTGGGGATGAAGCCCGCCGCACCATGGGCGAGCGCGGTTCGGACGAGACCCCGTTCGTGCGCGGCGGAGACGATCACCACGGGCACGGAAGGAAAGCGATCACGGATCGTCATCAGACCCGAAAAGCCCTTTGTCCCCGGCATGTTAAGATCGAGCAGCACAATATCGAAGTCTCCTTCGCGCTCGATTACCGAGGCTGCCTCCTCGATCGAGGCCGCTTCAAACAGCTCGCACTGGTCAAAGGCCACCGAAATCACCGTGCGAAGGCCGTCGCGCACGAGCGGATGATCGTCGGCAATTAAAACGCGTTCCACGTAGGCGCTCCCCCTCGATCGGCCGGAGCGTAGCGCATGAGCGGCCAAAACGGAAAGAGGGGCGACAGATGCCGCCCCCCTGACCGGGCTCAGCTCTTGGGGAGCTTGAAAACCCATAGTGATCCACCTTGGTTGATATGCTGTACCGCTTTGGCCACTTCGCCGCCCCACAGCGGCACGGCACCGCCCCAGCCGGACATCACCGCGACGTACTGCTCGCCGTCCTGTTCCCAGGTGATGGGGGAACCGACCACGCCCGATCCGGTGTTGAACTTCCACAACTCCGCGCCGGTCTTGGCGTCGAAGGCCTTGAGGAAGCCTTCGGGCGTCCCGGTGAAGACGACATTGCCGGCCGTGGACAGGACGCCGCCCCACAGCGGTGCCTTGTTCTTGTATTCCCACATGATCTTGCCGGTCGCCGGGTCGATCGCGCGAAGCGCGCCGATATAGTCGGGATAGAGCGGCTTGATCGTGAACCCGGCACCAAGATAGGCCGCGCCCTTCTTATAAGCGATCGGCTCGTTCCAGATGTCCATGCCCCATTCGTTCGAGGGCACGTAGAACAGGCCGGTCTGCTGGCTGTACGACATCGGCATCCAGTTCTTGGCACCGAGGAAAGCGGGCGCGGCGAACACGCTTGATCCCTTTTCCGTGGTCGGCGGGCCGGGACGGTTGCTGTCGTCGTAGATCGGTCGGCCCTTGGCCGTAAAGCCCTTGGCCCAGGTGGTCCTGGTGACGAACGGGGTCGCCTGGAGGAACTTGCCGGTGGTGCGGTCGAGGATGAAGAAATAGCCGTTGCGGTCGGCCTTGGCACCCAGCTGCATCATCTTGCCGCCGCGCATCGCGTCGAATGACACCAGTTCGTTCACGCCGTCGAAGTCCCAGCCGTCATGCGGGGTCGTCTGATAGTGCCACTTGATCTCGCCGGTGTCGGGATCGAGCGCCAGGGTCGAGGCGGTGTAGAGATTATCGCCCGGGCGCAGGTGGCTGTTCCACGGGGCCGGGTTACCGGTGCCCATGTAGATCAGGTTGGCCGCCGGATCATATGTGCCGCCGAGCCATGTCGCACCGCCGCCGGTCTTGTACTGATCGCCCTGCCAGGTTGCGTTGAGCTTGCCCGTGATGGTCGAGTCCTTGCCGTTCAGCTGACCCATGTTGCCTTCGACGGTGGGGCGCGACCAGATCAGGTCGCCGGTGTTGACGTCGCGAGCCTCGACCCGGCCGACGATGCCGAACTCGCCGCCCGAATTGCCGGTGATCACCTTGCCTTTCACGATCATCGGAGCGGCGGTAAAGCTGTAGCCGGCCTCATAGTCGGCGATCTTCTTGTTCCAGATGACCTTGCCGGTCTTGCGGTTCAGCGCGACGAGATGCGCATCGAGCGTGCCGAAGATAACCTTGTCGCCGTAGATGGCGGCACCGCGGTTGACGACATCGCAGCATGGCATGATGCCGTCGGGCAGGCGCGCTGAATATTCCCACTTTTCCTCGCCGGTCCGCGCATCGAAAGCATAAAGCCGCGAATAGGAGCCGGTGACATAGATCACTCCGTCATAAACGATCGGCTGCGATTCCTGACCGCGCTGCTTTTCGCCGCCGAGCGACGCCGCGAAGGCCGGGACGAGCTTTGCGACGGTGGCACTGTTGATCTGGGTCAGCGGGCTGAAGCGCTGTCCCTGCAGCCCCATTCCGTAGGTCAGCACGTCCTGCGGCGTGGCCGCATCATTCATGAGATCGGCGTCGGTCGGCCCCGTCGCGGTTCCAGTGGCTGGCGACTGGGCCATGGCAGCGGCGGCGGTGGCCAGCGACAGCGCGGTCGCGGTGGCCAGGCGGATTACCCTGTTCTTCATGTCACTCCCCCTCAAGGTGCCGTGCAGAATTCACGACTCGGATCGAATGCTAGGCCAACGTGGGCGCCGGACAATTGGACCTAAGGAGGATGAGCCCTGCCCGCGCCGTTGCCCGTTGCCCTTCGTGGACCGGGCGATCAGGCGGAAAGCGGCGCCTTGTAGCTGACACCATAAGCCGCGAACGTCGCCGCAACCTGGCCGTCAGCGAGCAGGCCGGCGATGATCGGCTCGATCTTGTCGGCCAGTTCGCGGGCATCGTCCTTTACCGCAAAGCCGACATCCCAGCCTGGGCTGGGCAAGGCGGGAAGCGGGCCGCGGCGCTGCACGGAGTGGTCGTTCGGAGCGTTCTTCAATCCATGCTCGACCTGGGCGCGGGTGGCGACTGCGGCATCCGCCTCTCCCTTGAGGACGGCATCGACTGCGGCGGCCCCGCTCGGCACATGCCTGACGTCGCCGCGAAGCAAGCCGCCGAACGAGCCCGAGAGGTAGAAGTCGGGGATGCTGTCGAGTTCGGCAACGAGCCGCTTGCCCTTGAGTTGGGGCGGCTGAACCTCGCAATCGGTGGTGCCGCGATCACAGATCATCGCGAAGCCTTCGCGATAATAGGGGCCGAAAATAACCGCGCGATCGTTGTCGAGCTGCAATTTTCGATCGACCGGGACATGCATCATCAGGTCGCAGGGCTGCCCTCCGACGAGCGAGCCGCGCCAGACCATGTTCCGCAGGTCGTCATCGACGCCCTCGTCGGCCAGGAAATCGACCACCTCGACCCGCAGGCCGAGCGCACGGCCAATCAGGCGCGCCAGATCGACGTCGATCCCGGTGTACCTGCCTTCCGGGCCGGCCCAGCTCCATGGCTCGAAATCGCGATAGACCGCGACGCGCAACACCCCCGAAGCCATCAGCTTTGCAAAAGGTTGCGCCGCCAGAGGCCGGGCGAAGCCTGCAGCCAGTGCCGCGCCGAGAAGCGCCCGCCGGGTAAGCGCGCTCATTCCTCGTGCTTGGTTTCGAGCCAGGCGCGGATCGCCCAGCCGGCCTTTTGCCCCAGCACTTCACCCATGGGTGGCATATAGACCTTTCCGTCGTGGGACGAGCCGTGCTGGAACCGGTTCATGAACCACTCATCGCCGCTGTCGCCGGTCTCAAGATAGCGAAGGTCGGGCGCAATGCCGCCGCTGATCGCCTCGAGCCCATGGCAGCGTGCGCAGTTCTGGCCATAGGCCGATTCGCCGACTTTCGCCGCGGCGGCATTGCCGCGATAGGGATTTACCTTCAGCCAGGCCTCGCCAATGTCGGGCAGGCTGTGGGTATCGACCGCCTGCGGCGTGACGTTGCCGTGGGCCCGGAGTTTGCCGGACAGCGACGCCATGCACAGCAACCCCGATGCGACCAAAGCCACGCGCCCAAAGCTCGCGTTCATGCTCTCTCTCCCAGGGGCGGGCCGCAACAACGGCACGCCTTTACCCGCCCAATAGACAACCATCGGCAAGCAACGCCCATTGGACTTAAGTCCAACAGCTTTGCTCCGACCTTCAACTTTATGCTGCTGCCATGCGCATCGCTTTCATCCTGCCGCTACTGCTGGCAACGCCCGCACCTGCTGAAACCATCTACGTGACCAACGAGAAGGGGGCCACCATCAGCGTTATTGACGGCGCGAGCCTCAAGGTTGTCGCGACTTGGCCCGTGGGCAAACGGCCGCGCGGCTTGTTGCTGTCGCGCGATGGCACCCGGCTCTATGCCTGCGCAAGTGACGATAATGCGGTGCAGGTCATTGATCGTGCGACGGGCAGGATCATCGCAAACCTGCCCTCGGGCGAGGACCCGGAACAGTTCGCGCTTTCGCCCGACGGGAACGTTCTGTTTGCTGCGAACGAACGCGATGCCGCGATTACAGCGATCGAGGTGTCTGGCCGCCGCGTCGCATTCCAGGTCGATGTGGGGGTCGAGCCCGAAGGCATGGCGACCAGTCCGGACGGCAGGACTGTCGTATCGACGTCCGAAACCGACAACAAGGTCCACTGGATCGACATCGCCAGCCGGCAGGTGACCGGCCAGACCAGCGTCGACCTGCGCCCGCGCCATGCGGAGTTTACCGCCGATGGCGGTGCGTTATGGGTCACTGCCGAAATCGGCGGGACGCTGGCGATCATTGATGCCAGGAGCCGTGAGGTCGTAAAGACGCTCGGCTTCGCGCCGCCTGGCGTTCCGGCATCGAAGGTACTACCGGTCGGCCTGCGCTTCACGCCCGACGGGAAAACGGCGCTGGTCGCCCTCGGCCGCGCGAACTACGTCGCTTTCGTCGATGTCGCGACCGCAACGGTGACAGGCTACGTCGCGGTCGGCCAGCGGGTCTGGCATCTCGCGATTGAGCCGGGTGGGCAGCGTGCCTTCGCCGCCAACGGCCTCACCAACGATGTGTCGGTAATCGACATCGCCACCCGCATGGTCATCGCGACAATTCCGGTCGGCCAGGCACCCTGGGGCGTCGTGATTGCGCGTTGACCCGTTCCAAAGTCCAATATCGGATCGCCGCAATACGGACCAGAATCCTTCCACCGGCGCGCCAGTCGAGGCAGCGCCTGACGGGAGGGTTTTACGATGACCGGAACGAAGAAGTGGCTTTTCGCCACAGCCATTGCCGCGTCCATGGTGGGTGCGGCCGCGCCTGCCCATGCGGATACGACCGATGACCTTCTGCTGCGGCTTAAGGAGAAAGGGATCCTCACCGAAGCCGAATATCGGGCGCTGGTAGAGCGAAAATCGGCTGAACCGGCTGCCGCACCGGTGCCGATCTCGCCGGACAGCGAGAAGATCGTTCGCGCGACCGACAGCGGCGTGGGTCTTCAGATTGGCAGCGTCGCTCTCAAATTCTCGGGTTCGGTCAACGGTTTCTATGTCCATGACAGCGGCGATCCGGCCACGCCGGCCCACACGGTGGTAGGCGGCCTCGCCACGGTCGGTCCGAAAAGCTCGTCCATTCGCAATGGCCTGTTGCCAGGCTTTCTCAAGATCGAGGCGACCACCACCCAGGCAGGCTGGGATGTGGGCGCGCATTTCGGGATCTATCCGGGCATCAACAGCGTCGTAACGGCCGGCGGTGCCAACTCGGCAGGCACGCCGCAGGCGCTGGCAACCTCGGGCATCGACTTTCGCCAGACCTACCTGACCGTCGGCCGTGCGGGCTTCGGCGAGATCAAGATCGGCCGCGACATCGGCTTGTTCGGGCAGGAAGCGATCCTCAACGACATAACCCTGCTCTCGGTCGGCAGCGCCGCCGGCAACAGCGCGCCGTCGAACACCTCGCTCGGCCGGATCGGCCTTGGCTATATCTACACCGACTTCCAGCCGCAGATCACCTATACGTCGCCCAAAGTCGGCGGACTTCAATTCGCGGTCGGCGCTTTCCAGCCGCTCGTGACGATTGGCAACAGCGAAATCAACAAGACGCCCGGTTTCCAGGCCAAGCTTACCTATGATCTCAAGGCGGGCGGGCTCGGCGGACATTTCTGGATCAACGGGATCAGCCAGAAGCATGACGGGGTCGGTGCATCACCAAGCTACACGGGCAAGGGCTTTGACGTGGGTACCAAGCTGGGCTTCGGCGCCGCGAGCCTGGTCGGCTATTACTACAAGGGATCGGGGCTCGGCACGACCGGCCTGTTCATCCTGTCAACCGATGCGGCGGGCCGCAAGCGCGACAGCGACGGGTTCTACGTCCAGGGCACCTATGGGATCGGCAAGCTGACAGTGGGAGCCAGCTATGGCGAAAGCCATCTCGACCTGGCCAGCGGGGAGGTCAATCCGACCTTGCTCGACACCAATTCCAGTTGGGTGGGGCAGGTTCGTTACGGCCTGACCGACTGGGTCACGCTGGTCAGCGAATACACCCATACAAAGGCCAGGGCGCAGGGCGGCAATACCGCATCGTCGGACGCCGTGGCGGCCGGCGCGATCCTGTTCTTCTGACGGTGGCACGACTCTCCGCCAGTTTGGCGGAGAGATTCGCCGTCGGCGGCGGCCTGCCATCGATCATGAGGGCGAAGAGGTAGAGAGATACTTCCCGGCCCTTCGTCCTTGCCGCTTTTCAGCCAGCGCCGCCGGCCATGATGGCGATCAGGGCGGCGGGTGCGGGTGCCTTGTCGAGATTCGCCACGGCGTCGGCGAGGGCTTCGACAGTGTTGGCGGGCATGGGGGCGGCAGCGTAAGCGAAGCAATCGTTGGCCTTGGTCACGAATTCGGCCCGGGTCATGCGGTTGCGGGGGTGACCCTTGCCGACGTCTACCTGAAGCTGCGCATGGGTCCCATCGGTGAAGTGGATGGTGACCATGGCCGGGGGGACGAAGCGGCTCCAGTCGCGTTCGATTTCGGCATCGACGTAGGCGCGGACGCGCTTGGTGAGATCGAGCACGTCGGCCCGGTGAAGGCCTTCGTCCGAGAAGTGGCCGATCTTGACCGCGCCGTCGATCCACGCGGCGGCGACGGTGTAGGGGATCGAGAACTGGGCCTCGACGATGGTTTTGGGGTTGAGGCGGACTTCCTCGGGAACGCAGACCATCTGGTAGCCGCCGGCACTGGTGCCGACCGTGATATGGTCGATGTCCGAGGCTGGACGCAGATGCGCCTCGCGCAGGTCAAGCACGGCGTCGATCGCGGTGTGGGTGTCGCGGCAGCAGGGATAAGGCTTGTAGCTGAGGTTGAGCAGTTCGAACCGTTCACCCAGCCCGGCGCGGACCACGTCGACGTCGACTTCGCCGTGGAGATAGACCCTGAACAGACCATCGAGCCCTTCGAACACGTTCTGCGCGCCGCGGATGCCCTTTTTCGCCAGCTGGACGGCGACGACGGCGGCCTGCGCGGCGAGCGCGGGCTGGACCCGCTTCATCAGCGAGGCGTCGCGCGTGACCTGATGGTTGCCGGCGGCCGAGGAGTAGACGATGCCGAAGGCGTTGAGCATTTGCTCCGCGTCCAGGCCGATGGCGCGGCCGGCGGCAGCGGTGGCACCAAAGTAGCCGAGCAGCGAGGAATAGATGAACCCGCTCTCGATCAGGTCAAGCTTGGTCGCCACGCCAAGCCGGCAGGTGACTTCGAGCCCGGCTGCCACGGCGGCGATGACATCCGCTCCGGTCGCATCGGGGTTGAGCTGGGCAGCGGCGAGCGCAGCGGGGACGGTTGAAATGCCGGCGTGGAGAATCGCAGCGTCGTGGGTGTCGTCATAGTCGCGTGCGTGGCACATGACGGCATTGGCCCATGCTGCGTGATGCGCGGGATACTTGCCTCCGAAGACGAACATGTCGGCCTGCGGCGCGCCGGCCCATTCCATGACCATGCCGGTGATTTCGGGAACGGCCTTGGCCGAGGAGCCGGCGAGCGCGCAGGCAAGGGTATCGAAGATGTTGGCGCGGACGGCTTCGACGAGGTCGGCGGCCATCGCGGCGTGGGCAATGCCCGCGGCGAAGGCGGCCAGGTCGAGCGCGACATCGGGACGGCTGGTGGCCGGCAGTGGGGTAGGTGCGCGCATGATCGGAGCCTGCCTGACTGGTGTCGATCCTGCACTAGGACCGCAGACGCGAGGGGGTCAAGTCGATGAGAATTGTCCTCCGTCCTGGCTTGGCTTGCCTTGGCGCGTTCTCGCGCGCGGCGATGGCCGCGGCAGGAATTTGATCCGCGCGAATGATTGCAAAAACGAGCGGCGGCAGCGTGAGGATGCCGCCGCCGTTTCTGCGCCTTGGCCTGGGGATCAATCCTTCCAGTGGCGCGCCTTCATCCGCACGGTGACCGGCGCGGCGAGGTGTTCGGCATCCTCACCCAGCGCGAAGGCATAGTCGCCCGCGGGGAGCGACCAGCCGCCATCCTTCCAGTCCGCCAGCAGGCGCGGGTCGATCTGCACCGTGACGGCCTGCGAGGCACCGGGGGCGAGTTCGGTGCGGGCAAAGCCGACCAGCCGCTGCTTCGCCTGGCCGGCGCGCGAGATGAGATAAAGCTGGGGCACGGCAGCCCCGGCGCGGTTCCCGGTATTGGCGACGGTGAAGCTGGCTGAAAGGCCCGAAAGCTTGAGCCCGGATTGCGCGAAGGTCGTGTAGCTGAGGCCGTGGCCGAAGGGGAACAGCGCCTTGGCCCCGGTCCGCGCGAACCAGCGATAGCCGACGTCCGAGCCTTCGATGTTGTAGTTGGCAGTGACCTTCGGCGCGCCCGGCGGCAGGTTGCCGGCGAAATCGGGTTCAAGCCCCTCGAAGCCGTCAACTACCGTGCGCGGCAGCTGGGCCGTGCTGGCGGGGAAAGTGATCGGCAGGCGGCCGCCGGGATTGACCTTACCGAACAAGACGTTGGCGATGGCCTCGCCGCCCTTGCCGCCGGGATACCAGGCTTCCATCACGGCCGCGGTCGCCTCAAGCCACGGCATATCGACCGGATTGCCGGTTTCGAGGACGACGATGGTGTTCGGGTTGGCGGCGGCCACGGCGGCGATCAGCGCGTCCTGGCCATTGGGCAGCGAAAGGTCGGCAGAATCGCGGCCCTCGGCCGACCACTTGGTGGCGAAGACGATCGCGACGTCGGCCTTCTTCGCCTGTGACACCGCCTCGGCAACGGTCGAGCCGTCACGGTAGGTCACTTCGGCCGAAGGGGCCAGCGCGCGGATGGCGGTGAGCGGCGCGCCGCGGTGGTAGTGGATCTGGTCAAACATGACAAAGGGACCGTCGATTGACAGTGGGATGGCGACCGCCGGGCCGCCTTCGGCATTGGCCTGGCTGGAGCCGCCACCCGACATGACCCCGGAATTGGCATAGCCGCCGATCACCGCGATGCGCTTTGCCGTGGCGGCAAGCGGGAGGGCGTTGTTCCGGTTCCTGAGCAGGACAATGCCCTGTTCCGCCGTGGCGAGGGCAACCGCGCCGTTGACCGCGAAATCGATCTTGCCGCCGGGGGTGACAGGGTTTTTATCCAGCCCGAGGCGGTAGATCTGGCGCAGGACGCGCAGGTTCATGTCGTTGACGCGGGCGGCCCACGCCGGATTGGACGCGGCCTTGGCCTTGAGCAGGTCGCCGAAGAAGACTGCGGCATCGAGCTGTGAACCCGATTGCTGGTCAAGCCCGTTGATGGCTGCATCCAGCGAGGGGACCGCGCCCCAGTCGGACATGACGAAGCCCTTGTATTTCCAGTCGCGCTTGAGAACCTGGTTAAGCAGGTAATCGTTCGAGCAGGCCGGGTGGCCGTTGACCAGGTTGTAGGCGCACATCACCGAGCCGGGCTGGCCCTTTTCGATGCCGATCTGGAAGGCGAGCAGGTCGCTTTCACGGGCGGCAGCGTCGCTGATCACGGTGTCGACCGCGTGTCGCGCGGTTTCCTGGCCGTTGAGCGCGAAGTGCTTGATGGTCGAGATGATGCCGTTGGACTGGACCCCGGAAATCGCCGCGCCGACAAGTGTGCCGGACAGCAGCGGGTCTTCGGACAGGTATTCGAAGGTGCGGCCGTTGCGCGGGTCGCGGGTGAGGTTCGCGCCGCCTGCGAGAAGGACGTTGAATCCCTTGGCGCGGGCCTCGGACCCGATCATCGCCCCGCCCTTGTAGACCAGGTCGGGGTTCCAGCTGGCGGCCATGGCAAGGCCCGAGGGCAGCGGCGTCGCACCGTCCTTGCGCAGCCCGCCGACCCACGAGACGCCAAGACTGGCATCGGTTTCGAGCAGCGCGGGGACGCCAAGGCGCGGGATGCCGGAAATGTAGCCCGCCCCGGGAACCGCGCCGTCGGGGATTTTCGTGCCGGGGCCCATGGGGAGCGGCATGACGCCCTTGGTCAACACGACCTTTTCGTCCGCGGTCATCTGCGCCAGCGTCCGCGCGGCGCGGGCGTCGGCGTTCGGCTCGGCAGGCTTGGCCGCGGCGGGAATTGCCAGCGCGGCAAGGCCGGCAGATGCCAGCAGGCCCAAGGTGCGGATCATGAAAATTCCTCCCAACCGTGCTGCGGGCCTATGCCCTGCTCAAGGCTCTTCATCAAACCCTGTTGACACCGCTGTCAAGATGGTCATTTCATAAATTGTGCGAAGGGACCGCAACGCGCTAGGAAAACTCCATGAACGAACAACAAGCGCCTGTTGCCCCGCGCGGCTGGTCCACAATGAGCGACGTTGCCGCGGCGGCGGGCGTCTCGCTGAAAAGCGTGTCGCGGGTGATCAACGACGAGCCGCACGTATCACCCAAGCTACGCGCCAAGGTCGAGGCGGCGATCACCGCGCTGGACTTCGTGCCCGACCCGGCGGCGCGGTCCCTCGCCAGCCAGCGCAACCACACCATCGGCGTTCTGCTCGACAATCCGAGCCCGAACTATTCGATGAAGGTGATGACCGGGGCCTATCGCGCCTGCGTGGCGCGCAAGAACCACCTGCGGCTTGATACGCTCGATTCGACACGGGGACCTGAGCTTCTGCTGGAACAGTTGAGCGACGTCGTGCGCCACAGCCGCACCGACGGTTTCATCCTGACCCCTCCGCTGTGCGACGACCCGGTGGTGCTCGATTTCCTCGAGGCGCGGGGGGCCGCCTATGCGCGGATCGCGCCAGTGTTCGCCCCGGGGCGCTCGCCAGCGGTGACGATCGACGACTATGCGGCGGCGGGGCTGGTGGCGGACCTGTTCTGGGCAAAGGGCCACCGCCGGATCGGGCTGGTCAACGGCCCGGAGGACCACGGCGCGGCGCGGACCCGGCGAGAAGGCTTCCTTGCCCGGCTGCGGACGCACGATCCGGACATCTTCGTCAGCGAGGCCAATGGCGGGTTCAGCTTCGGCGGCGGGCTTGAGGCCGGGCGCGAACTGCTGGCCCCGCGGCGCTATCCGACCGCGATTTTTGCCACCAACGACGACAGCGCCGCCGGGGTGATGGTCGCCTGCGCCCAGAATGACATCCGCGTGCCGGACCAGGTTTCGATCTGCGGGTTCGACGACAGCTGGGTGGCGATGTCGGTCTGGCCCTATCTGACGACGGTGCGCCAGCCGATCGAGGACATGGCCGAGACGGCGGCGCTGCAACTGATCGACCGGGGCCGGCAGGGCGGTCTACCGGACCTGAGGCAACTTGACTTCGAACTGATCGAACGGAATTCGGTGGCCGACCGCCCCTAGAAACGGGCTGCGACAAAGGGAAGTGGGATGAGCGGATTTCTGGGACGGCGCGGTGCGCTGGGGGTGATTGCGGGTTCGGCACTTATACCGGCGGCGGCGCGGGCGGCAGCGCCGGGAGGCCGGATCGGCTGGCTGGAAACGACGAAAAACGCGCCAGGGCGAAGCCGGACCGCACCGGCGCTGGGCGCGCGGCCAGGTTCGGCGTTCGGCAGCGACGCTACGGTGGCGATCGACCGGCCGGGACGGAGCGTGGCGGGGTTCGGCGGAGCCTTCAGCGAGAAGGGCTGGCAGGCGCTGTCGGCGCTGCCGGAAAAAGCGCGGTGGGCAGCGCTCGACGCGCTGTTTGGCAATGGCGGCTGCGGGTTCACGCTGTGCCGGACGCCGATCGGCGCAAACGACATTGCGCGCGGATGGTACAGCTATGACGAGACGCCGGGCGATTTTGCGCTGGACCGGTTTTCGACCGCGAACGACCGCGAGACGCTGATCCCGTTCATCAAGGCGGCGCAGCAGGTGCAGCCGGGGTTGAAGCTCTGGGCCTCGCCGTGGTCGCCGCCGACTTGGATGAAGCGCAATGGCCACTATGCGATGGCCCCGGTCTGGTCGGGCCAGCCGACGAACGGCATCCGGCCCGACCAGCTGGGGCGGGAGGGCGAGGACTGGTTCATCCAGGAGGACCGCTATTTCGACGCCTACGCGCGGTATTTCCGGCGCTATGTCGAGGACTATGCGCAGGCGGGCATCCCGATCGGGACCGTCATGCCGCAGAACGAGTTCAATTCGGCCCAGCCCTTCCCCAGTTGCTGCTGGACTCCGGAGGGGCTGGCGCGGTTTCTGCCTTGGCTGGGGCGCGAGATGGACAAGGTTGGCGTGGCGGTTTTTCTCGGCACGCTGGAGCGCGGCAATGCGGGCCTGTTCAATCGCGTCATGGACCACCCCGAGGCGGCCAAGGTGGTCAAGGGCGTAGGAGTGCAGTGGGCGGGCAAGGGCGCGCTCACCACACTGCGCGCGCAGCATCCGGGGCTGGAGATCTGGGGCTCGGAGCAGGAATGCGGGGTCGGCAACAACGACTGGCACTATGCCCGCTATGGCTGGGGACTGGTGCGGCGCTATTTCGAGGCGGGAGCGACTGCGTGGGATTACTGGAACCTCGTCATGCCGACCGGCGGGATGAGCGGGTGGGGCTGGCCGCAGAACAGCCTGGTGGTGGTCGATACGGCCCGCGGCACGTTCCGCCTGACCCACGATTACTGGCTGATGCGCCACATCGGCGGGGCGGTGAAGCCAGGGGCGCGGCTGGTGCCGGTCGACAGCTTCCTCGGGTTCGATGACCAGCTGGCGTTCCGCAATCCCGATGGCTCGCTCGTGCTGGTCGCCAGCAACATGGTGAGCGCCGCTCAGACCGTGCGCTATACCATCGGGACGAAAATGCTCGAACTGCGGCTCGCGCCGGATTCGCTCAATACGATTACGGTGCCCGCTTCCGCTTTGGCTTGAGCGCGACCGGCGGCGCGGAGGCCGGTTGACGGTCGAGCAGCGGTTTGAGGTAGTGGCCGGTAAACGAGCGCGGGTGGGCGGCGACCTGTTCGGGGGTGCCTTCCGCCACGACCTCTCCGCCGCGCACGCCGCCTTCCGGGCCGAGGTCGAGCACCCAGTCGGCGGTCTTGATGACGTCGAGGTTGTGTTCGATCACGACCACAGAATTGCCCTGGTCAACCAGCCGGTGGAGCACTTCGAGCAGCTTTCGGACGTCTTCGAAGTGGAGGCCCGTGGTAGGCTCGTCGAGGATGTAGAGCGTCTGCCCGGTCGAGCGGCGGGCCAGTTCCTTGGCCAGTTTCACCCGCTGCGCCTCGCCCCCTGACAGCGTGGTGGCCTGCTGGCCGACCTTGACGTAGCCGAGCCCGACCTCGTTCAGCATGTGCATCTTTTCGCGGATCGGGGGGACCGCCTTGAAGAATTCCTCCGCATCCTCGATCGTCATGTCGAGCACGTCGGCGATGGAATGGCCCTTGAACTTCACTTCCAGCGTTTCGCGGTTGTAGCGCTTGCCGGCGCATTCCTCGCAGGTGACATAGACGTCGGGGAGGAAGTGCATCTCGATCTTGATCAGCCCGTCGCCCTGGCACGCCTCGCAGCGGCCGCCCTTGACGTTGAAGCTGAACCGCCCCGGCTTGTACCCGCGCGCGGCGGATTCGGGCAGCCCGGCGACCCAGTCGCGGATCTGGGTGAAGGCGCCGGTGTACGACGCGGGGTTGGAGCGCGGGGTGCGGCCGATCGGCGACTGGTCGATCTCGATGACCTTGTCGCAGAATTCGAGCCCCAAGATCCGGTCATGCGGGCCGGCGATGACGCGCGCACCGTTGAGCACGCGGGCCGCGCCGGCGTGGAGGGTGTCGAGCGTGAAGCTGGACTTGCCAGAACCGGAGACGCCGGTGACGCAGGTGAAGGTGCCCAACGGGAGCGAGGCGGTGACGCCCTTGAGGTTGTTCGCCCGCGCGCCTTCGACGGTGAGCTTGTGGCCGTTGCCGGCGCGGCGCCGGGCCGGAACCTCGATCCGGCGCGCACCCGAAAGGTAGGCACCAGTCAGGCTGGCCGGCGCGTCGAGGATGTCCTGCAGCGTGCCCTGCGCGACGATCTCGCCGCCGTGGACCCCTGCCCCCGGCCCAAGGTCGACCACATGGTCGGCGGTGCGGATCGCGTCCTCGTCGTGCTCGACCACGATCACCGTATTGCCCAGATCGCGCAGCCGGCGCAGCGTGGCGAGCAACATGTCGTTGTCGCG
>CAYFJH010000055.1:0-5727 GCA_964343385.1 uncultured Novosphingobium sp. | reverse complement strand
GAGCCGATCTGGCTGGCGAGACGAATGCGCTGGCTCTCGCCGCCGGAAAGCGTACCTGAAGTTCGGTTGAGGTTCAGGTAATCGAGCCCGACATTGTTAAGAAAACCAAGGCGTTCGTTGATTTCCTTGAGAATGGCCCGAGCGATCTGGTTCTGCTGACCGGTGAGCTTTGCCGACAGGCCGGAAAACCAGCCGAGGGCATCGGAGACCGACAGGCGAGCCGCGCCGGAGATGTCCTCGCCGGCCACTTTCACGCTCAGCGCCTCGGGCTTGAGCCGCGCGCCGTGGCATGTTTCGCACGGCTGCGCGGTCTGGAACTTGCCCAGTTCCTCGCGCATCCACGCGCTTTCGGTTTGCAGCATCCGGCGGTTGAGATTGCCTACCACGCCCTCGAACGCCTTTTTCACCGTGTAGGACTTGCGCCCGTCGACGAAGGTCAGGGGCACGGGCTTGCCGCCGGTGCCGTGGAGGATGATCAGCCGCACTTCGCCGGGGAGGTCCTGCCATTTGGTATCGAGGCTGAAGCCGAATTCGGCGGCAAGGCTGGCGAGCACCTGCATGTAATAGGGCGACGGCGGGTTCGACTTGGCCCAGGGGACGATCGCCCCCTGCTTGAGCGACAGGGCTTCGTTGGGGACGACCAACTGGTCGTCGAACAGCAGCTTTTCACCAAGACCATCGCAGGCCGGGCAGGCCCCCATCGGCGCGTTGAAGCTGAACAGGCGGGGCTCCAGGCTTTCGAGCGTGAAGCCGGAAACCGGACAGGCGAACTTTTCGGAAAAGACAATGCGGTTGGCGGGGAGGCCGGTGTTCTTCATGCCCTTGGCCGCGGGCTGCGTGCGGCCTTCGGCAGGCTCTGGCTGAGCAGGCGGAGCAGGATCGTGCCCGGCATCCGCTCGTGCTGAGGCTGTCGAAGCACCGCCGCCAAGCTCAGCCACGGTCGAATCCGCAAGGTCGAGGTAGACCAGCCCGTCGGCGAGTTTCAGCGCCTGCTCGAAGCTGTCGGCCAGCCGGGTCTGGATGCCGTCCTTCACCGCGATGCGGTCAACCACGACCTCGATGTCGTGCTTGTACTTCTTGTCGAGCGCCGGCGCGTCCTCGATGGCGTAAAGCTCCCCGTCGATGCGGACGCGGGTGTAGCCGGCCTTCTGCCATTCGAGCAGTTCCTTGCGGTATTCGCCTTTGCGGCCGCGCACGACCGGGGCCAGCAGGTAGGCGCGGGTGCCTTCGGGCAGGTCCATCACCCGGTCGACCATCTGGCTCACGGTCTGCGCCGAAATCGGCAGGCCCGTGACCGGCGAATAGGGCACGCCGACCCGCGCCCACAGCAAGCGCATGTAGTCATAGATTTCCGTCACCGTAGCGACGGTCGAGCGCGGGTTACGGCTCGTGGTCTTCTGCTCGATCGAGATCGCGGGGGAAAGCCCGTCGATATGCTCGACATCAGGCTTCTGCATCATTTCGAGGAACTGGCGGGCATAGGCCGACAGCGATTCGACGTAGCGGCGCTGCCCCTCGGCATAGATCGTGTCGAAGGCGAGGCTCGACTTGCCCGAGCCCGACAGGCCGGTGATGACGATCAGGCTGTCACGCGGCAGCTCGACGTCGAAACCCTTGAGGTTATGCTCACGCGCGCCCCGGACAGTAATCTTGTTCAGCGACATGCGCAGTCGTGTTCCACATTTGTTCGGGAGAGGCAAGAGGGCCGCTGCCCCAATTGCCGGGTTCAGCCGGGAATGTGGGATCTGCACGCGCACGGCGCAAGGTGCCGCTCTCGCAGCAACCTGCGGCGTCGGCCGCGACGTCGGCCCTTCTTGCCGACGAACGCCCCTGACCGGTCAATGCCAGCGCGACTGGCGCTCCGCCCGCCGGGCGTGCCGATGACGTAAGGTCATGCCCATTTCGCTAAAGCCGGAGGAGCCGGTGGCGATGCTCCCAGTGCCGCCAAAGGTCCTGAAATCGGTGATTGCCATACCAACGCCAGGTCGGCCCGGCGGACAAGGTGATGCGGTCCGCGCCCGAGCGGTATTCGGGTCCGGCCAGGAGCGGGAGGATGATATCGTTGAAAGCGGAATCCCGGTAAAGGCTGGCGGTCTTGTCCAGCCCGGTGCGGAAATAGCCCTGCCCGCGCAGCGCAAGGCCGAGGCGGGGTGGTCGGCGAGCATCAGGCCAAGGCGAAAGCGGGCTTAGGTGCGCAGAGCCCCCTTCCTTCTTAGGCCGCCCTTGCGGACGACAACCCATGACGTGGGGGCGCGGTTAGGCGGGTTTTGGTTCGGGGGCATGGGGTTGTGCGTGGCTGGATGGGGCTTCGCCCTTCGACAGGCTCGGGATGCGCTCAGCGCGAGCGGGGGGAGAGGCGGATGATGAGGACGACGGTCTGTTAACCGGTTAAGGGGCATGGCAGACTGTGTGCCGGTGCGGGACGGTGCGGATTCCCGGGATGCGGGCCGGGGACAGGCGGGATACGCGCGGTGCGCGCCGACGAAAGGATGCGAGTGCCCTCTGAGACTACCCCTGATTGCGAGCTGGCGCCGCGTGATTTTCACGCTCGGCTGAGGCGGCGCGTGCGCGGGGTGGGGTCGGCGCAAGGCGTTCGGCACCGGGGGCGGCGGGCGCTGGTGCTGGCGGCGGCAGTGGCGGTTCCGGCTTTTGCCGCGCCGCAGGGCTGGGCCAGCCTTGGCGTGGGACCGGCGGTGGCGGCGAGCGATGCCGTGGTGGAGCCGATGCCGTTCGAGCAGGCGGGCGCGAGCTTTCCGGGGTCGGCTTTCTATTACCTTGCGCCGGAAGACCCGGTGGGCTTCGCGCCGCTGGTGCCCGAGGCGCACTGGGACGGGGAGCAGTTTACCGGCCAAGCGGCGCGCAGCCTGCGGGGTATGGGCAGCGAAGTCGACCGGATGCGGGCTCTGACCTGCCTGACCCAGGCGATCTATTACGAGGCGGCGAGCGAGCCCGACGCCGGGCAGCGCGCGGTGGCGCAGGTCGTGGTCAACCGCGTGGCCCATCCGGCCTATCCCAAGACGGTGTGCGGCGTGGTCTATCAGGGATCGGAGCGGTCGACCGGGTGCCAGTTCACCTTTACCTGCGACGGGGCGCTGGGGCGCGTGCCGAACCGGTTGTTCTGGCTGCGGGCGGAGACGGTGGCGCGTTCGGCGCTGGCGGGGTTCGTTTACGCGCCGGTGGGGCTGGCGACGCATTATCATACCATCGCGGTGAACCCGTACTGGGCACCGAGCCTGACCTATGTCGGCACGCTGGGCGCACACCGGTTCTATCGGTTTGGCGGGCCGGCGGGGGCACCGGCGACGTTCAACCCGGCGCTCTATCGCGGGGGCGAGCCGGTGGCGGCCCCTGCCCCGCGCAGCGCGGTTGTGGCGGCGGAGGCTCCGGTTGATCCGGTGGCGATCGAGCGGGCTTTTGCGGCCGGGGTCAAGGTTGCGGCGGCGGCTGGTGCTGCTCCGGCGGCGGCGGGGCCGACCCCGGTCTATGCACCGGCGCTGGAAGCGCGGGGGGGGGATGCGCTCTATACCGCGCGGGCATTGCCGGGGGCGACCGCGGTCCGGCCTGAATATGCCAATTCGGGGCAGTGGATCGTCCGGCCCGGAAGCCAAGTTCCGCTGCAAGGCATTGATGCGAGCAGATAATTTCTCCGGTTAACGCGCTTAAACCATCCTGCGTCACCAAGCCTTAGCGTGGGCGCCCCATAAGGCCGGAAAGGTCATTCACGGGGAACCAACGCGCCATGTCCATCTATTTCGCCGGATCACGCCGTGCCTCCCGCTCGCCGCTTGTGCGGTGCCTGGCTGTGCCGCGCGCGATGCAGGCGGCGAACGACAATGGCCGGGCGATTGCCGACAATGCGGTGCTGCGCGCGACGCTGGTGCATTTTGGCGCGCACGGACTGCGGGCGGCTGCCGAGGCGCGGGTGCGGGCCGAGGATGCCTATCTGGCAGGGGACGCGGCGGCCTATCGGCACTGGCTGGCAGTGTGCCGGACGCTGGACCGGCGGATGGCGGCGGGGGCTGCGCGTATTTGTTGAGTGCGGAAAGGCCCTCCGGCCTTTCCTTTGCGGCACCGGCCCACTCCCTTGGCGGACGCCAAGGGCGCACCTAACAGCCCCCTTACTGCTATTGCGAACTGTTATCATAAATAGACCGCCAATGGGCATTTTTCCCGGTTGCATTCGCGCGGGCTCGCGCCTAGGGCGTCTTCCGTTCATTCGGGCCCCTGCACTTAAATTTCGCGCGGGACACGGCAGGCCAGCCCGGCAGCGAGAAGTCCCGCGACAGGGAAGGTAGTCAATGGCTCGCAAGAAGATCGCCCTCATCGGCGCAGGTAACATTGGCGGCACGCTCGCCCATCTCGCCGCGCAGAAGGAACTGGGCGACATCGTCCTGTTCGACGTCGTCGAAGGCGTGCCCCAGGGCAAAGCGCTTGACCTGTCGCAGTGCGGCCCGGTCGAAGGGTTCGACGCAAAGATCACCGGTTCGAACGACTATGCCGACATCGCGGGCGCGGACGTCATCATCGTCACCGCCGGCGTCGCCCGCAAGCCGGGGATGAGCCGCGACGACCTGCTCGGCATCAACCTCAAGGTCATGAAGTCCGTGGGCGAAGGCATCCGCGACAACGCGCCGGACGCCTTCGTGATCTGCATCACCAACCCGCTGGATGCCATGGTCTGGGCGCTGCGCGAATTCTCGGGCCTGCCGCACAACAAGGTCGTCGGCATGGCCGGCGTGCTCGATTCGGCGCGGTTCAGCCACTTCATCGCCGACGAGTTCAAGGTTTCGGTCAAGGACGTGAACACCTTCGTGCTCGGCGGCCACGGCGACACCATGGTCCCGGTGACGCGCTATTCCACCGTCAACGGCATCCCGGTGCCCGACCTCGTCAAGATGGGCCTGTCGACGCAGGAGCGCATCGACGCCATCGTCCAGCGCACCCGTTCGGGCGGCGGCGAGATCGTGGCCCTGCTCAAGACCGGTTCGGCCTATTATGCGCCGGCCACCTCAGGCATCGCCATGGCCGAGGCCTATCTGCGCGACCAGAAGCGCATCCTGCCCTGCGCGGCATACGTTGACGGCCAGTACGGCGTGGACGGGCTCTATGTCGGCGTGCCGGTCATGATCGGTGCGGGCGGCGTCGAAAAGGTCATCGAGATCGCGCTGGACGATGCGGACAAGGCCGGGCTCAAGGTTTCGGTCGACGCGGTCAAGGAACTGTTGGTGGCCTGCAAGGGCATCGACGGTTCGCTGGCGTAAATCATTCCAGTGAACATGCTCTACCTTCATTTGCTCGCTTGCTTGCTCTGGGTGGCATTAACAGCCGCGACGGGTTTGTTTGTGGGTTCAAAGGGGGCATTGAAGGTCGTGCCAATCAGCGGGTTGATCGCGGTTGCCGCGTTCAACCCGCTCACGTCTGCGCTATTCGGAAACCAAGTCGGTAACGAAGACGCTACAATAGCCGCGTCCGTCTTCTGGTCGATAAACCTGTTTCTCTGGTTTACCGTTCTTCTAGTAACTTACGTTCTCGCCCTTCCTCGGCCGCGCGTGGCCGATCGCGAGACTGGGAGCTTCTAAATGTCCATTCTCGTAAACAAGCACACCAAGGTCATCACGCAAGGGATGACCGGCGCGACCGGCCAGTTCCACACCCAAGCCGCGCTCGACTACGGCACCCAGATGGTCGGCGGCGTGACCCCCGGCAAGGGCGGCGAAACCTGCATCG
>CAYFJH010000054.1:7699-20621 GCA_964343385.1 uncultured Novosphingobium sp. | reverse complement strand
TGCGATCGTCTCCACCATATGCACCGGAATACGAATGGTGCGCGACTGATCGGCGAGCGCGCGAGTGATCGCCTGGCGGATCCACCACGTGGCATAGGTCGAGAACTTGTAGCCGCGGCGGTATTCGAACTTGTCGACCGCCTTCATCAGGCCAATGTTGCCCTCCTGGATAAGGTCCAGGAACTGCAAGCCGCGGTTGGTATATTTCTTGGCGATCGAGATCACCAGCCGCAGGTTCGCCTCGACCATTTCCTTCTTGGCAATCCGCGCCTCGCGCTCGCCCTTCTGGACCATGTTCACGATGCGGCGGAATTCCGGCAGTGCCATGCCGGTCGCGGCGGCAATGTCGGCCACTTCGGCGCGGATGCGCTCGACGCCCACTGCCTCGTTCTCGGCAAAGGCGGCCCACTTCTTGTCGCGCCTGGAATTGTCCTGCAGCCAGGTCTCGTCCAACTCCTTGCCGACATAGGCGTCGAGGAAGTCCTTGCGGCCCACCTTGTGCCGTTCGGCGAGGCGCAGCATCTGCCCGCCCAGCGTGGTCAGCCGACGGTTGAAGGCATAGAGGTTGTCGACCAGGTATTCGATCTTGGTCGCGTGGAACTGCACGGACTCGACCTGCGCGGTCAGTTCCTCGCGCAGTTGCTGATAGGTGCGTTCCTTCGCCGGAGTGAACACCCCGGTGCCACCCATCGCCTCAAGCCGCTGGGCCTGAATGCTTTCGAACTGGCGGAAAAGCTCTGTAATCTGGGCAAACCGCTCAAGCGCTTCGGGCTTGAGCTGGGCTTCCATCTGGGCGAGCGAAAGAGTGTTGTCCTCTTCCTCTTCCTCGACCGGACGGCGGGCGCGGCGCTCGACACCGTCCTCGTCCTCGTCAGCATCGACCGATTCTTCCTCGACGTCCTCTTCTTCCTTGAAGGTCGGACCGGCGGTCGCCTCGGTGATCTCGCCGTCAGCCTCGCCCTCGCCGTCTTCGGTGAGGTTTTCCGGCTGCGGTTCCTTCGACAGCATCGCGTCAAGATCGAGGATCTCGCGCAGTTGCATTTCGCCGGCGTTCAGCGCCTCGGACCACTGGATGATAGCGTGGAAGGTGATCGGGCTTTCGCACAGGCCGAGGATCATCGTGTCGCGCCCGGCCTCGATCCGCTTGGCGATGGCGATTTCGCCCTCGCGGCTGAGCAGTTCGACCGCGCCCATTTCGCGCAGGTACATCCGGACCGGATCGTCGGTCCGCTCGATGATTTCCTTCTTCTTGACGAGGTCGGGACGTTCGTCGACCGCATCCTCGTCTTCGGCGTCTTCGGCCTTGCGTTCTTCGGGATCGACCGCGTCTTCGTCGCTCTCGACGATGTTGACGCCCATTTCCGAGATCGCGGCCATGATGTCCTCGATCTGGTCGGCAGACATCTGGTCCTGCGGCAAGGCTTCGTTCAGCTCGTCGACCGTAATCACGCCGCGACGCTTGGCGCGGGCGATCAGCTTCTTGATCGAGGCCTCGTTGAGGTCGATCAGGGGGGCGTCGCCGCCCTCGTTGCCGCCGCCGATGTTGTCTTCTTCTTCCATCATTCCGCCGTAATGCCTGTACGCCGCCGAGGTGCCCGGCAGCGTCCCTGAGGGGGTGTATGCTCTTGCGCCGGATTATACCGCGAAGGGGTCCATTGCCCCAGACGCACCATAATTTCCAGCGTTCATTCCGCTTGGGGCAAAGAAGCGGGAATCAGTCCCGCATCTGCGCCTTCAGTCGTTGTTCCAGTTCTTCCTTGCGGGTCCGAAGCCGGCCCAGTTCCTCGATATCGAAACGTCCCGCCGCCGCCTCGATCGCCGCTTCCAGTTCCGGCCCGTCAACCAGCATCGCCACCGCCGTATCGAGCGCGCCCACCGCAACATCGCGCGCCGTGCCAGGCTTGATGAACGGGAACCGGATGCCGCCGTAATTTTCCGGCCCCGGAGCCGAAAGGCCTGAGGCTGCCAATGTGGCGCTCAATGCCTCTTTTTCAAGCACCGCGCCGCTTTCCGCCGCATCGAGCAAGGCATCGAGCAGCCGCGCCTGCGCTCCGTCGGCCAGCCGAGCCCGTGCCAGCGCCTCGACATGGCGGCCGATTGCCTCGGGGTAGTTGCACAGCCCTGCCAGCACCGCCGCCCCCAGCGCCTCGCGCGTGCCACCCGTCGCCTTGCGCAGCCGCGCCGCCGTTTCGGGCGAGGGCGGGGGAGGGGGCGCATCCCGCCAGTTACCTTTTGCGCCGGGCTTGCGCGCCTGGGGCTTCCACTCCGCCCGCGCCCCGCCATTGTCCCGCCGCGGAAAGGCGAAGGCAGAGAACCGCTCGGTCAACTCGCGCTTGTACAGCGCCTTGATGTCGGGATCGCCGATCAGCTCGACATGGCCCATCAGCCGCGCCTTCAGCCCGGCCTTGTCCTCCGGCGTCACCAGCGGAGCGGCATCGCGCTCATGCTCCCACAGCGTATCGATCAGGCTTTTCGCCCCGCCGAGCAGCGCTTCCATCGCCGCAGCCCCGCGCTGCTTGATCAGGTCGTCCGGGTCGAGCTTGTCCGGCAACGCCGCGATCCGCAGCGAATGGGCCGGCTTCAACATCGGCAGCGCCCGCGCAATCGCCCGCATCGCCGCCCGCTGCCCCGCCGCATCGCCGTCAAAACACAGCACCGGGCATTCCACCACCCGCCACAACAGGGCGAGCTGATGCTCGGTCAGCGCGGTCCCCAGCGGCGCCACGCCTTCCGCAAAGCCCGCCGCCGCCAGCGCGATCACGTCCATGTATCCTTCGACGACGATCATCCGCCCGGATTGACGCGCCGCCGGTCCCGCCCGGTGCAGGTTGTAGAGCGTCCGCCCCTTGTCGAACAAAGGCGTGTCGGGGGAATTCAGATACTTCGGCGCATCGGTCTTGGCCGCGTCGAGTATGCGCCCGCCAAAGGCGATCACCCGCCCGCGCGCATCCTCGATCGGCAGCATCAACCGCCCGCGAAACCGGTCATAAGGCTCCTTGCCTTCCACTGCGATCCGCAGCCCCGCCTCGATCAGTTTGTCTTCCGGAAACCGGGCGAGGGCGGTCTTGAGCGCCTGCCGCCCCTCCGGCGCAAAGCCAAACCCGAAGCGCGAAACCGTATGCGAATCGAACCCCCGCGTCGCCAGATACCCGCGCGCCCGCACCCCGTCCGCGCCCTTGAGCTGGTCGGCAAACCAGTCCTGTGTCGCCTTCATCACATCGTGCAGGCTGTCGCGTTCCTCCGCCGCCTTCGCCGCGCGCGGGTCGGGTGCCGGAACCTCCAGCCCGGCTTCCGAAGCCAGTTCCTTCACCGCATCCATGAACGACAGCCCGCGCTGGTCCGTCATCCAGCGGATCGCATCGCCATGCGCCCCGCAGCCAAAGCAGTGGTAAAATCCCTTCTCGTCATTGACGGTGAAGCTGGGCGACTTCTCGTTATGAAACGGGCAGCAGGCCTTGAACTCATGCCCCGCCTTGGTCAGCCGCGTCGTGCGGCCGATGACGCTCGACAGCGAAATGCGCGAACGCAGTTCATCGAGCCACTGGGGACTAAGCATCTACGCCAGCCCAAGGCGCAACCGCGCTCCCCTCCCGCAGGTGGGAGGGGGTGGGGGTGGGCAGGGCGCAATCGATCAAAATCACCCCAGCGCCGCCTTCACCAGCCCGCTCGCCTTGCCCATATCCAGCTGGCTCCCGTGCCGTGCCTTCAACTCGGCCACGACCTTGCCCATGTCCTTGATGCCAGACGCGCCCAGTTCGGCCTTGATCGCTTCGATCGCCGCCTTCGTCTCGTCCTCGCCCATTTGCTGGGGCATGAACTCCTCGATCACCGCCAGTTCGGCCTTTTCCACGTCGGCCAGCTCCTGCCGCCCGCCCTGTTCATAGAGCGTGATGGACTCGCGCCGCTGCTTGGCCATCTTCTGCAGAACGTCAACCACCAGCACGTCATCCTCCGGCACGGCCGAAGCGGTCCGCAGTTCGATGTCCTTGTCCTTCAGTTTGGCGAGGATCAGCCTCACCGCCGCCAGCCGCGGCTTGTCGCCAGCCTTCATTGCCGCCACTTGCGCGGCCTTGATCGAGTCGCGGAGCATTCTTCCCCCAATTCCGTGGATAATCGTGCACTTGCACAACAAGTGGGCCATCCTAGCCGGAACATTCCCACTTTCATAGGTTGACGGAAGCGCCCACTAGGTCTAGCCGCCGCCCCTTAGCACCATCGCCAGAACCACTGTACCGGAGCGCCCTTTCATGGCCGACGCCGCCCCTTCGCACGCGCAACAACCAAACGGCGCGACCGGCGTACTCGTTCTGGCCGATGGCACGGTAATCTGGGGCCGCGGCTTCGGCGCTTCGGGCGAGGCCGTGGGCGAGGTTTGCTTCAACACCGCGATGACCGGCTATCAGGAGGTGATGACCGATCCCTCCTACGCCGCGCAGATCGTCACCTTCACCTTTCCCCACATCGGCAACGTCGGCACGAACAACGAAGACCTCGAATCGCAGGTCGACGGCGCGGTCGGTTGCATTGTGCGCGAAGACGTGACGGCCCCCTCCAGCTTCCGCTCGCGCGGCGACTTTCCGGCATGGCTCAAGGCCAAGGGCAAGATCGGCCTCGCCGGGGTGGACACCCGCGCGCTCACCCGGCTGATCCGCCTGTCCGGCGCGCCGAATGCGGTCATCGCCCACAACGCGCAAGGCAAGTTCGACCTTCCCGCCCTGATCAAGCGCGCGCAGGCATGGCCTGGCCTCGAAGGCATGGACCTCGCCCGCGTGGTCAGCCGCACGAAGAACGAGGACTGGGAAGGCGGCATCTGGACGCTGGGCAAGGGCTTCGCCCGCAGCCCTTACAACAAGGCCGTTCGTGCTGAGGAGGGTGAAGCCGAAGGCCGAACCCGTCTCGAAGCACCCCACGTCGTCGCCATTGATTACGGCGCGAAGGACAACATCTTCCGCAACCTTGTGAAGGCCGGCGCGCAAGTCACTGTTGTTCCCGCACAAACCTCGCTCGAAACGATCCTCGCGCTCGAACCCGCAGGCGTGTTCCTGTCAAACGGTCCGGGCGACCCGGCCGCGACCGGCGCCTATGCCGTCCCGACGATCAAGGCGTTGCTGGACAAGGACGTGCCGATCTTCGGCATCTGCCTCGGCCACCAGATGCTCGGCCTCGCCGCCGGCGCCAGCACCACCAAGATGCACCAGGGCCACCGCGGCGCCAACCACCCGGTCCAGCGCAAGTCGGACGGCGTGGTCGAGATCACCTCGATGAACCACGGCTTCGCGGTCGACAACACCGCCCTGCCGGACACCGTCGAGGAAACCCACGTTTCGCTGTTCGACGGCTCCAACTGCGGCATCGCCGTCAAGGGCAAGCGCGCGTTCGGGGTGCAGTATCACCCCGAGGCCAGCCCGGGACCACAGGACAGCTTCTACCTGTTTGAGAAGTTCGTGGGGATGTTGGGGTGATCGCAACATGACGGTATTCGAAATTACGTCAATCATAGGGCTTTTTGTAGGTCCAGTTGTCGCTGCTTCTTGGACCATTTGGGCTCAGGAGCGGCAGAGGCGATTGATTTCGAAGCAAAGTTCGGTTGCCCAGTTTTTAACGGTCCACGACGATCCAGTTGATCCGACGTTCTCCATACTAGTGCGCAGAATACCACTTGAGTTTTCCGACCGGAAAATGGTGCTCGTTGCATGGAATGATTGGATGCGAAACTTGGCGATTACGCCAAATTATGAAAATCAGCCGTCGCACTTTTCTGAAAGAGATCGGTTGAAAATGATCCTCCTCAGAGAGCTTACAAACAACGTTGGATGGCACTTTCATGAAAGTGATATTCAACGATTAATATATAGGTCGCAGGGTTTCATAGATCGCCAAAGCTACATGGCCCATATTCAAAGTGAGTCAGTTGCTTCCATAAAGAGAATTGCTGAGGCGCTTGAGCGCCAAGCCCCTCCTTTAAATTCCGAGACAGTATAATGCCCAAACGCACTGACATCTCCTCGATCCTCGTCATCGGCGCCGGCCCGATCATCATCGGCCAGGCCTGCGAGTTCGACTATTCCGGCACCCAGGCGATCAAGGCGCTGAAGGAAGAGGGCTACCGGGTCATCCTGGTGAACTCCAACCCCGCCACGATCATGACCGATCCGGAATTCGCCGACGCGACCTATATCGAGCCGATCACGCCCGAGATCGTCGCCAAGATCATCGAGAAGGAACGCCCCGACGCGGTCCTGCCGACGATGGGCGGGCAGACCGCGCTCAACACCGCGCTGGCGCTGTTCAATGACGGCACGCTGGAGAAATACGGCGTCAAGATGATCGGCGCCGACGCCGACGCCATCGACAAGGCCGAGGACCGCCAGCGCTTCCGCGAGGCGATGGACAAGATCGGCCTCGAATCCGCGCGTTCGGGCGTCGCCCACAACCTTGCCGAAGCGCTCGCCGTGCTCGAACGCACCGGCCTGCCGTCGATCATCCGCCCGTCCTTCACGCTCGGCGGCACCGGCGGCGGCGTCGCCTACAACAAGGCCGAGTTCGAGCACATCGTGAAGACCGGCCTCGAAGCCAGCCCGACCACCGAAGTCCTCATCGAGGAATCGCTGCTCGGCTGGAAAGAGTACGAGATGGAAGTCGTCCGCGACCGGAACGACAATGCCATCATCATCTGCTCGATCGAGAACGTCGATCCGATGGGCGTCCACACCGGCGATTCCATCACCGTCGCCCCGGCGCTGACCCTGACCGACAAGGAATACCAGATCATGCGCTCGGCGAGCATCGCCGTGCTGCGCGAGATCGGCGTCGAAACCGGCGGTTCCAACGTCCAGTTCGCGGTCAATCCGGCCGACGGCCGCCTTATCGTGATCGAAATGAACCCGCGCGTGTCGCGTTCGTCGGCGCTCGCATCGAAAGCCACCGGCTTCCCCATCGCCCGCGTCGCGGCGAAACTGGCGGTCGGCTATACGCTCGATGAACTGACCAACGAGATCACCGGCGCAACCCCGGCCTCGTTCGAGCCGTCCATCGACTATGTCGTCACCAAGATCCCGCGCTTTGCCTTTGAAAAGTTCAAGGGCTCGCAGCCGCTCCTGTCCACTGCGATGAAGTCGGTCGGCGAAGTCATGGCGATCGGCCGCAACTTCAAGGAATCGATGCAGAAGGCCCTGCGCGGCCTCGAAACCGGGCTCGACGGGTTCAACCGCGTCCCCGAACTCGAAGGCGCCAGCCGCGACGTCATCACCGCCGCCCTCGCGCGCCAGACGCCGGACCGACTGCTGATCGCGGCGCAAGCCATGCGCGAAGGGTTTACCGTGGAGGATATCCACGCGGTCACTTCGTTCGATCCGTGGTTCCTGCGCCAGATCGCCGAAATCATCGCCGAGGAAACGGGCATCCTCGAAAACGGCATCCCCTTGGAAGCCGACGGCCTGCGCCGGCTCAAGGCGATGGGCTTCTCCGACAAGCGCCTCGCCACCCTCGCGGTGCGTTCGGTCGGCGTTGCGGGCGGCCTTGGCAAAACCCAGGCCCGCCGCTCCGGCCTGCTCCACGACGCCTTGAAGGGCCTCGCCGGCGCGACCTCGGAAAAGGAAGTCAGCGAACTGCGCGCACGCCTCGGCGTCCATCCGGTGTTCAAGCGGATCGACAGCTGCGCCGCCGAATTCGAAGCCGTCACGCCCTACATGTACTCGACCTACGAGGCGCCCACCTTCGGCACGCCTGAGTGCGAGGCGCGTCCCTCGGACAAGCGCAAGATCGTCATCCTCGGCGGCGGCCCCAACCGCATCGGGCAGGGGATCGAGTTCGATTACTGCTGCGTCCACGCCTGCTTCGCACTGGCCGAGGCCGGGTATGAGACGATCATGGTCAACTGCAACCCGGAAACGGTCAGCACCGACTATGACACCTCGGACCGCCTCTATTTCGAGCCGCTGACCGCCGAGGACGTGCTCGAAATCCTCCGGGTCGAACAGCAGAACGGCGAACTGGTCGGCGTCATCGTCCAGTTCGGCGGACAGACCCCGCTGAAACTCGCGCAGGCCCTCGAAGACGCGGGCATCCCGATCCTCGGAACGACGCCGGACACGATCGATCTGGCGGAGGACCGCGAACGCTTCGCCGCGCTCGTTGAAAAGCTCGGCCTGCTCCAGCCCGCCAACGGCATCGCCCGCAGCCGGGACGAGGCCGTGGCTGTTGCCCAGCGCATCGGCTTCCCGGTCCTGATGCGTCCCAGCTATGTCCTCGGCGGCCGCGCGATGGAGATCGTCGATTCCATCGCCCAGCTCGATGACTACATCGCCACGGCGGTGCAGGTTTCGGGGGACAGCCCGGTCCTCATCGACCAGTACCTGCGCGATGCCATCGAATGCGATGTCGATGCGCTGTGCGACGGGGAAAAGGTCGTCGTTGCCGGCGTCCTCCAGCACATCGAGGAAGCCGGGATTCATTCGGGCGACAGCGCCTGCACCCTGCCGCCCTACAACCTGCCGGCCGGAATCATCGCCGAAATGGAACGCCAGGCCGAACTGCTCGCCCTCGCGCTCGGCGTCGTGGGCCTCATGAACATCCAGTTCGCGGTCAAGGACGGGCTCGTCTACCTGATCGAGGTGAACCCCCGCGCCAGCCGCACGGTGCCGTTCGTCGCCAAGGCGATCGGCCAGCCGGTGGCCAAGATCGCCGCGCGGGTCATGGCGGGGGAAAAGCTCGACACCTTCCCGCCGTTCAGGCGCGAGTTTGACTACATGGCGGTCAAGGAAGCGGTGTTCCCCTTCGCCCGCTTCCCGGGCGTCGATCCGGTCCTCTCGCCCGAAATGAAATCCACCGGCGAGGTCATGGGCCTCGACCGCGACTTCGCGACCGCCTTCGCCAAGTCCCAGCTCGGCGCGGGGACCTTACTGCCCCAAGGCGGGGTGGTGTTCGTCTCGGTAAAGGACAGCGACAAGTCCGTGGTCCTCCCGGCAGCGGAACGGCTGGTCAGCCTCGGCTTCACCCTCATCGCCACCGGCGGCACCCAGCGCTTCCTCGCCGAAGCGGGCGTTCCGGTTGAACGGGTCAACAAGGTCGCCGAAGGCCGTCCCCACATCGTCGACAAGATCGTCGACGGCGCGGTGGCGATGATCTTCAACACCACAGAGGGCTGGCAGAGCCTCAAGGATTCGCAATCGATCCGCATGGCTGCGCTGAATGCCAAGGTGCCCTACTTCACCACTGCCGCCGCGTCGGTCGCCGTGGTGGAGGCGATTGCGGCCCTGCGCGGCGCGCAACTTGAAGTGCGCTCGCTTCAGGACTATTATGGCTGAACCAACCGCGTCTTTCCCCCACCGCGTCAGGTAATTTTTTTGCCATTTGGAGCGTTAACCCGCCCATCCGGCATGGGAAAGCTGTCCCTGCGGATCAGACTGATCGGGCAGGAACGAGGTAACCGGGGGGAAGGATGATCGGTGGCCGGTACGGCCATCGCCGTTCAGGCGAGCCAGGAGAAAGAACAGGATATGGCGAGTGTCGAAAAGCTGCCGATGCTGGCGGGGGGCTACGAAAGGCTCATTGCCGAGTTGAAGGCGCTGCGCGAGGAGCGTCCCCGGATCGTCGATGCGATCGAGGAAGCCCGCGCCCACGGCGATCTATCAGAAAACGCCGAATACCACGCTGCCAAGGAACGTCAGGGCCAGGTCGAAGCTTCGATCTCCGATCTTGAGGACCGGGTAAGCCGCGCACAGATCATCGATCCCGCAACGCTTTCGGGCGACCGGATCGTGTTCGGCGCGACCGTCACCCTGCTTGACGACGATGACAAGCCGCTGCGCTACCAGATCGTCGGCACGTATGAGGCGGACGCCCGCATCGGCCGGATCAGCTACAACTCGCCGCTTGGCCGCGCCCTCATCGGCCGCCGCGCCGATGACGAAATTGAAGTGACCGTCCCTTCGGGCGACCGGTTCTACGTGGTCAAGAAGATCGAGTTCATCTGATCCGGCGTTAGCGCGCAAAAAAAGGGCGTCCGGGATGAACCGGACGCCCTTTTTGTTTCACGACTGCGATCCTATTCCGCCACGTCCGGCTGCAACAGCCGGTGCAGGTGGACGATCACGTATTTCATTTCCGCGTCATCGACCGTGCGCTGCGCCCGACCGCGCCAGGCATCTTCAGCCTCGGCATAGGAACCGAACACGCCAACGATGTCGAGCGCCTCAAGATCGACGAAATCCAGCTTTTGCGGGTCGGCCACACGGCCGCCCATGACGAGATGAAGCTTCTGCATTTGCTCTGGTTTCCCGGGGAGAGTTGAAACTTCCCCCTAGACCGGCAAATACGTTCTTGCCAACAGTCAGTGCCGCAAATGCGAACGAAGTTTGATGGCCTGCCGCCCGATTGTTATGCCCGCCTCGCGCGCTGTCCGGGCCGCCTTCTGTGAATAACCCGCCACGCCTGCGGTTGCAGCCGCGCCCAGATCGCCGGCCTTCTCGCGCGCTTCGCCGGCGCTTTCCGCTGCCGCCTCCAGCGCGCGCTTGCCATAGGCCAGTCCCAGTTCAGCCGCGATTCCCGCAGCCGCCACAGCCCGACGCGACAGTTTGCTGCCCACCGCGAGCCTCAGGCCGCGCGGCAGCACCGCAGCCGCCAGCACGCCCAGCGCCGCGCCGCCGATCAGCAGCGCAAACGGGTAATCCGCTGCCAATGCGCGCAACCCCTCGGGCGGCTCGGCGTCGGTCGGCGCGCGCCGCGCGAGGTCGGACTTCGACGCAGCCACCTTGTTCCGGATCGCCTCGCGCTTGGTTTCGGCCTTCGATTTGCCCTCGCCAGCCGCGCTTTTTGAAACCGCGCGCTTGGCACCAGCGGTCTTGGTTGTCTCGGTCACGATCTCACCCTTTTCAAGCGGCCAGCCTGTCTGTGGCTCCACTCACGCAAACGCCGCCACAGGGCAGGGGGTTCCCTTTCATTTACGCGGGCTCGCACCTTCGCAGCCGCAAACCGTGCACCTTCCAGCAGCGGTGCCTGAAACATCCAAGCCGCCACCGCCACCCCGGTCCCGGCCAGGATCCAGCGATAGTCCCGCGCCACGTCGAGCGCCTGCGTCCCAGCCTGCCGCGCACGCCCCAAGGCCTCGTCACCCAGCCGGGAGGCCACACTGCGCTGCGCCAGATCGCCGCGCAGCCGCGCCAGCCGCGCCGTCACCACCTCGCGCGCCGCATCGCGGACCGCCCGGTCTTCGATCAACTGGCGCTCAGCCGCGTTCACGGCTTGCTCCTGTCAGGAAAGGCCAGCGTCATCATCCGCCGCCACCGCGCCCGCGCCGCGATCAGGAACAGCACGGCCACCAGAATTAGAGTGCCAACCACGATCCCGGTCGCCGCCCAGGCCCCGACCAGCACCGTCAGCCCCAGCAGCACGCCCATCATCAGCGCGAACAGCGCGAACACGCCCAGCACCACCGCCGCCGCGGCAAATGCGGCGATCTTGCCCGCCGATCCGGTAACCACCTTCGCCCGACTCGCCTGAAACGCTGCCTCCGCCTCGGCAAAGGTCCGCGCTTCCCCCGCAAGCCGGCGCAGGTCACCGATCACGCCGGAAATGCCCTCCTCGGGTCCGGCTTGTTCGTCATCCGCCGCAAAGCTGCCGCGCTCTTCAGGGCTGTCGGGCTCTTCAGGCATGTCCATAGCCGCAGACAAACCGCCTGCGCCGCGCCCTGTCAATGTTCGCGGTCATCCCCCCGCGCTCAATCTTCCTTGGCAGGTTCTGCCGCCTTGGCCGATCCGGTGAACAGCCGCGACAGCATGAACCCCGCCGCCGCCGCGATCCCGATCGCCAGCCCCGGGCTCTTGCGCACCATCTGGCGGGCATCCTCGCCCAGTTCGCTCAGGTCCTTGGCCTCCAGCTTGGCTGCGGCTTCGTCCATCGTCCTGGCCGCCCCGCGCGCATAGTCGCCAAACTTCGCGCCCAGCTTCTCGTCGATCACCGGCGCGTTTTCCGCGACGATCTTCGACACCGCCGAAAGTCCTTCAACAGTGCGGGCCTTGCCGTCCGCCGCCAGTGCGGCCGCCTTTTCCTTCGCCTGTTCGGTCATCGCCTTGGCGTCTTCGAGCAGCGCGCCGGCCTTTTCCCGCGCCTGTTCCGACATGACCAGGGCATCGCCCAGCAGTGCGTCGCTCTTGCCCACGATCTTCTCGCGATAGGCTCCAGCGGTATCCTGTGCCTGTTTGCCCAGTGCCTGCGCGCCGGCGCGCGCTTCTTCCAGTGCCCTGCTGAACTTGGCCTTGGCTTCGTAGGCGGAAGCCTCGGGCACGGCCTTCACCGCCGGCACGGTGGGCGCGGCTGGCTTGCGGGCAGCCTTGGGCTTGGCGGGGGGTGCGGTGCGTTCAGCCATGATCCGTCCTCATTTCTATTCGATGCGCTTCGGTCGATACGTTTCCGTCTGTCCGGGCACCGGGGCAGCAACCCATGCCTCACCCAGACGGAAAATCGCAGGTGTCCCTGCCATGATGCGCCAACGCGGCTTGCCTGCCAAGGTTCCTTGGGCCAAGGGGCGTGCAATTCTCACAAAATTTGCACACCAGACGGGAGCAAAATTCAATGACCTCCATCATTGACATCCATGGCCGCGAAATTCTCGATAGCCGCGGCAACCCCACGGTCGAAGTCGAAGTCCTGCTCGACGACGGCTCTTTCGGCCGCGCCGCGGTCCCCTCCGGAGCGTCGACCGGCGCGCACGAGGCAGTCGAATTGCGCGACGGCGACACGACCCGCTACATGGGCAAGGGCGTGCTCAAGGCGGTCGACGCCGTCAACGACGAGATCGCCGAACTCCTGCTCGGCCTCGACGCCGAAGACCAGCGCGACCTCGACCTCGCGATGATCGCTCTCGACGGCACCGAGAACAAGTCGCGCCTCGGCGCCAATGCCATCCTCGGCGCCTCGCTCGCGA
>CAYFJH010000054.1:6947-7689 GCA_964343385.1 uncultured Novosphingobium sp. | reverse complement strand
AGAGTTTCGGCCCACGTCCTGCCGGTGCCGATGATGAACATCATCAATGGCGGCGAACATGCCGACAACCCGATTGATTTTCAGGAATTCATGGTCATGCCGGTCGGCGCTCCGTCGCTGTCCGAAGCGGTTCGCTGGGGCGCGGAAATCTTCCACACCCTGAAAAAGGGCCTCCATGAAAAGGGCCTCGCCACGGCCGTGGGCGACGAAGGCGGCTTCGCGCCCAACCTCGCCTCGACCCGTGACGCGCTCGATTTCATCATGGCCTCTGTCGAAAAGGCCGGGTTCAAGCCGGGCACCGACGTCATGCTCGCGCTCGACTGCGCGGCGACCGAGTTCTTCAAGGCTGGCAAGTACGAAATCAGCGGGGAAGGGCTTTCGCTCTCGCCGGTCCAGATGGCCGACTACCTCGCCGACCTCGCCGCCACCTACCCGATCATCTCGATCGAGGACGGCATGGGCGAGGATGATTTCGAAGGCTGGAAGGCCCTGACCGACAAGATCGGCGACAAGGTCCAGCTGGTCGGCGATGATCTCTTCGTCACCAATCCCAAGCGCCTCAAGATGGGCATCGACAAGGGCCTCGCCAACTCGCTGCTGGTCAAGGTCAACCAGATTGGCACCCTCACCGAAACGCTTGAGGCCGTCACCATCGCCCAGCGCGCCGGATACACCGCGGTCATGTCGCACCGCTCGGGCGAGACCGAGGACGCGACCATCGCCGACCTCGCCGTTGCCACGA
>CAYFJH010000054.1:0-6937 GCA_964343385.1 uncultured Novosphingobium sp. | reverse complement strand
CGCCAAGTACAACCAGCTCATCCGCATCGAGGAGGAACTGGGCAGCGCCGCCATCTATGCTGGACGCGCCGCCTTCGGCCGGCTCGCTTAAGCGCACTACGCACGTCATGAAAGGGGGTCGGAGCCATAGTTCCGGCCCCCTTTTCTATTCCTCCCCGAGCCGGGGAGGGGGACCATTCGGCAAGGTTGAATGGTGGAGGGGCACCCATGTCCAAACATCAGCCTCTTGACCCCGAACCGCCACCCTTGTCTCCACTCCCGCTCGCGCTGAGAAACCCACCGCCTCGAAGTGGCCGTCTTCGTCCGCAACCTCTTGAACCGGAACTACCTCCAGAACGTCACCGTCAGGCCGGCAACAGCCGCCTCACCCTCAACGCCAGGCGCTGACCGCTGGCCTTTGCCCACTTCGCCGCCGAATGCGTCCGCCGCGAATTCCGCGCGGCGGCGCAATAAGGTCACGTGGCAAAATGGGGCAGGGGCCATGGGGTACGGATTACCCCTTCATCTCGAACTCGCGCTCGAACGCAACATCGCTAATAGGCGCCAGGTGGATAGTGTGGAGTCTTGGGTTTCCGACCCCAGTGTCACTCGTCCGTTTCTCCCATCATCCCCAGTCCCGCTCGATCGACCGCCCATGCGCCCGCGCCGCCTCGATCGTGTCATCGGCATCGCCCATGGCTGTCCGCACGAAATAGGCCACCATCCGGGCATAGGCCTCGGTCGATAGCCGCACGAAGATTCGCCGTGCATCGCTGGGGTCCGCCTCGCGCAGCACCAATCCGCGTTCTTCCAGCACCGCCAGCCAGCGCAGCGCGGTCGTCGTCGGCACGGCCGCGCCAATGCAGGCGCTCGTCACCGGCACCCGTTTGCGTTCCTTGGCGGCGATGAACAGGTCGAGCAACAGATCCCACGCCGGTTCGCCAAACAAGTTTTCGTCGCCGAAGACAGCGGTCCGGTTGCGGCGGTTGCGATAGGTCCGGCGGGCAAAGCGCAGCCAGCGCACGTCATCCTCCAGCGGCGCAAAAGCATCGTCCGCATCCGCTGCGCCGCCCGGCATCGTCAGCCCCGACACTGCCAGCCCCGGCACCGCACTGCCCCGGCGGGCAACTTCTTCCAGTTCGGCAGCAAGTGCGAGCAGTTCGTTCGCCGCCGCGATCAGCCGCCGCGCCTGCCGTGTCGCTTCGGCCGCGCGCTGCCCGGTTGGTTGGGTCCCGGCCAGTGCTTGCTGCGCCGCACCACGACGTTCCGCGCCATCGGACAGCGTCCCTCCGGCGCCTGGCGTGACCAGCCCGGCATGATCCGATTTGCCCCCGACTATTCCCATTTCCGATCTGGCCCCTGCGCGGGCGGAAGGCGACCTGCCGGCATCCCGCGTCCATGGCAGAAAACCTAGCGCACCGCCGAAGGGCCTGGGGGCGAACCTAGTCCGTTCCCGAGCAATCCCGGTCCAGGTCAAACTGGCTTCGCAAATGCTGGATTGCCGTCTCAAGATAGGCCGCCGCCAGCCGCGCATCGATCCGATCGAGGTCGCGGAGGCAAGCAAGCATCCGCAGCATGATCGTTTCAGGATCGTCGCTGCTCGGGACTGGTGGCCACATCGGCTTCTCCGAAGCCAGGATGAGCATGAATTCCGACATATCGTGTCTCGCTAGGTGGCGGCACCCGTGCGCGCCATTGCGCCAATATGGAGCTGATTCCTGCAAGAAGCATTGCCGCCTACCTCGCGGATTATGCGGATAACGGCAGGTCGCCCCGCTGGCGAGGCGAATCGTGCCGCCTGGCCCGGCAAATCCGGTCAGCATGGCACACCATTTCCGGGTGGCGGCGCGCGCCGGCCCGTCCTATAGGCCAGCGGTACAGAAGCCCGCCAGCCTTGCCCGCCGCTGCCAGAGGATCGATGACCAACCCCTTCTTCTCCAGGCTTCCGCGGCCGTTTTCCTTTCGCGCGCCCCTCCGCGCTTCCGGGCTTGCCCACCTCGCGGCGGCCGCCCTGCTCACGTTCTCGCTTGCCGCGCTCGGCCCCGCCGGCTGTTCCTCGGGCGACGACGCCGACGGCGCGCGCAATCCCGGCACCGGCCTCGGCATCGCCACCGCGGCCATGGACAAGACGGTCAAGCCCGGCGACGATTTCTACGGCTATGCCAACGGCACCTGGCTGCGCACCACGGAAATTCCGGCCGATCGCTCGCAGGTCGGCTCCTTCACCCAGGCCGAACTCCAAACCAACACCCAGCTCGCCAAGCTGATCGAGGATATCGTGAAGGGCGACGCCGCGCCCGACAGCAACCCCGGCCGGATCCGCACCTATTACACGGCCTACCTCGATACCGCCACGATCGACGCCGCCGGCATGGCCCCCGTCCGGGCCGATCTTGCCCGCTTTGCCGCCATCACGGACCTGCGCGAACTCTCGCGCGTCCTTGGCCAGCAGCTGCGTGCCGATGTCGATCCGTTCAACAACACCAACTACCACACCACCAACCTGTTCGGCCTGTTTGTCACCCCGTCGCTCGCCGGCGACGGCGTTATTCCCTACCTGCTCCAGGGCGGCCTCGGCCTGCCGGATCGTGACTATTACCTGTCGCCCGAACCGAAAATGGCCTCGATCCGCGCGAAATACCGCGCCTACATCGCGTCCTTCCTGACCGAAGCGGGTCTGCCCGACGCTGCCACCCGCGCCGGACGGATCTACAACCTAGAACTGCGCATCGCCCGCGCCCACGCCACCCGCGCCGAAAGCAACGATTTCCAGCGCGCCGGCACGATCTGGACCCGCGCTGATTTAGCCCGCAAGGCACCGGGGATCGATTGGGAGACCTTCCTCGCCGCCGCCGGGCTCGCCGCCCAGCCGCGTTTCGATGCCTATCACGCCGCCGCCATCCCGAAACTTGCAGCCCTCGTTGCCAGCGAGCCGCTCGATGCATGGAAGGACTGGCTCGCCTTTCATCAGCTCGGTGCTCATGCCGATGTCCTGCCCACCCGGCTTGACCGCGCCCATTTCGCTTTCCACGGCACCGTGCTGAAAGGGACCACGGCCCAGCTCCCGCGCGGACGCCGCGCGCTCGACGCGGTGAACGCTGCCCTCGGCGACGCCCTCGGCAAGCTTTACGTCGAACAGTATTTCCCCGCCTCGGCCCGCACTGAAATCCAAGGCATGGTTGCCAACATCAAGTTGGCCTTTGCCCGCCGGATCGACGCGCTTGACTGGATGGCCCCAGAAACCCGCAAGGCCGCCGCAGCCAAGGTCGGCGCGATCGAGGTCGGGGTCGGCTATCCCGATATGTGGAAGGACTATTCCAACCTCGCGCTCACCCCCGGCGCGGCCTACGCCAACCGCATCGCCGCCGAAAAGGTCCAACTCGCCCAACAGCTCGCCAAGCTCGGCAAGCCGCAGGACCGGCGCGAATGGTGGATGAACGTCCAACTCGTGAACGCGGTGAACCTGCCCATCCAGAACGCGCTGAACTTCCCTGCCGCGATCCTCCAGCGCCCGTTCTTCGACGCCAAGGCCGATCCAGCTTACAACTACGGCGCGATCGGTGCGGTCATCGGCCACGAAATCAGCCACAGCTTTGACAACAACGGTGCCGCCTTCGACGCCCAGGGCCGCCTCTCCAACTGGTGGACCCCGGCCGATCTCGCCCGCTTCGCCCGCAGCGGCAAGGCGTTGGCCGACCAGTATGATACCTACCGCCCGCTCCCCGAAACGGCAAGCTCACGCTGGGTGAAAACATCGCGGACGTTGCCGGCCTTGCCGCTGCGTGGGATGCCTACCGCGCTTCGCTGGGGGGCAAGGAGCCGCCGGTGATCGACGGCTTTACCGGCGACCAGCGCTTTTTCATCGCCTTTGCCCAGTCATGGGCCAGCAAGGTCCGCGAAGAAGCCCTGCGCGGCCGCCTCGCCACCAATGGCCACGCCCCCGGCCAATACCGCGCGCTCACCGTCCGCAACATCGACGCCTGGTATCGCGCCTTTGACGTTCAGCCCGGCGACAAGCTCTACCTTCCGCCTGAACGCCGCGTCCGGATCTGGTAAGCCGGGGGGCCTCAGCCCGATATTCGTCGCAATCAGCTCCGCGCAGCCAGCGTACCGGTTCCCATCTCCCCTCACGCAGGCGGGAGGGGCCGGGGGTGGGCAGCGGCCACATCCAATCCAAGTCATTATCCCCGAACAACCCCGCGCAGATGCTGCAGACCTCCGGTCACCCACGTAACTCCTGCCGCCGCCAACACCGCCGCCACTGGCCCCCAGCCACGCGCCAGTCCCGCCGCCTCCGCCGCCAGCAGCACCGGATAATGCACCGCGTAGAGCGGAAACGACAGCGCCCCTGCCGCCATGCACACCGCCTGCACCCGCGCCCCGGTCGTCCGGGCAAGCGCCAGCCCGCCCCACAGGAGCAGCGGCCCGCCCACCAGCACGAAACCCAGGTCGAACCGCCAGCCCCCGAACATCCACTCCGTCGCCCCGGCAAACAGCACCGGCATCGCCAGCAGCGCTACCGTTCCCGGCACGGGGAAAGGGGGCCGATCGCGGTGCCAGCGCCACAGCAGCAGCCCCAGCCCATAGGAAAAGCCCACCCGCGCGAACCCGCCGGCCATGTTCGTCGCCTGCGAGCCAAGGTCGAGGTTGCCAAACCACACCCCGCACCCCGCCACCGCCATGCCCAGAACCGCCACCAGCACCGCCAGCGAACGCTGGCTCAACCGGTGGAGCAGCACCACGTGGATCAGGTTCGCGACCAGCTCTAAAAAGATCGACCACGCCGGCGTGTTCAACGAAAATAGCTCACGCGTCACGAAAGTCGGCAACATCAGCAGGTTGGGCAGAGCCGCGCCCAGAAACCGCGCCGGATCGCCGACGTCGCGCCACAGAAACGGCAGCGACAGCGCAGCGCCGATCCCCATGGTCGGCCACAGCCGCCGATAGCGCAGCGCCATGAACCCGCCGGCACCGATGGTGCCCGCGCTCATTCGTCCCTCATAGGTTCGCGCCATGACGAAGCCCGAAAGCAGGAAGAAGAAATCCACTGCCAGATAGGCCGAACCCATCGTCCGGCGTCCGCCCGGCCAGATCGCGCTGGTGTGCATCACCACCACGCACAGCGCTGCCACCGCACGCAGCGCGTCGAGGCCGGGCAGCCGCGCCGCCTGCAAGCGGTCAGCGGCGGCTCCGGCCCGGTCCGGCGGCGTCAAGGAAGCAGGCACGGCCAACAGAGAATCCTGAACGAACACCCACCCCTCATACCCCGCAGCGCGCGAACGGCAATTGCCCGCGCGCAGATGTCTCCCGGCCGGGCGGGGAAGGGGTTGCGCCGCAAGGCTGGCTCATTAAACCCGCCGAATGAATCGCTTGGACAACTGGGCCGAAGGCCGCATCGCACTCGTCACCGGTGCCACTTCCGGGTTCGGTGCCGCCATGGTCCGGCGCGTGCTCGCCGCCGGGGGCAGGGTGGTCGCTACCGGCCGCCGCGAAGACCGCCTTGCCGCCCTTGTGGCAGAGGCACCCGCCGGCACGGTCGCCACCATCGCGCTCGACGTGTCGGAACCGGGCTCGGGGGAAAGCCTCCTCGCCGCCATCCCGGCGGATTTCGTCGCGGTCGACATCCTGTTCAACAACGCCGGCCTCGCGCTCGGCATCGAACCAGCCCAGCGCACCCGCCTTGGCGACTGGGAAAGCATGATCGCCACCAACGTCGCCGGCCTCGCGCGGGTCACGCACGCCCTGCTCCCCGGCATGGTCGAACGCCGGCGCGGCCACATCATCAACGTTGCCTCGATCGCGGCCAATTATCCCTACCCCGGCGGCAACGTCTATGGCGCTACCAAGGCATTCGTCCGCCAGTTCTCGCTGGGCCTGCGCGCCGACCTCATCGGCACACCGATCAAGGTCACCTCGCTCGAACCGGGCCTGTGCGAAACCGAGTTTTCCGTGGTCCGCTTCGGCGGAAACAGCGCCAAGGCCGACGCACTCTACGCCGGGACCAATCCGCTGACCGCCGAAGACGTGATTGACAGCGTCGAGGCCGTGCTTCGCCTGCCCGAACACCTCAACGTCAACGCGCTTGAGATCATGCCGGTGAGCCAGGCCTTCGCCCCGCTCGCCGTTGCCCGCGATGCCTGATGCGGCGTTCCTGCCCCGCTACCCCGCCGCGATAGAGCGCCGGGCCGCCGCACAGGTCACGGATATCGGCTTTGCCTGGGTCAGCCGGCACCAAACCGCCTGAATCCCGCCTGCCCCGGTTGTGGGATCGGCCGCTGCTATTTCAGCAGCGACAAGACATTTTGCTGCGCCTGGTTGGCCTGCGCGATCATCGCGGTCGAGGCCTGGCTCAGGATCTGCGCCTTGGCGAGCTTGGTCGTTTCCACCGAGTAGTCGGTGTCCTCGATCCGCGAGCGGGCGTCGGACAGGTTGGCGATATTGCTCGTCATGTTGTTGACCGCCGATTCCAGCCGGTTCTGCCCGCCGCCAAGCGAGGCGCGGGCCGAATTGACGTCGCCAAGCGCGAGATCGACATTGTCCATCGTCGTCGCCGCCAGCGCCGAAGTGGTCACGTCGAGCGCGGTCGCCGAAATGTTGACGCCGCTGATCGCGGTCGAGGTGAGGGTCACCGTCTGGCCGCTTTCCGCGCCGGTCTGGATGTCGATGGTCACGTCCGTGCCCGCCGTGGTGCTGAACAGGGTGATCCCGTTGAAGGTAGTGTTGCTCAGCACGTCGGCGATCTGCTGCGTCAGGTTGGTCACTTCCGACTGCATCGCCGCGCGGTCGCTCGTCTGGAACGTGCCCGATGCGCCCTGAACCGCCAGTTCGCGGATGCGCTGGAGCATGTTGGAAACCTCGCCCAGCGCGCCTTCTGCGGTCTGCGCCAGCGAAATGCCATCGTTCGCGTTGCGGATGCCCTGGCTCATGCCGCGGACCTGCGAGGTCATCGAGGTGGCGA
>CAYFJH010000053.1:0-20753 GCA_964343385.1 uncultured Novosphingobium sp. | reverse complement strand
TGGGATCGCCTGAAGCAATCTTCCGTCACCGTCGCCGTCCGCCTGGCGGTTCCGTGATCGCCTGAGCGCCGGTGCGTTCCGTCTTGTCCGAACCCTGCTGGAGCATCCCCGAGGAGACACTCCATGCGACCCTGACAATTCAGTTCGTCCGTCCGCTCATGCGGTCATCCGTCAGCGCGCCACTCACTGCATCTGCGGTTCGCGAGTTCTGGTCCGAAGGCCGTTACCTGCGTGTTTTCCGATACTGCTGCGGGCCTCGCCGCCGTCTCGAAAGGTCTGATTTACCTTGGATTTCCGGGCTTTCACCCTTGATCCGCTGGCCAATCCGGCCTGTCCGATAACCCAAAGCTGCGCCCGCTTCCTGAGTCGCGCAAGCGGAAAAAGCGTGACTTATCCACAAAAGCGCATTGCCCCTGTGGATAAGCGCCATTTGGCAGTGGACAGAATCGCGGGGGGCGTCAAAAGCCCACGCTTTTTGGCCTTTTAGCGGTCCCGCTGGGCGAGCAGGTGCAGGCGCTTAACGATCCCTCTGCGCCAAGAGGCGCAAGCGGAGGGCGTTGAGCTTGATGAAGCCCGCCGCGTCCTTCTGGTCATATGCGCCGGCGTCGTCCTCGAAGGTCACGTGGCGTTCGGAATAGAGCGAATTGGGCGACTTGCGCCCGACGACCGAGGCCATGCCCTTGTAGAGTTTGAGCCGGACGGTGCCGGAAACCTTCACCTGGCTGAGGTCGATCGCGGCCTGGAGCATCTCGCGCTCGGGCGCGAACCAGAAGCCGTTGTAGATGAGCTCTGCATATTTCGGCATCAGCTCGTCCTTGAGGTGCGCCGCGCCGCGATCGAGCGTGATCTGCTCGATCCCGCGGTGGGCACGGGCATAGATCTCGCCGCCGGGGGTTTCATACATCCCGCGCGACTTCATCCCGACGAAGCGGTTTTCGACAAGGTCAAGCCGGCCGATGCCGTGCTTGCGGCCAAGGTCATTGAGCGCGGCCAGCAGCGTTGCGGGCGACATGGCCATGCCGTTCAGCGCGACGCCGTCGCCGCGTTCAAAGTCGATCGTGATGTATTCGGGCGCGTCGGGGGCGTCTTCGGGGTTGTCGGTGCGCGAATAGACATAGTCCGGGGTTTCCTCCCACGGATCTTCAAGCACCTTGCCCTCGGACGAGGTGTGCAGCAGGTTCGCGTCGGTGGAGAACGGGCTTTCGCCGCGCTTGTCCTTGGGGACCGGGATCTGGTGCTTTTCGGCCCAGGCGATCAGCGCCGTGCGGCTGGTCAGGTCCCATTCGCGCCACGGGGCGATGACCTTGATGTTCGGATCGAGCGCATAGGCCGACAGTTCGAAGCGGATCTGGTCGTTGCCCTTGCCCGTCGCGCCGTGGGCCACGGCGTCGGCCCCGGTTTCGTGGGCGATCTCGATCAGGCGCTTGGAGATGAGCGGGCGGGCGATGGAGGTGCCGAGGAGGTAGTCGCCTTCATACCGGGCATTGGCGCGCATCATCGGGAAGACGAAGTCACGCACGAATTCCTCGCGCAGGTCGTCGATGTAGATGTTGCTGTCCGGCAGGCCCATCAGCTTGGCCTTGGCCCGCGCCGGTTCAAGCTCCTCGCCCTGGCCGAGGTCGGCGGTGAAGGTCACGACCTCGCAGTTGTAGGTCACCTGCAGCCATTTCAGGATCACCGAAGTGTCGAGGCCGCCCGAATAGGCGAGGACGACTTTCTTGATGTCGGACATGGGGCAGGCTCCGTAGGCGCAATAGGGTCTTGGTTGCGGGCGCGCCTATCAGGACGGGTTGGTTTTCGCAACCGTTGGGCCTGAATTGGGGGCGTGGTTTCTGGACGCACTGGATTGCTTCGCTGCGCTCGCAATGACGAAGGTGGGGCGAGGGCCGGGGGACGAAGGATGGGGGTTGGAGGGGTAGGAGCGCCGCCTCGCAGGAGGCGTTACTCCGCCGCCTGGGCCAGATGCCACTCCGGCGCGGGTTCCGCCGCCATCAGGCGTGCGGCCTCGGCGGCGATGTAGTCGCGGGTCATGGGGAGGACGCCCTGCCGCTTGACCGTCTGGAGCTGGAAGTTGACCATGGCGTCGAAGCGGAACGCCTGTTCGGCCCCGGCGAGGTAGAACTGCCACATGCGCAACAGGCGTTCGTCATACAGCGCGGTGATCTCAGCCTCGTGGAGCGTGGTGCGCTTGTACCATTCGTGCAGGGTCAGCGCGTAGTGGTAGCGCAGGATTTCGACGTCGCCCAATTGCCAGCCGGTGCTCTCCACCGCGCCGACCAGTTCGCTCATCGCCGGGATGTAGCCGCCGGGGAAGACGTGCTTGCGCGTCCATGCATCGGTGGTGCCGGGGCGGCCGGTGCGGCCGATGGTGTGGGTGAGCATGATGCCGTCGTCGGCCAGCAGGTCGTGCGTCTTGGCGAAGTATTCCCCGAAATGCCGCGCGCCGACATGTTCGATCATGCCGACCGAGGTGATCCGGTCGAACTGGCCGGTGAGGTCGCGGTAGTCCATCAGGGCGAACCTTACCCTGTCCGCCACCCCCGCCGCCTCGGCGCGTTCGCCCGCAAAGCGCACCTGATCGGGCGCAAGGCTGATGCCGAGCACCTCGCAGCCGTAGTGCCGGTTGAGGTACAGCCCGAGCCCGCCCCAGCCGCAGCCGATGTCGAGCACGCGCATGGGGCTTCCGTCTGGCTTGGGCCCCAGCCGCAGCTTGGCCGCGAGCAGGGCCTTCTTGTCGCGCTGGGCCTCCTCGAGGCTTTCCTGTTCGTCGCGCCAGAAGGCCATGGTGTACTGGCGGTCTTCGTCGAGGAACAGCTCGTAGAACTGGCGGGTGAGGTCATAGTGGTGGCGCACGTTGTGACTGGCGCGGCGGCGGCCATTGAACTGGTCGAGCCGCCACAGCGCGCGGTCGAACAGGCGGCGCAGGGAGCTTGGCGCATCGACTGCCCGGCCCCGGCGCGCGCCGTTGCCCATCACCAGCATGACCAGGTCGCGGACGTCGTGCGGTGGTTCGATCTCCAGTTCGCCGTCCATATAGGCCTCGCCCGCGCCCAGCCGGGGATCGCGCGCGATGCGCCAGGCGGTGCCGGGCCGGGTCAGGCGGATATGCAGGGGCTCGGCCGCAGGGTCGCCATAGGTGTGCACAGTGCGGTCGTGATCGGTCAGGACAAGGCGGCCTTCGCGGATCAGGCCGCGAAGCATACGGTCAAGCAGCCACATAGGCGTGAAACCTCCCGTCTGGCAGAACGCCCGTTTGCGGCACGGGTTCCCGAAGATCGGATCAACCTTGCGCGCGGGCCAGATAGAGCACGTCGCGCGGCTGGCGAAGCAGGTGCTGGCCGCTGTCGATGCAGAGCGTCTGCCCGCTGGCGAGCCATCCCTGCGCGAGGAACAGCGCCGCATCAGCCAGATCCTGCGGATCGTTGAGCCGCTCCAGCAGGTTCATTCGCCCGCTGACGAGGTGTTCCTCTGGCCGCTGGTCGAAACTGGCCATCATCGCGCCGGGGGCAAGGCCGTAAACCCGGTCCGCCGGGTCGGCCAACGCCATGGCCTGCATCCGCATCGCGGCGGCAAAGGCGCTTTTCGCCATGGTGTAGGAGAAGAAGTCCGGGTTGAGGTTGGAAAGCTTCTGATCGAGGAAATCGATCACCCGCCGCCCGCCGCGCGCCTTTGCGCCGTGCAGGAAGGCCTGGGTCATCCGCGCCGGGGTGGCGGCGTTGACCGTCATGGCATGGGCGAAAACCTGCGGGTCCAGCCGCTGGGCGTCGTCGAATTCGAACACTGCCGCGCAGTTCACCAGCACGCGCCAGTCAGCCAGTTCGGCGCACAGCTGTTCGACCATCGCCACGGCGGCATCACCATCGGTGAGGTCGCACGCGAGCGTCCGCGCGCCCGGAAGGCCGGCGGCAAGCGCGCGGGCCTCGGGCTCGGAATGCTTGTGGTGGATGATGACTTCCCACCCGGCATGGGCGAAGGCGCGGGCGACCAGCGCCCCGATCCGCCGCGCCCCGCCGGTGACCAGCACCGCCGGGCGGTTCATGCGGTTGCCCAGCATCGTCGGGAAAGGGGGGAAGGGGGGCGGCTCATCACCCGCCCTTCAAGCACCGCCTCAGCGGCAGCGCAAGTTGCCCCGTTCGATCTCGCGGCCAAGCAGGCCGCCGCCGGCGAGGCCGAGGATCGTGCCGAGGGTTTTGTCGCGGCTGCCGTCGATGCTGCGTCCGACCAATGCGCCCACTGCCGCGCCGATGATCAGCCCGGTCGTGCCGTTGCTGCGGCGGCAGTAATAGCGGCCGTCGCCGCCGCGCCAGATGTAGTCGTTGGTGGTCAGGCGGCGCGGCTGGTAATAGCGGCCCTGCTGGTCATAGATCCGCGCCTGTTCCTTGGCGCGGCGGCCATGCGCCGGAGCCCACGGCGGCGGATCGGCGAGCACCGGGGCGGTGGGAATGGCCAGCGCGACAAGGCTGGCGGCAATGATGGCCTTTTTCATGGGCAGTTCCTTTCGGTAAAGATCGCGCCGACCATGGCCCGTCCCGCCTGTGCGAAAGATGAACGGCTTTTGCGCCGGGGGGTTCCGATTTGCCGCCGAAGCTGGCACCATCGCTGCCATGAAACTGGACCTTATCGACGTATTTGCCAATGGCCCGCTCAGCGGCAACCCGCTCGCCGTGGTGCGCGGGGCGAAGGAGCTCGACACCGCGCAGATGCAGGCGCTGACCCGCTGGCTGGGCTTTTCGGAGACGACCTTCCTGCTCCCGCCGACTGATCCGGCGGCCGACTACCGGGTGCGGATTTTCTATCCGGCGGGCGAACTGCCCTTTGCCGGCCACCAGGGCAGCGCCTTTGCCTGGTTGGCAGCCGGCGGCGATCCGCGCCATCCGGGGATGGTGGTGCAGGAATGCGGGATCGGGCTGGTCGAAGTGCGGCGCGAGGTGGGCCAGCTTTCGTTTAAGGCCCCGCCGTTGCTCCGCTCCGGGCCGCTGTCGGCCGAGGACCGGGCCGAGGCGATCCGCGTGGCCGGGGTGAGCGAGGAAGCCGTGGTGGCGGCGGTTCATGCGGCGAATGGGCCGACGTGGAAGCTGCTGCATTTGCGCTCGGTGGAGGACCTGCTGGCGGCAAAGCCGGTGGCCGAAGCGTCGGTGCCGACTGATGTTGGCCTGCTGGCGGCCTATCCTGCGGGCGCGCGTCCGGGGTTTGAGGTGCGGGCGTTCTTTGCCGACCACACCGGGCGGATCTGCGAGGACCCGGTGACGGGGAGCCTCAACGCGGCGGTGGCGCAGTATCTGTTCAGCGAGGACCATGTGGACGGGGACTATCTGGCCGGGCAGGGGCAGAAGGTTGGCGCCGATGGGCGGGTCCACGTGCGGCGCGATGTGCGGGGTGATGTGTGGATCGGCGGCGTGGTTCGCGCGCTGGCGATGGGCGGGCGGCTGACGCCGCTGGCGTGAGCGCTAGGTGCCTTATGCCGTCGGACGTGCTAGGCGTCGGGCATGAGCAAAACCAGCAAGCAGTCGGGGCTCGTCGACGTCGACGGGGTTCAATATGAGTGGGAACTGCGCAGCGAGCCGCAGTGGGGCGAGACCGAGGGGTGGAAGGGCATGACCGTTGCCCTGCTCCAGAAGGATACCCTGCGCGGCGCCGTGATTGAATTTCCGCCGCCCAAGCGGCTTTTGAAGGGGATGCAGCGGGGGCGGCTTCAGGTCGATGGCCCGACCATCTCGCGCGGGGTGCGCGCGGCTTTGGCGGCCGGGTGGGAGCCGACTTCGCGGGGGAAGCCGATGCGGTTCGTGGTGGATGCCGACGGGAATTAGGCTCCCAAGGCGTTAGCCTAGCGCGGCCTGCTTTTCGTCGGCCAGGCGGTCGAGGTCGGCGCGGCTCATCTTTTGGGCGGCGGTTTTGAGCTGGCCGCAGGCGGCGTCGATGTCGCGGCCTCTGGGGGTGCGGACGGGGGCGGAGATGCCGCCTTCGAAGACGATTTCGGAAAAGCGGCGGATGCGGGCCGGGTCCGAGCATTCGTAGTTCGCGCCGGGCCAGGGGTTGAACGGGATCAGGTTGACCTTGGCAGGCAGGTCATACTTGCGGATCAGGCGGACCAGTTCGCGCGCGTCGGCGTCGCTGTCGTTCTTGTCCTTGAGCATGACGTATTCAAACGTGATGCGCCGCGAGTTCGACGCGCCGGGGTAGGCGGCGCAGGCGCTCAGTAGTTCTTCCAGCCCATACTTGCGGTTGATCGGCACGATCTCGTCGCGCACTTCCTTGGATACCGCGTGGAGCGATACGGCGAGGTTTACGCCGATTTCCTCGCCGCAGCGGGCCATCAGCGGGACGACGCCGCTGGTCGACAGGGTGATGCGGCGCTTGGACAGGGCGAGGCCTTCGCCGTCCATGACGAGGCGCAGCGCATCGCGGACGTTGTCGAAGTTATAGAGCGGCTCGCCCATGCCCATCATCACGATGTTGGTGAGCAGGCGGCCGTCCGGGGTGTAGTGGCTCGCGGATTCGTCATCCTCGTCGTCGGCGTCGGTGTCGAAGCCGGCCATCGTGCCCTTGGGCCATTCGCCCAGCGCATCGCGGGCGAGCATGACCTGCCCGACGATCTCGCCCGGCGTCAGATTGCGGACGAGGCGCATGGTGCCGGTGTGGCAGAACCGGCAGTTGAGCGTGCAGCCGACTTGGCTGGAGACGCAGAGCGTGCCGCGATCGGCGTCGGGGATGAACACGGTCTCGAACTCGTGGCCGTCGGCGGTGCGCAGCAGCCACTTGCGGGTGCCGTCGGACGAATGCTGGGCGAGGACGATTTCGGGGCGGCCGATGACGAACCGCTGGGCCAGCCACGGGCGCATGGTCTTGGCGATGTCGGTCATCGCCTCGAACTCGGTCACGCCGCGGTGGTAGAGCCAGTGGAACACCTGCTTGGCGCGCAGCTTGGCGGCCTTGGCGTCGAGCCCGGCTTCGGCCAGCAGTTCCGCGATGCGAGCGCGCGGCAGGCCGAGCACGTCCACCCGCCCGTCGGGGCGCGGGGTCACGTCACGCGGGACGGGGACCGGGTCGATGTGCCCGGCGATCGACATGAGGTTCGTATCGGCCATGAAGCGCCGGCATATAGTTGCAACGGCGGGAAAATGCCAGTGGGCGCTAAAGCCGTGCGCAGGCGAGGGTGGCGGTGTCCATTGCGGTGGCCGCGCCGGCGAGGTCATAGCTGTTGCCGAAGGGCCGCCCGCGCGCGTCGCGGGCGCTGACCGACATGGTCCGGGCCGAGCGCATGGCCGCAACGATGGCGGCGTCCATCTGACGGCTGGCGCTCCATGCATCGGCGCCGTTTCCGGCCAGTTCGAAGCGCTGGCCGCCGAGCGAAAGCGTGACCCGCGCGCGCTCTGCCAGCCGCCGTGACAGGCGGAAATGGACCTGCCCGCGTTCGCTGCGGCGGGGCCATGTGCCGATCGCGGCAAAGGGCTGGAACGCGCGCTCAAACAGCGAGGGTTCGGCCTTGGCGATGGCATAGCAGCGCGGCACGGCCGGATCGCGGAAGGCGCCCCATTTGCCGGCCATGCCCAGATTGTCGCGGGCCTGTGCCGGGACGCTGAAAATTGCCGTCAGGACAAGCCATCCGCAGAGGCGGCGGCGGAAAGGGGGCAACCCGCGGATCATCGCCGCGCTATCGCAGATTAGCCCCACCGGCGCAAAGCGGTTCGCGCCGCCAATTGACAATCCATTGTGCCTCGCGGAAAAAGCAAGGTCTTGGTCGTTGCGGGTTCTCGTGGCGGCCGTGCATGGGGGCGCAGGGTGTATAACGCGAAGCTGTTGCGCGAAATTCTCGACGCACAGTACGAAATGGTCTGCCGCTTCTTGGCGGACGGGACCATCCTGTTCGTCAACCGCGCCTATGCCCACACCCTGTCAAAAGCACCCGCCGACCTGACCGGACGCTCGTTGTGGGATTTCGTGAGCGCCGAAGACCGCGCCCATGTCGAGGCGAAGATCGCCCTGCTGACCCCGGAAAACCGGATCGTCACGATCGAGAACCGGATCGAGACCCCCGTCGGCCCGCGCTGGGTGATGTGGTACAATACCGCGCTGACGTTCGATGCGGATGGCCGCTGGACAGAGGCCCAGTCCAGTGGGTTCGACATTACCGAGCGCAAGGCGCTTGAAGAACAGCGCCAGCTGCTGCTTGATGAACTCAACCACCGGGTGCGCAACACGCTGATGGTGGTGCAGGGCATGGCCTATCAGTCGTTCAGGGGCCAGGATGTCCCGCAGGCCGCGCTCGAGGCTTTCAACGCCCGCCTTCACGCGCTGTCGGCCGCGCATACCGCGCTCAGCCGCAGCAGCTGGACGGGCGCGGAGATGGATGAAGTGGTGCGCCGCGGGCTCGCCTTCTGCAGCGCCGACCCGGATCGGGTCGCCTTTGGCGGACCCGCGCTCAACCTGCGGCCCAATGCGGCTGTCGCGGTTGTCCTGATACTGCACGAGTTGGCCACCAATGCGGTCAAGTATGGCGCGCTTTCCAACTATGACGGCCGGGTCGATCTCCACTGGTCGCTCGTCGATGCGGGCGAAGGTGCGCTCAGGCTCGTCCTGTCGTGGATCGAAACCGGCGGGCCGGAGGTGACCGAGCCTTCCCGGCAGGGCTTCGGCACGCGGCTCATCATCACTTCGGTCCGCCAGCAACTTGCCGGCGAAGTGACCATGACGTTCCTTCCGGAAGGCCTTGCCTGTCAGATGTCGATGCCTCTTGCCGCCGTGCAATCATGAACCGGCCCGCCCTGGCCGGACTGGCCATCCTTCTGGTCGAAGACGAATTCCTGGTGAGCGCCATGCTCGCCGACGCGCTCGAGGATGAGGGCGCGGTCGTCGTCGGCCCCGCCGCGACCCTGGCCGAAGGGCTGCGGCTGGCGGAAACCGGCGGGCTGGATGCAGCCGTGCTCGACTGGAACCTCGACGGGGCCTGCAGCGCGCCGATCGCCCGAATCCTGTTCGCTGGTGCCGTGCCGATCGTGATCGCCACCGGCTATGGCGAGGTCGAGGAGGAATTTGCCGCCCACCCGGTCCTGTCCAAGCCGTTTGACATCGCCCAGCTCATCATCCGCCTGCAAGGCCTGACCGGTCAGGCCTGAAACCGCTTCGGCGCGTTATTTCCCCGCTCTGGCCCGGTTTGGTGTTGCCGCAAAGACACGGTGTGTTGTTATGTGAGGTTCATGAAACCACACCGCCCTCCATCCATTCCTACCCCCACTGCCGGACTAAACTGCGGCAGACGATCAGGAATGGAGAATATCCCATGCGAAATATCCGCAAGCTCATTGCCCCGGCCGTGAGCATCGCCGCGCTCGGCGCCGCCTTCCTTCCCGCGGTCGCCCATGCGCAGGACGGGGGGACACCGTTCACCGGCCCGCGCATCGAAGCCATCGCCGGCTACGATCACCTGCGGAGCGGCAGCACGGTCGACAACGACAATACCCGCGACCTCAAGCAGTCGATCGACGGGGTGACCTATGGTGCCGGGGTCGGTTTTGACGCGGCGCTGGGCGAAAACCTGCGGGCCGGCGTGGAAGCGGAACTTTCGGACAGCACGGCCAAGTGGGACAACAACAACAGCGTTCCCAATACGTTCAACCTGGGCCGGGTTTCGGCTGACCGGGACATCTATGTCGGCGGCCGGCTTGGCTATGTCACCTCGCCCAGCACGATGGTCTATGTAAAGGGCGGCTATACCAATGCCCGCTTCGGCCTGCAGGGCACCGACGGCACGGTGGTTCGCGACCAGCGGCTCGACACCGATGGCTACCGGGTGGGTGCGGGCGTTGAATACCAGCTTTCGGGCAATGCCTATGTGAAGGGGGAATACCGCTATTCGAACTATTCGAAGGGCGAGTTCGACTTCGAAGGCACCTCGCCTGACAGCAGCCGCTTCAACATCGACACCGACCGTCACCAGGTCGTGGTCGGCGCGGGCCTGCGCTTCTGATAGAGCGGGATAATGGAGACGGGGCCACCGCAGCAATGCGGTGGCCCCGTTTTGTATCAGGGCCGCCCGGCAATGCAGATGCGGTTGCGGCCTTCGGATTTGGCGCGGTAAAGGGCCTCGTCAGCCGCGCGTAGCGCCTCGCGCGGGTCGGGCCAGCCGAATGCGTCGGCCACGCCGCCGGAGAAGGTGATCCGCCCGATCGGCTCATCCGTGATGCGGTTGATAAAGCGCCGTTCCGACAGCTGTTCGCGCGCGGCGTCGAGGATGGCCAGCGCCTCGGTCACGTTGCGGCCGCGGAACAGCATGACGAATTCCTCGCCCCCGTGCCGTGCCACGTGGCAGCGGTCATCCGAAATGCGCGACAGGACCTGGCCGATTGCCTGGATCACCCGGTCGCCGGTTTCGTGGCCGTGGTTGTCGTTGACCGCCTTGAAGTGGTCGATATCGCAGAACGCCACCGACAGCAGGTCGATCTCGGCCTGGGCTTCGCGGTATTGCACCTCCAGCACGCCTTCGAAAGCGCGGCGGTTGGGCAGGCCTGTCAGATGGTCGATCTCCGCATCGCGGCGCGCGCGCTCAAGGCTTTCGCGCAGGGCGTTCGCCTCGTTCGAGCTGCGCCGCATTTCCTGTTCAACCTCGCGCGTGCGTTCGAGCATGGCTCGGGCAATGCCCGCAAGGCTGGTGAGCACTTCGCCGGTCGCGGTGCCTTCGGCGTTGATCAGGCCGACCTGCTCGGTCAGGCTGTCGCCATAGGCCGAAGTGGTGCCATGGGCGCGCGTCGTCGCCTCGGCAAAAGTGGCGATGGAACAGTCGAGCCGCACCATCAGCGCGTCGATCTCGCCGCGTTCGTCGGGTTGATCGGGCTCCCGCTCCTGCGCTCGTTGCTGGTCGAGCCAGGCCTGGTCGATCCGTTCACCGGCGATCTGCCGTTCGGCAATGCGCTGGGCCAGCGCGAGGTCGGCCCCCGAAAAGGCCGCGTGGGCAAGCGCCAGGTTGGCGGGCGTGATGTCGATATCGTGGTCGAGCAGGAAAGACCCGATCCGTTCGATCAGGTCGCTACGCGCCGCACGCGCGGGGTTTGCGCCGGGCGGGGCAGTCAATTCAGAGTCATGTTCAGCCGGGGAAATCCCGCGCTTCAGGAATTTCAGCATTCATATACCTCGGCTGGTGCGACCCGAGCCTTGCACGCGCCATAACACTGCATGGCTGTCCATTCGTGTGCGGATGACACCGGAATGGTCCCTATTCCGGCGGATCAGGCCCGCTTCGCCTCCACCGCCGGCATCCGGTTCCACGCATCGAGCGCGGCGACCTTGTAGGCTTCGGCAAGGGTCGGATAATTGAACGTCGCCTCGATGAAATAGTCGAGCGTTCCCTTGAGGTTGAGCACGGCCTGGCCGATGTGGATCAGCTCGGTCGCGCCTTCGCCGATGATGTGGACGCCCAGCAGGCGCCGGGTTTTCAGGGAGAAGATCAACTTCATCATCCCCGAATTGAGCCCCATGATGTGCCCGCGCGAGGTTTCGCGGAAGCGCGCGATGCCGACTTCGTAGCCAATCTTGCGTGCGCGGGCCTCTTCCTCGTTCATGCCCACGGTGCTGATTTCGGGCACGGCATAGATGCCGTAGGGGAAGTATTTGGGCGCAGGAGGGATCGGCAGGCCAAAGGCGTGGCACGCCGCGATCCGCCCCTGTTCCATCGAGGTCGAGGCGAGGCTGGGAAAGCCGATCACGTCGCCGGCGGCATAGATGTGCGGCACGGCGGTCTGGAAGGTCGCGGGATCGACCCCGAGGCGGCCGCGATGATCCACCCCCAAGCCGCACTGTTCGAGGTCGAGCGCGGCGGTCGCGCCCTTTCGCCCGGCGGCATAGAGCACCATGTCCGAACGGATGCGCCGCCCGTCGGTCAGCCAGGTGACCGGCCAGCCGTCCGCACCGATCTCGATCTTTTCGACCGCGCAGCCGAGCCGCATGGTCATGCCCCGGTCGCGCAGGATGTGGACGAAGTCGTTGATGATTTCGCGGTCGATGAAATCAAGAAAGGTGCTGCGCGGTTCGACCAGCGTCACCGGCACGTCGAGCGCGGAGAAGATCGTTGCGTATTCGATCCCGATCACCCCCGCGCCGATCACCACCAGGCTGCGCGGCACGCGCGGAACCTCGATGATCGCGTCGCTGTCGAGCACGTGCTGGCCGTCGAAGGGAATGCCTTCGGGGTGGAACGGCACGGTCCCGACCGCGATCAGGATCTTGTCGGCGGAAATCTCGATCTCGCTGTAGTCGATGTCGGTGACCTTGAGTGTATTAGACCCGGTAAACCGCGCCACGCCGGCCACGGTGCGCACGTTGTTGCGCTGGAACTGATGTTCCAGCACGTCGACCTCGTGTCCCAGCGTCTTGCCCAGCCGCATGCCGAGGTCTTCGCCGCAGATTTCCTTTTTGACCCGGTAGGACGAACCGTAGAAGCCCCGTTCGCGCCAGCCTGACAGGTTGAGCGCGGTTTCGCGCAGGGTCTTGGACGGGATCGTCCCGGTGTGGACCGAAACCCCGCCGACCCGCCGCCGCCCTTCGACGACCAGCACCTTGCGCCCGAGCTTGGCCGCCTGGACCGCAGCCCGCCGCCCGGCCGGGCCGCTGCCGATGACTATGAGATCGTGGTGTTCCATGTGTGCTGTCCCCGTCCGCCCGGCCCCGTTATCAACGGCGAGTGCACGGCGCGCTGGAGCAGACAGACCAAGCGCGCGGCGCATTCGCCGCCCGTTCCGGCAAGCCAACTCCCGGACATGGTCTTTTGTGGCACGGTAATGGTTAGTTCGGGGCTTGTCATGCCCCCGGGGGAAATGCCTATGCGGGAGGCCAGTCGATGGCCAGCACTTCCCACTCCTTCTCGCCTCCGGGCAGGGTCACCTTGCGCAGGTCACCCACCGCCGCGCCGCGCAGGGCGCGGGCGATGGGTGCCGACCACCCGATCAGGCTGCGCGAGGCGTCCTGCTCGTCATCGCCGACAAGGGTCAAGGTGCGGCGGTTGTCATCCTCGTCGGCGATGGTGACGATGGCCCCGAACCACGCGCGCGACTTGTCCTCCTGAAGTGCGGGGTCGAGCACGCGCGACATCTTCATCCGCCGCGCAAGGAAGGCCAGCTCCCGGTCGATCTCGCGCATCCGCTTGCGGCCATAGAGGTAATCGCCGTTTTCGCTGCGGTCGCCATTGCCCGCCGCCCAGGAGACGATCTCGGTGATCGCCGGGCGTTCGGTGCCGAGCAGATGATCGTAGCGCGCGCGCAGCGCGGCCATGCCGGCAGGCGTGATCGGGGGGCCGTCGGATTTCATCGGTGCGGTTTAGGAGCGCAAAGAGGGGAGGGGAAGTGCTTTACCCCGCCGCCGGCTTCCCCAGGAAGTGGCTGAGCGGATTGGCACCCCGGTAGCTCGCCCGGGCCGGGTTCATCGCCTCGTAGACCACGGCGTTTTCGAGCACGCGCTGGACGTAGTTGCGGGTTTCCGAGATCGGGATGCGTTCGACCCAGTCGATCCAGTCGACCGCGCCGGTGCGCGGGTCGCCGTTGGCGCGGATCCACTTGTTCACGTTGCCCGGCCCGGCGTTGTAGGCGGCCACCGCCAGCGGATATGAGCCGCCGTAATAGCTCATCATCCGGCCGAAATAGCCGTCGCCGATCTTGAGGTTGTAGCCCGGTTCGTCCATCAGCGCCGACGGCGAAAATGCCAGCCCGATCTTGCCCGCCTGTTCGCGCGCGGTTCCCGGCATCAACTGCATCAGCCCGCGCGCGCCGGCGTGGCTGACGGCGTTCTGGGCGAACTGGCTTTCCTGCCGGCTGATCGCGTGGACCATGGTCCAGTTGGTGCCTGCGGGCGTGGGGATCAGCGGGAAGGCGACGTGCTGAAAGTCCTGGATGCCGTCCGCCCCGGCGGCCTGGCCAAGGATCACGCCAAGGTCGCGCCGCCCCATTTCGCGCGCCATGTCGGCGACGATCTGGTGTTCACCTGGAGTCTCGGCCTGATTGGCTATCTCCTTGAAAAAGCGCACCGCGGTCGGCCAATCACTCTCCCGCGCCACTTCGCGCACCGCGCCAGCGATGGGGCGGGAAAGGAATGCCTGCCGTTCTGCCGGCGAAGGACTGATGCTTGGCGTGGCGGCGAATTGCGGCATGGCCCGGCCCAGCCGTTCCAGCGCCAATTGCCCATAGAACTGGTCGGGATAGCGCGCCGCCTGCTCGAAGTATGGCGTCGCCGCCGCCATGTCTCCCGCCTGCGCCAGCGCGCGCCCGGCCCAGTAAAAACCCTTTGCCCGCGTTTGGGGTGTCTTGGCGGCATTGCCATAGCGCCAGAACAGCGGGGCGGCGGCGCGCGGAGTGCCCAGGGACCACATCGCCCTGGTCCCGGCCAGCCACATCAGCGAGGTATAGTCGTCGCGCAGCTTGAAGCTGGCCTTTGAAATGTCGGTCCCCGGCGCAAAGGCATCGTCGATCCCGCCGGCGATCCGCACGGCGGTCTGCCCATCGGCCGCGCGGGCCAGCGTCAGGAGGTTGGTCACCCACTTTTCCGGGTCGGAGGGCCATGTTGCCAGTTTGCCGCGCGCCGCGATGAGCAGCGCCGCCTCGCCGCTGCGCCCTGAAGAGGCCAACTGGCGCGAGCGGTTGTAAAGCCAGCCCGGATCGCTCGCCGCGCTGCCGGGAATGACCATGCTGCCAAGGTCGCTGCCTGTGATTGCCGCCAGCCGCAGCGCGAAAAGGTCGCGCATCGCGGGCGAAACCAGCGCGATCTGGCGCTGTGCCTGCGCGCTTGCCCCGGCCCACAGCAGCGCGTCCATCCGCGCGTCCTGGTCCGCCGGGCTGGCGCGGCCCATAACCAACGAGCCGAGCGCTGCCTCTGCGGCATCGGTCATTGCCCCGCCGCGCCATGCGGCCAGTGCCAGCGCGCCCGCATCGCTCCGGCCCAGCGCCGAAACCGCCAGCGCATGGTGCGCCCGCGCCGCATTGCCAAGCGGTGCCACCCGGTCAAAATAGGCCGCGACCTGCGCCGGTGACGCGGCCGACCGTTCCAGCGCCTTTTCCGCGTTGCGCCGCAGCTTTTCCTCTTCGGGGAAGCCGCGATAGCTGATCAAAAATCCCGAATAGTCGGCAAACGAAAGCGTGTCATACGAACTCAGCGTCTTCCACCGGGCCACGGCCTGGGCCAGCGGGGTTGCCCTGCTCATCCGCAATTGCGCCCGCGCACGGTCCCATTCGCTGCCTTCGCCCGAGGTTGGCACGGCATAGGTTTGCGCAGGGGAGGGCAGGGCCGAAGTCTGGCCGGGAGAAGTCTGGCCGGGAATTGGCTGGACGACCGGAATCGAAACACTTTGCGAGGACGCAGGGCCCTCCGCAGCGAGAAAAACCACCAGAGATGCAGCAATCGTCTTACGGACCATGCTGGACATTCGCCTAACGCTCCTTATCAGGCGCTGAATGACAGTGGCCCCATGGCCGCCGCGCTCCCATCTTTTGGAGCTATAGCGGACAATTGGGGCAAAAGCAGGGAATTTGTCCATGTTCTCCGGTTCGATTCCGGCCCTGGTAACGCCGTTCCGTGACGGGGCGTTCGATGAAAAGGCCTTCCGCCGCCTGGTCGACTGGCAGATCGAGAGCGGGTCCTCCGCGCTCGTCCCGTGCGGCACTACGGGTGAAAACTCGACGCTTTCCAATGCGGAACACCACCGCGTCATCGAAGTTTGCATCGAACAGGCAGCCGGGCGCGTGCCCGTGATCGCCGGCTGCGGCAGCAACGATACGATGAACGCGCTGCTTCATATGAATTTTTCGGCCAAGTGCGGTGCCGCCGCCGCGTTGCTGGTCGCGCCTTATTACAACCGGCCGAGCCAGGAGGGCCTGCTCGCGCACTTTTCCTATCTTGCCGAGCACAGCGACCTGCCGATGGTGCTCTATAACGTGCCCGCCCGCACGGTGACGGACATCAAGCCGGAAACCGTGTGCGAACTGGCGCGGCGTTTTCCCGACCGGATCGTCGCGATCAAGGACGCCAGCGGCGATCTTTCGCGCGTGACCGATCACCGCATGGGTATTGGCCCGGCGTTCTGCCAGCTTTCGGGCGATGACGAACTGGCCCTGCCGTTCAACGCGGCCGGCGGGGTCGGCTGCATCTCGGTCACGGCCAACGTCGCCCCGCGGCTCTGCGCCGATTTCCAGGCCGCCTGCGCCGCCGGCGACCTGTCCGCCGCGCGCACCCTGAATGACCGGCTCTATCCGCTGCACTATGCCATGTTCGAGGATGCCTCGCCCGGCCCGGTGAAGTATGCGCTGAGCAAGGTGCACGATTTCATGCCCGGCGAACTGCGCCTGCCGCTGGTGCCGTGCAACGCCGAGGCGCGGGCCGCGGTTGACGCGGCGCTGGCCCACGCCGGGATACTCTGACGCGCCAGACCGCGCCAATGCCGGGGTGGGGCGGGGAACTTTGCGCCGAAGCCCGGCGTTAAGGGTTCATGTCCGTCAATTTGCGATCCCACGTCTTCGATGCTCCGTTCCATGTCCGTGTGGATAAGGGCGGGACGATCCGCATGTTCCTGCCCGATGGCAGCTCGGTTTGCCTGAGCGAGGAAGCGGCGCTGGCCTCGCTGCGCGAACTTTCCCGTGCGGTGCGGGCGCGGCCGGTCGCCCGGTGGGCGGGCAATGTCATCGCGGTCGATTTCCGCCTTCCCTGACGATCCCGCTGCAACTGTGGCCTTCCTAAAGCGCCCAAGTCTCCCTACATGGGCGCCACCATGGCCCGTCCCACCCCCGCCGCCTTCGACAAGAAGAAGACCGTCGCCGAAAACCGGCGCGCCCGGTATGACTATTACATCGACGAAGTGTTCGAGGCGGGGATCGCCCTGACCGGGACCGAGGTGAAATCGCTCCGTTTTGGCGAGGGTTCGATCGCCGAATCCTATGCCGAGGTGAAGGACGGGCAGGTTTTCCTGATCAACTCCAACGTCCCCGAATTCAGCCACGGCAATCGCTTCAACCATGAACCGAAGCGCCCGCGCAAGCTGCTGCTTCACGAGCGCGAGATCAACAAGCTGACCGGCGCGGTCGAGCGCAAGGGGATGACGCTGGTCCCGCTGTCGATCTATTTCAATGGGCGCGGCCGGGCCAAGGTCGAACTGGCGCTGGCCAAGGGCAAGAACGCGGCGGACAAACGCCACACCATCAAGGAACGCGAGTGGAAGCGCGATCAATCGCGCATCATGCGCGAACATGGTTGATTTCCTGCCGCACGGACGGCTCGCTTCACCTTGCTGTAAGGCAATGTGGTGCAATTGAACGTTTCGGCAGTGCAACACCGGGGCTACGGCTCCCCCATGGACGGGAATCGATGATCCGCAATTTTTCCAGATGGGCACACCGGAACATGCCCACGCGCGACCAGCTGGAGCGGAACCGCTTCGTGCGGCCGTTCGCGCACCGCGTTCTGGCCAGCCAGCTGTGGCGCTTCAACCGCCGTTCGGTGCCGCGCGGCGTGGCGCTGGGGATGTTGGTGGGGATCATCATTCCCTTCGCGCAGGTGCTGTTCGCCGCCTTTCTCAGCCTGTCGGTCCGCGCCAACGTGCCGGTCGCCGCGCTTACCACTTTCATCACCAACCCGCTGACCACGCCCCTCATCTGGGCCGCGTCCTACAAGGTTGGCGAACGGCTGCTCTATTTTGACTCGATGCTCCACGCCAACCCGATCGACAGCCTGCTCAAGGTGACCGACGCCTGGCAGCTGATCCAGTGGCTGACCGCCGAGGGCAAGGTGCTCGGCCTTGGCCTGATCGTGGTTGCCACGGTTTCCGCCGCGATCAGCTATCTCGTCACCGGTTTCGCGTGGAGCGCATGGGTCCGTCACAAGCGCGCCCACCGGCTGAACGCCCGTGCGTCCGCCGTGGCAGGCGAGGCGGCGTGACTGCCGCCGGCGGCGCGGTGATCTGTGCCCAAACGGCGGGCGGCTGTTGCATATCGGCGCGATGACCGGCATCCATCCTGTCAACGATGCGCTCGACCGATCCCCTCCTGAACACGCCTAGGCGTCGGCAGCGTTCCTGCGCCGCGCAGTCGCGCGCGCGGGCATGAGCGGCGAAGCGGCCACGCCCGCACCGGCCCGCCCGGCGGACTGGCTCGGCGTCGCCGCCGGCTTCGCCGCCTCGATCGGCGCGCTGTGGTATGTGACCCGCGAACCGGTCCTCGCGCTCGGCTTCGGCGGCGGCGCGGCGGTGCTGGGCGTGCTCGGCTGGGCGCTGGCCCGCCGCCGTCCCCGGGTGGCCGAACCCGAATGGGCCTTGCCCGACTGGTCGGTCACTTTCGCCGCGATCGAGGGCGATGGCGGGGCCGTTGCCATCACCGACCGCGCCGGACGGCTGGTCTGCGCCAACGCCCGACATGAGGCGTGGTTCGGCCTTTCCGCCGCCCCGCCGCGCCTGCCGCTGGTCGCCGCCTCCGCCGAAGTCCTCGCCAAGACCGCCCGCGCCGCCTGGCGTGATGGCAGCGCGCGTGCCGAAGGGCTGGATGGCGAAGGCCTCGAAGGGGTTGGCCGCCGTTTTACCGCAGAGGCGCGCCGCGCGGGCCGGGGCGATGATTTCCTTGTCTGGCGCATTGCCGAACTGACCTCGCCCGACCCTGTGGCAGACCTTGTCCGCCACCTTGATGGCAAGCTTGGTCGCGCGCTTTCCGCCGCCGGGATCAATGCCGCCATCGTCGATCCGGACGGCCAGATCCGCGCCGCCAGCAGTGGTTTTGCCCAGCGCGCCACCGGCGATGCCTCGGCCGCGCTGGCGGGCACCGAATTCGTCTCGCTTCTCCGCCAGGACGAACAGGACCGCATCACCTGGGCGCGCGAAGGGGCGAAGGGCACGGCGCTGACGATGTATTATGTCCCCGTCACCGATCCTGATGCGCCCCACGCCCCCGACCCGGACATGACCCCGTCGCTGATGCTGCTGGTCGACGCGGGCATGGGCATCGGCGGCGGCACCAGCGGGGCCGAGGGGCACGCCGCCATCCCCCACCTCGAAGCCCTGCTGTCGCAGCTGCCGCTCGGGCTCGCCATGGCGGACCGCGACGGGCGGTTCCTGTTTGCCAACGCCGCCTTCATGCGCGCGGCGGGGCGCGAGGGCGAACTGCCGCCGCCGTTCCCCTCCGATCTCGTCGTGGCCGAGGACAAGACCGCGCTGTCGGACACTGTCCGCCGCTATGGGCAGGGGCCTGCCGCCGCCGGCGACATCGCGGTCCGCCTGAAATTCCAGCCCGACGACCCGGTCTCGCTCAGCCTCGCTGCCGTGCGCGGATTGGGAGAGGCATCGGTGCTCCTTGGCCTGACCGATTCGACCGAGGAAACCCGGCTCAAGCGGCAGGGTGCCCAGGCCACCAAGATGCAGGCCGTCGGGCAACTTGCGGGCGGCGTCGCGCACGATTTCAACAACGTGCTCACCGCGATTCTCGGGACCTGCGATCTCATGCTGCTGCGCCATACGCCCGGCGACAGCGACTATGACGATATCCAGCAGATCCGCGCCTCGTCCAACCGCGCCGCCAGCCTGACCCGTCAGCTGCTCGCCTTCTCGCGCCAGCAGACCCTGCGCCCCGAAGTGCTGCAACTGCCCGACGTGGTGGCCGACATCACCCAGATGCTCAAGCGGCTGGTCGGCGAGAAGATCCGCTTCGAGGTCCGCCATGACCGCGATCTTGGAGCGGTGCGTGCCGACCCGACCCAGCTCGAACAGGTCATCGTCAACCTCGTCGTCAACGCCCGCGATGCGATGATGGGCCGGGACGGCAGCGGGCGCGATGGTGGCGGCCGGGTCGACGGCAACGCGCGCCTGACCATCACCACCCGCCGCGTCACCGCCGCCGACGTGCGCGCGATGCGCACCGAAATCCTGCCGCAGGGCGATTATACCGCGTTGATCGTCGAAGACACCGGCAGCGGCATTTCGCCCGAGCACCTCGGCAAGATTTTCGAGCCGTTCTTCACCACCAAGGAGCAAGGGCGCGGCACCGGGCTGGGGCTGTCCACCGTCTACGGCATCGTCAAGCAGTCCGGCGGGTTCATCTTTGCCGACAGCGAACTGGGCAAGGGCACGCGCTTTTCGGTCTATTTTCCGGTCCACCACGGGGCCGGGCGCGCCGCGCCGCAACTGGCCAAGCCCGAAGAACCGCGCAAGTGGGCCGGTGGCGGCAAGATCCTGCTGGTCGAAGACGAAGACACCGTCCGCGCCGTCGCCGAACGCGCGCTGTCGCGCCAGGGCTACGAAGTCACCAGCGCCTGCGACGGCGAAGAAGGCGCCGAGTACGTCCGCCTCGGCCGCCGCTTCGATCTCGTCGTATCCGACGTGGTCATGCCGGTGATGGACGGCCCCGCCATGGCCCGCGAAATCCGCGAGCTGGTGCCGGGCATGCCGGTCCTGTTCATGTCCGGCTATGCCGAGGAACAGCTCCGCCGCGAAATCGACATCGAGGATATGCACTTCATCCCCAAGCCGTTCTCGGTCCAGCAGATCACCGACAAGGTCGCCGAGGTGCTGGGGGCGGTGAAGGGGTGAGGGGGGCAGCGTCACCAATTGCGAAGGGTGGCGGATTTTGGGGTTTTGGGGGTTTAGTGTCCCACGCGAGGAGGAAACCCCCCGACTTCAGTCGGGTTCTGGCTTCAGCCATCGACTCGGGCAATAGCCTGTATCCTCGGGAAAGTGAGACTTCACGCCTTTCAGGCGGTCTCACTTTCCCGAGGATACAGGCTATGGGGCATTCGACCGGCAGTCACACGAA
>CAYFJH010000052.1:8469-20921 GCA_964343385.1 uncultured Novosphingobium sp. | reverse complement strand
GGGTGGCCGGGCGGGGGAGCGGGCCGGTGCCGCAAAGGAAAGGCCGCAGGGCCTTTCCGCATCAAACTACCGCGCCCGGCCCATGTCGCGTTCCAGCAAAAGCTCGAACAACAGCGCCCCGCACTGCCCGTCGATGTCGCCATCGATGATGTTGGGCCGGAACCGCCGCTGGAACGCCGCCACAGCCGCGTGCCCGTCGGCGATGTCATAGCCGAAGCGTTCGAGCGCGAGGTAGAACGCGCCCGGATTGTCGTAGAGCAGCCGCATCGACAGTTTTGGCGTGGGCAGGGCCAGTTTCAACCGCGCCAGCCGTTCCCACGGGAACAGTTCGCCCGGATCGGTCTTGCGCGCGGGCGCGACGTCCGAATGGCCGACCACGTTGGCGCGGGGAATGTCATGCCGTTTCACGATGTCCGCCAACAGCGGCAACAGCGCGTCGATCTGCGCGTCGGGGAACTCCCGGTAGCCGAACTCGTGCCCCGGATTGACCAGTTCGATCCCCACGCTGGCCGAGTTCACGTCGGTGATCCCGCGCCAATAGGATTGCCCGGCGTGCCAGGCGCGCTTGCCCTCGTCGACCAGCTGGGTGACGGTCCCGTCCTCGTCGATCATGTAATGCGCCGACACTTCCGCCGCAGGATCGCACATCCGTTCCAGCGCCTCATCCGCGCTCCGCATCCCGGTGTAGTGGATGACGGCCATCGACACGCCCCGGCCCGGCGGCAGCTTGCGCTCGTTCCAGTTGGGCGAGGGCACCTCGCGGTGGACCAGCCACTGCCGCATCGCAGACATCGCCTGGCCTCGCCTCCCTCAGACCTTCACCCCAGCGGCAGGACCGCGCCCATGACGAGCGCTTCTTCCGTCAGGATCGACCGCAAGTCCCCGCCAAGACCTTCCGCCAGCTGGCGGACCATCGCGGCGGGTGCGGTGCGGCTCGAAAGGTCGGCTCCGGAAAGCGTTCCGTCAAGCGCCTTGCCGACCAGCGGATCAAACGCAAGGCGCGGCCCGGCGGCGCGGATGACGATCTCTGTCTCGTTGTCGCGCAGTTCCGCCCCGATATCGAGCGTGCCGCCGCGCACCAGCGCCTCTATCCCGATCAGCGCGAGGTTGAGCAGGACCTTGACCGCCGGCTTGGGCAGCGCCGCCCCGGACAGCGCCCACCGCGCCTCGATCCGCCCGTTGTTGCCAACCAGCGCGTCGATCACCGAACGCGCCTCGTCCACCGGGACCATGTCCCCGAAACCGCCCGCCGCGCCGAACGCAAGGCGGAAGAACCGCAGCTTGTCGGCGCTGGTCTTGGCGCTCTGTTCAAGCAGTTCGACGATACGCCCGCGCATGTCGCCGTCCCGTTCGTCCGCCAGCAGTTCCAGCCCGTTGGACAGCGCGCCCACCGGGCTCAGCATGTCGTGGCACAGGCGAGAACAGAGCAGGGCGGCGAGGTCGGTGTGGTGGGTCATCAAGGGTCCGTGCATCGATTTCGGGCGCGCCAGCCTTAGCCTTCGGATACCTTATAGGGAAGCGGCTTGAACCCGCCCGGAGCGTCGATCCACACCGATATGGCACCGCTCGCCGCTATCACCCAGACGCGCCCGTCGCCGGCTGCCGCCGCCTGGTCCTCCGCCGAGGGGCCGGGCCGGCCATTGGGGTGCGAATGCCAGTAGCCGAGCACCTGCGCCCCGCCGCTGCGCGCCGCACGGTGGGCGGCGATCAGCGCGGCGGGGTCGATCTCGAAATGACGTTCCGGATCGGCATGGACGTTCGCGGCAAGGGTCGCCGCGCGCACCGCCCCGCCCTCGCCCAGCAGCAGTCCGCAGGCCTCACGCGGGTGCGCCGCCGCCGCCCCGGCACAGATTGTGGCAATCGCGCCACTTGTCAGGTGAATACCAGTCCCCATCTGGCCTATCATGGGGGACGGGGCGACAGTTCTACAAGGCGCGATTGCGCAAGGCGGACAGCGGCTGGACAAGGCGTTGGCCGACGCGAGCGGCCTTTCGCGCGAGCGGGTCAAGGCCCTGCTGGGCGAAGGGCGCATCACGCTCGGCGGCAAGCCGGTGACCCAGCCTTCGCTGAAAGCACCCGAGGGCACGCCCTTCGTCATCTCCGTCCCCGCCGCGATCCCCGCCGAAGCCGCGCCGCAGGACATTCCGCTGACCATCGTGTTCGAGGACGAATTCCTGATCGTGGTCGATAAGCCGGCGGGCCTCGTGGTCCATCCGGCGGCAGGCAACCTTGACGGAACGCTGGTCAACGCCCTGCTCCACCACTGCGCGGGCAATCTTTCCGGTATCGGCGGGGTGGCCCGGCCCGGCATCGTCCACCGCATCGACAAGGACACCTCGGGCCTGCTGGTGGTCGCCAAGACCGACGCCGCGCACGAAAGCCTGGCCCGCCAGTTCGCCGACCATTCGATCGAACGCGCCTATTTCGCGGTCACGGCGGGCGTTCCTGTGCTGGCCGCAGGCACGATCCGCGGCAACATCGCCCGCTCCAACGCCGACCGCAAGAAGATGGCGCTGGTCGATGACACGCGCGGCAAGCACGCGGTCACCCATTACCGGCTGCTCGAGGCCCTGCCCGGTGCGGCGCTGGTCGAATGCCGGCTGGAGACCGGGCGCACCCACCAGGTGCGCGTTCACCTTGCGTCAATTGGTCATGCGCTATTGGGGGATCCGGTATATGGACGGACACCTGCGCGCCTGCGCCCCGTGCTGCAAACCCTCGGCTTCCAGCGGCAGGCGCTGCACGCGGCGGTTCTGGGCTTCATCCACCCCGTATCCGGCACGGCCCTCCGCTTTGAAAGCGCGCTGCCGGCGGACATGGGGGAACTGCTGGGGGAACTGCGCGGTTTCCGATAAGTGTAAGCAGTTTTTCGCCATGCCTTGGATGTGGCCGAACCGAGCGGCGCCTGCTAGGGTCGTTCATTACCGGCCGACGATGAAAGGACGGGTTGTTTAAAAGTGGCTAAGGAACGCAATCTTCCGGTGGTCCCGGCGCTGGGCGGTGAGGCAAGCCTCAACCGCTACCTGTCGGAAATCCGCAAGTTCCCGCTGTTGACGGCGGAACAGGAATACATGCTCGCAAAACGGTTCTCCGAACATGGGGATACCGATGCGGCCGCGCAACTGGTGACCAGCCACCTGCGCCTCGTCGCCAAGATCGCGATGGGTTACCGCGGCTACGGCCTGCCGGTTTCCGAACTCATCTCCGAAGGCAACATCGGCCTGATGCAGGGCGTGAAAAAGTTCGAGCCTGAACGCGGCTTCCGCCTCGCCACCTATGCGATGTGGTGGATCAAGGCGAGCATCCAGGAGTTCATCCTGCGCTCGTGGAGCCTTGTCAAAATGGGCACCACCGCCGCGCAGAAAAAGCTGTTCTTCAACCTGCGCCGCATGAAAAAGCAGCTCGACGCCTACGAGGACGGCGACCTCAAGCCCGAAGACCTGCGCAAGATCGCGACCGACCTCGGCGTGTCCGAGCAGGAAGTGGTCAACATGAACCGGCGGATGATGATGGGCGGCGATTCGTCGCTCAACGTTTCCCTGCGCGAGGACAGCGAAGGCCAGTGGCAGGACCTGCTGCAGGACGAACGCCCGCTGCAGGATGAAACCGTCGCCGAGGCCGAGGAAGCAGCCTATCGCCGCGACCTTTTGAACGAGGCGCTGGGCACGCTCAACGAACGCGAACGCCACATCCTGACCGACCGCCGCCTGATAGACGAGCCGCGCACGCTTGAGGAACTGAGCCAGGTCTACAGCGTCAGCCGCGAACGCGTCCGCCAGATCGAGGTGCGGGCCTTTGAAAAGCTGCAAAAGGCGATCCATCGCATCGCGACCGAACGGCACCTGCTCCCGGCGGCATGAAGCGGAGAGCGGGCGCGAAAGACTCGCCCCCGCCCCTCAAAACCCCGAGCGCGCCTTCCGCTAACCCTGAGCTTGTCGAAGGGTGCTGGCGCAAGCCATAGCGCCCGCTTCGTCTTGCGCACGTCACGCCCGAAAACAGCGCCCCCGGATCAAGCCCGGGGCGACGGGAGCGGTTACCGGAGCCTCCTGGGCTTCCCCAGCTAATTGTGACACTCTTGCGACAATCTTTGCATCCGCCCGGCACTGCCTATAAAGCGCGCCGTCCACGCCGCTATTTCCCGGATACGCTCCCATTCGCCAGGTTGCCGCCCTTCCCTACCGAACCGATGGCATCGCCGCCGATGCCTCGGTCAAGGTGCTGCTGGTCACCTCGCGGGGGACCGGGCGCTGGGTGCTGCCCAAGGGCAACATTCCCGGCCGCACCGCCCCCCACGTCGCCGCCGCGCGCGAGGCGGAGGAAGAGGCCGGGGTGTTCGGCGCGGTCTGCCCGGTGCCGCTGGGGTCTTACCGCTTCCGCAAGCGACGGCGCAGCGGCGCCTCGTGGATGGCCGACGTCGATGTCTTCCCGCTTGCCGTCACGCGCGAGGAAGACAGCTGGGCCGAACAGCACGAGCGCGAGCGCCGCTGGTTCCCGCTCGAAGAAGCCGCCCGCGCGGTCGACGAGCCCGACCTGCGCGAGCTTCTGCGCACTTTCGCACCAACCGAATTCAAATCCGCGGTCAGCCGCTCCCGGCTTTTCGGGGCGGCCCTCCGCCGGACATCAGGGGTCCTGTCAATGTTTGCCTGGTTCCAGCGCCTGCTCCCCCGGAGCGGCAACTTCTTCGACCTGTTCGAGGCCCATGCCGCCACCGTTCTGGCCGCCGCCGAGGCAACCGCGCGCGTGATCGAAGGCGGCCCGGCCAGCGCCGAATACATCAAGGAAGTGATCGAGCGCGAACACGACGCCGACGAGATCACCCGCGAGGTGCTGCAGGACGTGCGCCGCACCTTCCTTACCCCGTTTGACCGCAGCGCGATCACCACGCTGATCGGCGCGCTAGACGATACGGTTGACGAGATGCAGGCCGCCGCCCAGGCGATCGACCTCTACGCCGTCACCGAATTCTCGCCGGAAATGCGCGACATGGCGGCTATCGCGGTCGATGCCGCGCGCCTCACGGCAGAGGCCATGCCCCTGCTGCGCGACGTTGCCCGCAACGGCAAGCGCCTGCACGAGCTGACCGAGCGGCTGGTCCGCATCGAAGGCCATGCCGACACGATCCACACCGCCGGGCTGCGCCAGGCCCTGGCGGACCACGGCGCCACCGACACGCTGCGGTTCATGATCGAGCGCGAGATATACAAGCACCTCGAACGGATCGTCGATGCGTTCGAGGATGTCGCCGACCAGATCGACGGCATCGTCATCGACCACTCCTGAAGCGCGGCTCCATGCACGAACTGGCCCTGCCGCTGCTCATCGCGCTGATCTTCATCGCGCTGGCCTTCGACTTCCTCAACGGGCTGCACGATGCGGCCAACGCCATCGCGACCGTGGTGGCGACGCGGCTGCTCTCGCCGGTCAAGGCCGTTGCCTTCGCGGCGTTCTTCAACTTCTCCGCCTATTTCCTCACCGTCGCCGTGCCCAGCCTTCATGCCGTGGCCGATACCATCGGCAAGGGGCTGATTTCCAAGGACGTCATCACCCCGGGCGTGGTGTTCGGCGCTCTGGTCGGCGCGATGTTCTGGAACGTGGTGACCTGGCTCAAGGGCATCCCATCCTCGTCCAGCCACGCGCTGGTCGGCGGGCTGGTCGGCTCGGGCGTGGCCCATGCCGGGGTCTCGGGCATCCAGTGGGCGGGCCTGACCAAGACGCTGGCGGCCATCGTCGTCTCGCCGGTTCTGGGAATGTACCTGGCAATGCTGGTCATGCTCGCCAGCAGCTGGGCGCTGTGCCGCATTACCGCCCGGCAGGCCGAAGGCCGGCTACGCTATCTCCACCTGCTGTCCTCGGCCGCCTATTCGCTGAGCCACGGGCTCAACGACGCGCAAAAGACAATGGGGATCATCACCGTCCTGCTCTATTCGACCGGTCGCCTCACCGGCGAGTTCGAGGTGCCGCACTGGGTGGCGATCTCGTGCTACATCGCGATGGGCCTCGGCACGATGTCGGGCGGGTGGAAGATCATCGAGACGATGGGCACCCGCATCACCAAGCTGTCGCAGCATCAGGGTTTTTCCGCATCGCTGGCGGGCTCGATCGTGGTCTTCACCGCCTCCACCCTCGGCATTCCCGTTTCCACCACCCACACCATCACCGGCGCGGTGATCGGCGCGGGCACGGCGCGGCGGGCCTCGGCGGTGCGCTGGGGCGTGGCGCAGAACGTGGTGGTCGCGTGGATCGTCACGATCCCCGCCTCGGCCACGGTCGGCGCGCTGTTCTATCTCCTGACCCGGCTGTTCTGATCTTTCGCCCGGCGCAAAGGCCCGCTAAGCCTCGAAGCCAATGAAGCGCTTCCTCAGATGGTCCCCCGCCCCGCCGGGCAGCAGCCTCGGCTTTCGCATGGCATGGTGGGTCGGCCGCCTGATCCTGTGGTTCGTCGCACTCAGCCTGCTGCTGGTGCTGCTGTTCAAATGGGTCCCGGTCCCGGTTACCCCGACCATGATCCTCGACCCGCGCGGCTTCACGAAAGACTGGACCCCGCTCAGCCGGATCGACCGCGACATGGTCGCCGCCGTCATCGCGGGCGAGGACGGGAAGTTCTGCACCCACGACGGCTTTGACACCAACGCGATCCAGCGCGCGTGGCAACGCAACCAGCGCGGCGGACGCATCCGCGGCGGCTCCACCATCAGCCAGCAGACCGCCAAGAACGTGTTCCTGTGGCAGGGCGGCGGTTATTTCCGCAAGGGGCTGGAGGCCTGGTTCACCGTGCTGATCGAGCAGATCTGGGGCAAGCGTCGGATCATGGAGGTCTATCTCAACGTCGCGGAAACCGGGCTCGGCACCTACGGGGTCGAGGCCGGAGCCCAGCGCTACTACCGCCATTCCGCCGCCCGGCTGACTGCGGTCGAGGCCGCGCGCATCGCAGCCGCACTCCCCAGCCCGAAAAAACGCGAGGTCGTCGGCGCCCGCGGCTTCACCCGCCGCCACGGCAACACCATCGCCAGGCGCAGCGCCGCCGTCCGCCGCGCCGACTTCGACGAATGCGTCTACGACTAATCCCCTAGCCGCGCGCAGACCCGGTCCTAACCCTCAGCCCCTAGACCAGACCTCGACCGGCGCACTTTCCCTGCTGGCCCTGCGGAACCTACCCCCCGTCCGCCGCCCGAGGAAAGCGCGCCGGCAACGAAAAAGGGGCACCCTGTGCGGGCGCCCCTTTTCCTTTTGCCGGCAAAGCGGGATCAGAAGCTGATCCGCGCCCCGATCCGGATGGCATAAAGCGACGAACCATTGGCCGTGACCAGTTCGTCGGCCAGCACCGTGTCGCTGCTCGGCTGTTCGTAGCGGTATTGGGCGCAGGCATTGGCGCCCGCCGCCACGCAGCTCACCCGCGTCACGGTCTTGCGATAGGGAAAGCTGGAGCGCAGCTGCTGGCCCCACTTGTTGTTCACGAAGTTGGTGAAGTTCTCGATGTCCCCGAACACCGAGAACCGCGCGCCCAGCGGCAGCGGCAGTTCCTGCTCAAGGTGCAGGTCGATCCGGGTAAAGGCCTTGGACCGGAAGGCGTTGCGCGGCGCGATCTGGCCGCGATACTGCGACAGGCCCGAACTGCTCACCACCTGCTCGATCCGGTCGCGCGTGGCCGTGCTGTCATAGGTGACGAGCGGATCGCTCGGCCCGGTCGGCACGTAGAAGGCATAGCGCGACGAGCTGCCGGCCGTGCCGAACACGCCGCTGCGCCCGCCCGACAGGTCCTGCATGACATAAGAGAACCTTGCGCCGGCGCGGGTGCTGCCGAACAGGTCGATCCGGGTCTTGTAGTCGCCAAAAAAGGCCCGCTCGAACGACACGTTGTAGCGGAACGCCCAGACGACTTCGTCGTTCGAATGGCCCGGCCCGCCGAAGTTGGCATCAAGGTTGACCCCGTTGCCATAGATCGAGCCGGCCTGCGACGAGGTCAGCGCCGCGGCGTCGCGCACGTCCTGGCGGGTATAGGCCCCGCTCACCGTCAGGCCCCAGTCCCATGCCTTTTCCGCGCGGACCACGCCGATCCAGCCCCGGCCATAGTCGGTGTTGGTCAGCAGCAGGTCCTGCCCGGTGTCGTTGGCGTTGCCGATCTTGCTGGTATAGCGCTGGCGCCCGTCGGGTGTGAACGAACCGGGGACCGCCACCGAGCGCAGGTCGGTCACGATCACCTGGCTGCGGATCTTGGAATAGAGCACGTCCGCGCCGAACCGCCAGCCGCTGCCGAGCGGACCGAGGTCGGCCTTGTAGTCGGCCGAAAGGGTCGCGCGCAGCATGTTGGGGATGCGCAGGTTAGGGTCGATCGCGTTGATCGAGGTCGTCGCATTGGGGTTGGTGGTCAGCCCCGCCGCCGCCGCCTGGACCGCCGCGTTCGCCGCCGAGGGGATCACCGTGAACGACGGGCTGCCCAGGATCGCCTGCGCCGAAGTGCCGTTCGTGCCCGTGCTGCTGCCGTTGAGCTGGAACACGCCGCCGTCGGTCTGCCGCGCAGTGATCGAGGTGTTGATCACGCCGGTGTTCGAATACGCGTTGCCGATATAGACGTCGGGCGACCCGCCGCCGAAAATGCCGGCCCCGCCGCGCAGGGTCAGGTCGGGCGCGGCCTTCCAGATAAAGCTCAGCCGCGGCTGGAGCAGCGCCATCCCTTCGAGCGAATAGGTGTTGGGAAAGCCATAGCGCGCCAAAAAGTTCGGGTTGGCCGCCGGATGCCAGGCCGTGCCGAACAGGTCATAGCGCAGGCCCGCCATGACGGTGAAGGTCGGGGTCACCCGCCAGTCGTCCTGGATGCCGAAGGTAAAGGCATCGTAGGCGAAGTTCACCGCCGCATCGTCGGGGTTGAGCGAGGCCGCGTTGTTGTAGGTGAAGGTCTGGGCGTTGCCGCCTCGGAAATCGTCGATGCTGTCGAAATAATAAGTGCCCGCCGACGGGTTCACGAACAGGTTGAACGACTTGGTGTGGTTCCACTCGGCCAGCGCGTTGAAATTGTGGTCCCCGGCCTTGAGCTTGGCCGAAACCGAACCGCCCCAGGTGCGGATCTTGAGCACGTTGGACTGGCTCGGCCCGCCCGCGCCCATCACGAATTGCGGCGTTCCGGTGGGGCAGACAAGGCTGGCGTTGGTCGTGGTCGCGCCGCCGGTGCGGACCGGGGCCAGCGCCGGATCGGCGCAGACCGAGAACTGCGCCGTGCGGCCCATCAGCGGGAACTGGCCGCTGTCATAGGCCTTGTAGAGCGCGCGCACTTCGGTCGAGAACCTGTCCGACCAGTCGGCGTTCCAGTTCAGGATGCCCGCGCGCAGCTTGTTCGGCTTGATATAGGCGTTCGATTCGAGCCCAAGGTCGCGCGTGCCGGTGGTCGTGCTGACCTTGAGCGAATCCTTGGTGTAAAGCCCCGTCAGCGACACGCGCTGGGTGGACGAAAGGTTGGCGTCAAGCTTGCCCACCAGCCGGTCGTCCTGATCCCCGTCACCGCGCAGGATGCTGCCCGGATCAAAGCCATAGCGCGACTTTGCAATGCCCGTGATCGTCTCCAGGTCGGCGCTGGTGGCGCCGATGACCGGGGTGCCGGCGTTGTCCTGCTGGGTGCCGAAGGCCACCGGACGGCTGGCCCGCACACGCTCGGCCGCGATCATGAAGAACAGCCTGTCCTTGATGATCGGCCCGGAAACCTGCGCCCCGAAATCGCGGCTGGCAAAGTTCGGCTGGACGATAGTGCCCGTCGGATTGAGGATATAGGGCTTGGTCTTCCTGCCGATCAGTTCGTCCGCGCTGAAGGTGTAGAACGCGGTCCCCTGAAAGGCGTTGGTGCCCGACCGCAGCACCGCGTTCGAGACACCGCCCTGGAAAAAGCCTTCGCGGATGTCGAACGGCGCGACCTTGGTTTCAAACTGGCCGATCGAATCGAGCGGCACCGGCCCGCGCCGCGACGGCAGGGCATCGGGGTTGAGCCCGAAGCTGTCGGTGATCGGCACGCCGTCCACGGTAAAACGGTTAAAGCGCGGGTTCTGCCCGGCGAACGAAACCTGCCGGCCCTGGGTCGAACTGGTGTCGAGCGTGGCGAACGGATCGCGCGCGGCAAGGTCGCGGATGTCGCGGTTGACCGAGGCGATCCTGGAGATCTGCTCGGCCGAGACGACGTTGACCGGCCCGGCCGACAGGTTGCCCGCACCGCGGATGCGGGTCGCGGTGACGATGATCTCGTTGCCGCCACCGGCCAGTTCTTCCGAACCGAGGTCGATCGGCAGGGCAAAGGTCTGGCCGACCGAGGTGTAGACGTCGGTCACCGTCGCCTCGCGCGCATTGGCGCTGGCGACCTTGACCGAATATGGCCCGCCCGGACGCAGGCCGGAGGCGGCAAAGCTGCCGTCGTTGCCGGTGGTCACGGTGCTGACGGTGCCCGATGGCACGTGCTCGACGGTCACGGTCGCCCCGGCCACCGGCACACCGCCATTGGTCACCTCACCGCGGATCGCTGCCGAAGTTTCCTGTGCCGCAACGGGCGCGGCAAGGCCGCAGGCGAGCGAAATGCTGGCGGCACTGGCCGCGAGGAAATGCCTGAAATGCATGAGAAGTAGCCCTTTTTTCCCTGAACACCCCGATTGCCCGCGCAGTGGCGCGGCGGGTGCTGCACCGCATCACGATCCGCGCCGTCGCCGGCCCGATTCATGGTGCAGCGCAACATGTTAGACAGGACGCTGGTGACGTTTTGTTGACAGTGCGCGGGCGGCAGACCCGCCGTCAGCCCCAGCACCCATATTGCGGCGCACCCGGCGGCATATACGCCGTTTGCCGAATAGGGCCGTTCCCGGCGGCGCTCCCCGCGGGCGTGACCGAGTCGCAGGGCATTTTCTTGCTGCGATGCGGCCGGTGTGCAACAGGTCGGGCCTTGAAGGGGGGCCTCCATTTGGGCGCACATCATCACCACGGGCACGACCACGGCCATTCGCACGGCGCACCCAGCCACGGCCGCGCCTTTGCGGTCGGCGTCGCGCTCAACACCGCCTTCGTCGCGGTCGAGGCCGGGTTCGGCTTTGCCTCGGGCTCGATGGCGCTGGTCGCCGACGCCGGGCACAACCTGTCCGACGTGCTCAGCCTGCTGATCGCCTGGGGTGCCAGCGCGCTCGCCGCGCGGCCCCCGTCGCAGCGCTTCACCTATGGTTTCAAAAGTTCCTCGATCCTCGCCGCGCTGGCCAATGCCGCCCTGCTCCTGCTGGCCCTCGGCGCGATCACGGTCGAAACCCTGCGCCGGCTGTTCGATCCCCAGCCGGTCGAAGGCGGCACGGTGGTGGCGGTCGCGCTGGTCGGGATCGTCATCAACACCGCCACCGCGCTGATGTTCATGCGCGGACGGCACAGCGATCTCAACGTCCGGGGCGCCTTCCTCCACATGGCGGGCGACGCGGCGGTCTCGGCGGGCGTGGTCATCGCCGGCCTGCTGATCCAGCGCACCGGGGCGCTATGGATCGACCCGGTCACCAGCCTCGTCATCGTCGCGGTGATCTTCTGGGGCACCTGGGGCCTGCTCAAGGATTCGCTGAAACTAGGCCTCCTCGGCGTGCCCCCACACATCGACGAGGGCGCGGTCCGCGCCTTCCTGCAGGCCCAGCCCGGCGTCAGCGCGGTCCACGACCTCCACATCTGGCCGATGAGCACCACCGAAACCGCGCTCACCGCCCACCTCGTCACCCCCGCCGGCCACCCCGGCGACGCCTTCCTCCACGACCTGGCCCACGAACTGGAACACGACTTCGGCATCGGCCACGCCACCGTTCAGGTCGAAACCAGCGTCGATACGCCTTGCGCGCTCCACAGCGACGGGGTGGTTTGAACACAAAGGAAAACCGCCCCGGAAATCACTTCCCGGGGCGGCCCATCAATTCAGTGCGGAAGGTGCGCGCCCGTCAGGCCGCCTGTTCCTTGCCCTTGTGGACCCGGACCGGTTCCTTGCGGCCTTCGACCACGTCCTTGTCGACGACGACCTCGGCGATGTCCTCTTCCGAGGGGATGTCGAACATCGTGTCGAGCAGCAGGCCCTCGACGATCGAGCGCAGGCCGCGCGCGCCGGTCTTGCGTTCGATGCCCTTGCGGGCAATCGCCTCGAGCGCGTCGTCGGTGAAGGTCAGCGTCACGTCCTCAAGCTCGAACAGCTTGGCATACTGCTTGATCAGCGCGTTCTTCGGTTCCTTCAGGATCTGCACCAACGCATCGATATCAAGATCGTTGAGCGTGGCGATCACCGGCAGACGGCCGACGAATTCGGGGATCAGCCCGAACTTGAGGAGATCCTCCGGCTCGGCCTTCTGGAGCAGTTCGCCCACCTTGCGCTTGTCCGGATCGGCGACATGCGCGCCGAAGCCGATCGAGCGCTTTTGCAAGCGGTCGGCGATGATCTTTTCCAGGCCCGCAAAGGCACCGCCGCAGATGAACAG
>CAYFJH010000052.1:8005-8459 GCA_964343385.1 uncultured Novosphingobium sp. | reverse complement strand
GATCCTCAGGCTCGACGTGACGGAAGATCTCGCCGGTGCGGCGGTCCTCCGGTGCCATCACCGAGGCGCCGAAGCCGATCGAGGTCGACCGTCCCCGCGCCGAGATGATCTTCTCCAACCCCGAGAAGGCGCCACCGCAGATGAACAGGATGTTGGTCGTGTCCACCTGCAGGAATTCCTGCTGCGGATGCTTGCGCCCGCCCTGCGGCGGCACGCTGGCGGTGGTGCCTTCCATCAGCTTGAGCAGCGCCTGCTGCACGCCCTCGCCCGATACGTCGCGCGTGATCGACGGGTTCTCGGCCTTGCGGCTGATCTTGTCGATCTCATCGATGTAGACGATCCCGTGCTGCGCCTTCTCGACGTTGTAGTCGCTGGCCTGGAGCAGCTTGAGGATGATGTTCTCCACGTCCTCGCCCACGTAACCGGCTTCGGTCAGCGTGGTCGCATCGGCCAT
>CAYFJH010000052.1:3811-7995 GCA_964343385.1 uncultured Novosphingobium sp. | reverse complement strand
ATGGTGAAGGGCACGTCGAACGTTTTGGCGAGCGTCTGCGCCAGCAGCGTCTTGCCGCAACCGGTCGGCCCGACGAGCAAAATATTCGACTTCGAAAGCTCGACCTCGCCGCCCTTGCCGCTGTGCTTGAGCCGCTTGTAGTGGTTGTGCACCGCCACCGAGAGCACGCGCTTGGCGCGGTCCTGGCCGATCACGTAATCGTTCAGCGTCGCGAAGATGTCGCGCGGAGAGGGGACCCCGCCGTCCTTCTTGCCGGCAATGCCCGCCTTGGTCTCTTCGCGAATGATGTCGTTGCACAGTTCCACGCATTCATCGCAGATGAACACGGTTGGCCCGGCAATGAGCTTGCGCACCTCGTGCTGCGACTTCCCGCAGAAGCTGCAGTAGAGGGTGCTCTTCGCGTCCGATCCGCTCAGTTTCGTCATGCCTTTTCCTGCTTTGCCTCCCGGTGGGGAGACTCGCCGAGGATAGCCCGGCGCAAATGATAATCAATCCCGCGTCATAGCGGTCCGTTTATTGCCGGGGGCTGAAGAGCCCCCGGAAAATCACTTCATCGGGTCTTCGGCGCCGCCCACGGCATCGGTCGTCGGGCGGGTCTCGAACACCTTGTCGACGATGCCGAAGGCCAGCGCCTCGTCGGCTTCGAGGAAGGTGTCACGGTCCATCGCCTTCTCGATCTGGTCGAGGGTCTTGCCGGTGTACTTTGCGTACATGTCGTTCAGGCGCGTGCGCATCCGCAGGATTTCGCGGGCCTGGATCTCGATGTCCGAGGCCATGCCGCGCGCCCCGCCCGAAGGCTGGTGGACCATGATCCGCGAATTGGGCAGTGCGATGCGCATCCCCGGTTCGCCCGCGGCCAGCAGGAAGCTGCCCATCGAGGCGGCCTGGCCGATGCACACGGTCGATACGCGCGGGCGGATGTATTGCATGGTATCGTGGATCGCCATGCCCGCCGTCACCACGCCGCCGGGCGAGTTGATGTACATCGAGATGTCCTTCGACGGGTTCTCCGACTCGAGGAACAGGAGCTGGGCGACGATCACCGAGGCCATGTGGTCCTCGACCTCGCCGGTGATGAAGATGATCCGCTCGCGCAGCAGGCGCGAGTAGATGTCGAAGCTGCGCTCCCCCCGGCTGGTCTGCTCGACCACCACGGGCACGAGCGCGCCGGTGATGGGATCATGGGTGAATTTACCTTGGGCGGAAGAAGCGCCGAACAGATCGAGCATGGATGTCCTCATTGCGTTGCCGCGCCTATGTCGCGCGCCGGAGGCCGATGTTCAAGGGCATTAACCCCGAAAACAGCGGGAATATCCGCCTGCGCCCCGCCAAAGCGGCTGCAATGCCGAAGGCTGCGGTGGGCTATCGTCGGCACGCTCCGCCGGACCGGCCGGCGCTCCACCCACCCTACCCTTGCGAGGTGCCTGAAAAACCATCGCCGTTTATAAGTATAAATGACTAATCCACGCTTTCTCGCATGAATATCAGTCCCGTTTCGGACGTATCATCTCCATGTGCAATGCAGCATGATACTATGCCTTCCAGTCAGTGCATGGCGCACTGCCAGTTCATTGAAAAGGAACTTGCCCACATCCGCGCGGCGCAGGTCCAACAACTGACGACAGGAGACTACACATGGCTATTTCCGGAGATTCAGGCGACAATACCATTATCGCCACCAGCGGCGACGACACCGTCTTCGCCAACGGCGGGAACGACCTCATCGCGGGCCTGGCCGGCGATGACCAGCTCTACGGCGGTGCCGGCAACGACACGATGCTGGGCGGCGGCGGCGACGACGTGATGGGCGGCGGCGAAGGCAAGGACCAGCTTTACGGCGGCGTGGGCGACGACGTGATGAGCGGCGGCGCCGGCAACGACATCATGAACGGCGGCGAAGGCGACGATGTCCTCATCGGCGGACTTGGCCGCGACGTGATGCACGGCGGCCTCGGCGACGACACCTTCATCTATATCAGCGCCGCCGATTCGGTCGCCGGAATGGCCACCCGCGACGTCATCCTCGACTTCCATGCCGGCGAGGACCGGATCGACCTGCACAACCTCAACCTCACCGCCGCCGACATCGACCTCTCGCCAAGCTTCGGCACCGCCCAGCTGCTCCGCATCTCGACCAACCACGACGGCATCTACGACATGGAAATCCAGCTCGACGGCACCCACACCGTTACCCTGGCCGACCTCTACCTGTAAGGCCGCCACAGGTCCCCCGCCACCGATGGGGGCGCCGGCGTTTTTCAAACACGGCCCGGAACGAAAAAAAGGAGCGCATCCCCCCGGACGCGCTCCTTTTTCTGTATCAACGCCGCCCTTGCCGGGCAGGCCGCGTGGCTCAGGCCTCGGCCTTCTTCTTGGGCGCGGCCTTCTTCTTGGGCGCGGCTTCGGCAGCAGGTGCTTCCTCGGCGGGCGCGGCAGCCTTCTTGGCCGGAGCCTTCTTCGCCGGCTTTTCCTCAGCAGCGGCTTCGACCGGAGCTTCCGCCTCGGCCTCAGCCTTCGCCTTCTTGGCCGGAGCCTTCTTGGCGGGCTTGGCGGCCGGGGCCGGCGCAGCGCCGTCCTCGGCTTCAATCGCGGCCTGCAGCTCGTCGCGGGTCACGCTGCGCTCGGTCACTTCGGCCTTGTCGAACAGGAAGTCGACGACCTTGTCCTCATAGAGCGGCGCGCGCAGCTGGGCGGCGGCGAGCGGCTCGTTGCGGATGTATTCGACAAAGCGGTCGCGGTCTTCCGGGCGATACTGCTGCGCGGCCTGCGTCAGCAGCATCGACATTTCCTGCGCGGTCACGTCGACGCCATTGGCCTGGCCGATTTCCGACAGCAACAGGCCCAGGCGCACGCGGCGCTCGGCGATCTTGCGGTAGTCTTCCTTCTCGGCTTCCAGCTCGGCGGTCGCGGCAACGGGGTCTTCCTCGTTCGCCACTTCCTGCAGCAGCTGCTGCCAGATCTGGTCGAACTCGGCGTCCACCATCGAGGGCGGCACCGCAAAGTCATGACCGGCGGCCAGCACGTCGAGCAACTGGCGCTTCATCTGGGTGCGGGTCAGGCCGGCAGTTTCCTGCTCCAGCTGGCCGCGCAGCAGGCCGGTCAGCTGCTCAAGGCTTTCCAGCCCGAGGTTCTTGGCGAAATCGTCGTCGATCTTGCTCTCACCGGCAATCTTCACCGCCTTGACGGTGATGTCGAAGGTGGCGTCCTTACCCTTGAGGTTCTCGGCCGGATAATCCGCCGGGAAGGTCACGGTGATGGTCTTTTCATCGCCCGCCTTCACGCCGACGAGCTGCTCTTCAAAGCCCGGAATGAAGCGGCCGGCGCCCAGTTCAAGCGCCGCGTCCTCGGCCGCGCCGCCGTCAAAGGCCACGCCGTCCAGCTTGCCGAGGAAGTCGATGATGAGCTGGTCGCCGGTTTCGGCCTTCTTGCCCTTCTTGGCGTCGACGAAGTTCTTCGAACCCGCGGCGATGCGCTGCACGGCTTCGTCCACTTCGGCGTCCGACACCGGCACGATCAGCTTTTCCAGCTTCAGCCCGTCGAGCGAAGGGGCCGCGACGGTCGGCAGGACCTCGAGGCTGACGGTCAGCACGGCATCCTTGCCCTGCTCATAGCCTTCGCCAAGCGCCACCGCCGGCTGCATCGCCGGGCGCAGCTGCTTGTCGGCCACCAGCTTGTCCATGGCTTCGCGAATCGCGGTCTGGAGCGCCTCGTTGTGGATCGCCGGGCCGTGCAGCTTGCGCACGATGTTGGCGGGGACCTTGCCGGGGCGGAAGCCGGGCATCTGCACCTGCGGTGCGATCTTCAGCACTTCGCTTTCCACGCGCTCGCCAATCAACGATCCGGGAATCGTGATCGTGTAGGCGCGCTTCAAACCCTCGTTGGTGGTCTCGACAATCTGCATGACAAAAGAAGCCTTCTCAAACGCGAACAGCTGCGGCGGCAGGGGTGTTGGGGGAACTGGTGCGGGCGAAGGGACTCGAACCCCCACATCTTGCGATACTGGTACCTAAAACCAGCGCGTCTACCAATTCCGCCACGCCCGCATCCCGACGAAGCCTAAAATCCGAGCCGGTGCCCGTAGCGGTCCCGCACCAAAAGGGCAAGCGCGGCGAAAAGGCCAAGCGGCCAAGGGGAACCCAAAGACCGGTGGTTCGCTGTCAGGAGATAGAGGAGAACCCGAAAAT
>CAYFJH010000052.1:3566-3801 GCA_964343385.1 uncultured Novosphingobium sp. | reverse complement strand
GGAGATTTTCACCCATGGCGGCCGCCGCCCGACCGGGCCGACCCGATCGACCCCACCATCCCCGGCGAACTGCCCCCAGTCATCACCCCGACCGAACTGCCCCCGGAACCCGAAGGCTTCCCCGAGAGCACTCCGGATCAGGACAGTCCCGATGTCAGCCCGGACGAAGTGCCGGTGGAGACCTGAAACGGGGCCTATCCCTTCCTCTTCCCGTTCGTCATTGCGAGCGCAGCGA
>CAYFJH010000052.1:0-3556 GCA_964343385.1 uncultured Novosphingobium sp. | reverse complement strand
GATTGCTTCGTCGCTACGCTCCTCGCAATGACGAATAACTGGAACGTCCGTTGCGCTCATATCGGGCAAAACCGGCCTGACGGGACACGACATCAGACCGAACATTAGTCGTTAGCGCGTAGCCATCGGAAGCGAGGAACAATCCGGCCCAGTTGTCGCATCAGCGCGTTGATCATCCAGCCATGCCGAGAGCCAAACATTTGGAGTGGTGTGTAGATTTTTAAACAGATAGCGATCTGCCGAAAATGTGTTGATTCTCTGAATGTCTCTGGACAAATCGCCGGATGAACGCACCAAGACGACTTGGCGGAATGAAACGATGCTTCCTTGGCTCAAGGCGGACAAGTGGCTATAACAAACGCCCGTCGATCCGGAGCGCTGTTGAATCGTAGCGTTCGGTTTACACCCAACCAAAAGAGTCGCGCTGGCGAGTATCGCTGCTTTCGTTGCTCTTGATGTGAAGCTCAACAACTGCCCTTTCCATTGAGAGCAAAAATGCAGCTCGACCGCACTGACGCGGACATAGACCCGGACACCCATTATGGAACGGCAGATATTGGAAGGCGTGGCCTAACGCCTGCTAATCCAAGTCTACAAGGATTCCGACTGCCACATCGCCATCTTGATAGCTGACGCTCATTGAGTGCATCCAATCCACGCCACCTACCCCCTGAACCACGCCCCCAGCACACCCAGCCACCCCTGCGCCTTGCCCACCGCCACCGGCGGCCCAACAGCCTGCGGGCAACCCAGACAATAGGCCTGCGCGCCTTCGCGGCCCATCAGCCGGCCCATGCTCGCCAGCGCCCGCGCCATCGCGCCCTGCTGCCGCGCCGCGATCCGGGCGAAAGCGTCGTTTTCGGGCAGCACGGCGTCCTCATCCTCGCCCAGCAGCTTGCCCAGCACCGCGCCCAGCCCGCCGCGTTCCTCGCCCAGATAGACCGCGTGCCAGTCACCCTTGCCCAGCTTGGCCGCGCCTGCCGTCCAGGCCAGCGCATCGCCCAGCGTGCCGAACTGATCGACCAGCCCGATCTGCCGCGCGGTCCCGCCGTCCCAGATGCGCCCCTGCGCGATCCGGTCGATCTCCGCCGGGGTCTTGCCCCGCGCCTTGGCCACCAGCCCGATGAACCGGCCATAACCCGCCTCGATCCCCGACTGGAGCATGGATTCCACCTGCGGCGAAAACCCCGCCAGCACGTCCGGCTGGCCTGACAGCGGCGTGGTGCCGACCCCGTCGGACTTCACCCCCCAGTTGGCCAACGTATCCTCGAAACTCGGCAGCACCGCGAAAATCCCGATCGAGCCGGTCACCGTCCCCGGCTCTGCAAAGATCCGGTTCGCCGGGGTCGCCACCCAGTATCCCCCGCTCGCCGCCGTGTTGGCCATTGACACCGCGACCGGAATCCCGCGCGCCTTGACCCGCTCGATGGCACCCCGGATCGTTTCGGAGGCCATGACCGAACCCCCGGGCGAATCGACCCGCACCACCAGCCCGGCAAGGTCCTTCGTCGCGGGCGAATCGAGCAGGTCCGCGATGCGGTCCCCGCCCGCCATGCCCGGCCCGGCCTTGCCATCCACGATATCGCCCGCAACCGTCACCACGCCGATCTTCTTGCCCGCCTTGCTTGCCGGATTGGCCGCCAGCCACGCCTTGAGCCCGGTGTGGGCAAAGGCCCCCGGCTTGTCGTTTCCGGTCTCCTTGCCCGCCAGTTCGGCCACGCGGCTGCCGAACGCCACCCGGTCCCCGATCCGGTCAACCAGCCCGGCCGCCTTCGCCGCCTCGGCGGTGTTGCCGCCCGCCGCCTTGATCCACCCGGCCGGGTCCGTGGTCACGAGCGCGAGGTTGGCGCGTGGCCGCGCCTTGGCGACATCGGCCTTCCACTGCCCGAATACCGCCTCCAGCACCGCCTTGCGCGCCTCGCGCGCGGGCTCCGACATCGAATCGCGCACATAGGGCTCGACGAATTCCTTGTAGGTGCCGACCCGGTAGACGTGGACCTTGACCTTCAGCTTCTCCAGCAGCGGGGCGAAAAACTGGCTCTGCCCCCCCGGCCCCGCGACATAGGCCGCGCCCAGCGGGTTGATCCACGCCTCGCTGGAATGGGCCGCGAGCAGGACCCCGTCGTCGTCATAGGCCGCCGCATAGGTCAGCACCGGCTTCTTCGCCGCCTTCACCCGGTCCAGCGCCGCGCCGATCTCGGTCAGGTGGACAAAGCCGCCGCCCATGAAACCCGAGAGGTCGAGCGCGACCGCCTTGATCCGCCGGTCCCCCGCCGCCGCATCCAGCGCGCGGACCAGGTCGCGGGCGCGGTACTGGGTCTGGGCCGCGCCGCCGCTCATCACCAGCGCCACCGGATCCGCCTCGGCCGGTTCCTCGACCACCACCCCGTTCAGCCGCAGCAGCAGCGCCCCTTCGCGCACCTGCGCCGGGCCGGGCCGCACCGACAGCACCGCATAGAGCGCGCCGAAAAACAGCAGCAGGAACAGCAGCGCCAGCCCGTCCTTGAGCGCAACCAGAAACCGCCAGACCTTGCGCGCGAATTGCATGTGCGAATGTTCCGAAACCGCCGGGCCATGCGGGAGAGCGCCCGCGCCTGTGATATAGCCGGGGGACTATTTGGCAATGTCCCTTGAGGACCCGGCAGGTGCAGTCTAAGGCACCGTCTTCAATGACATCAGAAAACTTCCCCTCACCGGGTCGCTACCCTGCGGGCGGCGCTGCGTTCCCGCACCGCGACCTGCTCGGCCTTGCCGGGCTTGCCCCGCATGAACTGCTCTACCTCCTGGACGAGGCTGAACAGTGGGTCGACCTCAACCGCCAGCGGCACAAGCGCGCCGACCTGCTGGCGGGCCTGACCATCATCAACGCCTTCTTCGAAAACTCGACCCGCACGCTGTTGTCGTTCGAGATCGCGGGCAAGCGCCTCGGCGCGGACGTCGTCAACATGCACGCCGCCACCTCCAGCGTGAAGAAGGGCGAAACGCTGATCGACACCGCGCTCACCCTCAACGCGATGCGCGCCGATGCCATCGTCATCCGCCACGCCTCTTCCGGCGCGGTGCGGCTGATCGCGGAAAAGGTTGACTGCCCGGTGCTCAACGCCGGAGACGGCCAGCACGAACACCCGACCCAGGGCCTGCTCGACGCCCTCACCATCCGCCGCGCCCTGCGCGCGCGGGGTGACACGGCGGAAACCTTCACCGGGCTCAGGATCGTGATCTGCGGCGACATCCTCCACAGCCGCGTCGCCCGGTCCAACATCCACGCGCTGACCACGCTGGGGGCCGACGTCCGCGTCTGCGCCCCGCCCGCGCTGATGCCGGCCGAGATCGAGCAGCTCAAGGTCACGCCGTTCCACGATTTCAACGCCGCGCTGGCCGGGGCCGACGTGGTGATGATGCTGCGGCTCCAGCAGGAGCGGATGCAGGGCCAATTCATCCCCTCTCCCCGCGAATACCGCCACCTTTACGGCTTGACGCTGGACCGCCTGGCCAAGGCCAAGCCCGATGCGCTGGTCATGCACCCCGGCCCGATGAACCGCGGGATCGAGATCGA
>CAYFJH010000051.1:12088-21209 GCA_964343385.1 uncultured Novosphingobium sp. | reverse complement strand
TGACTTTGCCAGACCGGGAACATGACGATCATCGCGGCGCGCCGGTATAGCATGGGGATGACCGAGGAGCAGGCGCTCCTGGTCGATGGGCTGCCTCGCGAGCGGCTTGGCGCGCAGAGTTTCGACTGGGTCGGGCTGTGCGAGCCCGAAGCGGCCGAGATGGAACGGGTGAAAGCACAGTTCGCCTTGCATCCGCTGGCGGTGGAGGACGCGCTCAACCCGCAGCAGATGCCCAAGGTCGAGGTCTATGGGCAGACGCTGTTCATTGTCGCGCGGACGGCCCAGTTCGAGGAGGGCGAGCGCATCGCCTATGGGCAGACGGCGCTGTTCCTCGGGCCGGATTTCCTGGTCACGGTGCGGTTCGGATCAAGCCGGGCGCACAACCCGATCCGCGACCGGCTGGAGGCCAACCGCGAAAAGCTGGCCGAGGGGCCGGACTATGTTGCCCATTCGATTCTCGATTTCATCGTCGACGGGTTCGCGCCGATCATCGAACGGTTCGAGGACGCGGTGCAGGCGATGGAGGAGCGGGCGATCGACCGCTTCCCCGATCCTTCGACGATCCGCCGGATATTCCGCCTGCGCCGCCAGATCCGCCGGTTCGAGCGGATCGCCGGGCCGATGGAGGAAGTGTGCGAGCGGCTGGCGACGGTCGACCTGCCGAACATCGATGCCGGCGCGCATGTATGGTTCCGCGATGTGCTCGACCATTCGCGCCGGGCGCTGGCGCGGATGCGCGGGCTCAAGGATACGCTGCAATCCATCGTCGAGACGGCGAGCCTGCTGGAGCAGCACCGGCAGGGGGTGATGACGCGGCAACTGGCGGCCTGGGCGGCGATTTTGGCCGTGCCGACGGCGATTGCGGGGATTTACGGGATGAATTTCGAGTTCATGCCCGAACTGCGGTGGAAGTTTGGTTATGCAATGGCGCTGGGGTTGATTGGTGGGACCTGCGGGGTGTTGTGGTGGCGGTTCCGGCGGATCGGGTGGTTGTGAAGATGGGGCTTGATCCTTCGACAGGCTCAGGATGAGCGGAGGCACGCGAAGCCAAAAAAAGGGCCCGGTCGTTGCCGACCGGGCCTTTGAAGTCTTGGGAGAGGATGCCTGAAAGGCACCCCCTATGTGCCCGCGACTCGGTTTTGCTGCAAGTGCGAAATACGAATGAGTGGTTGCATGTAACGCAACTGTAATTGCAATTTCCTGCTCATTCAAACGATTGCCCCGTAGAGATCGTGGGCATCTGCTTCTTCAATTTGCACCTGTACCACGTCCCCCGGCATGAGGTTTTCCGGGACATTGCGCAGGAAAACTGCGCCGTCGATCTCGGGGGCGTCGGCCTGGCTGCGGCCGGTCGCACCGATATCGCCGTCTTCATCGGGTTCTCCGACCTCGTCGATGATGACCGGGAGGACGCGGCCGACCTTGGCGGCCAGCTTTGCCGCGCTGATCGATTCGGTCTTGGCCATGATTCGCGCGTAGCGTTCTTCCTTGACCTCCTCGGGCACGGGATCGGGCAGGTCGTTGGCGGCGGCGCCGGCGACGGGTTCGAAGCGGAAGGCGCCGACCCGGTCAAGCTGGGCTTCGTCGAGCCAGTCGAGCAGATAGAGGAAGTCTTCCTCGGTCTCGCCGGGGAAGCCGACCACGAAGCTGGAGCGGATGGTGAGATCGGGGCAGATCTCGCGCCATGCCTTGATTCGTTCGAGCACCTTGGCCTCGTTCGCCGGGCGCTTCATCGCCTTGAGCACCTTGGGGCTGGCGTGCTGGAACGGGATGTCGAGGTAGGGGGTGATCAGCCCTTCGGCCATCAGCGGGATCACCGCATCGACGTGGGGATAGGGGTAGACGTAGTGGAGGCGGACCCACGGGACCTGACCGTCGGGGGTGCGCAGGTTGCCCAGTTCGCGGGCGAGGTCGGTCATGTGGGTGCGGACCTCGCGGCCCTTCCACGTCCGGGTTTCGTGGCGGACGTCGACGCCGTAGGCTGAGGTGTCCTGCGAGATCACCAGCAGTTCGCGGGTGCCGGCGGCGACGAGCTTTTCCGCCTCGCGCAGAACCGCGTCGATCCGGCGGCTGGCGAGTTTGCCGCGCAGTTGCGGGATGATGCAGAAGGCGCAGGCATGGTTGCAGCCTTCGGAAATCTTGAGGTAGCCGTAGTGGCGCGGGGTGAGTTTCACGTCGCCCGGATCGGCCTGGGGGATCAGGTCCACGTAAGGGCCGAGGCTGGCGGGGGCGGCTTCGTGGACGGCTTCGACCACGGCTTCGTACTGGTGCGCGCCGGTGACGGCGAGGACCGCCGGGAACCTGGCCCGGATCAGTTCGGCTTCGTTGCCCATGCAGCCGGTGACGATGACCTTGCCGTTTTCGGCAATGGCTTCGCCGATCGCGGCGAGGCTTTCTTCTTTGGCCGAATCGAGGAAGCCGCAGGTGTTGACCAGCACGACATCGGCCCCGGCGTAGTCCGCGCTCATCGCGTAGCCATCGGCGCGCAGGCGGGTGAGGATGCGTTCGCTGTCGACCAGCGCCTTGGGGCAGCCGAGGCTGACCATGCCGACGCGGCGCGGGGAGGGGATTTCAAGCAGGGGGGAATCAAGAGCCATGGGAGCGGGCCCATATACGAAAGAGGGTGAATTGGCCATTGCCAAGCGCTTGCGGGCGTGCGCCTTGTTCCACTTGCGTGGAAGCGGCACCAGCCCACTCCCCCGGCCCGACCACCCATAGGGTATATTCATCGGGTGGTCGGGCCGGGGAGTGGGCTGGTGCCGCACCTTTGAAAGGACAGATCATGGGCGCGGTAAACTGGCTGGCGGTGGCACTGGGGACGCTGGCGTTCTTTGGCGTGGGCGCGCTGTGGTACGGGGTGCTGTTCGGCAAGCGCTGGCAGGCCGAGGTGGGCGCGGGTGCGCCGCCGACCGGCCCGGCGGCGGCGCGGATCATGCTGGGTACGCTGGCGGCCGAAGGGGTGGTGGTGGCCATGCTGGGGCACCTGATTGCGCGCACTGCGCCCGCGCCGCACGTGGTGTGGATGATGGCGTTCGGGTTTGGCGCGATGATCATGGCCCCGGCGATCGGGATCAATTACCTGCACCAGCGGCGCTCTTTCGTGCTGTTCCTGATCGACGCGGGGCACTTTGTCGCCGGGATGGCGGCGGTGGGCGCGGTCTTTATCCTGCTGGGGTGATGGGCGACTGGGGCAGCATCAGCAGAGGATCGAGCGGGACCATCTTGCGGCGGATTTCGAAGTGGAGTTCGGTGCCAGGGGTTGAGCCGGTGTCGCCGACGAGGCCGATGCGGGTGCCGGCACGGACCTTTTCGCCCTTTTTGACCGTGACCCTGGCCATCTTGGCATAGGCAGAGAACCAGCCCTTGCCGTGTTCGAGGATGACGAGGTTGCCGTAGGTTTTCGGCTCAAGCCCGGCGAACAGGACCTTGCCGGGCGCGGCGGCGCGGACGGCGGTGCCGGCGGGGGCGGGAATGTCGATGCCGTCGTGGCTGCCGCGCCGGCCGCGCGGGGTGAAGGGGCGGCGGATGTCGCCGGGGGCGGGCCATTGGAAGCGCACCGGGCTTTGCGCGGCGAGGGCGAGGGCGCCTTCGGCGCGGCCTTCTTCCTCGGCGGCCTTGACCGCAGCGGCGGCGGCACTGGGCTGGCTGAGTGTGGGGATGACGAGCTTCTGGCCAGGCTTGACCGGGGCCTTTGGGTCGATCCCGTTGGCGAGCGCGATCTGCGGCCAGGGGACGCCCGCATCATAGGCGATGGAAAAGCCGGTGTCGCCGCGCTTGACCGTGCGGGCGGTGCGGCGGGGGATGACGAGGACCTGGCCTTCGCGGACGGCATAGGGCGGTTTCAGCCCGTTCGCCTCGATGATGAGGACGCGGGGAACCTCGACGCGGCGGGCGATGCCGCCCAGCGTTTCGGCAGGCCGGACCTTGTAGCTGGTGACCTTTCGCCAGTCCTCCTTTGGGCGAAGGTCTTCCGTTGGCTTTCCGGCGGCGACCAGCAGCGGGAGCAGGGCGGCGAGGAGGAGGGCGGCGCGTTTCATTGGTAGCGGGCGTGAAGCTCGGCCAGCGAGGCGTCATGGGTGAGGTCAAGCTGGAGCGGGGTCACGGCGACATAGCCGTCGCCGATCGCCTCGAGGTCGGTGTCGTGGCCGGGGGTGTGTTCGATCCCGTGCAGGCCGAACCAGAAATAGGGGAAGCCGCGCGGGTCGATCGCCTCGACCACCGAGCCGCGCGCATAGTCATGGAAGCCCTGGCGGACGACGCGGATGCCCTTGACCGCGTCGGCGGCGAGCGGGGGGAAGTTGACGTTGACGAGCGTGCGCGGCGGGAGGGCCAGCCCAAGCAGCGGGCCGATCACGCGTTCGCCCCATGCCTCGGCGGCGGCGAAGGAGACGTCGTTGCCCATGCCTTCCTTGGAATAGACCTGGCTGAGTGCGATCGAGCGGACGCCGGCGAGCGCGCCTTCCAATGCGGCGGAGACGGTGCCCGAATAGGTCACGTCATCGCCAAGGTTGGCGCCGCGGTTGACCCCCGAGAGGATCAGGTCGGGCGGGGAGGGCAGGACCTTGCGCAGGCCAAGCGTCACCGCGTCGGTCGGCGTGCCGGTGACCGAGAAGCGGCGCGGGGCGTGCTCGATCAGGCGGACCGGGCGGGTGAGGGTGAGCGAGTGGCCCGCGCCCGACTGTTCCTCGGCCGGGGCGCAGATCCATACGTCATCCGAAAAGGCCCTTGCGATGCGTTCGAGGACGTTGAGGCCGGGGGCGTTGATGCCATCGTCGTTGGTGAGGAGGATGCGCATCAGGCGGCCGGGACGAGCCGGGTGAGGCCGCCCATGTAGGGGAGCAGGGCCTCGGGCACGTCGACCGAGCCGTCGGCCTGCTGGTAATTCTCCAGCACGGCGACCAGCGTGCGGCCGACCGCGAGGCCCGAGCCGTTGAGGGTGTGGACGAATTCGGTGCCTTTTTGCCCTTCTGGCCGATACCGCGCGTTCATCCGGCGGGCCTGGAAATCGCCGCAGTTGGAGATCGAGCTGATCTCGCGGTAGGTGCCTTGGCCGGGGAGCCAGACTTCGAGGTCGAAGGTTTTGCGGGCGGTGAAGCCCATGTCGCCGGCGCAGAGCAGGACCTTGCGGTAGGGCAGGTCCAGCGCCTGGAGGATGGATTCGGCGGCTGCGGTCATCGCCTCATGCTCGGCCGCGCTGTCTTCGGGGCGGCAGATGGTGACGAGTTCGACCTTTTCGAACTGGTGCTGGCGGATGTAGCCGCGCGTGTCGCGCCCGGCCGCGCCGGCCTCGGAGCGGAAGCAGGGGGTGAGCGCGGTCATCTTGAGCGGCAGCTGCGCATCGCTGAGGATCTGGCCCTGGACGGCGTTGGTCAGGCTGACTTCGGCGGTGGGGATGAGCCAGCGGCGTGTCGGAGCGGGTGGAATTAGCTTCATAATCTGTGGGTCACTCAGCGATGCCCCTTGTTTAACTTTCTGCTGTTCCTTGAGTTTGTCCAATTCCGAGAGCTGCCAAAACAACAGCGTGTCTTGGTGCAGCGACAAATCTGTCTCGAACAGGTCCTCGGCGAACTTGGGCAGTTGGCCCGTGCCGAACACAGCCTCGTCCTTGACCATCAGGGGGACGGCGCATTCGGTGTAGCCGTGGGCCGTGGTCTGGGTGTCCAGCATGAACTGGCCGAGCGCGCGCTGGAGGCGGGCCATCTGGCCGCGCAGGAAAGTGAAGCGCGAGCCGGAGAGGAGCGCGCCGGTTTCGAAGTCGAGCCCGAGCGCGGGGCCGAGGTCGGCATGTTCGATGGGGGTGAAGTCGAATGAACGGGGCGTGCCCCAGCGCGCGACTTCGACGTTGGCGGTCTCGTCCGCGCCTTCGGGGACTTCGGGGTCGGGGAGGTTGGGGTAGCGGGCGAGGGCGTCGTGCAATTCGGCGGTGATTTCGCGTTCTTCGGTTTCGAGCGCGGGCATTGTGGTCTTGAGCTGCGCGACTTCGGCCTTGAGGCGTTCGGCCAGTTCCGCATCACCCTTGCCCATGGCGGCGCCGATGGCCTTGGAGGCTTCGTTGCGGCGGCCTTGCGCTTCCTGCAGCGTGGTGGCGAGGGCGCGGCGGGCGGTGTCGAGGGCGAGGATCGCAGCGGCCATCGGTTCGGCCCCGCGCCGGACGAGGCCGGCGTCGAAGAGTTCGGGATTCTCGCGGATCAGCTTGATGTCATGCATGGCGCTGCGCAATGCCGTAAGGCCAAGCGCAGCGCAAGCATTGCGGCATCAGGACCGGTGCCGGCTCAGCCGCGTGGGCAGCTGTTGAGGCCGAACAGCGAATAGAGCGGGCAGGTGGAAAACAGGCCGGTCAGCAGCGGGACCAGTCCGACCCAGCCCCACGGGGTTTTCGGTCCGACGAACACCAGTGCGATCAGCACGATGCCGACGCCGATGCGCAAGGTGCGGTCGATCCCGCCGACGTTGGTCTTGAACATGGCTTTCTCCCCAAGATGCGGGCAGGTTGCCCGGCTGGGAGCAGTCATCGCGCGCCCGGCGGCGGGATTGCATTGACCGGGGTCAAAACCAGTTCAGGGGCGGGGCTTGCCGCTTTCGACAATGGCCTTCATCCGTTCCATCGCGGGCATCAGCAGGTTCCTGCGGTTGACGAACTGCGCCGCGCGCTGGCCCTCGGGCACCTGCGAATTGTCCCACATGAACGAATAGACGATCAGGCTGGTCTTCTTGTCGATGGGGCGCACTTCGAGGGTGTTGTGCTGCATGTTGTAATGCGCGCCGATGCGGACCGGGAAGGCATAGGTATAGGACAGCGGGGTCACCGCGACGATCGGTTCGATCGTGCCGCCGGGGAAGGCGCGCACGGCCCCGAGTTCACCTTCCTTGCCCGAGACGATCGTGCAGGGGCGCTGGAGCCATTCGCGCAGGTCGCAAAAGCCGCCGATGCGCGCCCAGGTCCGCGCTGCGGGGCGCTTTACCACGATCTCCAGCTGCTGGGTGACATAGTTGGGGGTGGGGGTGGCGAGCGGCGCGGTCGGCGCGGCGGAGGCCGAGGGCGGAGCGGGTGCCGGCTGGGTCTGGGCCCGCGCGGCGGTGGCGGTCAGCACGGCTGCGGCCAGCACGGCGGCGGGGATGGTGCGGATCATGGAGGCTTCCTCTCAGGCGTTACGCGTTCCGTTGGTTGGCAGGAAAGAGGTGGCTGAATAGCCCCTAGTTTTCTAGACGCCTTCCGCTTTCAAAATTTGCTGCCGTTCGAACTCGACGGGCGACAGCATCCCGTTCCTGACATGCTTGCGCACCGGGTTGTAGAACATCTCGACGTAATCGAACACATCCTGCCGGGCTTCCTCGCGTGTTTTGTAGGTGCGGCGGCGGATGCGCTCACGCTTGAGCGACGAGAAGAAGCTCGCGGCGACGGCAGTGTCATGGCAGTTTCCGCGTCGGCTCATCGAGTGCTCAAGATTGTGGCGTCCAGAAATCTAGGGGCTATTCAGTTTCCATCTGACGAGTTGTCCAACTGTGGCAAACGGTGGCTCTGGCGCTGGCCTAATATCGAGCGGTTGGAAAGCTATGTGATGGGACTTGAGACAGCGTCGGAACGGGGCACCCGCCATGACCATATCCGCCAAGGCCTGCGCACCACCGGCTTTGAGCGCCGCCAGGTAACGATCCTCGGATTCTTTTCCGGTGGCCGCGACTGGACCGCGATTCTGGGTGACGGGGAATAGCGGGAAAGGGCAAGCCAGCCTTGCTGCAATGGCGCGAATGCCAAGGAACTGCTCAGCAATTTACCGGCATTCGAGTGGGGATGGAGTGGGGTGGTCCGGACGGAATGGACTGCACTGTCTTCTAAGTCATTGAAAACAGTGGTGGGCGCGGCAGGGATTGAACCTGCGACCCCACCCGTGTGAAGGACAAGATACCCCTTCCCGTGGGTTTCGAGGCGTTCCTATAAACACTAGCGTTTCTACGGTTTTACAGCTAAATCGGCTCCGGGCAGTTCCGATGTGTTCCTGCCCAAACCGGGACCAGCGCTACCCTAGCGCTACCCCTGAAAGGAGCTCGATGGCATGGCTACGGTGGTAGAAGCGCCCAAGGTGAAGGAGAAGCGCGCAAGGGAGCGGCTGACTGAGAAGCGGCTCGAGGCGCTGACGGTGAAGGCAGGCATCGGCAAGGACCAGGAGGTTTTCACCTGTGACAGTTATACCTGCCCCGGAGCCGGGCGCGAAGCGCAAGGCTGGCCGGCAGCCCCGCCTCGCCACGCTGGATGCGGAACGGTCATCGTGGCAGCGCTATCCGCTGGGCGAATTCACCGCCGCGCCACCGAGGGATGCCTCTCCGGCCGCCGGACAGGGGAAGGTCCAGCTCGAGGGCGCACCGCGCCGCCTGCGTGACCTAGACGAGCTCCCACCCGCCGTCACGCAGCGCACCCGAATGCTGATCGTGCAGGGCGATGACCCGGACGATCAACTACGATACTCGAGCCGCTCCGAGGTCACATTCGCGGTCTGCTGCGAGATGGTGCGGGCGAAATGCACGGACGAGCAGATTGCGGCCGTTCTGACTGACCCGGACTTCGGCATATCGAGGCACACGCTGGCGCAGAAGAGCGGGTCCCTCAAGTATGCCGCCCGCCAAATCGAGCGGGCGCGGGCCGAAGTCGAGGAGCCGATGCTCGCCCAGCTGAATGCCGATCATGCCGTGATCGAGCTGTACGGCGGCAAGACCAAGGTGGTGTCATGGGAGCCTAGCGAGGTTGTCTATGGATTTTGCGACCCGGGCGGCCCTTTCCTCGGCTTCGCGCAACAACATCGCAAGAGTCTCGCGGTGCATGATGTTGGTTTGAAGATTGCTGTCCTTCAACTGCCGCCAAACCGGCGCTCCGGCAAACCAGGCCGCACCGAGTGCCGCCGCGCCGGTGATGAGCGTCTGGAAGTCATAGATGAAGTTGCACGTGCAAGAGGCAATCGCCCAGCCCGCGTCGTGAACGCTCTGACAGAAGTTCGCCCCCATGCCCTCGACAATGCTAGCTTGCCCTTCGTCGCGCAAGTAATTCGCGCCATCTATTATCAATCCCCCGCCGTTCGCTTTCCAACGGCCCCCAGCTACCCTCCGGCATGCAATTGACCGCCCGCCT
>CAYFJH010000051.1:0-12078 GCA_964343385.1 uncultured Novosphingobium sp. | reverse complement strand
GAGCCGGTACGGCGCAATCCAGACCTTCAAGGACGAGCGGGAGCGCGATCCCGAGTTCGCTGCCCAATGGGACGAGGCGATGGAGGCCGCGAAGGCGGACGTTGAGCACGAGATATACCGCCGCGCGATGGAGGGGGTCGAGGAACCCATCTTTGCGGGCCGCTACAAGGAGAAGATCGTCGGCACCGTTACGCGGTATTCTGACTCGCTCCTGATGTTCCGTGCCAAGGCCCTGCTGCCCGCATACCGTGAAATCTCGTCGGTGTCGGTGAACGGCCGCGTGACGCACAACCTCGATGCCGGTCTGTTGGGCGATGCCGTCGCCAAGGTCGCGGTCCAGCTTGCCGAGACCTTCCGGCCACAGCTCCCGGCTCCGGCCCGCGTGATCGACGTAATCCCGGCCGCCGTCCCCGCCAGCGAGGAGGTTGCCCCGTGAACCGCGACAGCGCCCTCGACATTCTGGCGTTCGCCGTGGGCTATCGCCTGATGGTCCCGGATGCCCGCCGGGCACTCCGCATATCGGTATGGCGCGAGCTGGGCGAGGCCGCCCCTGCCTGCCCCGAGCTGGCCGTGCTCGAGGACGAGGACCGCCTTCTCCGGGGCGAGCGTCCGGCCGTATCGCATTACGACCACGCCCGCCTGCGCCGCGCTGCCGAGGAGGCCGCCCGGCCGCCCTTCGACAGGGCATTCTGGCGCGCCCGGTGCGCGGACCTCGAGGGGGCCGGATTTACCAAGAAGGAGGCCGTGGACGTGATCGCGGCCATCCACCATCGCCTGTGCCATGCCTGTGCGAATGAGAGCGTGAGTCCCTACGCGGTGTAGTTGTGGATAAGTTCGCCAACAGCGAACTAGCGCTTGCATTCAGCGAACCGCTGGCATACACCCGAATCAGCGTTTGGGTAATGGAGATGCACTAGAAGCGTGGCGGCTCGCCGCCAGTGAAGGTTCGGTGAACCTTTACCACATAGCCACCTCTCGTTCCGGCGTCACCGTGGCGTCGGAGAGACGAAGCTGACCCCGGTATGCAGTTATTCGGTTATTCGAATTTCTTGTGTGCAGTGTGCGTCTAGGAGTTGAACCGCGACCCTGATCCGCTCTCGGACCTAGTGCAGATCGCCCGGCAATCCGGCCGGGTGATGGTCTGGGAGCACTATGATGGCTAATTTGCCAGAAAAGAGCCCAGGCGCCGGGTTGTGGAAGTACGGACGGCAGGCGGTCCTATGCATTGCAAATGCAGTGCGGTGGAGCCTCAAATTGGTTCTGCGGAACCGCCTTGTCCTGACGTCGCTGATCAAGATGGCGGAAGCCATTGTGAAACTGATCGGCGCCGTCCTCGAGTTGTTCCGTCACTTCTAGGCGTCATTCACAGAAAGGACGCAAGATGCTCAACGAAGCTCTGCGGCTGGTTCGGGTCTTTCACGACCTGAACAAGACGCAGACCGCAGATCGTGTCGGGCTCTCGAAGTCGTACATCACCGAGCTCGAGCGCGGCGACAAGAAGGTCACGATGGAGGTGCTGGAGAAGTACGCAGACGGCTTCTCCATCCCGCTGTCCTCGCTCATGTTCTTCGCTGAACAGGCGGCCAATCCGTCTGCCACAGAGAAAACCCGGAGCTTCGTAGCGGGAAAGACACTCAAGATGCTCGACTGGATCGCAACTGTCACAGCCGAGCGCGATGAGCACGAGCACGCATAAGCGCGTCCCGGTCCGGGCCAGCGCCCTCTTCAAGCTGACCTCGCCCCGGCGACTAGCAGAGATTTTGCTGGTCCCGCGCTCCACCCTCGAGCGGCTGGTGAATGCCGGGGACAGCAACTACCTCGTTCGGCCTGATCGCAAGTCCGGCCGGATCATCGAGGAGCCAAAGCCACAACTCAAGCTCATCCATCAGCGCTTTGCTCGCCTTCTCGCGCAAATCGAGACGCCCGATTATCTGCATTCAGGCGTGAAGGGGCGCTCCTATATCACCAATGCGAACGCCCACGGGGCTGACCACTCCTGCATCAAACTCGACATCAAGAAGTTCTACCCCTCTTCGAGCTCGCACTACGTCCAGCGCTTCTTCGAAGAGGTGCTCGAGTATCCCCCCGATATGGCCTCCCGGGCGAAGCGTCTGCTCACCTATGACGGCCACTTGCCGACCGGGGGCAATGCCAGCACCATCCTGTCCTTTTGGGCTTACAAACCGATGTTCGATGAGATCGAGGCGTTGGCGAAGCAACATCAATGCGATTTCACACTGTACGTTGACGACATGTCGATCACCGGTGTGTTCGCCAATCGCAAATGCCAGCAAGAAGCCCGCAGGATCATCAGCCGCTATGCACTTCGAGCCCACAAGGCGAAGGCGTTCTCCCCGGGTCAGCCTCGGGTCCTGACCGGGATTGCGAAAACCCGGCGCGGCCGGGAGGTCCCCCATCGGCGAGCGAAGGGCATCGCCACGCTTGAACAAGAGGTGGCGTCGGCCCCGACCGCCGCAGACAAGCTGAAGTTGCTTCCCTCCCTGATCGGGAAACTGAGCGAGGCGTCCATAGTGGACCCTTCGTGGGCAGGGCGGAAAGATGCCGCTGTCCGGGGCCGTCGGAAGCTGAAAATGGAGGGGAATGCAGGGTAGCGGCAAAAGGGCGTTCGCTACCCCGAAAATACCCCGGTGCGGAATGGTGGGGCCATCCTCTCAGCTAAGCGCTTGAAAAGATGGTGGGCGCGGCAGGGATTGAACCTGCGACCCCACCCGTGTGAAGGGTGTGCTCTACCACTGAGCTACGCGCCCGATCCGTCGGGAGCCGCGCCCTTAGAGCGATGCGGTTCGATTGACAAGCGGGCAAAGCGTCCTAGAGGCTCGGGCCATGAGCGAAGAAACTGTTTCCACCCCCGCCGCCGGCCCTGACGTGCCGCCCGACCACCTGGCGATCAATCCGCGCAGCCCGTTTTTCGATGCGGACAAGCTTCAGCGCGGGGTCGGCATCCGCTTCAAGGGCGTGGTGCGGACCAATGTCGAGGAATATTGCATTTCCGAAGGCTGGGTGCGGGTGCAGGCCGGCAAGACCGTTGACCGCAAGGGCAATCCGCTGACGCTCAAGCTCACCGGGCCGGTCGAGGCGTGGTACGAGGACCTGGGCGAAGGCGCGCCAGCGGCGAAGGCCTGATACAGGCTCGTTGCCCGGACGGGCTTCGACGGGCTCAGCCTGAGCGGGGTTCTAATGCTGGGTGGCGAGGCGCTGGGCGATGAGGTCGCCAATCGGGTCGTTTGAGGCCGGCTTTTTCCCGCCCGGTTCGCCCTTGTTCGGTTTTGCAGGATAGATGAAGCCTTGCACCGGCCAGTGGGTGGTGCCGAGGCCTTCGATCGGGGCGAACCAGACGCGGACCTCGCTCCAGTCGTTTTCGGGCGAGACGTCGACCGCCTCGACGTTGTCCTCGATCTGGCCGCGGCGGCCATTGATCAGGCTCCAGTTGGCGTGGCGCAGCAGGACGGTGCGCGAATCGATGATCCGGCTGACCGCCGCGACGTGGCCGAGTTCCATCTTGCCGTAGGGCTTGAAGGCCATGACCGCACCGACCCTCGGGCGTTCGCCGCGGGCATACTTGCCGTCGGCCTGGTCCCACCATGTCCACGCATCGCCGTGGATCTGGATGCCCGAGACCTGCCGGGCATAGGGCACGCATTGCAGGTAGGGCGGCAGGCTGGGCAGGTAGGGCGGCAGGCTGGCGCTGCCGCCGCCGGCCACGCGCTCGGCCTCGACGATCGGGCTGGCCGCTGCGGGGGCAGCGATGCCGGTGAGGCAGGCAAGGATGAGGGCGGTCCGATGGCGCATGGCCAGCGTAATTCCCCGTATGCGGTTAAAGGGGGCTGCCTAACCTTGGTTAACGCGCAAATAGGGTTGCCATTGCTTCCAATTGCGGCTGGGCGCCGCGTGCTTAAACCGCCCCGCCCTTGCGCAAAGCCGCATAAACCGGCAGGGCGGCGCTGCAATGCTCCCCCAGGTCATCATCATCGGACGCCCGAACGTCGGCAAGTCGACCATTTTCAACCGCTTGGTCGGCAAGAAGCTCGCGCTGGTCGATGACCAGCCGGGGGTCACGCGCGACCGCCGGTTCGGGCAGGCGCACCTGCTGGGGCTGGATTTCACCATCGTCGACACCGCCGGGTGGGAGGACGAGGACCCCTCCAGCCTGCCGGGGCGGATGCGCGCCCAGACCGAGGTTTCGGTGCAGGGCGCGGACGTGGCGCTGTTCGTGTTCGATTCGCGCGCCGGGCTGACCCCGCTTGACGAGGAAATCGCCCGCTGGCTGCGTGAGCAGAAGCTGCCGGTGATCGTGGTGGGCAACAAGGCCGAAGGGAACGCCGGGCAATCCGGGCTGCTGGAGGCCTATTCGCTGGGGCTGGGCGATCCGATCCCGTTTTCGGCCGAGCACGGCCAGGGGCTGGGCGACCTGTTCGAGGCGCTGCTGCCGCATCTCGACGACAAGCAGCCCGATCCCGAGGCCGAGGATGCGGAGAGCGAGGAATACGATCCGTCCGCGATCCTCAAGCTCGCCATCGTCGGCCGTCCGAATGCGGGCAAGTCGACGCTGATCAACGCGCTGCTGAAAGAGGACCGGCTGCTGACCGGGCCGGAAGCCGGGATTACGCGCGATTCGATCGCGGTGGACTGGAAGTGGACCAATCCCAAGACCGGCGACGAGCGCAAGGTGCGGTTGATCGACACGGCCGGGATGCGCAAGAAGGCGCGCGTGGTCGACAAGCTGGAAAAGATGTCGGTCGCCGATGCGCGCCATGCGGTCGATTTTGCCGAAGTGGTGGTGCTGCTGCTCGATGCGACCAAGGGGCTTGAGCATCAGGACCTCAAGATCGCCAGCCTGGTGCTTGAAGAAGGCCGCGCGCTGATCATCGCGATCAACAAGTGGGACGTGGCAGAAGACGCCAGCGGGCTGTTCAACGGCATCCGGGGCGCGCTGGAGGAAGGTCTGGCGCAGGTCCGCGGCGTGCCGCTGATCGCGGTTTCGGCGCGGACCGGCAAGGGGCTCGACCAGATGATCGACGCCGCGTTTGAAATCCGCGATGCCTGGTCGAAGCGCGTGCCGACCGCCGCGCTCAACCGCTGGTTTGACGATGCGCTTTCGGCCAATCCGCCTCCGGCGCCGGGGGGCAGGCGGATCAAGCTGCGCTATATAACGCAGGCCAAGACCCGGCCGCCGGGCTTTGTCCTGTTCGGGACGCGGCTGGATATGCTGCCCGTGTCCTACCAGCGCTATCTGATCAACGGCATCCGCCGCGAGCTGGGGTTCGATGCGGTGCCGATCCGGCTTACCCTGCGTTCGCCGAAGAATCCGTTCGCCAAGGACTGAAGCGTTTGAACGGCAGGCGCTCCCACTGGGTGAGCGAGCGCCAGGCCCATTCAAGCGGCCCTTGCCGGTAGCGCGCGAGCCACGGCGCGCTCCACGTCAGCATCAGCGCCCAGCCGCCGACCACGAAGGGCCATTGCCAGCGCGTGGGCACCGCGCCCAGCAGGTCCAGCCCCCAGCCGTAGAACAGGAATGTCATCAGGAGGCTGGTGGCGAGATAATTGGTGAAGGCCATCCGGCCAGCCGCGACGATGCGCGCGCCCAGCCGCGTGGCCGCAAGGCGCGGGGCGGCGAGGACCAATAGCGCCGCATAGCCCAGCATCATCAGCAGGTGCGGGATGGCGAGGCCGTAGGCGAGGGCCATCATCATCAGCACCGGCGGGAAATGGCGGCTCCACACCAGCGCGAGGAAGGCGAGCGTCAGCGCCGTGCCGAGCCCGAGCGCCCCCCAGCCGAGGCGGCGCATGGTCCGCGCCGGCCATTGGCCGGAGAAAAAGCCGCTGCGATAGAGCGTCATGCCGAGCAGCATCAGCGGGAGGGTCTCACCGATTGTGCCGACCGCGGCGAGGAGGGGTTCGGCGGCATCGTCGCGCAATTTGGCGGTGACCTGCGCGGCGAAACCCCGGTGGTAACCGGCGACTTCGGCGGCGGTGCGGCTGGCCATCCTGTCTTGCTGGACGGCGTAGCGCCGGACTTCGGAAGCAGGTGCGCGGCCGGCGAGGACGCGGTCTTCGCGCAGCGATTCCGACACGCCGACCCCGGTCATCGCAAGGTGCCACGCGGCGAACAGGGTCAGCGCGCCAATGGCGAGCCCCTTGGCCGGGGCGCTGCGGAAGGCGAGCGCGGAGAACCCGGCGAGGGCATAGGTGAACAGGATGTCCCCCCACCACAGCAGGAGGAAATGCAGGTAGCCGGCGAGCGCGAGCCAGCCGAGACGGCGCATCTGGAGCACTTCGCCGTTACGCCCGGCGGCGTCGGCCCGGTCGATGAACAGCAGCAGCGAGGCCCCGAACAGCAGGCTGAACAGCGCGCGCATCTTGCCCTCGAACAGGACGAGGAACAGCGCGAACCATGCCTCATCCGCCGGGGGGGCGGGGACGGGGATGTGGGGGGTGATCGTGGCCATGACCGGACCGGCAAAGCCCGCGACGTTGATCGCGAGGATGCCGAGGATGGCGATCCCGCGCAGGAGATCGAGCGCGGCGATGCGGCCCGAGGAATCGGGCCCGGTCATGGTGTCAGTTTTCTACCGGAAGGCAGGTGAGGCCGCCCTTGCCGAGCGCGGCGCAGGCGGCGCTGGCCGCCTCGCGCGAGGCGAAGCCCGCGGCCTGGAGCTTGATCACCTTGCCCGCCCGGACATCGAGCCGGGGGTGGCCGGACAGTTCGGGGCGGGCGCGGGCTTTGGCCCAGAGCGTGTCGGCATTGGCGGCGACGCCGAACGCGCCGAGCTGGACGCGCCATTTGCCGGACGGGGCGGGCCTGGGCGCAGCCTTGGGCGCGACGATCGGCTTGGGCGCAGTGGCGACCGGCGGCGCGGGCCGGGGCGGAGCCGCGACAGGAACGGGCGGACGGGCATAGTCCGCGCCGGCAGTGGCCGGGCTGGAGGCGGCGGCGACGGCGACCGCGGCCGGGATTGCGGCGGCGGGTGCCGGGACGGCGGCAGGTCTTGCGGCGGGCGTCTTTATGGCGGAAACCGGCGCGGCAGGGCGCGGGACCGGAGGGGCGAGGTCGGCGGCGGCGAGCTGGCTGGCGCGCTTGGCTTCGGCCGATTGGGCGAGCTGGGTGGCCAGCGTGGCGGCGGCTTGGCGCTGGGCGACGGGGATGTTCCGGTCCATCTCGGTCAGCGCGGGAGCGGCTTGCGGCAGGCCCGCGGCCTGGGCCAGGGTCATCAGCGCATAGGCTCGGGTCCAGTCCCTGGGGGCAAGGTCGCCGTTGAAGTGGGCGATGCCGAGCAGGTATTGCGCGCGGGGATCGCCGCGTTCGGCGGCGGCGCGGACATAGGGCATGGCGGCGGTCCGTTCGCCCCGGTCGAACATCAGGAGGCCATAATTGTCGGCGGCCTGGACGTGGCCCTGCGCGGCGGCCCTGGCGAACAGTTCCTCGGCGCGGACAAGATTGCGCTGGACGCCGCGGCCGAGGCGGTAGGCCTGGGCGAGGTTGAACTGGGCATCGGGATCGCCGGCGGCGGCGGGGGCCTGCCACTGGGCAATTGCCCCTGCATAGTCGCCCCTGGCCCAGGCATCGGTCCCGGCCTTGACTTCGGCATACGAGGGCGCGGCGAGGAACAGGCCGGCCAGGACAAGGGCAAGTCCGTAATTCCGGGCAACCGCCCCGGTTCGAACACGTCGCATCATTTCCACCAAAACCCCCGGGAGGCGCCCTCTGGCTTGATCCTGCCACAGCGGGGCCGTGACTGGCAAAGGCTTTGTCCGGGGCCGGCAATTACGAAATGGAAAGTGTTTGGCAGGGGTGGTTTAACCCGATCTTAGGGACTTTCTGGCTTTTGTGGGGGCCGGAACACTGTTGTTTGCGCTTTTCGGGGGAAACGGACTTTGCGCGTATTGGCTTTGGCATCTCAGAAGGGTGGATCGGGCAAGACCACGCTTTCGGGCCATCTGGCCGTCCAGGCGCAACGCGCCGGGGCTGGACCAGTGGTGCTTATCGACATCGATCCGCAAGGTTCGCTCTCCGATTGGTGGAACGAGCGGCAGGACGATTTTCCCGCCTTTGCGCAGACCACGGTGGCCCGCTTGGCGGCTGACCTTCAGGTCTTGCGCCAGCAAGGCTTCAAGCTGGCGGTGATCGATACCCCGCCAGCGATCACCATGGCGATCCAGTCGGTCATTTCCGTGGCCGAGCTGATAGTTGTGCCGACCCGCCCGAGCCCGCATGACCTGCGCGCCGTGGGCGCCACGGTCGACCTGTGCGAACGCGCCGGAAAGCCGCTGCTGTTCGTGGTCAACGGCGCGACGCCCAAGGCCAAGATCACCAGCGAGGCCGCCGTCGCGCTGTCGCAGCATGGCACGGTCGCGCCGATCACGCTGCACCACCGCACCGACTTTGCCGCCTCGATGATCGACGGGCGCACGGTGATGGAGGTCGATCCCAACGGACGCTCGTCGCTAGAGATGGCGGCGCTGTGGAACTATGTGGCCGACCGGCTTGAAAAGAACTTTCGCCGCACCGTTTTTGCCGCTGCGCCGGCCGCGCAGGCGGGCAATGCCGCAGGCCTGCCCCGTCCCGGCGCGAGCCGCCCGGTCGGCGGGTTCGGCCGCCGCGTCGCGGGATCCTGATCATGGGCCGCGCGGTGGACATGACCTCACCCCCGAGGCCGGTTGCCTCGCTCTCGACCGCGCTGCTCGCCCGCAAGGGTGCGGCGCGCCCGGCGATGCGTTCGCAGCTGGCGATTGCGCTTGAACCGGTGCCCGGTTCCGGCGAGCAATCGCCGCTGGAAGACCTCGGCTGGAACGACATGGGCGAGGCTCCGCCACGCTATGTTGGCCGGGTCGTCAACTTTCCCGGCGAGGCCGCGCCCCGCGCTGCGGAAGAAGCCGCCCCGCCCCGGCCCAAGCGTCGTCCGCGCGGGACCGCGCTCAAGCATGGCCGCAAGGCTGCCTTTACGCTCCGGCTTGACGCCGAGCGCCACCAGCGGTTGCGGCAGGCCTGTTCGCTCGACGAGCGCAGCGCCCAGGCGCTTGTGACCGACGCGCTTGACCGGCTGCTGGCCGAAATTCCCGAAATCGAAGCCTTGCCACAGGCGGCTTCTGCCAAGCCGCGCCGGCGGCATCAGCCGTGACCCCTCCGAGAGGACTGCCCATGACTTTCGCCCGCACCCATTCCGGCCATTGCGCCAGCCGCCTGACGATTGCCGCTGGCGCTTCGCTGGCGGTTGCGCTGCTGGCGGGCTGCACCGGTTCGCACGCGATCAGGTCCGCCTCCGCGGCGCAGCGGGACGGATTTGCCGCCGACCCCGCCGCCGAAAAGGCGCTGGCCAAGGCGGAAAAGGCCGTGCAGCGCGCCGAATTGGTCGTTGCGAAAAGTCCCGATGCCGCCGCTTCGCGCGTGGCGCTGGGCAATGCCTATCTTGCGGCCGGGCGGTTCATCTCGGCCGGAAGCGCGTTCGACGATGCGATGGCGCTGGGTGACAATTCGGGCCGCACGGCGCTGTCGCTGGCGCTGGCCAAGATCGGTTCGGGCCGCGGCCGCGAGGCGGCGGCACTGCTCGATGACTGGCGTGCGGAAATTCCGGCGAGCGACCTTGGCCTGGCACTGGCACTGGCGGGGGAAACCTCGCGCGGGGTGGCGATCCTGGCTGATGCCGTGCGCGGCGGGGAAAATTCTCCCAAGCTGCGCCAGAACCTCGCCTATGCCTATGCCCTTGACGGGCGCTGGGCCGAGGCCAAGCTGATGGCGGCGCAGGATGTTCCGGGTGACCAGCTCGACAAGCGGCTGGCCTATTGGGCGCTGTCGATGCTGCCTGATCGCAATATCGAGCGGATTGCCGCGTTGATCGGCGCGCCCGCGCGTCATCACGACGATGGCCAGCCCGCCGCACTGGCGCTCAAGGCTTCGGCACAGACCCAGCAATTGGCCGCGCAGGACGCCGTTCCGGTGGCCACTCCTGCCGCTGCTGCGGTGGTTGCTGAACTGGCTCCGGTGGCACCGGCCAGCACCGTTGAGACCAACATTGCGGCCCATACGGCACCAATGGCCACGCCAGTGGCCGCTCCAGTCCGGGTGGCGGTGCGCCGCAGCGTGGCCAAAGCCTTTGCCATGCCGGTCGTGGCGCAGGCCCGTCGCGTGCCTGCGGCGGCAAAGGTTCCTGCCGCGCCCGCGCAGGTCAGCTATCGTTCCAACGCGGGGCATTTCGTCCAGCTCGGCGCATTTTCGAGCCAGCAGGGCGCACGCCGCGCCTGGGGTTATTACACCAGCCGCAATCCGAAACTGGCGGCCTACCGGATGACGATCACCCCGGCGACGGTGAACGGCAAGGCGGTCTGGCGCGTCGCGGCCGGGGGAATCAATACCCGCATGGCCGCAACCGGGCTGTGTTCGCGGCTGAAATCGGCGGGCGGGGCGTGCTTTGCCTATGCCGTGCCGGTGCGCGCCGTGCCCGGCAGTTCGGCCCCGGTCATGGCCGTGGCCGCCAGCGGAGCGCAACGCGCACGCCGCTGAGGCAAATATCAGTTGCTGGAGGGGCGGGGCAGGGGCTGGGGGCTCCTGCCCCGCCCTTTTCGTATCAGGCGACCTGCACCGCGCCCTTGAACAGCGCGGTGACGCGGCCTTGCACGCCCTGGCGGTCAAACGGGGTGTTGCCCGCGCTGGCGGCCATCTTGTCCGAATTGACGATCCACGGGCGCTGCGCGTCGATCACCGCGAAGTCGGCGGCATATCCGGGGGCGAGCTTGCCTGCTTCGACCCCGAGCAGGCGGGCCGGCCCTTCGGCCAGCAGGGCGAAGGCGCGGGCGAGGTCAATCACGCCGTCACGAACAAGCGTCAGCGTGCAGGGCAGCAGGGTTTCAGCGCCGGCCATGCCGGGTTCGGCGTCGGCAAACGGCAGACGTTTGTCCTCCGGCCCGCGCGGGTCGTGGCCCGAGGCGATGACGTCGATCGTGCCGTCGGCAATGGCCTCTATCACGGCGCGGCGGTCCGCCTCGCTGCGCAGCGGCGGGGACAGGCGCAGGAAGGTGCGGAAACCGGCCAGCGCGTTGTCGGAAAGCATGAAGTGCGCTGGGGTGACGCCGGCGGTGACTTGGGTGCCCCGGGCCTTGGCGGCGCGGACGAGATCGAGCGCGGCGCGGGTGGTGACCTGGCGGAAATGGAGCCGCGCGCCGGCGAGTTCGGCCAGCGCGATGTCGCGGGCGACGGCCAGCGCTTCGGCCTCTGCCGGGGCCGAAGGAAGCCCGAGGCGGGTGGCCATTTCGGAGGCCGTGGCGACCGCAGGCCCGGTGATCCCGGCGTCTTCGGCATGGCTGACCACGACGATGCCGAGCATCGCACAGTAGCGCAGCAGGCGCAGCATGGTGCCCGAATCGGCGATCCATTGGCGCCCGGTGCTGACCGCCTTGGCCCCGGCATCGCGCATCAGGGCGATTTCCGCGATTTCCGAGCCTTCGAGCGCGCGGGTGGCGGCCGCCAAGGGGTGGACCCAAAGGCCGGGCTTGCCGGATTGCGCCGCAAACCGCACGCGGGCCGGGTGGTCGAGCGGCGGGCCCTGGTCCGGCATCAGCGCGGCGCGGGTGATCCCGCCGAAGTGGAAGGCGGGTTTGTCGACGGCAAAGACGCCCAGATCGACGAGGCCGGGGGTGACCAGCAGGCCCTTTGCATCGAAGGTGCGGTCACCCTGCAAGGGCACTACATCGGGGCCGAGCGCAGCGATGGTGTCACCCTCGGTGCGGATCGCGCCCTTTGCGGGGGCGCCGGTGGGAAGGACCAGCCGGGCATTGGTGATGGTGAGCGGCGTGTGGATCATTGCCAACCCTCCACGCCGCGGGTTCGGCGGGTGACCACGTCAAGGCAGGCCATGCGCATCGCGACGCCCATTTCGACCTGGGTGGTGATGAGCGAAATCGTGGGATGGTCTGCGACGTTGCTGTCGATCTCGACCCCGCGGTTCATCGGGCCGGGGTGCATGACCAGCGCGCCGGGGGCGGCCTTGGTCAGCCGGTCCAGCGTCAGGCCGTAGAGGTGGCGGTATTCGCGGGGGGAGGGGACGAACTGCCCCTGCATCCTCTCCA
>CAYFJH010000050.1:0-21602 GCA_964343385.1 uncultured Novosphingobium sp. | reverse complement strand
CGGGCAGACGGCTTTGCACCTGGCTCAGATATTCGAGCACGCGGCTGCGCGCCCAGTAGAGATCGGTGCCGTCGTCGAACAGCACATAGACGAAACTGTCGCCGGTGAACGAATAGCCGCGCACCACTCGTGCGCCGGGCACCGAGAGCATGGTCGAGGTGATCGGATAGGTGACCTGGTTCTCGACGATTTGCGGGGCCTGCCCCGGATAGGTCGTGCGGATGATGACCTGCACGTCGGAAAGATCAGGGAGCGCATCGACCGGGGTGGTCCTGACGGCGGCTACCCCGATGATTGTCAGCACCAGTGCTGCCGCCAGCACCAGCCCGCGCGCCGCGACCGAGGCGCGAATGATCCTGGCGATCATCGCCCTCCCTCCAGTGGCCGCACGGAGATGCCGGTAAGGCTTGCTTCGGAATCGAGCAGGAACTGGCCCGAGGCCACGACCTTTTCGCCAACGGCAAGTCCGGCAAGCACCTCGGTCTTGCCGCTGCCTTCACGGCCCGTCCTGACTTCTGCGGGATGATAGCGGCCATCGCCCATCGCCAGCATGACGATGGCGCGCGTGCCGGTGCGGATAACCGCTTCGCTTGGCACCAGCAGCGCAGGCTTTGCGTCCCCGCCCAGCACAACCTGAGCAAACATGCCGGGGCGCAGGCGGCCGACCCGATTGGCAAGCTCGATCCGCACGGTGAGCGTGCGGCTGTCGGCCTGCGTGGTCGGCAGGATGGCGATAACCTGCCCGCCGAAGCTCTCACCCGGAAAGGCAGTAAGTGCCGCTGTTGCATTTTGCCCGACCCTGACGCTCCCGGCCAGCGCTTCGGGAACGGCAGCGTTCAGCCAGACTGTGCCGATGCCATTGACTTGCGCAAGAGTCTGCCCCTGCGCCAGTGTCACGCCTTGCCGGGCATCGAGCGACTGGATCACGCCCGCGATCGGCGAGGTGATCGTCACCGTGCCATTGGTCCGCCCTGTCCGCTCGACCTGCGTGATCAGGCTGTCGGACATGCCCATCAGCCGCAGTCGCTGCCGCGCAGCTGCCAACAGCTCAGGTTGGCCGAGCCGTTTTACGCTCAGGAACTCGGTTTGTGCGCCGCCCCATTCGGGCAATTGCACATCGGCGATGGGCGCACCCGCGCGGATCACGTCGCCGGGCGCGCGGCCATAGACGCGTGCGACGAACCCGCCCGAGCGCGCCTGAACGATCGCGACATCGCGTTGGTTGAAGTCGATCGTACCGGTCGCACTGAGCGTGGCAGAGAGATTGCCCATCTCAGCTGAGGCCACCCGGATGCCCAGGTTTTGCATGGCGGCCGGGTCAATACTGACGCCCGGTGCCGCCGTCACGCCCACCCCTTCGTCGGCATATTTGGCGATAAGCTGCATATCCATGAACGGCGACTTGCCAGGCTTGTCGAACTTCTGGTTCGGGAACATCGGGTCGTAATAGTAGAGCACCTTGCGCGCATCATCGCTCGTCGTCGCTGGTGCCTCTTCGCCATTCCCCCGCTGCCCGAGCCAATATCCGCCGCCGCCAGCGATCAGAACTGCCGCCAGCATTCCCGCGCGCCAGCGCGCCGCATTTGCCCTGTCCATGCTCATGGCCGCATCTCCCCATAGGTGAAATTGATCCGGATCGCGTCGCGCGCGACCTCGGCCTCGCGTGCCAGCGCATCGACTTCGGCTTCGGCCAGCGCGAGTGATGACATCAGTGCCGCGCCAAGATCGAGCGTGCCCGCAGCATAGCTCGCCCTGTCGAGCCCGGCCCGGCGGCTGGCGAGCGGCACCAGGGTATTGCGCGCATTCATGAGCCGCTGATGGTGCATGGCATGGTCGGCAAGATCGCCATCAAGCGTGGCTGCGAATTCGCGTTCCCCGGCCGCACGCAGCAGCCGTGCCCGTTCCGCTTCGCTTGCTCGCGCCGCGATTCTGGGATCCTGGCGACGTTTGGCGAACAGCGGCAGATCAATGCTGACACCGACCGATACCATATCGCCATAGGCTGGATCGCGGCGGCCATAGGAGGTGCTTACGCGCCAATCGGGGCGCTTGTCGGCGCGGGCAAGTCCGGTCTCCGCATCCGCCGCGCCTACGCCGGCATCCAGTGCCCGCAGGCTCGGAAGCGAAACAAGCCCTGCCACGAGCCGGGTGCGGTCGATCTCGAGTATGGGTGGATCGCCCGAGACGTCCCCGTATGGATCGCCCGTAAACCTCGCCAGCCTCGCCTGTGCCTTGGTGACATCGGCTGTGAGTTCGCTGCGCCGGTCGCGCACCGCAGCGCGCAGCTGGTCGGGTTCGAGCGCAGCGCTGGGGCGCGCCGAACCGGAAGCCAGCCTTGCCGAAACCGTAGCCTGGAGATCGCCGAGGCTCGAATCGAGCCGCTGCAGCTGTGCGAGCCGACGTTTGGCATAATAGAGATCGACCCAGGCAAGCGCGGTCTCAAGCCGGACATTTTGCGTCTCGATCGCAGCCCCTGCCTCGGCAATGCCGATGTCCGCCTGTGCGCGGTCCCGCTGGGCGCGGCGCTTGGCGGGATGGGGGAAGGGCTGTTCGATCCCGATCCGTGCCATCGTCATGCTCTCGCCGGTGAAACTGAAGGCTGGCGGTCCCGAGACCGGGAAATTGTCGACGCCGATGTTGATCGTCGGATCGGGCAGTCGGCCCGCGGCGATGGCGGCAGAACGTGCGGCATTGATTCCTGACGCGCTCGCCTTGAGCGATGGTGCCTCACTCGCGGCGCGTAGGAGCGCTGCATCGAACGTCAGCGGTTCGGCATGGAGCGCGGCAGGCAGAGCCAGCACCAGCCCTGCGCCCAGAAGGATACGCATTGTAAAAAGTCCCTGGATGAACTGTGACAGGCCACACGGCGAACAAGGGGGCGCCGCGCACTGCTAGCGTTCAGCCAAGAAGTGTGGGCGGTTCCGGCTCGGGGCTGAGATTGCGGCCGACAAGCCGCGCTACAGGCATAAACGCCGGCGTGTTGGGGCGATACACAGCCTGGACGGCTGACATTGCAGGCGGCACGAGAGCCAGCGGCAGCGCGCATCCCATTTTGGCAATGCAGTCGAGGGTGAGGCCCTGACAGGGCTTTTCGGGCTGCTGCCCAGCATCCGAATGGCCAATTTCCGATTGGGCCGTTAGCCCCATCATCTCCGCACAATCCTCGCTCATATCCGCAGGCGCGCTGGCTTGCTCGGGCATATGCATCGTGAGCGCGGACGCAAACGCGGCTTCCAGGGCAAACAAGCCCATTATCGCTCCAATAAGAAGCAGCATGGAAAACCTGCGTTTCATAATTTCCTTATCGCGGCGGATTGCTACACCGTCAATTCTGGGCTCGGGCGTGTCTGGTTACGTCTTGCGTAGGGGTTTAGACGCAAGACCGGCAAGAATTGGGCACTCGGGACGTGCGTCGCCGTTGCATCGCTGGGCAAGGTCGAGAAGCGTGCGGCGCATGGCCTCAAGTGCTGCGGCCTTTCGCGCAAGGTCGTCGGCGTGCTGGAGCGCAATGACCTTGACTTCGCTGCTGGCCCGGTCGCGGTCGTCCCACAGGCCAAGCAGCGCCGAGATTTCCTCGACCGAAAAGCCAAGGTCGCGGGCATTGGCGACGAAGCGCAGGCGTTCGACCGCAACCGGCGGATAGTCGCGATAGCCGTTGTCGCGCCGGTTGGGCGGCGGCATCAGCCCGATGACTTCGTAGTGCCGGATCATCCGCAACGAGACGCCGGTCGCTTTCGAGACTTGTCCGATATTCATAGCGCAATCCTCCTGAGCCTCAGTGCGTTGCCGATGACGCTGACCGATGAAAGCGCCATGGCGGCAGCAGCAAAGATCGGGGAGAGCATGAGGCCGAACAGCGGGTAGAGCGCCCCTGCCGCAAGCGGGATGCCCGCGACATTGTAGGCAAAGGCGAAGAACAGGTTCTGGCGGATATTGCCCATGGTCGCGTGGCTGAGGCGGTGCGCGCGGGCAATGCCGGTGAGATCGCCCCTCAGGAGGGTGATACCCGCGCTTTCGATGGCGACATCGGTGCCCGATCCCATGGCGATCCCGACATCGGCGGCGGCAAGCGCTGGCGCATCGTTCACCCCGTCGCCAGCCATGGCGACGATCCGTCCTTCCTCGCGCAGCCGCTTGACGATCGCGCTCTTCCGGTCGGGCAGGACATCGGCTTCGATGTCGGTAATCCCCAGCCTGCGGGCGATGGCTTCAGCGGTCACCCGGTTGTCGCCGGTGAGCATGATGACCCTGATCCCGGCTTGCCCAAGCGCCTTCAGCGCCTCGGGTGTTGTCGCCTTGACCGGATCGGCAATACCTATTGCACCCGCGACAGTCCCGTCCACGCCAACGAAGATGGCCGTCGCGCCTTCGCTCCGCAAACGGTCGGCGCGCTCGGCCAGTGCATTTGTCACAATGCCCTGCTCCTCGAGGAAGCGGGCGTTGCCGACGACCAGTTTGCGGCCATCGACGGTTCCAATAATGCCCTTGCCGACCGGCTGATCGACATCAGTGGGCTCGTGCAGGGCAAGATCCTTTGCCTCGGCGGCCTTGACGATGGCGACCGCCAGGGGATGCTCGCTTGTGCGTTCGAGGCTTGCCGCAAGCCGAAGCACCTCGTTCTCGGCAAATCCACCGGCCACCTCGATGGCGACGACCGAGGGCCTGCCTTCGGTGAGCGTCCCGGTCTTGTCGACGACAACCGTATCGACCTTTTCCATGCGTTCGAGGCTTTCCGCATTCTTGATGAGAATGCCCGCCTGGGCACCGCGCCCGACGCCGACCATGATCGACATCGGCGTCGCGAGACCCAGCGCACAAGGACACGCAATGATGAGCACGGCAACGCCCGCTATCAGGCCGTAGCCCATGGCGGGCGAGGGTCCGACAAGCGACCAGACGACGAAGGCCAATGCCGCGACCAGAATGACCGCGGGGACGAACCACGAGGACACCGCGTCGGCGAGGCGCTGGATCGGCGCGCGGCTGCGCTGGGCCTCGGCGACCATCTGGACGATCCGCGCGAGCATGGTGTCGCGCCCGATTCTGTCCGCGCGCATGACCAGGCCGCCGGTCTGGTTGATCGTGCCGCCGATCAGGGGCGAACGCGCCTCCTTGGTCACGGGCATGGATTCGCCGGTGACCATCGATTCGTCGACTGTACCGCGGCCTTCCAGAACGATGCCATCGACCGGAACCTTCTCTCCGGGCCGGACTCTGAGCCTGTCGCCCACCGCAATCAGATCGATCGAAACTTCCTCATCGGTGCCGTCGGCCTGGATCCGGCGCGCAAGCTTGGGCGAGAGGTCCAGAAGGGCGCGAATGGCACCGCCGGTGGTCTCACGGGCGCGCAGTTCCAGCAACTGGCCCAGCAGCACCAGGACGGTGATCACAGCGGCCGCTTCGAAATAGGCAGGCACGGCCCCGTGACCCGAGCGGAATGCCATCGGGAAGATGCCCGGCACCCCTGTCGCGACCATGCTGTAGATCCAGGCAACGCCGGTTCCCATGGCGATAAGTGTGAACATGTTGAGGTTACGGCTCAGCAGCGACGCCCAGCCACGCTGAAAAAACGGCAGGCCCGCCCAGAGCACGACAGGCGCGGCCAGCAGCATCTGCAGCCAGTTCGAGGTCTGCGGCGGAATGAACCTGCTCAGCCCCAGCAAATGCCCGCCCATTTCGAGAACGACAACGGGCAGGGTCAGCGCCAGGCCAATGATGAAGCGCCGCTTCATGTCGGCAAATTCCGGACTGGGGCCATCGGCCAGCGTCGGCGTCATGGGCTCGAGCGCCATGCCGCAGATCGGGCAGCTGCCTGGCCCCGGTTGCTGGATATCGGGGTGCATCGGACAGGTCCAGATGGCACCTTCCGGCACCGGTTCGGCGGCGCGCGGCGCATCGCCGAGGTAGCGCTGCGGATCGGCGTTGAACTTGGCGAGACAGCCGGCGCTGCAAAAATAGTGATGCGCACCCGCATGGGTTGCGACATGCGTGGTCTCGGCCGGATAGACGCTCATCCCGCAGACGGGGTCGATGGCCGTGCCCGGCGCGTCCGTCGCTGTATGCGCGCATTGGGCGCCGTGGTGATGGTGCGACTCGGTCATCTCGGTCTCCTGTGTCGCGCCGTCCATGAACCTTGACATCATGTCAGGGTCAAGTGCCGTTCGATACGGGTCGTCCACTTTCTTTGCCCATCACTGGCCGGCGAGCCGCGGTCCTAGCGTCTCGATGATCTTGCATTCCGCCACCGTGCCGTGGCTGCAACTGCCGATCACACGATCGAGTTCGCCGCGCAGGGCAGCGAGATCGGCGATCTTGCGATCGATCTCGGCCAGGTGCGTGCGGGCGATTCCGTCCACCGCGCGGCACGACCGGGTCTTGTCGTCCGAAAGGTTCAGCAATTCGCGCACGGCCTCAAGGGTGAAACCCAGATCGCGTGCACGGCGGATGAAGGAGAGCCGCGCCAGGTGTTCGCCGCCATAGCTGCGGTAATTCCCCGAAGTCCGCGCGGGCGGCGCAAGCAGGCCGATCTTCTCATAATAGCGGACCGTCTCGGCCCTTGTTCCAGTCGCGCTCGCGAGTTCGCCGATTTTCATGGCTTGACCTTGTAGTTCCTACAAGGTCCATATGCTGGACCGACTCGAAACCTGTCGAGGAGGAAACCAATGGCCGATAAGTGTTGCGCCAGTGCTTGCGGAACTGGGGAAGCGCCATACGATCCGCGCTGGCGAAGGGCGCTGTGGATCGCGCTTGGACTCAACGCGGCGATGTTCTCCATCGAGGTCGTCGCCGGCATGCTCGCGCATTCGCGGTCGCTTCAGGCCGATGCGCTCGATTTCCTGGGCGATGCCGCAAATTACGCAATCAGCCTCGGCGTGGCCGGCTTGGCATTGCATTGGCGGGCGCGAACGGCACTGATCAAGGGGCTGACGATACTGATATTCGGGCTGGGCGTGCTTGCTTCCGCGCTCTGGGGGCTGGCCAATGGCGCAACGCCAGATCCTTACGCGATGGGCGTGGTCGGTGCTGTTGCCCTGTTCGTCAATGCCGCGGTCGCGCTGATGCTCTACCGCTACCGGACAGGAGACGCCAACATGCGCTCCGTCTGGATCTGTTCGCGCAATGACGCAATCAATAGCCTGCTTGTCATCGCCGCAGGCATGGCCGTGCTCTGGTCAGGAAGCGGTATGCCCGATCTCCTTGTCGCCTTCACTATGGCGATGCTCGCGATCAGCGGGGGCTGGCAGATCGTGCGGCATGCCATCCGGGAGATGCGTCCGCTCCCGCATTCCTCGGCTGTTCGACAGGAATAGGCCATCGTGTCAGCTTGCTTCCACGGATGCGACGCGTTGGAACCTGTCTCGCGGGAAGATCTCGCCTCAAGGCTCAAGGACGGCCTTGTCACGGTTCTCGACGGGCGTCCCGGAAATGAGGTCGCGGCGGGCCGTCCTATGGTGGGCTCCCGGGTTCGGATCGCGGCGCTGGGCCTTGCCATTGCCGGGCGCGTCGCCGCCGCCCATGGTGGCAGACTGGGCTTCGATCAGTCCGCAGGGCAATTCACTGTGCTGCTGGAGATCGGGACGGCGAAACCAAAGCCGTTTAGGCGGATGATTGAGGGGATCCAACCACATGCTACCACGCCGTTTTGCGCACATTGCCGCGCTGAGTCTGTTTTGCGCCGCATGCGGTGGGTCCGATTCATCCTCATCAGCCAGCCCTGCGCCAACTCCGGCCCCGACGGTGTCTCCAACGCCCTCGCCAACTCCGACGCCAACTCTATCGCCGGGTGCAACAGGCGAAGTCTTTGCGCTGGCCGATCCCGGCGATACGAGCACGGTGATCCAGGGCTATCTTGCCAAAACGGAAGTAGACGGCGTGGCGTGGCGAGCGACCTGGAGTTCAGTGGAACCCGGCGACGGCACCTACGACTGGTCGCGGCTCGACGCCGCCCTGAGCGCGGCGGACGGCGCCAGCAAGCGTCTTACCATCCATATCGGCGTCAGCGGCGGGGCATGGCCGGCCTGGCTGACCACTGCGGGCGCGCGCACATATTCGGGCACCAACATCCTGGGCGGAACGATCACCGATCCGATGCCGTGGGATAGCGTGTTCCTCGCTCGCTACGATCGGCTGATCCAGCAGCTCGCCAGCCATGTCTCGGGGCGTGGCCAGACCGGCATTGTCCGCGCGGTATCGGTTGGCGCTCCGGTGTCCGAAATGTCGCTCGTCGCCTGCGATACCGGCACGCTCGGCTCGGGCGCGAGCGCCGTCGTCTATAGCCGCAGCAGTTATCTTTCCGCCTGGAAAGGCGCGGCCGATGCAGCACTCGCTGCCTTTCCCGCAACCGTTGTGGTTGTCTCGGCACCGGTCGCGCAGATTTGCCGGCCCGACAACGATGGCATCGCCTTCTACACCGACCTGATGACGCAACTCCCCAATGCCGCGGTTTTCGCTGCCGATCTCAATGCGCTGGGCAGCCAGCGATATGGCCAGGTGGCCAGCCCCTTGCGCAGCCGTGCGCTGCTGTTCCAGACGATCTCGGCCAAGACTGGTGACACCGCCAACCGCATGGCTGGCACGCTGTCGAGCGCGGTCTGCGCAGGTCGGGCGGCGGGTTCCCGCTATTTCGAGTTATACAAGGCCGATCTCGACAGCAGCGACGGTGCTATCCGGACTGCGATAAGCCAAGCCCGGGGAACGGCCGCCTGTTAGAGCCGGATGACGTTACATTGACCCACCGTGACGGAGCCGTTTTTGCCCCATCGCAGCGTCGATCGGCGCGCCGTGCCAGATGCCAGATGCCTGGATGATCAGGTTGAGACATGTGCCGACCGCCAGCGCAACCCGCACCGCATTGGTCGAAACGGGCGGCGCAGCATGGCCCTTGCAAAGCGTGACCGGGGGCCGCGTGCCTTCGGTCACCAGCGGATCAGCCGGGGCACAATGAACCGCCCCAGCACCGCGGAGGCGACAACCGAAAGGCTGTGCCACAGGCCGATGTGATAGAGGCCGTCCTCGGGGCAGCTCAGCGAGAAGGCGAACATGCCGAGGCTGCCGGCCGCAACCCCGGTGAGCAATCCAGATCGTTCGGGCGAGGTTGGCGCACCCCGCCTGAGCCAGGCGACAAGCATGGCAGCGCTGGCAAGGCCGCACACTACGCCCATGCCGAGGCACAGGATGCCCCCGTGCGGATCGGAGGCTTCCCATGCCGGGGAGGCCTGCTGCAAGCCCATCACTAGGGCGGTTGCAGACAGCAGCCCGGCCATGGCCGCCGCCCAGACCCAGCCGGTGTGGATGGCACCGACCTGCGGCTTTGCGCTCGCGATCACGGTCCATGCAGCTGCAGCCCCAAGGAGCAGGAACAGCCCTGAACCCAGAAGGAAGAGCGTGCTGACATGGCTGCGCAGACCAAGTGCCAGTGCAAGTGCGGCGATAGTCAGCAGCAGGGCACCAGATGTCTTGGCGATTGCGGTTCGTGACCGCATGGGCACGACGGGCATCAGGTCCGCAACCAGATTGTCGAGAAAGGGATCGGACTGGCGGTTCATGGGGACTATGCCTTCTCGATCAGCGCGGCGAGCTTCTTCAGCCCCCGGTGGATATTGACCTTGACCAGCGATTCACTCTGACCGCTTGCCGTTGCTGCCTCGGCGACGGAAAGCCCCTCGATCTTGACCATCTCGATCGCCCTCACTTGTCCTGCGGGCAGGTGCGTGAACAGCCGCTCCAGGCTGATGCGCGCGGCAATTTCGGACTCGTTGTCGAACTCATCGGCCAGCCCGTCGCTGACTTCTGCGCTGTCGCCGGCCTTGTAGATGCGGCGGAGCTGGTCGACCCATCGGTAACGCGCAATCGCCGCCAGCCACGGCAGGAGCGGCCGCTTCGGATCATAGCTCGCCAGCTTGGCATGGATGGAGAGCAGCGTCTCCTGCACGAGGTCGTCGAGAAATTCGGCACCGACCTTGCGGGCAAAGTAGCGCCGCAGCCAGCGCTGGCATTCGCCGAGGAAGGTCGCGTAGGCGACACGGTCGCCGCGCTGGGCCAGCGCCGCGAGCCGCGCCAGACTGGCGTCCTCCGCCTTCATGGCGCGCGTCTTGCTGTCAGCACCGTGTCGATTGCCATCCTCCCCCCTCCGCGCACGATGAGCATGACAGCAAGCGCCGTCCAGAGCGAGTGCTCGGGCCACCAGGCGTCGGGATAGACGAAAATCTGGATCACCAGGGTCATGCCGAGCAGCGCCAGCGCCGCGCCGCGGGTGAAGAGGCCGAGGACGAGCAGAACCGGGAACAGATGTTCCGCACTGGTCGCAAGAACCGCCGCAAGGTCGGAGGGGAGCGGTACGCCGGAATATTCGGTTCGGAACAATTCCCAGGTCGTGTCGCTGAGCGTGAACCAGCCTCCGTCCCCAAGCTTGGTCTGCCCCGAACGCCAGAAGACCCCGGCCAGCACGACACGCACGAACAGAAGTGCGAGGCTCTCTGCCCAGGGGGCCGAAATTGCAGTCACGAGCCGGTCGTAGAGTTTCAGCATGGAAAGTCTTCCCCTTCGGCCCTGATCAGTACGCCTGCGGCAACGAGTGCGAGCAGCGCCTCCTGCATTCCGGGTTCGGGAGATTGCGCCAGAAGGTTACAGACCGGTAGCGGCACTCCGAAGGTGCCAAACAGTCGCATCACGGCCGGACTGGCTGAAACGATCCGAACCTCCGCTTCGGGTCGCGCCAGCAGAACGCCGGCGAATGGCAGGGCAGTCCCCGACTCCACCTCGATTTGCGCACGAGCATCTGCTTGCAGGTCGAGAGCAGTGCTCGCCGGATGCCGGGCGAGGACAAGGCGGGCGATGCCATCCGGCCCAAGTTCCGCCAGTTCCGGCAGCGACAGGGCGACCGCTTCGGCGGCGTGATAGCATTGGAGCCAGGCCCATTCGAAGCGCGCGAGGTCTGTCGCGCCGGGCTGCCGGCATTCGGCTGCTAGCCATTCCGGAAAGCACCGCCCGATATGGACCAGCGGCGATCCTTGTGCGCGGGTTTCCAGAAAGGCGCGCGAGAGCGCATTGAATGTGGCTTCGCCCAAGAACTGCCGGCTGCGCGGGAAAGTGTCCTCGAGCGCGACAAGCCGCGCATGTGAAATGGTGTTGGCGTGAACCGCCAGCCCGCGCAGAACACGCGCGCGGTCTCCGGTGAAGAGGTCATCGGATGCATGATCCGGCCCCAGCGCGATGGCACGCATCATCGCCAGCTGGACCTGTTCAAGCGCGGGCATGGGCCAGGTCCAGGCCAATGTCCGCGAGACACGCCAGCATACGCTGCCCTGCCTTGTCCGCTTCGGTTGCCAGCACGTTGAAAGCAGGCACATCGGTGTCCCATTCGATCAGTACCGGACGAGGGCCGGCCCGGCGCACGAAGTGCTCGAACAGATCCCAGGTCAGCGTCGAGACCGGCGAGCCGTGATCGTCGATCAGCAGCGGTCCGTCCTCATGCTCCTCGCGGCTGTGTCCGGCGAGGTGGATTTCTCCGACCAGGGCGGGATCGATCGCTTCGATCATGGCGAAAGGATCGATCCCGAGATTGATCGCCGTTACTTCGATATTGTTGATGTCGAAGAGCAGGCCGCAGCCAGTCCGCCGGCACAATGCATTCAGGAATTGCGCCTCGTCCATCGTGTCGCGCGCAAATGCGAGATAGCGCGACGGGTTCTCGATCAGGATGGCGCGCTGCAGGCGATCCTGCATCCGGGATACCTGGGCGGCAAAGTGGTCGAGCGCCGGCTGCGTGTAGGGAAGCGGCAGTAGATCGGGATAGCGGTCACCGGCCGAACCGCTCCAGCTCAGATGCTCCGAGACCTGCGCCGGCGCATAGCGCTCGCAGAGACCGGCGAGCCTCTCAAGCTCGTCCTCGATCAGGCCACCGGCCGACCCGAGCGACAGTCCGACCGAGTGGAAGCTAAGCGGATAGACCTCCGCAACCGCCGCAAGCCAGCGATGCGGCGGCCCGCCCGCGCCAAAGTAGTTCTGCGGATGAACTTCGACCCAAGCCGGATTGGTGGAAAGGGTGCCGGCCGTATCCTGCCTGAGCAAGGGGGCATAGTGCTTGGGCTTGAGGCCGATGCCAGGCAACAGGGGCAGGCTGGGCATGATTTCGGCTCCGGTCGGCAAGGGGTCAGAACAGGGAAGCCGGCCTGTCGATCCGGGCGGCAGACCGGCTTCAGCGGTTCGTCAGCCGCGGCGCGGCACCGGACGGGCGTTGCCGGCATGTGCCTCAAGCGTGCCGCCCTGGGCGACGCAGCTGTCCTTCGGAACCATCTTCCAGGCATTGCCCTGATAATCGACGCTCGACGTGCCGGCGCAGCTGGTGCCCGGCCCGGCCTTGCAGTCATTGTGTCCCTTGAGCGCGACACCGTAGCACTTTTCCATGTTGGACATCGGCTTGGCACCATCGGCCTGAGCCGGTGCGGCGGCGAAGATGGCAGCGGCAGCCAGTGAAGCGGCGGCGGCGGCAATAGCTTTGGAGTTCATCGGTATTCCTTTCTGCGAACCTGGAGACACACCGTCTCAGCCACTGGTTCGCCGTCGGACCGCTTACGGTTACAGCCTTCTTGATGGCACGGGCGAAAAGGGAGATCAGGGGTTGGTTGGATCATGCGCGTCGGAGCAACCCCGCTTCGATTTCCTTGAGATAAAGAAACTGCGGCGCGCGAACGCCAGCGACACGCCGGATCTCGACCAGCCTCGGGGATTCGAAGAAGGTGTGCGCCGCGTCGAGCGAGGTCCAGCGCGAGAAGTGGACGACGCGCCTCGCATCCGTATCATAGGCCAGAAGCTGATAGGCTATCTCGCCCGCCTCCCGCCGGATCGTGGCGGCATCGTCGAAGATCATCTTCCACTTCTTGTAGTCCTCGACCTCATGGATGATGAGGACATAGGATCCATCCAGAGGGGCAGTCACATCCATGCTCCGGCGTGGACAAGGAGATCCAGGGCAAAACCCAGCCACATCGCGAACAGCGCAATGCTCGAGGCAATGTAGACGCGCGCACGGGTCCTGATCGAATTGGGGCCGATGTGGATGATGGTATGCACCAGCCGAAGGGCGACAAAGGCCCATGCCAGCCCAACCTGTATGTCCGACGCGCTGCCTGTCACAATCAGCAGCGGCACCAGGGCAAAATAGAGCACGGGCATCTCGAACAGGTTGGCCAGGTTCTGCGCGGGCCGTTCGACGGGACGGAAATAACGCCCAACGGCTTCCGCATTGGCGAAGTCGGCTGCCGTCGGCTTGTTGGCCGCGATATGGGCAAAGCGCTGCCGCAGGAGCACCGCCCATACCGCGAATGTCACCGCAGCCATCGCCACGGTAGGCCAGAGAATGGCCGGATTCATGTCCCTCATGGCAGCCGCCTCCCCGCTATAAATCCATACTGAGTCCAAATTTCATACTTAGGCATAGAGGCTGGATTTGTTTTTGCAACCCAGATATTCTCCAGGGTATGGCCACACCTCAGTTTCGTCGTCAGTCCCCGATCCACATCAGCCACTGCACGCTCGCAGCAAGCTTCGATTTCCTGGGGGATCGCTGGTCATTGCTCATCCTGCGCAGCGCCCTTTTCGGAGTGCGTCGCTATGATGATTTCCACACAGAGATCGGCATACCGCGGACTGTCCTTGCCGATCGGCTCAAGCGCCTCGTCGCCTCGGGACTGATGGTCCGGCAGGATTACAAGGCGGAGGGAAGCCGGCCGCGAAAGGAATACCTCCTCACCGAAATGGGCGAAGCGCTGCGGCTACCTTTTCTGGCGATGCGTCAATGGTCTGACCGGTGGGTTGGCGAAGGACGAACGGCGCCGATGAGGCTGATGCGCAAATCGGACGGTTCCGGGATAACCGTCGCGTTTGTTGATCAAGCGGGACGTATTGTGCCCCAGGAAGACCTGATGGCAGGGTTCGAAGACTGGGCGTCCAGTCCAGCGACCAGGGACTGATGACTACGGGTCAAACATGTCCAAGGTTGCTTCCCGGTTTATCGTGGACGGCAACCATTCCAGATGTGGCGGTCATCATCCCGCTGTAAATCAATGCAGGTTGGTATGAGTGGCGTGATCGCAAAGGTCAGCTTGCGAGAATTTGCCTGACCCAATTGACGATGGCCGCCGTCGGCATCACGCCGGAACGCCGCGCAAGTTCCTGTCCCTTTCCGAGCAGGATCAGGGTGGGAATTGACTGAATGCCGAACCTGGCGGCAATGGCTTGCTCCGCTTCAGTGTTGACCTTGCCAAGGCGAACGCGGGGTTCAAGCGTCGCCGCCGCCGCTTCGAATGCCGGTGCCATTTGACGACACGGGCCGCACCACGCTGCCCAGAAGTCGACCAGCAACGGGATGTCACCCTTGCCTGCATGGGCATCGAAATTGGCCGAGCCCAGCGTGAGCGGACGCCCCTCGAACAAGGCCTTGCCGCAGCGGCCGCATGTTCCACCTGCGGCCAACCGGCTCTGCGGCACCCGGTTGCTGGTGCTGCAGGACGGGCAGGCCACGATCAGAGGGGCGTTCGGATCAGGCACAACTGTCTCCACACAACTCGCATAGCGCATGGATTATCCCGCGCACGATCGGATCTCTCAGGCTGTAATAGCGCGTTTGTGCCTCGCCGCGAATGCTGACGGTGCCTTCCTCGCGCAGCATGGCCAGGTGCTGCGAAACCGAGGACTGGGACAGCCTGGTAAGCTCCACCAGTTCGCTGACAGAGACTTCGCCCTCGTCCATACGGCACAGCATCAGCAAGCGCTCCGGATGGCTCATCAGCTTGAGCCGGCCCGCCATGACCGCGGGATTGGCCTTGAGTTCGGAAAGGTCGGCGGGCTTCATGTGCGTGCTTCCGCAAGCGGTTGGCCATCATCACGCAGAACGATGTAAATGGCCGGAATGACCAGGACAGTCAGCAACGTCGAGGAGGCCAGTCCGAACAGCAGCGAGATCGCAAGGCCCTGGAAGATCGGGTCGGTCAGGATCACGGCCGCGCCGATCATGGCTGCTGCCGCAGTGAGTACGATCGGCTTGAAGCGGATCATCCCGGCCTCCAGCAGCGTCTCCCGCAAGGTCTTGTCGGCACTTCGCGTGTGCCGGATGAAGTCGACCAGCAGGATCGAGTTGCGCACGATGATGCCGGCGAGCGCAATGAAGCCGATCATCGAAGTCGCCGTGAAGGGCGCGCGGAACAGGATATGCCCGAGCACGATGCCGATCAGGGTGAGCGGGATCGGGGTCAGGATAACCAGCGGCAGGGTGAAGCTGCGGAACTGGCCGACGACCAGCACATAGATGCCGAGCAGCGCCACCATGAACGCGCCGCCCATGTCGCGGAACGTCACCCAGGTGATCTCCCATTCGCCGTCCCACAGGACCGTAGCCCTGCTTTCGTCCTCGGGCTGGCCGTGGAGGATGACCTCTGGCTTTTCGAGGCCGTGTGCTTTCCAGTCGAAGCTGCCGATCGCATCATCCACGGCCAGCATGCCGTAGATCGGTGCCTCGTACCGTCCGGCAAGCTCGGCGGTGACCATGGTCGCGCCGCGGCCGTCGCGGCGAAAGATCGCCCGTTCACCCGGTTCCATCCTGGCGGTCACCAGTTCTCCGAGTCCGATCAGCTGGCCGGTCGGGGCAATCGCGACCGGTGTTGCGGCGAGAGCTGCGGACCAAGAGCGCTGCGATTGATCGAGCGCCAGTTCGATCGGCAAGGGATCGCGATCCGGGCCACGCGGCGCATATCCGACAACCTGCGCCCCCATCAAGGCGCCGATGCTGTCGAACAGCTGCCGCTCCGAGAGGCCATAGTGATCGAGCTTTGCCCGGTCGGGGATCAGCTTGAGCGTCGGGCGGGGCAGGCCGAAGCTGTTATCGACATCGACGATGTAAGGCACCGAGCGGAATATGTGCTGGAGCTGGGTTGCCGTCTTCCGGCGGGTCGCCTCGTCGGGCCCGTAGACTTCGGCCAGCAGCGTCGCCAGCACCGGGGGACCCGGCGGCGTTTCAACCACCTTGAGCGAACCGCCGGCGGGCAATGGCACGGTCTTCAGCTTTTCGCGCAGGGCAACCGCGATTTCGTGGCTCGAGCGCGAACGATCGCCCTTGGGCAGCAGCGTGACCATCAGGTCGCCCATTTCGGGTTCGCCCCGCAGAAAGTAATGGCGGACGAGGCCGTTGAAGTTGAACGGCGCGGACGTGCCGGCATAGGCTTCCATTGATACGACTTCGGGCACGGTCCGCGCGACGGCCGACGCTTGTTCCAGGGCGCGCGCCGTTTCCTCCAGGCTGGTGCCTTCAGGCAGGTCTGCCACCAGCTGCACTTCGCTCTTGTTGTCAAAGGGCAGCAGCTTCACGGTCACCGCCTTGAAATAGAACATCGAGCAGGCGACCAGCGTTGCTACGCCGACCCCGATCAGGAAGCGCTTGGCGCTTTGCGGTGTAGCGATGACCTTGCTGGCATAGTGCCGGTAAAGGGTGCCGAGCTTGCCGCCATGCTCGCCATGTCCGTGTACTATTGCCTGGCGGGCAAAGCGGATCATCAGCCAGGGCGCAATGATCACCGCGACGAAGAACGAGAAGATCATCGCCGCCGAGGCGTTGATCGGGATGGGTGCCATGTAGGGCCCCATCAGGCCGGAAACGAAGAGCATCGGCAGAAGCGCGGCGACCACCGTGAGTGTGGCGATGATGGTCGGGTTCCCCACTTCGGCGACGGCTTCGACTGCCGCATCGATCCGGCTGCGTCCGCCGGCTGTTCCCACGTCAGGCATGGCCCAGTGGCGCGCGATGTTCTCGATCATCACGATGGCGTCATCCACCAGGATGCCGATCGAGAAGATCAGCGCGAACAGGCTGACGCGGTTGATGGTGAAGCCCATCACGTTCGACGCGAACATGGTCAGCATGATCGTGGTCGGGATGACGATCGCGGTCACGCCCGCCTCGCGCCAGCCGATGGCGAAGCCGATCAGCACGACGATCGACACGGTCGCCAGCGCGAGGTGGAAGATCAGTTCGTTGGCCTTCTCGTTCGCGCTCTCGCCATAATTGCGGGTGACGGAAACCTCGACCCCCGCCGGGATCAGCTTGCCCTTGAGTGTCTCGACCCGTTCCACCACGCCTTCCGACACGGCGACGGCATTTGCTCCGGCGCGCTTGGCGATGGCAAGGCTGACGGCAGGTGTCATCGACCAGGTTCCGTTTTCGTCCTTGGCCCAGCGCCAGGCGCGGGCCTGATCCTGCGTGGGAGCCTGTTCGACCCTTGCCACGTCGGAGAGAAGAACCGGCGCGCCGCCGGCCGAGCGCACTGTCAGGCTCGCAAGCTCCTGTGCATCCCCGAGGGTCTGCCCGGCGACGACCACCGCGGTCCGCCCGCCTTCGCGCACTGTGCCAGCGGGAAATGCGCGGTTGGCCTGGCTCACCGCCTCGATCAGATTGCCCAGCGGCACCCGGTAGAGTGCCAGCCGGGCGGGATCTGGCACCACCCGCAGCGCCATGCGCTGGCCGCCCGTGATGAACGTGAGGCCTACGTCATCGACCTTGGCGATCTCGGTCCTGAGCTTGCCCGCCAGTTCGGCCAATGATTGGTCATCCCATTGCCCTGTTGCACCTGCCTTGGGGGTCAGGGTCAGCACGACGACGGGCACGTCGGTGATCCCGCGCACCGTCACTTGCGGCGCAGGAATGCCCACGGGAATGCGGTTCTTGTTGGCCTCTATCTTTTCGTTGATGCGGATCGCGGCATCTTCGGGGTTTGAGCCGACGAGGAACCGCGCGGTGACCATCGCGCCGTTGTCCTGGGCCTGGGTGTAGACATGCTCCACCCCGTCGACGCTCTTGACGATGGTCTCGAGCGGCTTTGCCACCAGTTCCACCGCTTGCGAGGCCGAAAATCCGGGTGCCTGAACCATGATATCGACCATGGGCACCTTGATCTGCGGCTCTTCCTCACGCGGAATTGTGACCGTGGCGATCAGCCCGACGATCATCGCGGCAAGCAGGAACAGCGGCGTAAGCGGCGACTGGATCGTGGCGCGCGTCAGCTTGCCGGAAAGACCGAGGTTCATTTGCCGGCAACTCCGATCAGCCAGTCGCCGGCATTTGCGCCGGACAGGATTTCGAATTTGCCCGCTTCGCTCGATGGCGTGGTCTGTACCGGAACCTGAGCCGCGCTGCCGTCCTTGGCCAGCAGCGTCACATAGTCGATGCCGTAGCGGGTCGTAATATAGCCAGCCGGGACAAGCAGCGCCTTGCGCGTCCCGGTTTCGACGCGCGCGGCGACGCGGCGGCCGATCAGATTGTTGCCGATGCCCCCTTGTCCGATATTGGGCATGTCGACATCCGCCGCGACCTTGCCCGCGTTGACGGAGGGATAGACCTTGATCACCCGGCCTTCACCATGACCATTTGCGCCAAGCCCGGTGGCCGTCACGCGTGAACCCGCGTGGACTTTGCCCGCGAGCGATTCGGGCATGTCGAGCCGAACGATGGTGGGCCCTGCGGTGATGACGGCAATCGCCATGCCCGGCGCGACCGGCGACCCCGCCGGGACATCGGCGCGCAACACGCGGCCGGTGGCTGGGGCGATTACCACGCCCTGGCCCGCCACCGCACTGACGGCGGCCTGCTGCGCCTGCGCTGCGCGCACCTGCGCCTGTGCCGCGCTGGCCACCGCTTGTGCCTGCTCCAGCCTTGCCGTGGCATAGATGCCATTGTCGTGGAGGAACTTCACGCGCTGCAGTTCCGCTGCCGCCTGCGCCGCCTGCGCCTGCGCCGCGGCGGCCTGCGCGCCATAGGCCCCGGCCTGATAGCCGAGCTGGCTGTCGACGATCCGGCCCAGGGCCTGTCCCTTTGACACCATGTCGCCTTCCTTGATACCAAGCGTCGTGAGAATGCCGGGGATGCGCGCAAGCACTTGCGCCTGATCGACGGTTGAGATCTCGGCGCTCACATCCTGCCATGACACCGTATCCTGTGCAGCGAGGACAAGGCGCGGACCCGCCGGAGCCTTCGCCGCCTGCGTGGTCTGTTCGCTGTCGCTGCAACCGGCGAGTGGCAGACAGAGCACCGCCGTGCCCACGGCGGCAAAGGCAATCAGATACTCCCGCATTGTCCTGTTCCTCACTGGTTGTCTTGTCGTTCGATCGGCAAGCCGGCGGCCTGCCAGGCACCGAAACCGCGCGCGAGGTGCGTATGCACCGCAGCCTGAGCGACGCCGCACTTGTCCAGAGCCATCGCCGAGCGCTTGCCGCCAAGGCAATTGAGCACCAGCGCCTTGCCTTGCGACTCGGGCAGCTTCGAAGGCTGGAACGTCGATAAGGGCATGTTCACCGCGCCCGGAATATGACCGGGCGCAAATTCATCCAATTCCCTGCCATCGCCGACAAGACCCCCATCGGCATGGGCAAACGCAGCCGCGACAATTCTGCGATAACATTGCTGCTTGCTTATATCGCAATAAACTTATATAAGTCAAGTCAGATACGCTGCGCGGTCGAGGCGGTGCAGGCAGTCAGCGCGATCACCGCAAGGGGCCCCTCAGCCCTTCGTCGGATAACGGGAGAATGAGCAATGACCCTTGATTCTGCGGTTTTCCGTTTCGCGGGGCTGGTTGTCCTGGCCAGCCTTGCGCTCGCCCATTGGGTCCATCCCGGGTTCCTCTGGCTGACCGCTTTTGCCGGTGCCAACATGTTTCAGGCCAGCTTCAGCGGCTTTTGTCCTGCGGCAATGATTTTCAAGAAACTGGGCGTCAGACCCGGCGCTTCGTTCAATTGACCGGGCCCGGGCTGAGGGCAATCCGCTCTTGCGAGTGGAAGGATCCTATGGTGCCGGCCGAAGTCGAGGCGGAGGCAGCGCTGCTTCAGGCTGAAGGGATGCAGACCGCCGCAGGCTTCGTCAGCCCAGCGCTTCCTCGCACAGGGCGCACAGCGCGACGATGATCCCGCGCACGACCGGGTCGGTTAGGCTGTAGAACCGCATTTGCGCCTCGATCCTGATGGTGACGACGTTCTCCTCGCGCAGCATCGCCAGATGCTGCGATACCGAGGACTGCGACAGCCCGGTCAGCGCGGTCAGTTCGGTGACCGAGACTTCGCCCTCATCCATCCGGCACAGCATCAGCAGGCGCTCGGGGTGGCTCATCAGCTTGAGCCGCCGGGCCATGATCGCGGCATTGGCCTTGAGTTCGGATAGGTCGGTCGGTTTCATTGATAAACTTCCTGGGGAGGGTCTTTCCGGTGCGGGCATTGGTTGCCGTGCAGGCCCATAGTAAATGCCCGGAGTCCCCCGTCCAGCGCGTTTGCGCGAAAATCCCCCGCCTGCGAACGACAGGTGCCGGGCTCAGATCCTGGTCCGGTCCGCGCCCTTGAGCTTGAGCATTTCGCGCGCTTCGGTCGGGCTGGCCGCCTCCAGCCCCTGCTCCTCAAGGATGCGGACGATCTTGCGGACCTGCTCGGCGTTCGACGAGGCGAGCTTGCCGCGCTCGATGAACAGGCTGTCCTCGAGGCCCACGCGGACATTGCCGCCCAGCTGCGCGGCCATGGTGCAGACCGGCATCTGGTACTTGCCCGCGCCCAGCACCGACCACACGAAGTCGTCGCCGAACAGGCGGTCGGCGGTGCGCTTCATGAACATCACGTTGTCGAGATCGCCGCCGATCCCGCCGAGGATGCCAAAGATCGACTGGATGAAGAACGGCGGCTTGGCGATGCCCTTGTCCGCGAAATAGGCCAGGTTGTAGAGGTGGCCGATGTCATAGCATTCGTGCTCGAAGCGGGTGCCGTGGTCGGTCAGCAGCTCATAATTGCGGCGGATGTCGGCAAAGGTGTTGCGGAAGATGAATTTCTCGCTGTCGAGGATGTACTGGTCCTCCCAGGCGAACTTCCATTCCTTAACCTTGCGCCCCATGTCGTGGAACGAAAAGTTCATGGAACCCATGTTGAGCGAGCACATTTCCGGCGAAAAGGTTAGCGCCCCGGCCAGCCTTTCCTCGGGCGACATGTCGGGGCTGCCGCCGGTGGTCAGGTTGATGACCGCGTCGGTGCCCTGCTTGATGATCGGCAGGAACTGGCGGTAGATGTCGGGATTGCCGCTCGGCGCGCCGGTTTCCGGATCGCGTGCGTGGATATGCAGGATCGCCGCGCCGGCTTCCGCCGCTTCCAGCGCCTGGTGGGCAAGGTCGGCTGGCTTGTAGGGCAGCGCGTCGGACAGGGTCGGCGTATGGATGCCCCCCGTGATCGCGCAGGTGATGATCACTTTATTCGCCATGGCTCGGCACTCCCACGTGTCTTGAACAGTTTCCTTGCAGGCAGGGGACCGGCGAATCCGCGGCGCCCCCCGCCCCCGTGCAAACGGCTATAACCGAGCCGCGCCGACTTGCCACTCTATTTGGTATGTCCATTCGGGCGCGTCGCGGGGCGGCTTGCGAATGCGGGGCGCTTCGTCCATGCCGCAGTGCAGCGACCCTAAGCGGTCGACGTAGTCGGATGGTCGCCTTGCCTGCTCCACACCTTGCCTCGCCGCAGCCTGCCGCGACCGGTTCGTCCGCCCCCGGGCTGGGCCTGCTCGCGCTGCTGTGCGTGCTGATGGGTTTCGACTC
>CAYFJH010000049.1:0-22205 GCA_964343385.1 uncultured Novosphingobium sp. | reverse complement strand
CCGTGATCGACCTGCTGCGAACCACGCCCGGCGTGACGATCTCCGCCAATGGCGGCTTGGGAACGACAGCCTCGGTCAACATCCGCGGCGCCGACAGCGACCAGACGGTAACACTGATCGATGGGGTCAAGCTCAATGATCCCTCCAGCCCCGGCGGCGGGTTCAACTTCGGCAACCTGCTTACCGGAAATATCGAGCGCATCGAAGTGGTGCGCGGTTCCCAATCGGTACTCTGGGGCAGCCAGGCGATCGGCGGCGTGGTCAACATCATAACCCGCGCGCCGACCGATGATCCCGGCCTTACCGCCAGCGGTGAATATGGGTCGCGCGACACGGTGCGGCTGGTGGGCAATGCCTCGGCAAAGTTCGGGCCGGTATCGGCAAGCGTGGGCGGCGACTATCTGCGCACGGACGGCTTTTCCACTTTCAACGAGACGCGCGGCGGCACCGAGAACGACGGCTATCGCCACTTTGGTGCGAACGCCAAGTTCAACGTAGCCGTGAGCGAGGCGGTCTCTGTCGATCTGCGCGGTTGGTATTCCGATGGCAAGACCGGGATAGACGGCTTTCCTCCGCCCACTTACAGCTTCGGAGATACGCCGGAATTCGCGCGCACAAGGGAAGTGGTGGGCTATGCGGGCCTCAACGCCGCGCTGTTCGATGGCCACTGGCAGAGCCGCCTCGCTTACGCGATCACCGATACCCGGCGGCGCAATGAGGATCTCACCGGCGGCACCGAGTTCGAGACGTTCAACGCGCAAGGGCGGAACGAACGGTTCGAATACCAGGGCATTGCCGATCTCGGTGACTTGCTGAGCGCCACGTTCGGCGCAGAAACCGAGAAGTCGCGCTATCGCACGTCGAGCTATGGCAGTCCGTTCTCCATTGCCAGCGCGCGCACGAACAGCCTCTACGGCCAGTTGACCGCCAAGCCGGTCGCGGGGCTGTCGCTTTCCGGCGGCCTGCGTCACGACGATCACAGCACCTTTGGCGGCAAGGCCACATTTGCCGCCAATGCCGTCTACACGCCCAATCAGGGACATACGATCGTACGCGCCAGCTTCGGCGAGGGTTTCAAGACGCCGACCCTGTTCCAGCTTTACAGCGACTACGGCAATACGGCGCTTATCCCGGAAAGCTCCAGAAGCTGGGACGTGGGCGTTACGCAGCGCTTGCTGGACGGACGAATCGAGGCAGGTGTCACCTGGTTCGAGCGAAAGACGCGCAACCAGATCGTGTTCGTCTCCTGCATCGCGCCGCTCGCCGGCATCTGCACGGGCCGGCCGGATGGCACATATGACAATGTCGCGCGGTCACGCGCCAAGGGGCTGGAGTTTACCCTGGCCCTGCGCCCGGTCGATGCTCTGAAGGTGCAGGCGGCCTACAGCCATATCGACGCCGAGAACGAGCTTACGGCCAAGGAACTGCCGCGCCGTCCGCGCCACAGCGTCAACACCTCGGTCGACTATGATTGGGCTTCCGGGCTGAAGGCCGGGTTCACCATCACCCATGTCGGATCCAGCTTTGACAACGCCAGCAACAGCCGCAAGCTTCAGGGCTATGTGCTGGTTGACCTGCGCGCATCCTATCCGGTTACCGACAGGGCCGAATTGTTCGCCCGGATCGAGAACCTGTTCGATGAACAGTACGAAACCGTCTATCGCTATGGCACCGCGCGGCGCGCTGCCTATGCCGGCGTCAGGCTGGCGCTCTGATCGAGGCGCAGGCCTCGATATCGCCCGCCGGACTCACCTGGCACGGCGGACAACTGGGAACGGCGCGGCGGCTCTATTCCGCCGCGCCGGAGCCCTGGCTCGACCTTTCGACCGGCATCGCGCCGTGGGCTTATCCGGTCGCCCCTTTCGCCGATCGGGACTGGCAGCGGCTGCCCGAGCCGGAGGCGCTGCTGGCGCTGGAAGAGGTGGCAGCGGATTATTTCCGGGTCGACAAGCCCGAACAGGTGGTTGCCGTGCCGGGCAGCGACATGGCGCTGCGATTACTGGCCAGGCTGATCCCGGCGGCACGGGTCGGCGTGGTCGGACACAGCTACAGTGGTTATCGCAAGGCATGGCCGCACGCCGAGGTCATGCCGTTCGAGCGCGCGATCAAGGCCGATCTGCTGATCTGCGCCAATCCCAACAACCCGGATGGGGTGTGGATCGAGGAACGGCATCTCCAGCGCCGACGCAACCAGCGCCTGGTGGATGAAGCCTTCGCCGATGCCGATCCGCGCCTCAGCCTGCTGCCACATCGCAATGGGGCGGTGGTCCTGCGCTCCTTCGGCAAGTTCTTCGGACTTGCCGGGCTTCGCCTCGGCTTTGTGATTGCCGATCGCCCTCTGGCGCATGACCTGCGCGACCAGTTGGGGGATTGGCCCATATCCGGCCCTGCGATCGCCTTGGCCAGGCGGGCCTACGCCGATCGGGACTGGCATGAGGCGCAGCGACAACGGCTGAATGATGCCAGCGCGCGGCTCAAGACACTGCTGAGTGGTCACGGTCTGGCCGATGCGGGCGGAACCGTGCAATTCCGGCTTGCGGAAACGCCGGATGCGGCCAGGCTGTTCGATCAGCTTTGCTGTCACGGGATTCTGGTCCGCCCCTTCGCCGAGCGTCCCCTGGCGTTGCGCTTTGGGCTGCCGGGCAACGAACGGGACTGGAACCGCCTGACGACCGCCCTTGATCAATGGAGCATTTCGCGATGACCGATACAGACGAGGAATTCGCTCGGCACAACGAAAGGATGAAGCGCCTGAAAACCGCGCGCGACAAGATTCAGGCGCGCAAGACCATCGAGCGCGGCTTGCTGATCGTCCACACCGGCAATGGCAAGGGCAAGTCGTCCTCCGCCTTCGGCATGGCGATCCGCTCTCTCGGCTGGGGGATGAAGGTCGGTATCGTCCAGTATGTGAAGGGCAGCTGGGATACTGGCGAAAAGGCGTTCTTCGCCGCCAATCCCGATCTGCTGACCTTCGAGGTGATGGGCAACGGCTTTACCTGGGACACGCAGGACCGCGCCCGCGACATCGAGGCGGCCCGCGCCGCCTGGGAAAAGTCGAAGGAGATGATCCTCGACCCAGAATATGATTTCGTGATTCTCGATGAACTGAATATCGTACTGCGGAGCGATACCCTGCCGATCGCGGAGATCGTGGAGTTCCTGAAGGAGCGCCCGCTGGAAAAGCACATCTGCGTGACCGGACGCAATGCGAAGCCGGAACTGATCGACCTCGCCGATCTCGTCACCGAATTCCAGGAAGTGAAGCACCCCTTCAAGGCCGGGTTCAAGGCGCAGAAGGGCGTCGAATTTTGAGGAAGGCGGCGCTCCTTGCCTGGCTGGCGCTGACCGGCTGCGGCAGTGCGACGAGCGCGCCGCCTCCGGTCGCGCCCGCTCCTGGGCCCCAGCGCGTGGTGTCGATGAACCCCTGCGTCGATGCAGTGCTGAGGGATGTCGCCGCACCCGGCCAGATCGCCGCGATCAGCCACTATTCGCACGATCCGCGCGCCGCTTCGGTGCCGTCGGACTGGGCCTTGGGCTATCCGGCCATCAACGGCAGCGCCGAGGATGTGATCGCGGCCCGGCCCGACCTCGTCATTTCCGGCCCGCATGTGGCGATCCAGACAATCGCCGCGCTCACGCGGCTAGGCATACCGCTGATGCAAGTCACCGTCCCCGAAACCGTCGCCGAGAACCAGGCCCAGATCGCCGAGATCGCCGCGCGGATCGGGCGGCGGGAGGCCGGCCGCGCGCTCAACCTGCGGATCGACGCCGCACTGGCGCAAAGCCGCTGGACCGGCCGGCCCGCGCGCGCGCTGATCTGGCAGGGCAGCGGGCTGGTGCCGGGCAGAGGCACGCTGGCCGACCAGCTTATGACCCACGCCGGCTTCCGCAATGTCAGCCCGGAGCTTGGCCTGCGGCAATGGGACATCCTCCCGCTTGAGGGGATGTTCCTCAATCCGCCCGCAGTGCTCATGGCCGGACGCGCCAACATGGGGGCGGGCGATGGCGACGCCAACCGCATGCTGTCGCACCCGGCGCTGAAGAAGGCGGGGCGGCATATCCGGATCGCAGACTATCCATCCGATCTGCTCCATTGTGGCGGGCCAGTCATAGTGCGCTCGCTGGCCCGGCTGGCGGCGGTGCGCCGCGAACTGGAGGACAGGCCATGAGGCTCAATCTGTCGCTGCTGGCCGCGCTTGGTGCCGCATTGCTGCTTTCGCTTATGGCCGGGCGGCACTGGATCGCCTTCGAACACTGGCTGGGCGGCGACCTGCAATCGCTGATCGTCATGGAACTGCGCCTGCCGCGCGCCTGCGCCGGGGCGCTGGTGGGCATGTGCCTGGGCATGTCGGGCGCGGCGATGCAGGGCTATCTGCGCAACCCGCTAGCCGATCCGGGCCTGTTCGGGGTTTCATCAAGCGCGGCGCTCGGCGCGGTCATCTCCCTGTTCTTCGGCTATGCCGTGCAGGCCTGGCTGCTGCCGGTCTTCGCGCTGGCGGGCGCGGCGGCGGGCATGGCGGCGCTGGCCCTGCTTGCGGGGCGTTCGGGCAGCCTGATCCTGTTCACGCTGGCGGGCGTGATCCTCGCCAGCCTGACCGGATCGCTGACCAGCCTGCTTATCAGCCTGGCGCCGACGCCCTTCGCCTCGTCCGAAATCGTCACCTGGCTGATGGGCGCGCTGGTCGATCGCAGCTGGGACGATGTGCGCCTGGCGCTGGTCCCGGCGATCCTGGGCATGGCCGCGCTGCTGCGCGCCGCCCCCGCGCTCGACGCACTGACACTGGGCGAGGCCGCGGCGCGCTCGCTGGGCGTCGATATGGCGCGGCTGCAATGGCTGATCGTGCTGGGCGTGGGGCTGACGGTGGGCGGATCGGTGGCGATTGCCGGGATCATCGGCTTCGTCGGCCTGATGGTGCCGCACATCGTCCGACCGCTGGTGGACGATCGGCCATCGGCGCTGCTGATCCCCTCGGCGCTGGCGGGCGCGGTGCTGGTGGTGGTGGCGGACGGCCTGGTGCGCATGCTGCCTTCGGCTGCCGAAATGCGGCTGGGTATCGCCATGTCGAGCCTTGGCGCACCGTTCTTCCTTGCGTTGCTGTTCCGCATGCGGCGGGAGGTGGCGTGATGGAATTGCGCTGCGAAGCCCTTTCACTGGCCCTGCGCGGCAGGCCAGTACTGCGCGCGGTGACCGGCGCGCTGGAGGCAGGCCGGGTGACCGTGATCCTGGGGGCGAACGGCGCGGGCAAGTCCACGCTGCTCTCCTGCCTGGCGGGCCTGCGCCCGCCCGATGCCGGGCTGGTTCTGCTCGATGGCCAGCCGCTTGGCGTGTTTTCCCCGCAACACCGCGCGCGGCTGATCGGCCTGTTGCCGCAGCAGGCGGACATTTACTGGAATGTCAACGTGCGCACCCTTGTCGCCCTTGGCCGCCTGCCGCATCGCGGCCGCTGGGGGCTGGGAGCGGAGGATGAACGCGCGATCGACGCCGCGCTGGCAGCCGCCGATTGCGCGCATCTGGCCGCCCGCAAGGCGCAGCGGCTGTCGGGCGGCGAGCAAGCCCGCGTGCTGCTGGCCCGGGTCCTGGCGGGCGAACCGCGCTGGATCCTGGTAGATGAGCCCTTTGCCAGCCTCGACCCCGCGCACCAGCTCGATGCCGCCTCCTGCCTGCGCGCCGCCGCCGCGCAGGGCGCGGGCGTGGCGGTGGTGCTGCATGACCTGACCCAGGCCGCCCGGCTGGCCGACCGGGTGATCGTGATGAAAGCCGGCGAAGTGCTGGCCGCCGGGCCCGTCGCCGAAGTGATGACCGCGCCCGTGCTGGAAGCCGCTTATGGCGTACGCGTCCATGCCGGGCACGACGCCGACGGCGCCCCGCTGATCGTGCCGGTGGCGCGGCTGGCATGATGCTTGACCGGCCCGAACAGCTGCTGGCGGCATTGCTGGTGGAAGCCGCGCTGGGCTATCCCGCCTGGCTCCTGCGCCGTGTCGGCCATCCGGTGACCTGGGCGGGGCGGCTGATCGGGGCGATGGACCGGCGCTGGAACCGCGAGCGATACCGGCTGGCCGGCGGCATCGCGGCGATGCTGGTGCTGCTGGCCGTGGGCGGCGGAACCGGCTGGATCATCGAACGCCTGGTGGTGGCTGGTTGGGCGGGGGGCTGGGCCGGAACGCTGGCGATCGTCCTGCTCGCCACCACCGGCCTTGCGCAGCGCAGCCTGTGGCAGCACGTTTCGGCGGTGACCGCTCCGCTTGGGCGGGGCGATCCGGTCGTCGCGCGCGCGGCGTTGTCGCTCGTCGTCGGACGCGATACGGCCCCGCTTGACGAGGCCGGCATCGCCGCCGCCGCGATCGAAACGCTGGCCGAAAGCTTCTGCGACGGGATTGTCGCCCCCGCCTTCTGGTTTGTCCTGCTTGGCCTGCCCGGCCTGTTCGCCTTCAAATGCATCAGCACCGCCGACAGCATGATCGGCCACCGCGACGCGCGGCATGAACTGTTCGGCAAGGCCTGCGCGCGGATGGACGATGCGATGAACTGGGTTCCGGCGCGCCTTTCGGGCGTGCTGATCTGCCTGGCCGGGCGCAGCGGCTGGCGGGTGATGGCGCGAGACGCCGGGCGGCACCTTTCGCCCAATGCCGGCTGGCCGGAAAGCGCGATGGCGGGCGCGCTTGGCGTGACGCTGGGGGGCGGCGCCCACTATGATGGAGAATGGATCGCACGGCCGGCGCTTGGCGATGGGCCGCGCCCGGTCACGGCAGATCTGCACCGCGCCTTGCGGGTGTTCCTGGGCGCTTGTGTGCTACTGTGGCTTTGTGTGGGGGTGCTGGCATGGCTGCGCTGATGTTGCAGGGCACGGGATCGGATGTCGGCAAATCGGTGCTGGTGGCGGGGCTGTGCCGCCTGTTCGCCAATCGCGGCCTCAAGGTGCTGCCGTTCAAGCCGCAGAACATGTCGAACAACGCCGCCGTCACCGCTGAAGGTGGCGAGATCGGGCGGTCGCAGGCCCTGCAGGCAGTGGCCGCCCGTGCGCCGCTGTCGGTCGACATGAACCCGGTGCTGCTCAAACCGCAGAGCGACCGTTCGGCGCAGGTCGTGGTCCATGGCCAGGTGCAGGGCACGCTGGGGGCCGAATACTACCGTGCGCGCAAGGGTGAACTGCTGGAGGCGGTGCTGGCATCCTATCACCGCCTGCGGGCAGCCGCCGACCTCGTGATCGTCGAAGGCGCGGGTAGCCCAGCGGAGATCAATCTGCGCCACGGCGACATTGCCAACATGGGATTCGCCCGCGCAGCAGGGGTGCCAGTAGTGCTGGTGGGCGATATCGACCGGGGCGGCGTGATCGCCTCGATCGTGGGCACCAGGGAAGTGCTGGAGGCGGAGGACGCGGCGATGATCCGCGGCTTCCTGATCAACAAGTTTCGCGGCGATGTGGCGCTGTTCGATGATGGCTATGCCGCCATTGCGCGACTGACAGGTTGGGAGGGGCTGGGCGTGATCCCCTGGCTCAAGGCTGCGCGGTTGCTTCCGGCCGAAGACGCGGTGACGCTTGACCTGCCCGAAGTCGCGGATGGCGCCACGGAAATCGCCGTCCCCATGCTTTCGCGCATCGCCAATTTCGACGATTTTGATCCCCTGTCGCAGGAGCCGGGGGTAAAGCTGACCATGGTGCCTCCCGGCAGCCCGATCCCGGCAAGCGCGGCGCTGGTCGTCCTGCCCGGCACCAAGGCCACCATCGCCGACCTCGCCTTCCTGCGCGCGCAAGGCTGGGACGTGGACATTGCCGCCCATGTTCGGCGCGGCGGGCGGGTGCTGGGCATCTGCGGCGGCTACCAGATGCTGGGCCGGACCGTGTCCGATCCTGATGGGGTGGAAGGATCGCCCGAAACCGTGGCCGGGCTTGGCCTGCTTCCGGTCGATACGGTGATGCGCGCCGACAAGACCCTGCGCGAGGTGCGCGGCACGCGGATTGCCGATGACAGCGCCTTTGCGGGATACGAGATCCACTGCGGAGTCACCACCGGCGATGCCGCCCCCCTGCTGCGCATGGCCGATGGCGGCGCGGAAGGTGCGATCAGCGCATGCGGCCGGATCGCGGGCTGCTATGTCCACGGGCTGTTCAACCTGGCGGCCCAGCGCCCCGGCTGGATCGGCGGGCCATCCGCCGGGCCGGACCAGGACGCGGCGGTTGATGCCGCGCTTGATGAACTGGCCGCCGATCTGGAACGCCATGTGAGCGCGGATCGCCTGCTGGCCATTGCCGGACATGCGCGATGACCGGGCCGATGTTTGACGAAGCCTTCCGCCGCGAACTCGGCGAGCTGTTCGCATGGCGGCGCGACGTGCGCCATTTCCGGCAAGATCCGCTGCCCCGGGGTGCGATCGACGAACTGCTTGACCTTGCCAGCCACGGCCCTTCGGTCGGCAATGCCCAGCCTTGGCGGTTCGTGCTCGTGCGTTCGCCCGAGCGGCGCGAGGAGCTCGCGTTGTTGGCCGATGCCGGCAAGCGCGACGCGGCGGGTGCCTATGATGCCGATCAGCGCGCGCTCTATGACAGGCTGAAACTCCACGGACTGCGCGATGCGCCCGAAGTGCTCGCCGTATTCTGTGATGAAGCGACCAATACCGGCCACGGCCTTGGCCGCGCGACCATGCCCGAAACGCTGTGCTGGTCGGTGGTAACCGCGATCCACACCCTGTGGCTCGCCGCCCGCGCGCGCGGGATCGGGCTGGGCTGGGTCTCGATCGTCGATCCCGGTGCTATCAACGCGCTGCTCGACGTGCCGCCCCGCTGGCGGTTTATCGCGCTGCTGTGCCTGGGCTACCCTGACGAGGACAGCGACACCCCCGAACTGGTCCGCCACGGCTGGCAAGCACCGCTCCCCGTTTCCAGCACAAGGCTTGTCCGATGACGATCACTCCCGCTCAGGTCCAGGCGCGCCTCGATGCCATGGCCAAGCCGCCCGGCAGCCTGGCCCGGCTGGAGGCCCTCGCGATTGAACTGGCCGTGGCGCAGCAGTCGCTTGCCCCCAGCACCCGCCCGCGCCGGATCGTTCTGTTCGCCGGGGATCACGGCGTTGTCGCGCAAGGGGTGTCCGCGTGGCCATCGACCGTCACAACCGCCATGGTGGCTACGATCCTGAAGGGCCGCGCCAGCTGCACCGCCTTGGCCGCGGCGCACGGGGTCGATCTGCGGTTGGTGGATGCCGGAATAGCCGATCCGCCACGCGCCCCGTTCCCCGCGCATTATCGCGCCGCCGCCGTGGCGCGTGGCACCGCCGATCTGAGCCGTGGGCCGGCGATGGACGAGGCGCAGTTCGATGCCGCCTGGGTGCTGGGCGCTGATGAAGCGCGCCGGGCGGTGGCGGATGGCTTTCGCCTGCTGATCGCGGGCGAGATGGGCATCGGCAACACCACGCCCTCCGCCTGCATCACCCACGCGCTCATCGGGGTCGATGCCGACGCCGCCACCGGCAGCGGCGCCGGAGCGAATGGAGCGATGCGCGAGATCAAGCGTGGGATCGTGGCGGATGCGGTCCACCGACTGGATGGACGTCGTGACAAGGCGGCTCTGGCTGCCATCGCCGGGTTCGAGATCGCCGCCATCGCGGGATTTTACGCCGAAGGCGCGCGTCAGGGATGCACGCTGCTGGTTGATGGATATGTCACGACAGCCGCTGCCCTGATCGCGGAACAACTGGCCCCCGGCACGCGCCGGGCGATGATCGCCGCGCACCGTTCTGCCGAGCCTGGTCACGGTGCGGCGCTGGCGCATCTGGGCCTTGAGCCGGTGCTCGACTGGGGCATGCGACTGGGTGAGGGAACCGGCGCGCTGGTTGCCTTGCCCCTGCTCGACAGCGCCGCCGCGCTGCTGCGCGATGTCGCCACGCTGGCGGAAGTCCTTGGATGAGCCTGCGTTGGTGGATTCCCCCGCTGCTGGCAATCCAGTTCCTGACCCAGGTGCCCGTGCCCGGCCTGTCACGCCTTCGCGCCGACGATGTACCGGCGGGGATGGTGCGCGCGGTGGCATGGTTCCCGCTGGCGGGCGGGCTGGTCGGGCTGGTGAGCGCGGGCGTCCTGATCGGCGCGGCGGAGCTATGGCCGCGCTTTGTGGCGGTGCTCATCGCCTTGATTGTCGAAGCCCGGCTGACAGGGGCCTTCCATGAAGATGCCGTCGCCGATTTCTGCGACGGTTTCGGCGGCGGCACGACGCCGGCGCGCGTCCACGAAATCATGAAGGACAGCCGCATCGGGGCCTATGGTTCGGTCGGCCTTATGCTGGCGCTGGGCTTGCGCGCGGCGCTGCTCACCGCATTGCCGGCATCGCTGATCCTGCCCACGCTGACGGCATCCGCAGCGTTCGGGCGCTTGTTGGCCGTGGTGCCAAAGGCATTGCTCCCGTCACCGCCCGGCGTTGACGGAATGGCCAGCCGGATCGTGGCGGGCACCGGGTGGCGACAGCTTGCCGGAGCCAGTCTGGCCATGCTGCCGTTCGTGCTGCCTTTTGCCTGGATCGAACCACAGGCCGCCGCCGCCGCGCTGCTTGCCGCCGGGCTGTTCGTCTGGTGGCTGTGCGCATTCCTGCGCCGCCGTCTGGGCGGAGTCACCGGGGACTGTCTGGGCTTTGCCGTCTATGCCGGGCAGCTTATCGTGCTGCTTGCTGCCTGCGCCCGATGGCCAGTCTGAGCCCGGTCCGCCTGATACTTGTGCGTCATCCGCCCGTGGCCAGGGTGTGGTCCGGACGCTGCTATGGCCAGAGCGATCCCGGCCTGTCGCGCGCCGGACGAGCGATGATTGCGCCGCTGGTCGATCAGCTTGCCGCCCTGAAGCCGCAAGCAGTCATCCATAGCGACCTCACCCGCACAAAAGCGATCGCTCTGCCACTGGCCGAAAAACTCGGCATTCCAGCGATCGCCGATCCCCTGTGGCGCGAACGTGATTTCGGGACTTGGGAAGGGCGCGCCTGGACCGCAATCTACCGCGAAACGGGTGATGCGATGGACGGGATGATTGATAATCCCGATCACTTTCAGCCAGGCGGCGGCGAAACCACGGCAGCATTGGCACGGCGCGTCGGCCAAGCCTTGGCCAATCTGCCTGCCGCACGGCCTGTCGCCATCATCACCCATGGCGGACCAATCGCCAGCGCCAGAGCGTTGCAGGCCAGCATTGAGCGCCGGCACCTCGCGTCGCTCATCCCTGCAACCGGCTCGATTACGCTGCTCTGATACCAACCTGCACTGACCGACGCGCACGGGCCGACCGCACCTTCATCCTTGCCGCCTGCAGCAGGGTCTGCTGCATGGAATGCATCGACGTCGGCCAGGCTTGTGCAGCGAAACCAATCGTAACGCCGTTGCTCGAAGGCGCGCCTCGCCGAATGCGCCCATATTCTTGGTACCAAGCGGCGCCAAGGCCGCGCGGTTTGACCTGTTCGACAGATTTTCAAGGCAGTGGATCTTCGTCAACCGCGCGCTACCATGTGGGTATGACGCAAATTCTATCGCTCATAACCGCGTTCGGCTTGCGGTCGATTGTGACCGCACTTATACAATCGTGGTTGGCTCGCAAATCAATGAAGGACGAACGTAGCTTTCGCGAGAAGCAGGCCACTTCTCATCGCCGGGGCTGCGAAGCCTTGCTCAACGCCCCTGCCAGTTGGCGGCGCGTTTTTCTACAAAAGCGGCCATGCCTTCGGCCTTGTCTTCGGTGGCGGTCAGCACCTGGAACAGCCGACGTTCGGCCAGCAGGCCCTGGTCGAGCGTGGTGTCAAAGGCGAGATTCACCATTTCCTTGTTGGCCAGCGCCGCCAGCGGCGGCATCGCGGCGATCGCTTCGGCTGTCTTGAGCACTTCGGCCGCGAGCTCTGCCAGCGGCACGACCCGGCTGACTAGGCCGGAGCGTTCGGCCTCGGCCGCGTCCATCATCCGCCCGGTCAGGCACATGTCCATCGCCTTGGCCTTGCCCACCGCCCGCGTCAGGCGCTGTGACCCGCCCATGCCTGGAGCCACACCCAGCTTGATTTCGGGCTGGCCGAATTTCGCAGTATCGGCGGCGATGATGAAATCGGCCATCATCGCCAGTTCACAACCTCCCCCGAGAGCAAATCCGTTGACCGCTGCAATCCATGGTTTGCGGGTCGCCCTAACCAGACGGCTGGTCCAGCCGGCGAAGAAATCCTCCCGGTAGAAATCGGCTGCGGGCTTATCGGCCATTTCCTTGATATCAGCACCAGCGGCGAAGGCCTTTTCGCCGGAACCGGTAATCACGCCGCAACGCTGCTCCGGATCGGCCTCGAACGCGGCGAAGGCCGCGATCAGTTCTTCCAGAACGAACGAGTTGAGCGCGTTCAGTACCTGCGGCCGGTTGAGGGTGAACAGGGTAACCGCGCCCCGCCGTTCGACGAGAATGGTTTCAAAGCTCATTGTGTCGGTCCTCTTGTCACCGCCAAGGCGAATTACAGCGTCCGGATGATCCCGGAGAAGTCCACACCGGCGTTCCCCTTATCGACGAATTCATCGAACAGCTGTTCGGCGCATGCCGACATCGGCACATTGGCACCGCTCTCGGTCGCGGCGGCCATGGCAAGGCGCAGGTCCTTGAGCATCAGTCCGGCCGCGAAGCCACCTTGATAGTCGTTGTCCGCCGGACTTTGCGGCCCCACCCCGGGGACGGGGCAATAGCTTGTCATCGACCAGCTCTGTCCGGACGCCTTTGACGAGATGTCGTAGAAGGTCTGGAGATCAAGCCCCAGTCGTTCGGCCAGCCGGAACGCCTCGCAGGTGGCGATCATGGTCGCCCCCAGTAGCATGTTGTTGCAGATCTTCGCCGCCTGTCCGCTGCCGATCGGACCGGCGTGGATCACCGCCTTGCCCATGGCGGCGAGGATCGGTTCGGCCCGGGCGAACGCTTCGGCGCTGCCGCCGACCATAAAGGTCAGGGTGCCGCCATTGGCGGCGGCTATACCGCCGGATACGGGGGCGTCGCCCATTTCATAGCCTGCGCTTGCCGCCGTTTTCGCCACCTTGCGAGCAGTAGCTACATCGATGGTCGAACAGTCCAGCAGCAGGGCCCGGGCCGGGGCGACGCCGATCACGTCCGCTCCGTACACCTGGTCCACAATCGTGCCATTGGGGAGCATCGACACGACCGCGTCCGCGCCGGTCACGGCCTCTTGCACCGTCGGGACAACGGTGCAGCCATTTGTGGCGGCCCGTTCGCGGGCACCGGGCGCAAGGTCGAAGGCGCGGACTTCGTGGCCCGCCTTGACCAGATTGGCAGCCATGCCACCGCCCATGTTGCCAAGGCCGATAAAGGCGATTTTCATAGCGGGCTCCATTCCTCTCGCGAGGGCAGCGGCGCGAAGATCGCGTCGAGTTGCGCCTCGGTCACGTCCTCGGGCCTGGCCGGGTTCCAGCACGGCCGGTTATCCTTGTCCACGATCAGCGCACGCACGCCTTCGGCAAAGTCGGGCAGCATCAGCACGCGGCTGGCGATGCGGTATTCCATGGCCATATTGGCAGCAAAGCTGTCGAGCTTGAGGCTTTCTGCCAGCTCGCGTAGCGCGACCTTGCAGGTCTGCGGACTTTTGGTGCGCAGCTGGCTGAGCGTCTGCTGCTCCCATTCTCCATCGGCCGCTTCAAGCGAGGCGATGATGTCTTCCAGCCGGTCAGAGGCGAAGTGCCGTTCGATCCGGCCCGCGTGGGCCGCGATGGCAGGCGGCGGCGGAACGGTGGTCAGCGACGACAGCGCGGCGCGCGGTTCCTCTCCGGCAGCGAGCCGCGCTTTTGCCTCGGCGAGCGCGGCCGGGGACAGGTAATGGGTGGCAAGCCCGGCCCAGAGGCATTCAGTGCCGTCAAGCCGCGCGCCGGTGAGTGCCAGGTATTGTCCAAGGCGGCGGGGCAGGCGTGAAAGATGCCAGCCACCACCGACGTCGGGGAACAGGCCGATGCCGCTTTCGGGCATGGCCAGCCGAGTATTTTCGGTCGCCACGCGGACGCGCGCCGGCTGGGAGATGCCGACCCCACCGCCCATCGTGATGCCGTCCATGAACGAGACGACCGGCTTGGCCGACGTGAACAGCTGATGGTTGAGGCGGTACTCGTCGAAAAAGAAGACCCGACCCGTCATGCCCCGGTCGTTCAGGGCCGAGGCACGCAGGAGATTGATGTCTCCCCCGGCGCAGAAGCCCCTGCCCTCGGCATGATCGATAACAATAGATTTGACCGCCGGATCCCCTTGCCATTCCTCCATCGCCGCGCTCATCGCGAGGCACATGTCCCGGGTGAGCGCATGAATGGCCTTGGGGCGGTTGAGCGACAGCCGTCCGACCGCACCCTCGCGGCGCACGATGACTTCAGGCTCGCTCACTTGAGAAGATCCCGGCCGACGATCAGGCGCATCACCTCATTTGTGCCCTCAAGGATGCGGTGCACGCGAAGGTCGCGCCAGAACCGCTCGATCGGATAGTCCCTGAGATAACCGTAACCACCGAACAGTTGCAGCGCGCGATCGGCCACAGACGATCCGGTGTCGGTCGCCAGCTTCTTGGCCATGGCCGAAAATCGGGTCTTGTCGGGCGACCCGGCAGTTACCTTCGCGGCAGCAAGGTACAGCAGCGCGCGGGCCGCTTCGAGGTCGGTCGCCATGTCGGCCAGGGTGAACTGGGTGTTCTGGAAGTCCGCCAGGGCTTTTCCGAACTGGCGGCGATCCTTTACGTAGGCCACGGCTTCGTCGAGGCACCGCTGCGCCCCGCCGAGCGAGCACGCACCAATATTGATGCGGCCGCCGTCCAGCCCGGCCATGGCGATGGAAAAGCCCTGGCCCTCGTCGCCCACGCGATTGGCGACGGGCACGCGGGCGCCCTCGAAGATCACCTGTGCAGTAGGTGAGGCATTCCAGCCGAGCTTCTTCTCCGGCGCCCCGAAGCTGAGGCCGGGCGTGTCGCGATCGACGGCGAGGCAGGTAATCCCGCGGGGGCCTTCTCCGCCGGTACGCACCATGACGAGGTATAGATCGTTTACGCCGCCGCCCGAGATGAATTGCTTGGTCCCGTTTAGAACATAGTGCTCACCTTCCTGCCGCGCCGAGGTCTTGAGCGCGGCCGCGTCGGACCCCGAGCCCGGTTCGGTCAGGCAGTAGCTGGCCATGCGCTGCATACTGACGAGATCGGGCAGGTAGCGGGCCTTCAGGTCCGCACCGCCAAATACATCGATCATCCAGGCGCTCATGTTGTGGATGGAAATAAACGCGCTGGTCGTCGGGCAACCGGCGGCCATGGCCTCCATGATCAGGGCGGCATCGAGCCGCCCGAGGCCCATGCCGCCGGATTCCTCCCGGACGTAGATTCCGCCGAAGCCCAGATCGGCCGCAGCCTTGATCGTCTCACGCGGGAAGGTGTGCTCTTCGTCCCAGGACGCGGCGAAGGGAGTGATCGCGTCGGCGGTGAAGCGCCGGGCAAGCTCCTGGATCGCCAGTTGGTCTTCTGAAAGTCCGAATTGCTCGATGTCGGTCACGGCACAGGTACTCCGAAAGGCTTGGCGTCGACGATCAGAGCGACAGCGGGACGGGATTGAAGAAGTGCATGCCGATAAATCGGTCGGGGGCAGTCGCCGCCTGCGCCAATCGCGTCACGGAGATCGATGAGGTGTTCGTGGCCAGGACTGCGGCCGGCGACAGGACCTTGCCGACCGCGGCGAAGATCGTGCGCTTGATCTCTTCGCGCTCGGTCGCCACCTCGATCACCAGATCTGCTTCGGCCATGGCGTCGATACCGGCTACCGGCGTGATCGCCGCAACCGCGCTGTCGCGTGCCACCTGACCCAGATCGCCCTTGGCGACGGCGCGATCCAGTTGTGCCGCGATCCGGCCAAGTCGCCGTTCGGCATGATCGCGCGAAACATCCGCCAGCAATACACGAATGGCTGCTTGCGCCGCTATCTGGGCGATTCCGGCACCCATCTGGCCCGCACCAATGACCCCGACCGTTTTCATCCTCGTCCTCTCCTGCGCAACCTCAGCCCATCGTTGGGATAACGAAGGCATTGCCCCCGTCGGGCGAACCGTCAGGCCAGCGCTGGGTCACGGTCTTGACCTTGGTCCAGAACTTCACCCCTTCCAGGCCGTGCTGGTTGGTGTCCCCGAAGGCCGAACGCTTCCACCCGCCGAAGGTGTGGTAGGCGACAGGCACCGGGATCGGCACGTTGATGCCGACCATGCCCACATTGACCCGCGCTGCGAACTCGCGCGCGGCGTGGCCGTTGCGTGTAAAGATCGCCACGCCGTTGCCGAACTGGTGCTTGCTCGGCAAAGCCAGCGCTTCTTCAAAGTTCGCGGCGCGGACGATCTGGAGCACCGGCCCGAAGATCTCGTTGTGGTAGCTGTCCATTTCGGAGGTGACGTGGTCGATCAGGGTCGGGCCGACGAAGAACCCGCTCTCGTGCCCCTGCAAGACGAAGCCCCGGCCATCAACCACCAGTTCGCCGCCTTCTTCGACGCAGCGGGCGATCCAGCCTTCGATCTTTTCCTTGTGCGCGGCCGTGATCACCGGACCGTAGTGTGCCTCGGCGTCGGTGGAGATGCCAACCTTCAACCCCGCTATCGCGGTGATCAGCTTCGCCTTGAGCCGCTCGGCGGTTTCCTCTCCGACCGGTACTACGACCGGGAGCGCCATGCAGCGTTCGCCCGCCGAGCCGAAGGCTGCCCCGGCCAGATCGTTCACCACCTGGTCGAGATCGGCGTCGGGCATGACGATGCCGTGGTTCTTGGCTCCGCCCATCGCCTGGACGCGCTTGCCCGCCGCAACCCCGCGATTGTACACATAGTGCGCGATGTCGGAGGAGCCGACGAAGCTCACTGCGCCAATGGCCGGGTGATCAAGGATCGCGTCGACCATCTCCTTGTCGCCGTGAACGACCTGGAAGATGCCTTCCGGGAGCCCGGCTTCGAGAAACAGCTCGCCCAGCCGCACGGTGACAGACGGATCGCGCTCGGACGGCTTGCAGATGAATGCGTTGCCGCAGGCGATAGCCACCGCGCTCATCCAAAGGGGAATCATGGCCGGGAAATTGAACGGGGTGATGCCCGCGCCGATGCCGATCGGCTGGCGCATCGAATAGACGTCGATTCCCGGGCCGGCGCCCTGGGTGTATTCCCCCTTCAGTACGTGGGGAATGCCGCAAGCAAACTCCACCACTTCCAGCCCGCGCTGGATATCGCCCCGGGAGTCCGCGATGACCTTGCCGTGCTCGGATGACAGGAGGTGGGCCAACTCGTCCATGTGAGCCTCGACCAGCGCTTTGAACGTAAATAGCACCCGCGCGCGGCGCTGGGGGTTGGTGGCCGCCCACTTGGGTTGCGCCGCCTGAGCTGCGACGACAGCTCGTTCGAGAACGGCCGCGTCACCCAGCGGAACACGGGCTTGAACCTCACCGGTATTCGGATCGAACACGTCGCCGAACCGTGCGCCGGTGCCGGCGGCGGCGCCGGGGATCAGGTGGTCGATCATTCGCATCAGGTCTCTCCAGGCACGATAATGGGGCAGGGCCAAGCCTGCGTTGCCGCTGGGATGGGCCAATGAGTTCCTGCAGCCAAGGAGTTATTTTGCAGGACTGTGCTGCAAAATTGCAGGTTTCAGGAGCGGCACTCAGCCTGCGTTCGGCAACAGCAGATCCCGGTTGCCCTGGACTGCATGGATCAGCCATTCGCGGGTGGCCTTGATGCGGGCCAGATTGTGTGTGTCCCGGTGCGTGACGAGCCAGAAGGATCGGACAATCCGGTTTTCAGGCAGGAGTGGAACGAGGGCTGAGTTGGCGTCGGCCATGAACCGGGGTAGCACGCCGATCCCCACGCCTTCCGCCACCAGTCGCAGTTGCGCATTGATGCTGGAGCAACGGATCGTGGCGCTCAGGTTTGGCGCCAGCTCGGACAAGTACCGCAGTTCCGGAGAATAGATCAGGTCAGGGACATAGCCCACCAGCAGATGGCCTCGCGCCAGGTCCGCTGCCTTCCGGGGCGTTCCGTGACGGCTCAGGTACTCACGGCTGGCGTAAACCTGGAGCGCATAGTCGGATAGTTTGCGCGTCATCAGCGGCCCGGCCTTGGGCCGGGAAAGCATGACCGCAATATCGGCTTCGCGCCGTGAGGGATTGAGCAACCCGCTGTTGGCGACAATGTCGAGCACCAGCCCGGGGTAGGCCGCCACGAACGCTGGTACACGGCTGCTGACGAACCAGGTGCCGAAACCTTCCGACACGGAGAGGCGCACCGTGCCGGTCGGGCCCTCGTGTGTGCCAGCGTTTTCACCGATCTGGCCCGCGACCTGGGCCATGGCCTCAACAGCTTCCAGCAGGGCTTCTCCCGCTTCGGTCAACACCTGCCCATCGCGTGAACGCTCGAAAAGGGTAGCGTTGAGCCGTGCCTCCAGTCGGCGCAGGCGGCGGCCCATCGTCGTCGCGTTAAGACCGGCCTTTTCCGCTGCACGGGCAAGGTTGCCGGCCCGGGCTATCGCCAGGAAGACCTGATAGTCGCTCCAGTCAACCGGCGCTGTCCTGTCATACTCCATGTGGTGTGCCTGCGCGCAAAACGTGGAGTTGACCACTGTTGTCTCGCCATGTCGCTGTCAGAAACAAATGGCAATTCCAGGTCGTTGAATGAGCCCTATCGGTTCGACAGCCTAGCCGGGCCAGTGGAACCGCCGCAAGTGGGGCGGCTCGAACAAGGGGGGTCTCAGCCAACTCGCTCGATCAGGGTGGCCGTCGCCAGCCCCCCCCCCGGCGCAGCAGATGCTTTGCAAGGCAAATCGGCCATTCCGGCGCTCAAGTTCATTCAGAAACGAGGTCATCATGCGCGCGCCTGTGGTGCCAAGTGGATGTCCAAGGGCAATCGCGCCACCATTCACGTTAAGCCGGTCATGCCCGACCCCGAGTTCCTTCATCCACGCCATCGGCACCGAGGCGAAGGCCTCGTTGACTTCGAACAGGTCGATGTCGGATGCGGTCAGACCGCTCCTGTCCAGAATCCTGCGCGTCGCCGCGATCGGCCCGGTAAGCATGAGCTCAGGATCCGACCCGACAACCGTGATCGTATGGATTCGCGCGCGGGGTTTTGCGCCCAGCCGATCGGCGGCCGCCTCGGACATCAGGAGAACAGCAGCCGCGCCATCGCAAAGCTGCGATGCATTGCCCGCCGTTATGCGGCCATTCTCGCGGAAACGGGTGCCGGGACTAAACACCTAGCTGGCGGTGCGGCGGGCGGCGGAGGAACACCTCTTTTTCAATCGGCGCTCCTCCGAATTCGTCAGAACCGGACCGTCGCTTCGACGCCGTACGTCCTGGGAAGTGCGCGAACGAGATATCCCGCACCTGTGATACCCTCATTGGGATATCCCGCAGGGAAATACAGCTTGTTGGAGAGGTTCTTACCCCAGACAGAGACCGTGTAACGGTCGGTGACGTAGCTCAGGCGGCTGTTGAACACCCAATAATCGCCTTCTCCCTCGGTATACGGCCCGGTTGCGAGGTTCCTGAGGACGCCCCGGCTATAGTCCTTGAACGAGTCATAATAGAAGCGACCCGTGTAGGATGCGTCACCGTGAAGCTGCAGCTTGCCGTTGCCGGTCTCAAGAGCGGTCCAGTCGAAGCCGAGATTGATCGAAGTCTTGGGTGCATAGGGGAAGGGATTACCCCCGACGCTGACGCTACCGGCACCCGACTGAACGCATGAGCCGTCTTGGGCCGGGAAGAGACCGCTGAGGTTGAGCGCAGCGCATGCCGCCTGATCATAGCCCTTATATTTGGTATCGAGCAGACCGAGAGACGCGGTCAGCGTTAGACGCTCCGTCGCCGCGAACTGGACGTCGATCTCGGCGCCTTTCAACGTTCCATCGAGCGTGATGATGTTGGCTGTCACGCTCTGGTCGACCACTTGGCTCTGCTGATTCTTGTAGTCGTAATAGAAAAAGCTTCCGTTGATCTGGAGGCGGTTGTTCAGGAAGCGTGTCTTGAAGCCCACTTCGAAGGCGTTCACCTCTTCGGGCTTCACGAAGTAGACCTGCGGCGAACTGATATAGGCCAAGCCGTTGAACGTGCCCGCGCGGTAGCCGCGGCTGTAGCCGGCGTAGAGCATGACACCGTCAACGGGCTTCCAGTCTAGGATGGCGCGGCCCGAGAGGCGGCTGGTCTTACCGCTCTTGTTGACGCCGCCTGGGGTGGGGCTCGCCGTGGCGGGAATGGCCACAGCCCCCGATGCGTCTATGACCGGTGCGAGAAAATAAGGCGCGCCGTATGCCGAAACCGCCAGCATGCGAGCATTACCGGCATCGTCAAAGTAGGTGGTGATCCCGTCCTTATAGTCGGTCGTGTCCGTGGTATAGCGCAGACCGGCCGTTAGTTTCAGGGTCGGGGTAATTTCATAACTTCCCTCCCCATAAACCGCCCAGCTCTTACGATTCTGCTTGAAGTGCTGCTCGCCGCGAATGCCGGTCGGCACTGAACCGGCAGGGAGAGCAGTTCCGTTGAAGCCGCCGGCGGGGTTGAACCAAGTGGCGGGCAGGCCAACTGCTGCCCGCACGTCGCTCAGGAAGTTGAAAATATCGATGTCGTTGTCCGACGTCACCGAATCCCAGCCATAGTATCCGCCGGCAATGAGCTTGAAGGGCCCGCTGCTATAATCTAGGCGAAGGTCCTGATTAAAAGCTTGAAATTTCGACTTGTAACCATTCGAGCACAGGCGGATGGGGCCACTGTCGCAATCGGTCTGCGTCTGGAGATAAAGGCCGGAATCATAGCCAGTGATCGAGGTGAGGTTGAATCTGTCGGCAAGCTCCGCCTTGACTGTCAACACCGCGCCTTCAGCACGGCTCACGGCGAGTCCAATCGTGTCCTGCGCTATTTCTCGGTCGAACAGGCTGGCCCGGCTGTAGGTGCTGGGCAGCAGCCCGGCACCGTTGTCACCGAGCAACTGAAAGACCGGCGCCAAAATGAAGTTCGGATTCTCGTAGTTGAATATGCTGCCGTTTGTCTTCGAGGGCCCCGCACCGAGCGAAGCCGCGACACCGCCGGTCGTTTTTGCCGCATAGCCCTTCAGCGAGATATCAAGCGTGTCGGCCGGCTTGAAGCGCAGTGTCCCCCGAATGCCGTAGCTTTCATCGCCGTTCGGATCGCGGCCGGCGTTGAAGTTGAGGCCGGATGCGCCGCCAGCAGCGCTCGTATTGAGCCCCGCGGGCAGGAGATTGTGGATGTAGGTATCCGACTTCACATAGGTGCCGGCAATGCGGATCCCGAGTTGATCTTCCACAGGCGTCAGTTCGATGGCGGCTTCGGCGCTTTTCCGGTCGTAATTGCCATAGCCGACGGTCAAATAGCCATTGGCACCCCTGAGATCGGGCTTGCGCGTGATGAAGTTGATCGCGCCGCCCGTCGTGTTGCGTCCATAGAGGGTTCCCTGGGGACCACGCACCACTTCGACCTGTTCCAGATCGTAAAGCTGCTGCCCATGGCTGGCGCGGAAGGTCTGGTAAACCTCATCGACATAGACGCCAACTGGCGAAGCGGCGCTTGCGCTCAGCTCCGTGCCTACGCCGACGCCGCGAATCGAGAAATTGGGCTGCTGCGATCCATAGGCCGACGACACCTGAAGGTTCGGCATCGAGTTATTGAGATCGGAAGTGTCGAACACCCCCTTGGCGGTCAGCGCGGACGAAGAGATCGCCGAAACCGCAACGGGAACATCCTGGAGGTTCTCGGATCTTTTGGTCGCGGTTACGACGATGTCCTCAAGGCCGCCCAACTGGGCCGCAGCATCGCTCTCTTGCGCTTCCTGCGCGTGTACGGCTGTGGAAAGGCAGGCGGCGACCGCGAAAATGCTAACGCCTCGAACCAGCTTCATCGAAAATCTCCCCATTAAAGGGTCACGGCATTTGGCTGTATTGTACGTGACCTATTGTGCCAGACTGCCGGCCATTAGAGGCGCTTACCCCTATCCCTTGCTGCCAAGGGCCACTTTGCAAGAAAACTGATACCGTTCTTAGAGCCTGATCACGCATTTTTGATGGTGCCAGATCACACCTGCGGGACGACGGGCATACCTCCCAAGCGGCGCAAAGCCAGTTCATATGGAGCCACCATCAAAGGATTGGCACCTATAGAATCGTGCCCCCCCCGCTTGCTGATCCGCTGTACTCAGACCGACATGAGCAGGCGACGTTTGAGGCGATGCA
>CAYFJH010000048.1:3698-22608 GCA_964343385.1 uncultured Novosphingobium sp. | reverse complement strand
TGGAGTGGAACGCCGCGTCCGCCGCTGCAGCATGAATTTGCCGCCTCCGGCCTCAGCGCGCGTTCACGGAGTTAACCTGACAACACCGGCACGGCGGTTCGTTTCCACCCACCCAGCGATCTCCAACACCCTCAACATTCAGGGTCACCTCGTTTTCCGAAACACCATGCGAACCTTCCGACCCGCCGCCATGGCGGAGTGGAATGCTGCGTTCGCTGCTGCAACATGAATGTGCCGCCTGAAGGTTGAGGGCGCACTCGCGAAGTTAGTCGCGCCGACCGTTCTAGCCATAGCCGAGTAATGCCTTCACCTCGAGATACTCCTCCAGGCCAAAAGTTCCGTTTTCGCGGCCGTTCCCGGACATACGGTAGCCTCCGAAGGGAATATTCGGAGCCGGCGGCGCGCCGTTGATATAGACGCGTCCGGTGCGCATCGCGCGCGCGACGCGGCGGGCGCGGTCAAGATCGGCTGACCAGACCCAGCCCGCCAACCCGTAGACGCTGTCGTTGGCGATCGTGATCGCCTGTGCTTCATCGTCATACGGAATGATCGAAAGGACCGGGCCAAAGATCTCTTCCCGCGCGATACGGTGGTCTGGCCCTACGTTTCCGAACACCGTCGGGCGCACAAAATAGCCGCGATCCAGTCCCTCCGGCCTTCCCGTCCCACCCGCTGCAAGCGCGGCCCCATCGTCAACGCCGGCTGCGATCATCGATTGGATCTTGTCGAATTGCAGACGGTTGACCACCGGACCCATGCCTGTCGCAGGATCAAGGGGATCGCCAACCCGGATGGCATTGGCCGCCGCCGCGGCAAGCGCCATCGCCTCATCCATCCGATCTCTCGGCACCAGGATGCGCGTCGGGGCCTGGCACGACTGGCCGCCGCCCACAAAGCAGCGCGTCAGCCCGGCCGGAACGGCCATGCTGAAATCGGCGTCAGGCATAATGATATTGGCGGACTTTCCGCCAAGTTCCTGATGGACGCGCTTGACGCTTTCGGCCGCAGCCATGGCAACGAGCCTGCCCGCGCGCGTCGAGCCAGTGATCGAAATCATCGCGACATCGGGATGTGCGGCAAGCCGCTGCCCGGCGATTGGACCATCGCCATTGACCAGATTGAACACCCCCGCCGGGATCCCGGCGGCATGGACCGCCTCGGCAAACACCAATGCGCTGAGTGGCGAAACCTCCGATGGCTTGACCACCACGGTGCATCCAGCAGCAAGCGCGGTGGCGACCTTGGTGGCAAGCAGCGTCAGAGGCGCATTCCAGGGTATGATCAGACCGCACACACCGACCGGCTCGCGCACGACCCGTGCGCCAGGCAAATCCTCCTCGAATTCATAACGATCGAGGGTTACGGCCATTGCGGCAATGTTGGCGATTGCGCCCGCAACATGGAAGCTGCGCGCGAAACCCAGTGGCGATCCCATCTCGGCCGTGACAAGTTCGGCGAGGAGATCGCTTCTGCGCTCCAGTTCCGCCATCAAGGCGCGCAGCAATGCCGACCGCTCTGCCGGCGCCGTTGCGGCAAAGGCGGGGAAAGCCGCTTGCGCCGCGGCCACCGCGCGGTCCACGTCGGCCGCAGACGCCAGAGCGATCGAAGCGAAGACGGCTTCGGTTGCAGGGTTTTCCACATCGAGACGCTCCGCTCCCAGCGGAACGACCCATTCTCCGTTTATGTAGAAATGATGGACGGTGCTGGGGACAGCCATGAGGTTCCTATGCTTCAAAAGGCAGCGTGGCCGGTAATCGCCCGTCCCAGAATCAGGGCATGAACGTCGTGAGCGCCCTCGTAGGTGTTCACCGTTTCGAGGTTGATCATATGCCGCATGACCGGAAATTCGCCGGAAATGCCATTTCCGCCATGCATGTCACGTGCCTGCCGGGCAATATCGAGCGCCTTGCCGACATTGTTGCGCTTCACGATCGAGACCATTTCAGGGGCGAAGCGGCCTTCGTCCATCAATCGGCCAACGCGCAGGGATGCCTGGAGGCCCAGCGCGATGTCCGTCTCCATGTCCGCGAGTTTCTTCTGGTAGAGTTGTGTCGCCGCCAGCGGGCGACCAAACTGCCGGCGATCGAGGCCATAGTCTCGCGCTGCGTGAAAACACGCCTCGGCAGCACCCATGCTGCCCCAGCTGATGCCGTAACGCGCGCGGTTGAGGCAGCCGAACGGCCCTTTGAGCCCTTGCACGTTCGGCAACAGGGCGTCTTCGCTAACTTCCACATCGTCGAGGTTGATCATGCCGGTGATCGAGGCGCGGAGCGACAGCTTATGGCCGATCTTCGGCGCTGACAGGCCCGGCATGCCTTTTTCGAGCACAAACCCGCGGATGCCGCCGTGCGCCTCGCTGTTCGCCCAGACAACGAATACGTCAGCAATCGGGGAGTTGGATATCCACGTCTTGTTGCCGTTCAGGACATACCCACCGTCGGTCTTCTTCGCCGTGGTCCGCATACCGCCAGGATCGGAACCGGCATCAGGCTCGGTCAGGCCAAAGCAGCCAATCCATTCGCCGGACGCCAGCTTGGGCAGATAACGCTGCCGTTGCTCCTCGGAACCGTAGGCATAGATCGGATACATGACGAGGCTCGACTGGACGCTCATCATCGAGCGGTATCCGGAATCGATCCGCTCGATCTCACGCGCGATCAGGCCGTAGGCGACATAGCTGGCACCGACACCGCCGTAGATTTCGGGAATCGTCGGCCCAAGCAGGCCAAGTTCGCCCATTTCGCGGAAGATCGCCGGATCGGTTTCCTCACGCTCGAAAGCCTCGATGACGCGGGGGGCGAGCTGCTGCTGGGCATAGGCCCGGGCGCTGTCGCGGATCATGCGCTCGTCGTCCGTCAGCTGGTCTTCCAGCAAAAACGGATCGGACCAGTCGAATTGGCTCATGCCGTCGGTCAATTCAGTTCTCCAATCAATGTGCGCACGCGGCGACCCGTCAAATCAGTCCGGGATAGGAACCGCCATCCAGATGGACGTTCTGGCCCGACATGAAGCCCGCAAGATCGCTGCACAGAAAAGCGCACGTGGCACCAAACTCACGAGGATCGCCAAGCCGCCGGGCAGCAATGCTTTCCACTTGCCGGCGACGGGCTTCGGAATAGTCGATGCCCTCACGCTGCATGGCAACACGGGCCATCTGTTCCTGGCGGGCCGTGTCGAACCGCTCCGGCAGCAGGTTGTTGATCGTGATGTTGTCGCGAGCGACCTCGAGCGACAGGCCCTTCATCGCAGCCGTCAGGCCGGCACGCGACCCCGAAGATAGCATCATGTGGGGGCGCGGCGTGGTGACCATGGCCGAGGTGATGTTGACGATGCGGCCAAAACGCCGTTCCTTCATCGCCGGCAAGACGGCGCGGACGAGTTCAAGCGGCGCGATCATGTTCGCTTCGAGCGCGGCCAGCCAGACTTTGCTGTCGAAATCCAGAAACTTGCCCGGGTTGGGTCCGGCGTTGTTGTTGATAAGGATCTCCGGCTGGGGACAGACTGCAAGCAACGCGGCGCGGCCATCGGCCGTCGTCACATCTGCGGCGACGCTGCGGACGGCGCCGCAACCCTTGCTGCGCAGCATTGCCTCTGCTGCGGCCAATTTTTCCGCATCGCGGCCATTGATCACGACGTTGACCCCCTCCTGGACGAGGGCGTCCGCACAGGCCAGCCCGAGCCCCTGCGTCGACGCGCAGATCAGTGCGGTGCGGCCTTGAATTCCCAAATCCATTCAGATCAATCCTTCGTTGACCGCCCGTTTGACACGTCGCGGGTCAGATCTTTCGCACTTCACTGCTCTCGGTCAGGGGCACGGCTTCGCATTCGATCCGGTTGGCAAGCAGGCCGACCCCCGGGATATCCACCTCGACAAGGTCGCCCGCAGCCAGCCAGAGCGGGGGCGTCCGCGCTGCACCGATGCCCCCGGGTGTGCCCGTAACGATAACATCGCCAGGCTGAAGCTCCGTCCAGGTCGAACAATAGGCAATCAGTTCCGGCAGCGTGAAGATCAGCTGATCCAGCCCCGCGGCCTGAACGATCTCGCCGTTCAGGCGCGTCTCGATGGTGAGCTTGGTGTGATCCTCGATTTCATCTGCCGTGACGAGCCACGGCCCGAACGCACCGGTGCCGGGCCAGTTCTTGCCAGGATGAAACTGTGAGGCGTGGCGCTGGAAATCCCGGATGCTGCCATCGTTATAGCAGGCGTATCCCGCTACGACGGACATTGCGTCATCCACCGGAACCCGCCGGCAAGTCCGGCCGATAACAATGGCCAGTTCGCCCTCATAGTCGAACATCGAAGATTCCCGGGGCAGCAGCATGGGGCGACCGTGGCCGACCTGACTCCTCGGATATCGTGAGAACACGGTGGGATAACCACACTGCGCACGCCTTGTCTCCACGCGGTGATCTTCGTAATTCAGGCCGATGCAAAGGATCACGCCGGGATCCGGCACCACCGGATCAAAGCAGATCTCGTCAAACCGCAGGTCGGCACCCATGTCAGTTTCGACTAGGGCACGGACCTCGGACAACCGGTTGCTGGCCAGCGCGTCGCGCAGAGTCGGCAGTCCGTCCAGGCGCCTGCCGGCATCGATCACGCCATCTGAAACCGCGACACCCCATGACGCGACGCCGTTCGCCGAAAAGCTGCATAGCCGCACGGCCGCCTCCCTTGAATTCTCTGAAAACAATACCAACCGCAACGAATTTCCGGCGCTTAGTGCGGCCGGATATCGTTGTTGATCGTGCGATCACCACCCAACCAGCGCCTCAGGTCTTGATGGGCATTGGCTTGGCGAACAGCCCAGATTTCTTCCACGTTTGGCGGGTCGAGCGTGAACTCCAACTCCAGCTCGTCCCCCATATGAGTGTAAAGCGACCGGCAATAGCCATGCTCGACTTCGCGTGATGGCTCGCCAGCCGCTTCGAGGCGGGCCTTCAGGTCGTCAAAGCGCGCCTGGTCCACGCGCAGCGCAATGTGATTGAAGCGGCCGACTTCTGCGGGCACCGCAGCCCGGCAGCGCTCGTACATCGTTGGATCGGCAAACTGGAAGAAGGCGAGCGAACCGCCCCCTTCAAGCTCGTAGAACGTGTGACAATAGTCATGCTCTTCACCTATATCAGGGAAGAACTTGCGCTCGGCCCAGGTGCCAGCAAGAGGAATACCGAGGATTTCCTCGAAGAAATGCCGCGCCGCCTCCTGATCACGAACAACGACGGCGTAATGATGCAACCGCGTCGGGAGCGACTTCGTAGACCTTGTTTCCGTCACCACTTCTCTCCAAACTGCGCCCTGATTGCGGCCCACGCGACGCCCTCACCCCCCGATGAGGGATCAATCCCTGAGCATCTTCCACCGTGGCTAGCATGCCGACCGGTCATGCTGCACCCTGCCTCGCTGACGCATTTGACCTAGCAGCAGATATCGAACATCGCAACCGAAAAATATGATGTTTTTTGTTTCGTATGATGTTATGGCCGCCGAGATTGACTACGCAATGGTCTATCGACCCAACGATTACCCCTTGGATGGCGCAAAGAATAATCGGCGGATAGCCGAGCCTGCGCATTCAGGATCAGACAGAGGAGAGTGGAATGACCATGATGAATGCGGCCCGGCTGCACGATGTTGCCCAGCCGTTCACGATCGACCAGGTTCCCGTGCCGACACCAACCGGCACGGACGTACTGGTCCGGGTTCGTACATGTGGAGTGGTCCCCAATCTACGCAATGTGGTGACCAGCTACCCGATCTGGTTTCCGTTCCTGCCCTTGCCTGCCTTGCCGGCGATTTTCGGCCTCGACCCCGCAGGTGAAATCGCAGCGGTGGGTCCGGATGTCGTCGGACTGGAGGTTGGCCAACGCGTCTACGTCAATCCGCTCCGCCCGTGCGGCACCTGCCCGAAATGCCGCAAGGGCGACATGATCGCCTGTCCGTCGCTGGCCTTCGCGGGCTACTTCGGCTTTGCGCCCGGCGCCGTCACCATGTTCGAACGCTACCCGTGGGGCGGGTTTGCCGAATACATGATCGCACCATCCCACAGCATGGTCGCGCTGCCGGACGGGGTCAGCTTTGAAGAGGCGGCCCGATTCGGCTATCTCGGCACTGCCTACGGTGCACTGCGCCGCGCCAATGTCGGACCGGACACCTCGCTCCTCATCAACGGTGCGACCGGGACGATCGGCGTCGGCGCCACGCTGCTTGCGCTGGCCATGGGCGTTCCCAGAATTCTGGCGGTCGCCCGGAACGAGACGATCCTGGAGCAGCTCCGGGCGCTCGCACCCTCGCGAATCTTTACGCATTCCAACCGCAATGGCCCCTGCACCGACTGGGCCCGCGAGATGACCGATGGATTCGGCCCTGACGTCGTACTCGAGGCACTGGGTCCGGGCGCACCGCCACAGGCCAGCATGGACGCCATGATGGCGACTTCACGCGGCGGCACCATCGTCACGGTCGGCGGCATGGACGAAAAGTTGCCGTTCGATCCGATCTGGTTAATGTGCACGGGCATATCCTATCTTGGTTCGTGCTGGTTTTCGACCGCGCAGGGTGACGATATGGCGCGCATGGCAGCATCCGGTGCGCTGGATATGTCACCGCTTGAGCATCTCTGCTTTCCGCTCGACCGGGTGAACGACGCTCTCGAAGCCGCACAGCACCGCCGGGACGGCGGCTTCCAGAATATCGTCGTCACCGTATGAACAAACTCCACCTCTCCGGTGCGCGCCGCATCCTCGCCTTTGTTGGCGAGGATGGGCGCTCCCGCCTTTCGCCTGAAGAACAGGCCCCGCGCGTCGCGGAATATTCCGCGACGCCGGGCATGCGCACGTCGATCCTCTGGTCGACAATGCAGATGCCCCGCGTGCCGCAAGGGAACGACGATCCGGTGCCTTCGCTGGAGTCGGTGCATCCAGCCCCCGGCGGCAGCACTTTCCTGACCCTGACGCTGCCGCCCGACAGCGTCTATGGTGCGCCGGATTTCGATCCGGTCGCAGCGGGAGCGGAACAGGCCCGGATCGTGCCCGGTATCGCTGAACGCATGGAGCCGGACGCCCCCGGCTTTCACACCACGCAGACGATCGACTACGTCATCTTGCTGGCGGGTGAAGTGTGGCTGGTCGTCGACGAGGGCGAGGTGCGCTTGCAGCCGGGCGATGTCGTCATCCAGCTCGGATCACGTCACGCCTGGCAAAACCGTAGTTCCGAACCGGCGACACTGGGGGTGATCCTGCTGGGCGCTGAATCGAATTCAGCAAAGTAGTGGTGAATGAAACGGCTCACTCTCACGTTTGACAATGGCCCTACGCCGGGAATTACCGAGCCCGTCCTTGACGCGCTGCAGGATTTCGCCGTGCCTGCGACGTTTTTCCTGGTGGGGACGCAACTTGAAAAGCCAGGCGCTCGCGCCATCGCCGAGCGCGCCCTTCGGAGCGGGCATCGACTGGGCAACCACAGTTACCATCATGGCGATCCTCTGGGCCTCCAGACCGAACCGGGCGCAGGGTCACGCGAAATTCTCGATATGCACCGCCTGATGGGCGATCTGACCGGACCCGACCCCCTGTATCGGCCGAACGGACGGGGTTCGATCGGCCCGCACCTTTTGAGCACGGAAGCGGTATCAACCCTGACCGAGATCGGCGCGACGGTCGTCTTATGGACTAGCGTACCGCGCGATCGAAAGGCCGTGGTCGACCGACCGGATCTCTGGGTCGCCGACGCCAAGCGCGCCGTGCTTGAATGCGACTGGCCGTTGATCGTCCTACATGACCGGCCTTCAGGCTTCCCCGCGCCAGGACCGATGGCGTTCCTTCCCGAATTCCTGCGCTGGGCCGTGGACAACGTCGAGTTCCGCCAGGACTTCCCCCCCGGCTGCACGCCGATGGTGTCGGGTGCTCCGGCATCGAACCTGGGCGACATTGTGACAGCAAATAGGGCGTAAACTCATAAGCCATGCCTCCTTGCCTCAAACCTCGGCGGCTTGGATCATGAGTTACCACCTCGGGTCAGGGCGTTCGGCTCGGCGGTGGCAAGGCACCATCGCTCAGCCCTGCCACCAGAACACCCCGCGCAATGTCGACAATGCTCCCCGCGTCCGGCGCGGTCTCGCCACCTCAGGCCACATGACCATCGGGCCGGGCCAGCAATAAGCTTGCTTCGTAGGGCTGCATTCTGATCTGCCTCCACCCTCACGACATCAAGGCAGATGTTCTGGTGGGTGAATGCCTCCTCGAGCGCCGCAACGTCAGCGCCCTTTGCACGGATGACGTTGAAATTCGGACCAAGGATATCGAAAGCCGAGACCCCGTTTCCACCCAGACCTGCGGCAGCCTTCGATCTGGACGTGCGCATGGGGCATAAGAGGCGGTCAAACTAACCGGCGAAGTCCCGTCCGCCACGATGATCGGCGCGCCGCCTTGGTTGTCGCCAAAGGTTATGCTAGGAATCATGCTCGTGAAATCCCGCCTTGGCTTCTACTATGTGCGCCGAGATGGCGGCGGCCGAGTTCACATGCCAAGGCCATCCCCACAGGACCGCCACCAGCGATCAAGACATCAACCCTGTGCGGCACACCACTTTCGGCCATGTCGTAAACTCTCTCCACACCGCTGCAAAAGCTGCAACGCGCGTGCCGGCATGCCGGCCGCCAGAAAAGATGCTCACGCCGTCGGGAAGGTTGCTTGCATTATCGCTGCACGCCGGGAAAGCCCGCCTCCTGCTGGACGGTTTCCAGCGTGCCTCACGCCGCCTCTTCCAACAGCAATTTCGCCATCTGGTCCGGATGGGTCACGATGCCGTTATGGCCAGCGGGGAATTCCCGGAAGCGCCAATCGGATCGTGAGCGAGCATAGTCAGCACTTGGCGCGGTAACCGGAAATGCCGGGGAATTGCAGTGCACGAAGGTAGCCGGCCGCCCGTTGCCCAAGGGGTGGACGAGCGGCAGGGCCGTCCGTTCGGCGCCCAGGGGCTGCGGCGTCAGGAACCGTTCGACCCAGGCAATTTGCTCGGGATCCGACATCCCGAACTGGGAAGCGGGCGGCGGCGGGACGCTGATCCCGCCGTCGAAATCCATCGATGACTGCAGGCGCGCATCGCGGGCTTCCGGAGACATCGTCTCCAGCCGGCTCTTGCCCTCTGGCGCAAGGCCGCCGTCGATATAGACCAGCTTGTGGATTCGCTCTGGAATGCGGTCCACGACGCCGCTGATCGACCTGCCGCCATAGCTGTGACCCACCAGCACGACATCGTGCAGATCCTCGAACAGGATGACATTGAGGACATCGAAGACGAACGTCTCCATGCTGATCGCAGGCGACATCAGGTGGCTGCGCTCTCCCAGGCCCGTCTGTGTCGGCGTGAAGACCTCGTGCCCGGCGGCCCGCAATTCCCTCGCGATGGGCCGCCAGCTCCAACCGCCGTGAAAAGCGCCATGGACAAGAACGAACGGCGCCTTTGTGTTAAGCTGCATGTTGGCGATTACCTTTCTGCATTCAGGCGCTGTTCCAAGGCAGCTGCCCGGTCCGACCGGCTCCGAAAACCTTGCCCGGAACCGGCAGGTCGTTCCGCGCGTGCGCAAATTTTCCGGTCAAGCTAACTCGGGGTTGAACAAGCAGCCGCAGAGCTGGCTTACGACGGGAAAACGGTCCGTGTGATAGGCTGAGACGATTGCTACAAGATCCTGAACGCCGCTAAGGCGAGCGATGTCGAGTAGATTAATCGACTTCATGGTCATGCCCGGCAAGGGTGGAGAGTGGACGGAAGAACCTGTCGGCATCCTCGCCGACGTCTTCCAGCGCAGCAAACGCACTGACTACCCCAGGTCGCATGAATTATCGGTGGCCCGTCTTGGTGTGGGCAGCATCCTATCCAAAATTCGATCCCTCGCCACCACGACGTGAAAGAAAACGCCGGCCAAATGCAGCATAATCAGCGCATAGATAAACCACTGTCCTGCCAGATGCGCGGCCTTGAAAAAATTCTTGGCGGAAACACTCGGATCAAACAACTGCGGAGTTTTTAGCACGTTAAACATGGCAACATGGTGCCAAGCCGCCATCGAATACAAACATCTGGACAAAGACATGACAATGACCGCAGGCATTAACAAAACATAATTTGCAAGATCCAGTCTGTGCATACAAATACTAACTTCCGGCGGAGAAGGAGAATCAAAGATTCTCCATGCAATCCGAAAAACTGGTACAAAAAATATGAGGACGCCGAGTGTCTTGTGCCATTCCCAAACAACCAGAAGGGAAGGCTTAGGTCCCCGGTAGCCATCACCCACAGCCCCAAAACGTAAACGCCGGGCTGCTGACCGGTAGTAATCGAGGGGCGTGCCACATCAGAAACCGGTTCCGGGCACCTCGCCTCGGCGCACCGGAACCGGCATCATTCATTCTCCGCCAACTCTCTTAGAAATCAAACCCAAGCTTGGCATACCACTCTACAGGACGGTTATAAGTGCCATAGATTAGTCCGCCGCCGAGCTGGGCCAGGCCATTGGTGACAAAACGCTCGTCCAGCAGATTGGTCCCGCCAACAGTAAGGCGGTACCGCCCGGAAGGCGCGACATAACTGAGGCTTGCCCCAAGCATATTTGTCGTCGGCTGGGACAGCAGGTAGGTTCGTTCCGTGTCGTTCCACGTCAGCGTCTGGTAGGTATAGTCCACCGTCTGGATGAGCTTACCGCCATTCCCCAGCTGCAGTTCGTAGCGGGGGCTGAAGTTGACCTTCCACTTCGGCGTCTTGGGCAACGCGGATCCAACGTACACACCCGCCTGGTAGACGTTCGGAGCAACGGTCGATCCTGCCAGAACGCTGGTAAAACGCGCGTCGGTGTAACTGACCGAGGAGCTGAAGCTCAGCCCGCCACCAAGCGACGCATTCGCTTCCACCTCAAAGCCCTTGATGCGCGCCGTACCCGAATTCTGGATGGTCGGAGTGACGCCGACCTGATAATTCAGCTGTATGTCCTTATAATCAGTAGTGAAAGCAGCCAGGTTCAACTGGAGCTTCCGGTCAAGAAAGCGGGACTTGAGCCCGATTTCAAACGTTGTCGCATTTTCCGGTCCAAAGCTCGGCGCGGTGGACGAAGGCGCACTCAGGCGCTGGACAAAGCCGCCCGTTTTATACCCCTGAGAGTAAGAACCATAGATCATGACATCGCGAGCAGGATGCAGATCGATGCCCAGCTTGGGCGAGAAGTTATTGAACGTCTTCCTGAATACGCCCCGGGGATAATAGCCGAGAGGATTGGTCGGGTCCGGATACCCGTGCGTCACGAAGCACGGATTCGATGCGTTGATCGGGCCCACGCAGCTGGGATCTACTTTGTAATCGAAGCCGTTCAGCTCGGACCCGCCCGAAGAGAAGGCTTTCCGCTCATTGGTGAAGCGGCCACCCGCCGTGACACCGATCAGATCATTTATCCGCCAATCGATCTGGCCGAAGGCAGCGACGTTCTTCGTCTCCTGGCGATAGGGTGACACATTCGTGATCAGCCCTTCCACGACCAGCGCCACGTCTGTCTGGCTGGAGGATTCGGTGAAATAGTAGGCGCCGAGCACATAATTGAGCCGATCGTCGAGCGCCCTGCCGGCGATCTGGAATTCTTCGCTGAACTGGTGTTGCGCGATCGGATAGGAAAGCTCGAGAATGGGCAGCGGCGATCCGTCCGCATCAAGGCCTGCGGCGAAATCAAGATTACGGTAACTCGTGATCGTCTTCAGCTTGATCGACTCCCCGAGATCGTACTCGAGCGTCCCGGTAAAGCTGTAGGATTTGATCTTGGAGTAGTTCGCGCCGGTTGCATAGGTTGTGTCAATGCTGGGCGCCAGGAAGCGATTATCATAGGGCAGATACGGGGTGCCCCCACCCAGATTCAATCCGCCGAGACCTGGCAGCTGGCTGGCAGGGTTGAGCGGCGTTCCGCGAGGCCCGCAAAAACCCTGAAGTCCGGCGCCCGCGATTGTCGCCGCATCCGCGCCAATGCAGAAGTTATAGATTCCGACCAGCCCTGTCGGCACGATCGCAATGAGGCTGTTGTTCAGCGCAGTTTGATTGACGCGGAGATAGTCGGCGGCGAGCGTCGCTCGGAACGGACCGCCATCGTCGAAGCGCAACTTGCCCCGCAACGTCCTGCTGTTCTCTCCAGCCTGGGTGTCAGGGCCCCCGGACGCCTGGCCCGCGTAGATCGCACTCGGCGATTCCGTGATATACGGCGTTGCAGAGGGGAACGGCAGTCGCCGCTGGAAACCATCGCGGTTCTTGACCGAAAAAGTGACCAGCGAGGAAAGTGAGTCCGTCAAAGGCAGGTCGACCGAAGCCTGCGCATCCATGCGATTGAACCGCCCGGCGGTAGCTTCACCGCGAATGGCGAATTTGTCACCCGGATTGCGCGTAACAACACTGACAGCACCGCCGATCGTATTGCGGCCAAACAGCGTTCCTTGCGGACCCTTGAGGATCTCGACCCGCTCCACATCCGGCAGATCGACATTGGCGCCGATGGTGCGGGCCAGATATACGCCGTCAAGATAGATGCCCACGCCCGGATCAAGGTTGATCGCAAACTCGTTGCTGCCGATCCCGCGAATGTAGGCGGACAGAACTGCGGTCGAGCCCGAGAAAGGCGACCCAGCGGTAAACGTCGTGCTCGGCGAGATGTTGCCCAGGGCGGATACGTCCGCGATTGCCCGTTCGGTCAAGGCTTGCGAACCGAACGCCGAGATGGCGATCGGAACGGCTTGCGCGCTTTGGGCACGCTTTTGCGCCGTGACCACGATGTCCTGCGTCACGTCATAACCAGTGCCCGAGGTTGCCGAGGCGGCCGACCCAGTTTCTGCCTGCGTGGACGCAGACTGCGCGAAAGCCGGCGCCGCAAACAATATGGGCGACGCCATCAGCGACGCATAAAGCAGGTCTTTCTTCGACATATTATCTCCCCTTGCCTGTGCAGGCGCGTTTCCCGCCCTGTCTGAGCGGCGTGTTTTGCTTCTGGCGCTTACCGAAACCGGGAGACCTCTGGATGAAGCCTTCGAATCGGAGACGCTGATTTGGAGAGACGCTATCGCGAGAACATCGAATGTTCAATATAAAATATGATGTTTTTGAGATTATCGCATCTTTCCGCACGTTGCCGCCGAGTGCCATGCGAGCGGCCGCAACAGGCAATTGTGAAAGTTGATCGTGCACGCCACGTGCACCAACGGGCGCCCCGAACCCATAAGGCCGACAGGATGATCAATGCAGCGGCGGCACTGCGTTAAGGCGTGGAATCAATCCCGCCTGTCCGCCCTCGGTCCAGGCACATCGCGCCCGGTCCCTCGAAAAACAGATACAGGAACACAAAACAGAACAGGACCGCGAGATCGCCTTCGTTCACGACGGGAAAAAAGCCGCCCTCCGTCGTGAAGACCCGCGGAAAGTGGAACAGGAAATAGGCTACGGCCATCTGGCCAGCCAGGACGAAGGCCACGGGACGCGCAAACAGGCCGATCGCTAGCAATCCGCCGCCCACAAGTTCAATTGCGCCACCAATACCGAACAGCGAAAACACCTCGACTGGGCCAGCCACGTGCCCGCCAGGCGGGAAGTGAAAGTACTTCTGCATTCCGTGCTGCATGAGCAGGAGGCCCGCCATGACCCTCAACGCACCGAGGGCGTATGGCGACCACTTCGAAAGGGTGTCTGTGTTCATGATGGGCCTCCCTGCTCGGCATCTTCGTGGTTCCATGAGATCGCACCGCCCGCCTTCTCGCTCGCAGCAAATCCGGTGCGACACGCGAACCTTGAGCTGAGCGCCATAACATCATATGTTTTCTACAAAATCATATCAAACTTTTTCTCGGCGCATTAGACTTCGCGAATCGCCGGGCATTGCCGGCAGGACAAGCGCCAGGAAACACACATGAGCGGTCACAACACATCCGATCTCGCGAATGCGCAAACGCCCCTGATTCTGAATGCATGGTACGTCGCCGGAACGAGCGGCGAGATTGGTGAGGCACTGCTGGACAGGCGGCTACTGGGCCGCAGCATTCTGCTTTACCGCACATCGGTTGGCCTGCCTGTCGCAATGGACAATCGCTGTCCCCACCGCTCCTTTCCGCTGTCGCGCGGCCACCGGGCGGGCGATAGCGTCGTCTGCGGCTATCACGGGATGACCTTCGGCCCGGATGGCCGCTGCACCAGGATTCCAGCGCTGACCAAGACCCCGTCGAATATTCGAACGCGGACCTATCCCGTGGTCGAACGATCACCGCTTGTCTGGTTCTGGCCGGGCGATCCGGCCCTCGCGGATGAGGCACTGATCCCGGCGCACCTTCCGCTGGACGATAGGACATCGGCGCAAAACTCGGGCTACTATCGTATCGCGGCAAATTATGTCGGCCTGCAGGAGAACTTGCAGGACCTGTCGCATTTCGAACATCTCCACAGTTCCAGCATCGGCGTGCCGGACCAGAGTGTCGCCGCAACCGAAATCGAGGTTGGGCCAAGCACTATCCGCTCGACGCGCGCTTACCGCAACGTACTGGCACCTGCGCTGTGGAAGAGCATCCTGCCGCTACAGGGGGAGCGCATCACACGCACCATCGCGGAAGTCTTTCATTCGCCCGCCCTGTGCGAGGCGCTGACGACCATCACCGACGAGGCCGAAACCGACCCCGGCAATCGCGACTACCAGGTCCGCATCCTGCATTTCATCACCCCGGTTTCCCAGCATGAAACCCACTACTGGTGGTTCTTCCTCCGCGACTTCATGACAAGCGATGCGCAGGTCGGCGATGCGTTCGCCACAGGCATCGCCGGAGCCTTTGCCGAGGACAAGGAGGCGCTGGAACACATCTCGGCGCTGGTCCTTGCTGATACGCGTGACAGCTTTCAGGAACTCAGTTTCCTGAGCGACAAGGCAGGGGTCTTGATCCGCCGCCGGCTCCAGCGGCTGGCCGACGCAGAAGTGATTTAGCCGCGCGACTACTGGTCGGCGTAGATGGCGAGAACACGTTCTGCCGTGCGGGCGAGGTGATCTTCCATCAACGCGATGGCCTTCGCTTCATCCCGCGCAATAACTGCGTCGGCAATGCGCGAATGTTCTCCCTTTACGTCCCGCTTCGGGCCGGGCGTCGTAACACCCGCGCGTGCGCTGATCGCCCGGTAGCGCTCGGTCTGGTCGTACAGCATATTGTGCATGCGGATCAGCCAAGGCGACGTACACGCGGCGATCAGGGCCTGATGAAACTCCTTGTGGCGTGCCGTCCACTCGGCAGGTTCCGAACCATAGGGGATGGTCGTCGCCCGGTCGCATCGCAGCAGCCGGTGCTGCGCCGCCAGAATTTCGCTTTCCCAGGCTTCATCGCCGTGCCGCATCGCATCGATCAAGGCTTCCCGCTCGATCAACAGTCGCACGCGCGTAATATCCTGCAAGCCCGCAGCAGTTACCGGCGGTGCACGGAAGCCGCGCTGGTCGATGAAATCGACAAGTCCTTCGGGCACGAGGCGCGACAGTGCTTCGCGCGCAGCACCGGGACTTACGCCATAGCGCTCACATATCTCTGGAATCTTGAGCTTCGCACCGGCTGGTATCTCGCCCGTCACGAGATCACCCCGCAACCGCTCCAGCAACGCGGCATTGACGCTCTTGGTGGTGCCGGAACGCAATGCGTCTAGCGAGCGCACTGCAGTATCTCCGCAATCGGCCACAGGCGGAACCACCCCCTTCGACTTCAAAGCTCCTTTCTTTTCGGCCATCTTCAATCTTTCATCCCACTTGGCCAAAGCGCCTTCTCACAGCATCACTACCGCAGGCAGTCCGCCCATTTCTACAAGTTTTTGGCATACATCCGAACAGGCATAAAACATCATATTTTTTAATGCCGGACGCGAACCGTTGGCAGTGCCGAACCAAGAAACTGGCTCCGACTTCCTTCTCAGCGGCCTTCCCTTTCCATCCCACGGCTAGTCTACGATGAGCAGGAGATCCTTGGCATCGACCGTCACACCGGCGACGACAGCCACCTCCCTGATGGTTCCGTCGCGCGACGCTGTAATTGCAGTTTCCATCTTCATCGCCTCCAGGGTCAGCAGGAGATCGCCCATGCGCACTTTGTCTCCTGCTGCCACGGCCAACGTCGAGACCACCCCCGGCATCGGGGCCGCAACATGGCAATCGTCCTGCAGGTCGGCGACGCGGCGGACCGGCCGGCCAGCCGTCGCGCGACGGTTGACCGTGGTGATGATCCGCGGCTGACCGTTCAGCTCGAAGAACAGGCGGACGCTACCATCCTCCTCCATCTCACCGATCGCCTGAAGGCTCACCACGAGCGCCTTGCCTTGACCAATCTCGACGCTGACCTCGTCGCCCGGCGCCATCCCGTAGAAATAGACCGGTGTCGGCAGTGCCGCGACCGGGCCATATTGCTTCTGCGCCTCGACGAAGGCCGCAAACACCTTGGGGTACATCAGATAACTGGCGAATTCCGGTTCAGAGAGCGGCCGGCCGCAAATCCCCACGGCCCTGCTCCGCTCGGCGGCAAGATCGACCGGCGCAAGCAGGCTTGCCGGGCGCACCGTGATCGGCGCCTCGTCGCCCAGCACACGCATCTGGATCATCTGCGGCCAGCCCCCCGGCGGCTGGCCAAGATCGCCGCGCAGCATCTCGACAACCGATCCGGGAAAGGCAATGTCGCGCGCGGGATTGAGCACGTCCTGCGGCGCCAGGTCCTGCGACACCATCATCAGCGCCATATCGCCGACGACCTTGGACGAAGGTGTAACCTTAACGATGTCGCCGAACAGCAAATTCGCCTGCGCATAGGCTGCGGCAACCTCGTGCCAGCGACCTTCAAGACTGAGGCCGCGGGCCTGCTCGCGCAGATTGGTGAACTGCCCGCCGGGCATCTCGTGCAGATAGACCTCGGAAGCGCCCGATTTCAGGTCGCTCTCGAACGCGGCATACTGCGTGCGCACGGCTTCCCAATAGAAACTCAGCTGGCGGATCGTCGCCCCATCCAGCCCGGTGTCGGACGGCGTGTTGCGCAGCGCCTCAGCCACCGAGCCGAGGCAGGGCTGCGAAGTGGTGCCAGACATGGAATCGATCGCGGCATCGACCACATCGACGCCCGCATCGATCGCGGACAGCAAGGTCGCCGCCGCCGCGCCCGAAGTGTCGTGCGAATGGAGATGAATCGGCAGGTCGGTCGCCTCGCGCAACGCCTTGACCAGCACCCTCGCCGCAGCCGGCTTGAGCAGCCCGGCCATGTCCTTGATCGCAAGGATGTGGCAGCCTGCGGCCTCGAGCTGACGGGCAAGGTCGACATAATAGGCAAGGCGGTACTTGGCCCGGTTCGGGTCGAGGATATCGCCGGTGTAGCACAAGGCGCCCTCGGCGATCTTGCCGCTGACGACCACCGCGTCGATTGCAACGCGCATGTTCTCGACCCAGTTGAGGCAATCGAAAATGCGAAAGACGTCGATGCCCTTCGCCGCCTGGACGATGAAGTGCCGGACGACATTGTCGGGATAGTTGGTGTAGCCGACGCCGTTGGCGCCGCGCAGCAACATCTGGGTCATCAGATTGGGCGCACGCGCACGGATCGCGGCCAGCCGTTCCCACGGATCTTCCTGCAAAAAGCGCATCGACACGTCGAAGGTCGCCCCGCCCCAGCATTCGAGACTGAACAGCTGCGGCAGGCCCTTGGCATAGGTCTCGGCGACGGCGATCATGTCGGCCGAACGCATGCGCGTAGCGAGCAGCGACTGGTGCGCGTCGCGCATCGTCGTGTCGGTAATCAGGGCCGCGGTCTGCGCCCGCACCCATCTGGCGACCCCGGCGGCACCCTCCCTTTCCAGAATCTGGCGCGTCCCCGGCTGGACGATCCCGTCGATTTTGGGCGGCCTGGGCGCACGCGCCGAAGCGGGGGGCCGGGCACGTCCGGTGACGTCGGGATGGCCGTTGACCGTCACGTCGGCGATGTAGCGCAGCAGCCGCGTTGCCCGATCCTGCCGCTTGGCCGGGACGAGCAACGACGGCGTGTCGTCGATGAACCGGGTCGTATACCGGTTGGCAACGAAATCGGGATGGGACAGTACGTTCTCTACGAAGTTGAGGTTCGTCGCGACCCCGCGAATGCGATATTCCCTGAGCGCGCGGACCATGCGCGCGACCACCTCGGGCGCGGTCGGCGCCCAGGCAGTGATCTTCTCGAGCAGCGGATCATAATGACGCGTCACCACTGCGCCCGAATAGGCCGTGCCGCCATCCACCCGGATTCCGTACCCGAATGCGCCGCGATAGGCGGTGATGCGGCCATAGTCCGGGATGAAGCTGTTTTCCGGGTCTTCGGTTGTGATGCGGCACTGCAGGGCATGGCCGTTCAGCCTGATCCCGTCCTGTGGCGGCACTCCGGTCTCAGCGGCGATGCCCAGCCTGCCACCCTCGGCAATCTTGATCTGCGCCTGCACGATGTCGATGCCGGTGACCACTTCGGTCACTGTGTGCTCAACCTGGATGCGCGGGTTGACCTCGATGAAATAATAGGCGCCGTCAGCCTCATCCATCAGGAACTCAACCGTGCCGGCCCCTAGATAGGCCGTCACCTTGCCGATGCGGATCGCCGCGTCGCACAGACCCTGACGTGTCGCCGCGTCAAGATAGGGCGCAGGCGCGCGCTCGATCACCTTCTGGTTGCGCCGCTGGATCGAACAATCGCGCTCGAACAGATGAAACAGGTTGCCGTGGCTGTCGCCCAGCAGCTGGACTTCGACATGGCGCGCGCGGCGGATCAACTTCTCGAGATAGACCTCGTCGCGGCCAAAGGCGGACATGGCCTCGCGCTTGCCGCTGCGGACCGATTCAAGCAACGTCGCCTTGCTCTCGATCGGACGCATGCCGCGCCCGCC
>CAYFJH010000048.1:0-3688 GCA_964343385.1 uncultured Novosphingobium sp. | reverse complement strand
AGCCTTGGCCTCGCGCTTGCCTTCGGAAACTTCCGAAAGCAGCGAGGTTTCATCCATAATCCGGCGCATGCCGCGCCCGCCGCCGCCCCAGCTCGCCTTGAGCATCAATGGATAGCCGATCGCCGCCGCCAGCCGGACGACCTCAGCGTCATCCTCGGGCAATGGCCCCGTGGCTGGCACCACCGGCACGCCCGCTTCTACCGCGATGTGCCGCGCCGAAACCTTGTCGCCAAGCCGGCGCATCGTATCGGGGGACGGCCCGATGAAGGTGATCCCCGCCGCCGCGCAGGCCTCGGCAAAATCGGGATTCTCGGACAGGAAGCCATAACCGGGGTGGATCGCATCGACCTTCGCCTTGACCGCAATGTCGATGATCCGCGCCTGATCAAGATAAGCGGCAATCGGCCCCGCCCCCTCGCCAAGATGATAGGCCTCGTCCGCCTTGAAGCGGTGGAGCGACAGCTTGTCCTCTTCGGCATAGATTGCCACCGTGGTGATACCAAGTTCGCTCGCGGCGCGGAAAACCCGGATTGCAATCTCAGACCGATTGGCAACGAGAAGTCGTTTGATGTTGGTTTGCACCGGACCCTACTCGCCCGCAGTCTGCTGATCGCCCAGCGCGGGGCTGGCGGTTGCCGCAACCATGCGCTCGCCGTCGATGACGATGGGGGACGCGACGCCGGGAATGATCCCGGCCGGGCTTTCGATCGCGAGCCGCATTCCTCGTGCAACGACCTGCGGATCGGAGAAGACCTGCTCCACGGTATTGATCGGACCCGCGGGCACTTTCAGTTCGGCCAGCCGCCCAAGCAGTTCATCCTTCGAACGCTGCTCGGTCTGCCGGGTGACGAGCAACGACAACGCCTCCCGGTTCTCGACCCGGTCGGCATTGCTTGCAAAGCGGGGATCCAGCACGAGCGGGGCGAGCCCCAGCTCCACAGACAGTTTCGCGAACTGGCCATCGTTGCCCACCGCGATGATGATATACCCATCGGCACAGGCAAAGGTCTGATACGGCGCAATATTGGGGTGCGCGTTCCCCATCCGCGTGGGCGCCGTGCCCGTTGCCAGATAATTCATCGCCTGATTGGCAAGCACGGCGACCTGGCAATCGAGAAGCGCCATGTCGACGTGCGCGCCTTCGCCGGTGCGCTCGCGCCGCTGAACCGCAGCAAGAATCGCCACCGTCGCATAAACGCCGGTAAAGATGTCCGCGAAAGCGACGCCGATCTTCTGCGGTTCGCCCGCCGGGTCTCCGGTCAGGTCCATGACGCCGCCCATGCCCTGGATCATGAAATCATAGCCTGCGCGCGGCGCGTAGGGGCCCGTTTGGCCAAAGCCCGTGATCGAGCAATAGATGAGGCGCGGATTGACCGCGCGTAGCGATCCGGCGTCGAGACCATATTTGGCAAGGCCGCCAACCTTGAAGTTTTCGATCAGGACGTCGCTTTCTGCGGCAAGGCGGCGGATCTCCTCCTGGCCCTGGGCACTGTCCAGATCGATCACTTGCGACTGTTTACCGCGGTTGCACCCATGGAAATATGCAGCGCCAAGCTCGGCACCGTTTTCCCCGCGAATAAAGGGCGGGCCCCAGCCACGCGTGTCATCGCCAGAGCCCGGCCGCTCGATCTTGATCACTTCCGCGCCCAGGTCAGCGAGCAGCTGACCGGCCCACGGCCCGGCAAGAATACGCGCCAGTTCGAGCACGCGCACACCGGCAAGCGGTTTGGTCTTTTCCATCAAAAGCCTTTTTATAATTTGCGGCGAGGACGCCGAGCGGCGCCCTTCACTTCGTGGCCGCTCCAAGCGCCGGCAGGACCCCTCATAACATCACAGTTTTATATAAATCTACTATTTTTTTGCAAAGGGCGATTTACTCAATCCGGTGCCGTCACGTCAAAAATCACCCGCCCGCGACGATCCGGCCGGCGGTCTGGCTCTACTTCCACTTCACGGCGAGCCTGCGCAACGTCGAGGATACCGGGCTCGCTCTGCTCACCGGCCAGATCGCGGTAACCGCGCGGCCATGGTCGTGCTCGGCTGTTTTGTGCTGTTCGGCGCCCAGGCCATCGCCAGCGGGCTCATGGGCTTTGCCCAGGGGCGAGCGCGGGGTGAGCGCGGGGCGGGCGTGGGGCAGCGTCCGCGCCGGTCGCTGCGCCAAGGGCTCCGCCGCCGCCGTTTGATCCCTATGCGGGGGCCTCGGTGCAGAGGTGAACCAGCCTTGCGCAACCGGGTAATGGAAACATATTTATCGCGATTATTATCGTGGAATTACTAGGCAAGAATAATTGTTTTCCGTAATATTGATGTCTTGATTTTCCCGTCCGAGGGTGGATAAGTTCTTATACGACCAATATAAGACTAAGGGGCCTCATCCGGAGGCCCCTTTTTTTAACAACATTTCATTTTTCTTCGTCAGTGCCGGGCAACCGTAGCAACGCGAAGCCCCGGCGCAGTTGCAGCCTGTTCATTTTTCTGCGTGCGCGGGGCGTTGATGCCATCGGTCCGCGCGGTACGCTGGCGCTTTGCTCAAATGTCCTGGTTTCGGATAGATCCACTGGACTTCAGCCGCGCCGGGAGCATTGCTGTAGCTCGTGAATCGCAGCCGCCCATGGGCCGGCTGCCGCCCGGTCGCCAATCGTCCGGGCTTGTGGTGGTGGGAGCCGGCGCCGGTGCCGCTCTCCCACAGGAGAACCGCCATGAACAACGAACCTCAAGCCGCGGCCGCCATCGCGCCCGAAAAGTCGGTACCGCGCCCGCACACCAAGGCCGAACGCCTGCTGACGCTCCTGCGCACAGGGACCGGCGCCAGTCTCGAGGACATGACCGAGGCCACCGGCTGGCAGGCGCATACGGTCCGTGCTGCCATGACCGGCCTGCGCAAGCGTGGCTATCGGGTCACCCGCCACGTCGAAGGCAACACCGCCGTGTGGTCGGTGGCTTCGGCCGATGCGGCGGTGACCGCATGAGCCGGCTGCGGACCAGGGTCACCCGCGACATCGCCGCGCTGATCGACATGCCGCTGGCCGGGCTGCGCAAGGAATGGGAGCGGCGCTACGGCGCTGCTCCCCGCCACCGCTCGGCCGACCTGCTGCGCCGGGTGCTGGCCTGGCGGATACAGGCCGATGTCTACGGCGGGTTCGATGCCGCGACCCGGCGGATGATTGAAAGCGACGGCCCGGTGCAACTGGCCGCGACGCCCGGCATGCGGCTGGCGCGCGACTGGGCCGGCCAGCGCCACGAGGTGGTCGTGATCGAGAGCGGGGTGGTCTACGAAGGCGTGACTTACCGCAGCCTGTCCTCGGTGGCCAAACACATCACCGGGATGCAGTGGAATGGCCCGCGCTTCTTTGGCCTGCGGCAGGAGAACGTGCGGTGACTCTGGCAAACGCGGTGAGCAGGCGCATGCGCTGCGCGATCTACACCCGCAAGTCGACCGAGGAAGGGCTCGATCAGGCGTTCAACTCGCTCGATGCCCAGCGTGAAGCCTGCGAGGCCTATGTTCTGAGCCAGGCGGGCGAGGGCTGGGAATGCCTGCCCGAGCTCTACGACGACGGCGGCTGGTCAGGCGGCAACATGGACCGCCCGGCGATTCTGCGCCTGCTCGCGGACATCGCCAAGGGCCGGATCGATGTGGTGGTGGTCTACAAGGTCGACCGCCTGACCCGCAGTCTGATGGACTTTGCTC
>CAYFJH010000047.1:15699-23230 GCA_964343385.1 uncultured Novosphingobium sp. | reverse complement strand
GATCGTGCGCACCTCGCGCCAGATGCTGCACGAAATCGGCCGTGAGCCGACGCCAGAGGAGCTCGCCGAAAAGCTCTCGATGCCGCTGGAGAAGGTGCGCAAGGTTCTGAAAATCGCCAAGGAGCCGATCTCCCTCGAAACGCCGATCGGCGACGAGGAAGATTCGCACCTCGGCGATTTCATCGAGGACAAGAACGCGATCATCCCGGTGGATGCGGCCATTCAGGCGAACCTCAAGGAAACCGTGACACGGGTTCTGGCATCGCTGACCCCGCGCGAGGAACGCGTGCTGCGCATGCGCTTCGGCATCGGGATGAACACCGATCACACGCTGGAAGAAGTCGGCCAGCAGTTCTCGGTCACGCGCGAACGTATTCGCCAGATCGAGGCCAAGGCGCTGCGAAAGCTCAAGCACCCGAGCCGGTCACGCAAGATGCGCTCGTTTCTCGACCAGTAAGCAGTTCGAAAAGCCCCGCTTCTGCGGGGCTTTTCTTTGCCCGGAACGGTTTTTTTCCTGTAGCGCCGCCTTGCCGGCGGACGATTTTCTTGCCACGATCGCGGATAGAGTGATCAGGGGGAATGGGGTGCAAATTCTGGCTTTGCGGGTGGCGGCAGTAATCGGCGCGATGGGCCTGGCACCCCTGCCTGCGCTGGCCGCGCCGCCCCCTGCCCCGCCGCTGCTCGACGTCTATGGCGATCTGCCGGGGGTGGAGGACATTTCCGTCTCGCCCACCGGGAAACTGGCCCTTGCCGGCAGGCTTGAGGGCGAGCGGGTCATAGTGGTGCTGGACCACGACCGCAAGATCCAGGGCAAAGCGACGCTTGGCGATTCCAAGCTGCGGTATCTCGACTGGGCGGGCGACGATTTCCTGGTGATCGGCACCAGCGTCACCTCTTCGCTGGGCAATCTGTTTGTGGCGGCAAAGTACGAAGTGAACCGCGCTATCGTCCTCCCGCTCGGCAAGGGCAAGATAGACAGCGTGTTCAGCGGCAGCCGCAGCATCGCCCCCTTCGTGATCGGCAATTACGGTACGCGGCAGATCGACGGCAAATGGTCCATCTGGTTTGGCGGCCTGACCCGGCAGTTCAGCTCGATTACGAATGACTACTATTTCGAGCATGGCCGCCCCACGCTGTTCAGGGTCGAGCTTGGCGAAAACTCGGCCCACACGGCCGCGAATCCGGCGGCGGAGGACCATGAACGTGACTGGCTGATCGATGGCCGTGGGCAGCCGGGGGCAATATTCGACATCGATACCCGCAGCGGCAAGTGGTCCATCCTGAACGCCAGGAACGACACGGTCGCCAGCGGCGTCAATCCAACCGGCGGCATTCGGCTGGTCGCGTTCAATCGCGACGGGTCGGGCGTGATCTATGCCCGGCGCGATGCCGCCGCCGCCGAAACGCACTGGTTCGAGGTACCGCTGGCGGGCGGGGCGCAGCGCGAGGTCTTTGCCGGCGTCACCATTCGCCGCAGCTTCGTCGACCCGGCGAACGGGCGGATGCTCGGCTACGAAACCGATGTGGACGGCGCCCGCCCGGTGCTGTTCGACCCGGCGCAGGATGCGCTCCTGCAGAAAGTGTATCGGGCGTTTTCAAAGCTGGATGTCGAGGTCAGGCAGTGGACCCCCGACTTTTCCTATATGCTGGTACGCACCAGCGGCAACGGCAACAGCGGCACCTGGTACCTGATCGACATGAAGAAGCTCAAGGCCGACGAAGTCGGCAGGGAGCGTCCGGAGATCGATCCGCAGCAGGTTGGCCCGATTTCGACCGTTGCCTACAAGGCGGGCGACGGGCTCGACCTTGACGGCGTGCTCACCCTGCCGCCGGGGCGGGAGGCGAAGAACCTGCCCGTCGTCATGCTGCCGCACGGGGGGCCAAATGCCCACGACAAGCCGGCGTTCTACTGGTGGGCACAGGCCTTCGCCTCGCGCGGTTATGCGGTGTTCCAGCCCAATTTCCGCGGCTCGACCAACCGCAACACCGCCTTCCGGCTGGCGGGCAACGGTGAGTGGGGCCGGAAGATGCAGACCGACATCTCAGACGGCCTCACCGCCCTTGCGGCGAAGGGCATCGTCGATCCGAAGCGCGCCTGCATCGCCGGCGCGAGCTATGGCGGTTATGCCGCGCTGGCCGGGGTTACGCTGCAAAAAGGCATCTACCGCTGCGCCGTAGCTGTGGCGCCGGTCTCCGACCTCACCGAAATGTACCAGACCGACCTGATGGAAAGCGGGGAGAACCCGTTGGTGCGGCGGCGGCTGGTCGAACAACTCGGCGATGCGAAAAAGTTCGCCGAAGTCTCGCCGCGCCGCCATGCCGCGCAGGCCGATGCGCCGGTGCTGCTGATGCACGGCAAGGACGATACGGTCGTCGCCTTCCGCCAATCCGCCGCGATGGCTGACGCACTGAAGTCGGCGGGCAAACCGGTCGAGATGGTCGATCTCAGGGACGAGGACCACTGGCTGTCGCGGGCTGCAACGCGCAAACAGATGCTGGAGGCGGCGGTGGCCTTCGTGGGCAAACATAAACCGGCGCAGTAGCCCGGTTTCGGCCATGCGTGGCCGGCGGACGACCGGTGGAGGAACGGCGGGGTGGGTGCCGGGTTGGTTTGGCAGCAACCGCAAAAACTTCCCGCGAAGCCCCACGCGGGGCGTCACGGAACAGCCCCGGCTTGAAACGCCGGGGCTGGCCTTGGCCGGGCATCGCGCCTAAGGGGCGGGTTCGCTGATTCCATTCCAGTACAACGCAGGTGAAACCCTTGCGCATCGCCATTGCATCCGACCATGCCGCCGTGGACCTCAAGGCCACCTTGCGCGAATATCTCATTTCGCTTGGACACCAGGTTGCCGACCTCGGGCCGGACACGGCCGACCGGGTCGACTATCCCGATTATGGCTACAAGCTGGCCGGCGTGGTCGCGGACGGGACCGCCGAGTTTGGCGTCGCGCTGTGCGGGTCGGGGATCGGCATTTCGATCGCCGTGAACCGCAATCCGGCCTGCCGCTGTGCCCTGGTATCCGAGCCGCTGTCCGCCGCCCTGGCGCGTGAGCACAACGATGCCAACTGCATCGCGCTTGGCGCGCGGCTGATCGGCGAGGACATGGCCAGGGCTTGCCTTGACGCTTTTTTTTCGGCCGAGTTCGGCGGGGGCCGCCATGCCGGCCGCGTCGACAAGCTGTCGCACCCCACGCTTTGATTTGAACAGGGATCTCCAGATGACTGCCGTAACCCCTGAAGGTTTCTTCACCGCCGGACTTGCCGCCACCGATCCTGCAATTGCGAGCTGGATCGGCAAGGAACTGACCCGCCAGCGCGACAAGATCGAACTGATCGCGAGCGAGAACATCTGTTCGCGCGCGGTGCTGGAAGCGGCGGGCTCGATCCTGACCAACAAGTATGCCGAAGGCTATCCGGGCAAGCGCTATTACGGCGGATGCGAATACGTCGACGAGATCGAAACGCTGGCGATCGAGCGGGCCAAGGCGCTGTTCGGCGCGCAGTTCGCCAATGTGCAGCCCAATTCGGGCAGCCAGATGAACCAGGCCGTGTTCTTGGCGCTGCTCCAGCCGGGTGACAGCTTCATGGGCCTGGACCTGGCAGCGGGCGGGCATCTGACCCACGGTTCGCCGGTCAACATGAGCGGCAAGTGGTTCAAGCCGATCCCCTACACAGTGCGGCCGGACGACCACCTGATCGACATGGACGAGGTTGCCCGCATTGCGCGGGAGAACAAGCCCAAGCTGATCATCTGCGGGGCGACCGCCTATTCGCGGTTCTGGGATTTCAAGCGTTTCCGCGAGATTGCCGACGAAGTGGGCGCCTATCTGCTGGCGGACATGAGCCACTTTTCCGGGCTGGTCGCAGGCGGGGTCCACCCCTCGCCCGTGCCGCACGCCCACGTGACCACGACGACCACGCACAAGAGCCTGCGCGGCCCGCGTTCGGGGATCATCCTCACCAACGACGAGGCCATCGCCAAGAAGATCAACTCCGCGATCTTCCCGGGGATGCAGGGGGGCCCGCTGATGCACATCATCGCGGCCAAGGCGGTGGCTTTTGCCGAGGCGATGAAGCCGGAATTCAAGGCCTATGCGCAGGGCGTGGCCGACAATGCCAAGGCGCTGGCCGAGAGCCTGAAGGCCGAGGGGCTGGATATCGTCTCGGGCGGGACCGACAACCACCTGATGCTGGTGGACCTCAGGCCCTATGGTGCCAAGGGCAAGCACGCCGAGCACGCGCTCGACCGGGCGAGCATCACATGCAACAAGAACGCGATCCCCAACGATCCGGAAAAGTATTTCGTGACCTCGGGCATCCGGCTGGGCACGCCCGCCGGCACGACGCGCGGGTTCGGCACGGCAGAGTTCACCCAGATCGGCAAGTTCATTGCCGAAGTTGTTGATGGACTTCGCAAAAATGGCGAAGTCGGAGACGCTCAGGTTGAGGCTTCAGTTTCGGCGCGGGTGGAGGAACTCTGCGCGCGCTTCCCGATCTATCCGGGGCTTTGACGAAGGTGGCCGTGATCGACGCCGCCACGCCCTGCCCCGGCTGCGGCGCGTCGGTCTATGCGGATGCGGCGTTCTGCCATGGCTGCGGAAAGCCGCTTGCCGCCACGGCGGAAAGTGGGCGGGCGGCGCTGCTGCGCGGCTTCGTGGGCGGGGCGCTGCGCACGGCGGATAGCGGCGCACGCGCAGTACTGGGTAGTCCGACCGCGCAGAAAGTGGCCGGCGGGGCGATTGTCGGTGCCGGGCTGGCAGTGTTCATCCCGTTCGTGACGATGGCCGCCGGGGCCACGGCGGGCGCGGCGCTGGTCGGCTTCAAGCTGATGAAGAAGGGCTGAGCGGTGCGCTGCCCCTTCTGCGCGCATGACGATTCGCAGGTGAAGGACTCGCGTCCCGCCGAGGACAACACCGCGATCCGCCGCCGCCGCCAGTGCGAAAGCTGCGGCGCGCGCTTCACCACGTTCGAGCGCGTGCAGTTGCGCGAAGTGATGGTGGTGAAGTCGAACGAACGCCGCGAGCCGTTCGACCGGGCGAAGATCGAGCAGTCGGTGACGCTGGCCTGCCGCAAGCGCGGCGTGGCGCAGGAGCGGATCGACCAGTTGGTTTCCGGCATCCAGCGCCAGATCGAGACGCTGGGCGAGAGCGAAGTTGCCTCCAAATCCATCGGCGAGATGGTGATGGAAGGGCTGCGGCAGCTCGACAGCGTAGCCTATATCCGGTTTGCCAGCGTTTACCGTGACTTCGGCGAGGCCAAGGACTTCGAGGACTTTGCCAGCAACGTGCGCGACGCTGGGGTGGAATAGCATCACCCGTTCCTCCCGAGCGGGTCGAGGGACTATTTCGAGCGCAGCGAGAACCGGTTAAGGCGCAGCGATGGCATTCTACACCTACATCCTGAAGTGTGCGGACAGGTCCTATTACACAGGGCATACCGATGATCTGGAAATGCGGATTGCGCAGCACCAGGACGGGACCTTTCCCGGCTATACCCACGAGCGTCGCCCGGTCGAACTGTTGTGGTGCGAAGATTTTCCTTCGCGTGAGGAAGCCTTGGCCAGCGAGCTTACGATCAAAGGGTGGTCGCGGGCCAAGAAGGAAGCGCTGATCCGGAGGGATTGGGATGCGGTGCAGCGGCTGGCGGCGCGGCGCGGACCCTTCGAGACGCCCCCTCAGCCTGCGGCTTCGGCGGCTCCTCAGGGCGAACGGGGTCGGGGTGGAGAAGGGTCGAAGCTGCAGGCTGAGAGCCTGTCTCGAAGCATCGGCCCCAACACACCCGTCATCGTCCTCGTCCGCCCCCAGCTTGGCGAGAATATTGGCAAGGCGGCGCGGGCGATGCTCAATTTCGGGCTGGCCGAGATGCGGCTGGTGACCCCGCGCGATGGCTGGCCCAATCCGAGCGCGGGCCCGGCGGCTGCGGGGGCAGACGTGGTGCTGGCCAATGCGCAGGTGTTCGAGACGCTGGCCGACGCGGTGGCGGACTGCGCCCATGTTTATGCGACCACGGTGCGCAAGCGCGGGGTGACCAAGCCGGTGCTGACGCCCGAGCAAGCCGCATGCGAGATTCGCGGTGCGACGGCGCGGTCGGCGTTTGTGTTCGGGCCGGAGCGGTCGGGGCTGGAAACCGACGACGTTGCGCTGGCGCGGGCGATCATCACCGTGCCGATCAATCCCGAGTTCGGATCGCTCAACCTCGCGCAGGCGGTGATCCTGTGCGCCTATGAATGGTCGAAGCAGGAGACGCTTGCGCAGCCGACCGTGGAGGAGATCCTCCCCCCTGCGCCGCAGGACGAGCTGGAGGGGCTGATCGGCCAGTTCGAGGCGCTGCTGGAGCCACGCGGCTATTTCCGGCCGGCAAGCCGGGCAGCTTCGACCCGGCGGACCTTGCGCACGATCCTGACCAAGCCGGCATGGAACCACCTCGAGGTGCGGACCATGCGCGGCGTGCTTTCGGCGCTGAAGCGGCGGATCGAGCCGCCTTATAGCGACGAAAGCGGCGAGTAGGGCTTGACTTTGGGGTGCTTGGCCGTCATGGGCGCGCCTTCGCAATTGACCCCGCACTCCCGGTGAAGCGGCGGTCGCATCCGGCAGCGTCCTTGTGACACTTGGCCTGGTGGTGCGTGTCCGGGACCACAAGGCGGGGCGCAGTTGCCCTGCCAACCGCAAGTTGAAAGAACGCTCATGTCGAAGCGCAAGGCATCTAAGTATAAAATCGACCGCCGTCTTGGCGAGAACATCTGGGGCCGTCCGAAGAGCTCGGTCAACCGTCGTTCGTACGGTCCGGGCCAGCACGGCCAGCGCCGCAAGAGCAAGGTTTCGGACTTCGGCATCCAGCTGCGCGCCAAGCAGAAGCTCAAGGGCTACTACGGCGACGTGACCGAAAAGCAGTTCAAGCGCACCTACCAGGAAGCCTCGTCCATGAAGGGCGATACCGGCCAGAACCTGATCGGGCTGCTGGAACAGCGCCTCGACATGGTCTGCTACCGCGCCAAGTTCGCGCCGACCGTGTTCTCGGCCCGCCAGATCGTTTCGCACGGCCACATTCGCGTCAACGGCGTGAAGTGCAACATTGCTTCGCGCCGCGTGCGTCCGGGCGACATCATCAGCCTGGGCACCAAGGCCAAGGAAATGGCCCTGATCGCCGAAGCGCAGAGCCTGCCCGAGCGTGACATTCCCGACTATGTCGCCCCCGACGGCAACGACAAGATCACCTTCGTGCGCGTCCCGACGCTCGACGAAGTGCCCTATCCGGTGAAGATGGAACCGAACCTCGTGGTCGAGTTCTACTCGCGCTGATTGTCAGCCGGGTTCACTACTGCAATACGAAGGGCGGTCCTGCGGGGCCGCCCTTTTTGCGTTGCGGCGGAGTCTTTATGCTGCGCCTTGGCGGCGTGGTGCAACGCACTGTCGAACGGTCCGATCAGCGCGGGAACTGGAAATGCCCGCAGGCGATTACCGGGCAATGCAACGCTATCGCTTCATCACCCCGCACCGCGCCGGCAAATGGTATCCCGACCTCGAAACCGCCC
>CAYFJH010000047.1:0-15689 GCA_964343385.1 uncultured Novosphingobium sp. | reverse complement strand
CGCCTGCGAGATCGGCGCAGGGTTCCTGGCCAAGCGCAGCGGCGAGTTCTGCGCCTATCGCGAAACCAGGCTGGAAGTGACTGCGTCCGATCAGGGCGCGATGCCGAGTTCCTTGCGCAGGAATGCGTCGCTTTCCTGAAGCATCTGGGTGCGGGCCGGCGCGTCGGAGAGGTAATGGTCGAGGCCAGGAAATTCGACGTAGGTCACCGGCTTTCCGGCCGAGCGCAGGCGATCGGCCATGGCGCGCGATTCGACCACGCGGACGTTCTGATCGAGATCGCCGTGGAACAGCATGACCGGGGCCTTGATCGCCTTGACGTTCTGGAGCGGCGAGCCGGCGGAGACATGCTCGCCCGAACCGATCATCTGGGCCACAAGATCCGCGCTGGTAAAGCCGTCATACTGAGCCTTGAGCAGTTGGAGATCGGTGACGGGGGCGATGGCGACAACCGCCTTGAACAGATCAGGCTGAACCACCGCACCCTGGAGCGCGGCATAACCGCCGTAGGACCAGCCGACGATGGCCAGTTTCCCAGGGGCCGCGATCCCTTGTGACACCAGCCAGCGGCCCGCGTCAGTAACATCGCCGACGGCGGTGCGCCATGAACGGAAACCGTTCTTCTGATACCACGCCGAGCCGTAGCCGGACGAACCACGATAATTCGGCTGGAGCACCGCGAAACCACGCGCGGCATAGAACTGAACGAGCCAGTCAAATCCCCACTCGTCGCGGGCGCTGGGGCCGCCGTGAGGCATGACAATGGCGGGAATGCTCCTGCCCTCGCTCCCCACTGGCAGGGTGAGATAGGCCGGGATCATCGTGCCGTCAGCGGCGGGATATTGCACCGGCTTCATCGGGGCGAGCTTGCGCCCTTCGAGTTCCGGGCGGACCGGGCCGATTATATCGAGCTTACGGGCGGTCTTGTCGAACAGGTAGAAGACCCCCGGATCAACGTCGCTGCCGGCGGTGAGGAGGAGCTTCGTCTCACCCAGATTGGCATCAATGAAGCGGATCAGCGGCTGGTCGGGCAGCGCCTTGGCGAGCGAGGCACCGAGGCGCTTGAGCACGGGGTCGAAGAATTCAACCTCCCGCCGTTCAGTCGCATAGGTCGCGCCGACGACGCGACCGTTGCGGCCGATGCGGATCAGACCGTCGATATCGACGTCAGGGCGTGAGAGCAGCAGGGTCTTTTTCGCGGTGCCGTCGAGCGTAACGCTGTAGAGGGCGGAAAAGCCGCCTGCCTTTTCAAAGCCATAGGCAAGGTTGCCGACGCTGTCGACGGTAGCAGGTTCAAACCCCGCACCGTCGATCTGTGTGGTTTCGGACAATGGCTGCCAAATGCGCGAGCCGACCGGGCGATAGACATAGCGATAGCGGTTGCGCAGCGATCCATCGATATCGGAACTGCTCACCCCCATGATCCGGATCGTGCCGTGGCCGTCCGAAATGTATTCGCTGGCGTCAAGGCGGGGCCGTTCGACCACGGTGCGCTTGAGCGTGACGGTGTCCACCTCCTCGACCGCGAGGCCGGGGGTGTCGGCCGCAAGGCGGGTTCCGGTGGAAAATTCAGGCACGAACTGGCGCGACATCAGGACCACGCCCGGCTTGTTGCCGACATCCCAGTCCAGAACGGTGCCACCGTTCTGCATGTAGTTGAGACTGCGAGTGGAATCGCGGACGGTGAGCTGCTGAAGACGGGTGCCGTCGGCATCGAGCGCGAAGCTGCGGGTGAATCCGATGAGTTTGACCTTGTCGTTGTAGACATAGCGCATCCAGCAGATAAGGCGGGTGTCGGTCGACCAGCGGCAGGATTGCAGCTGGCCGTCCTGCGTGCGGGCGCGGCTGATGGGGTGCCGTTGCCATTTGCCGCGCTCACCGGGTTCGGCGATGACCAGAACTGAACCGCCGGCAAAGGGCATGACCATCGCCACCTTGGTGCCGCCGGGCGACAGGCTGATCTGGCTGACCGCTTCGAGTGCGCCGAACCTGGCGGCGACATCGGCCGGGGTTTCCTGTGCGCGCGCCGGGAGGGACGATCCGGCAAGCAGGGCCGCGACGATAGTCAGGCGGGCAACCGATGCGGCCCGCGGCGTGCGTGCGTCTTTCATGAATTCCCTCCGTTATGGCCGGAAGGTTGCCTTGTTCTGGCCTGCGATCAACAACAAAAAGCCGCGTCTGCACCGATTTGGAGCAGTTACTTCAGGCCTTGCGGTAAAGGCTGCGGAAGTCCGCGGCGAAGGCGGCGAAGCGCTGGCCGGCGATGGCGTCGCGTATGGCCTGCATCAGTTGCTGGTAGAACGAGAGGTTGTGTTCGGTGAGCAGCATCGCGCCGAGGATTTCGCCCGACTTGTGCAAGTGGTGGAGATAGGCGCGGCTGTAGTGCGCGCAGGTGTGGCAGGTGCAGCGATCGTCCAGCGGGCCGGTGTCTTCGGCATGGCGGGCGTTGCGCAGGTTGAGCGGACCTTTCCAGGTGAAGCCCTGCCCGTTGCGGCCCGAGCGGCTGGGCAGCACGCAGTCGAACATGTCGATCCCGCGTTCGACCGCGCCGACGAGGTCATCGGGCTTGCCGACGCCCATCAGGTAGCGCGGGCGGTCTGCGGGCAGCATGGCGGGAGCGAAGTCGAGCACGCCGAGCATGGCCTCCTGCCCTTCGCCCACGGCGAGGCCGCCGATGGCGTAGCCGTCGAAGCCGACCTGGGTCAGCGCGTCAGCCGAGTGGCGGCGCAGGCCTTCGTCGAGTGCGCCCTGCTGGATGCCGAACAGGGCGGCCCCTTCGGCGTGCTCGCCCCCGGCGTCGAAGGCGTCGCGGCTGCGTTTCGCCCAGCGCATCGACATTTCCATAGAGCGGGCGATTTCATCGCGGGGACGGTCCGCGCGCGGACATTCGTCGAAGGCCATGACGATGTCAGAGCCGAGCAGGCGCTGGATTTCCATCGAGCGTTCGGGGCTGAGCATGTGGCGCGAGCCGTCGAGGTGGCTCGCGAAGGTCACACCTTCCTCGGTAATTTTCCGAAGGTCGGACAGCGACATGACCTGATAGCCGCCGCTGTCGGTGAGGATCGGGCGGGGCCAGTTCATGAACTTGTGGAGGCCGCCCAGCCGCGCAACGCGCTCGGCGCCGGGGCGGAGCATGAGGTGGTAGGTGTTGCCCAGGATGATGTCGGCACCCGTCGCGCGGACGGTTTCGGGCTTCATCGCCTTGACCGTGGCTGCGGTGCCGACCGGCATGAAGGCGGGCGTGCGGATCTCGCCGCGGCGCATGGCGATGGTGCCGGTACGGGCGCGGCCATCTGTCGCGTGGATGGAGAAGGTGAAGCGCTGCGTCATAATGCGTGTTGCGCGCCCTAGGAGAAATCGCGAGTGCAGGCAAATGATCGAACCGTGGCTTTATCCCGTGCTCACCGCGACGGCGGTCCTGACAGGCTTTGTCGATGCGATTGCGGGCGGCGGCGGGCTGATCATGGTCCCTGCCCTGCTCTATGCCGGGCTGCCGCCGCACGTGGTGCTGGGGACCAACAAGGCGCAGTCATCCTGCGGGACGGCGATGGCGACATGGCGGTATTGGCACGCGGGCCTTTTTCGCGTGGGACACAGCAAGTCCCTGATCGCGGCGGTATTCGTCGGGGCGGTGGCGGGCGCATGGGCGATCCTCCGGCTCGATTCGCGCGTGCTGTCGCTGGTGGTGCCGGTGCTGCTGATGGCGGTGGCGCTTTATACCGTGCTGTCGCCGCGGATGGACGATCATGACAGCCACGCCCGGATCGGCAAGAGCGCCTATCTGCCGGTGGCCTGGGGCATCGGGTTTTACGACGGGTTTTTCGGACCGGGCACCGGGCAGTTCTTTGCGACCACCATGGTAGGCCTGCGCGGGATGGGGCTGACACGGGCGACGGGGCTGACCAAGCTGCTCAACCTGACGAGCAACGTGGCGAGCCTGATCGTGTTTGCGGCGGGCGGACAGGTGGTGTGGCTGCTGGCGGCGTGCATGGCGGCCGGATCAATGCTGGGCGGCTGGCTGGGCGCCCATTCGGCGGCGCGGTTCGGGGCGAAACTGATTCGGCCCTTGTTGGTGACGGTGAGCCTGGCGCTGACGGCGAAGCTGGTGTGGGGGTGGTTTGCGGGGTGAGCTTTCGCCATGCCTGAACGGCATCAACATGCGATTCGACTTATCCGGGACGATAACTTACCCTCAGCCGGAAATTACGGCGAGGGGCACGATGACTGAGGTAGATAGCGGAGAAATCATTCCAGCGGCGCGAAATGAAAATCGCCAGCATTCAGGTGGCGGACGATTAAGCGATACGCAAAAAATGCTGATCGAACAGCGGATAGCCAACGAAAAGCCCAGCACTGGCGCCGCCTATGTCCTGTGCCTGTTCCTTGGCGCGTTTGGCGTCCACCGCCTGTATCTCGGTGAAAAGGGGACCGGCATTGTCATGCGGATCCTGGGAGTCACCATTTTCGGATTGATCATTTCAGGCCTGTGGGCGTTCGTCGACCTGTTCCTGATTCCTTCGATCATCCGCAAACGTATAGACGACCTAAGGCAGCGACTGACCCTTGAAGCCCTTGCCTAGGGCATCAGGACGGTCTGTCCGTGCGGGCTTTCAGGGCAGAAGCAAACTCGCGTCGCCATAGCTGTAGAAGCGATATTCCTGGGCGATGGCGTGGGCGTAGGCGGCCTGCATCCGCTCGCGGCCCATCAGCGCGCTGACCAGCATGAACAGCGTTGATTTGGGCAGGTGGAAGTTGGTCATCAGGCCGTCGATGGCACCAAAGGTGTAGCCCGGCGTAATGAAGATGCGGGTGTCGCCTTGGAAAGGGCGGATTACCTTGTCCGGGCCGGTTGCGCTTTCGAGGAGGCGCAGGCTGGTGGTGCCTACGGCGATGACGCGGTGGCCACTGGCGCGGGCGGTGTTGAGGCGGGCGGCAGTGGCTTCGTCGATGCGGCCCCATTCGGCGTGCATGGCGTGGTCTGCAGTGTCGTCGGCCTTGACTGGCAGGAAGGTGCCCGCGCCGACGTGGAGCGTGAGCGTTTCGTGACCTATGCCGCGTTCCGACAGGGCTGCCATCAGTTCGGGGGTAAAGTGCAGCGCGGCCGTCGGCGCGGCGACGGCACCTTTTTCGCGGGCAAACATGGTCTGGTAGTCGGTCTGGTCGGCTTCGTCCGTTGGGCGTTTTCCGGCGATATAGGGCGGGAGCGGCATCGAACCAGCGCGCTCGAGGAGGACTTCGACCGGTTCTTCGCCGGCGAAAGCCAGCGTCCATGAGCCGTCGGGGTGGCGTTCCTCCGCCGTGGCGGTGACGCCCGCCGGAAATTTGATGGTGTCGCCCTGGCGGACACGCTTGGCGTTGCGGATGAAGGCTTGCCAGCGCCGCAGGTCGATCCGCTTGTGAAGGGTTGCGCCGATCCTGGCATCCCCGCGCTGCCCTTCCAATTGGGCCGGAATGACACGGGTATCATTGAAGACCAGGACGTCGCCGGGGTTCAGCAGGCCGGGCAGGTCGCGGACGGTGAGGTCGGCGAGCGGCCCCTGCCCCGGCACGGACAGCAGCCGGGCGCTGTCACGCGGGCGCGCCGGGCGCAGGGCAATGCGCTCGGGCGGGAGATCGAAATCGAACAGATCAACGCGCACGCGTTTTCCGATCATCCTGAGCCTGTCGAAGGACGCGCATCAGGTCGGCCCGGTCGGGCGATCAGGCCTTGGGCTTGGTGGCGGGCGCCTTGACCGTGGGGGTTTTCGCCGTGGTCTTGAGCGGGGTTCTGGCCTGCTGCGTTGCCGGAGCTGCGGCCGGGCTCTTGGGCGCGGTCGGTGCGACGGCGGCGGGGACCGGGACCGGCGCGGCAGGCACCGGCGGCGGCATCATCTGCGGCTTGTTCTCGCTGGCGAGCGAGGCCTGGAGGATCTTCGTCGGGTCGGCGGGCGGTTCGCCGCGCGCGATATTGTCGACCACGTCCATCCCGCCGATCACGCGGCCAAAATTGGTGTATTTCCGGTCCAGCGCGAAACGCGGGTAGAAGACGATGAAGAACTGGCTGTTGGCGCTGTCGGGCGCGTCCGTGCGGGCCATCGAAACCGAGCCGCGCACGTGCGGGATCGAGTTGAACTCCGCCTTTAGATCGGGCAGCGGCGAGCCGCCCTGCCCTGTGCCCGTGGGATCGCCGGTCTGCCCCATGAACCCGTCGATCACGCGGTGGAAGACGATGCCGTTGTAGAAGCCCTGTTTCGCAAGGGCCTTGATCCGTTCGACATGGCCGGGCGCCCAGGCGGGCATCAGCCGGATCGCGACGCGGCCGCTGTTCGACAGGTCGAGCAGGAGGACGTTATCGGGATCGTGGGTCACTTCGAGATCGACCGCAGTGCTGAGCGCGGGGGCCGCAGGCTGGTCCTTGGCGAACGCGGGCGCGGCGAACAGCGCGAGCGCCAGCGGGACGGCGGTAAGAAGGCTGCGGCAGATCATGCTGGCACTCTCGTAATCGGCGCTTGGGTGCGCCTGTCGATGCAGGTTGTCGGTGCGGGATAGCGGCGCGTGGCTGTCATGGCAATTAACCGCAGCAACGGCCGATGTGCAATTATGCCCCGGGGTCAATAATCGCCCAGGCGGCCGATGGTTTCGATGCGCTTGAGTATATCGGTGCGGGCGGTGGCGCTTACGAAACGGGTGATGTCGCCGCCGAACAGCGCGATTTCCTTGACCAGTCGCGAGGCGATGGGCTGAAGGCTGACGTCGGCCATGAGGAACAGCGTTTCGATGTTCGGGTTGATCTGCTGGTTCATGCCCGCCATCTGGTATTCGTATTCGAAGTCCGCGACGGCGCGCAGGCCGCGCACGATGATGTTGGCCCCCTGTTTTTCGGCGAACTTCATCAGCAGCGCGTTGAAGCCGACGACTTCAGTGTTGTCGATGCCGAGCAGCGCAACCTCGCGCCGGACCATGGCAATCCGTTCGTCGGGGGTGAACATCGGGTTTTTCGACGGGTTGGTGGTGACGCCGATGATCAGCCGGTCAACCAGCTTGGCCCCGCGCCGGATGATGTCGGCATGGCCCAGCGTGATCGGATCGAAAGTGCCCGGATAGACGCCGATACGTTCTGTCAATTCAACGGTCCCTTTCGACGATGTAGCGGGCGAGTTCGCGCAGGAGATCGGCCTCGGAACCGTGCTGGGCGAGATGGGCTATGGCCTGGTCGACCAGCGCGCGGCCCTGGGCGCGGGCACGGGCGGCACCCAGCAGCGAGACGAAGGTGGCCTTGCCGGCGGCATCGTCCTTGCGCAGCGCCTTGCCTGCGGCGTCTTCGTTGCCGTCGTGGTCGAGCAGGTCGTCCGCGATCTGGAAGGCGAGGCCGATATCGCGCGCATAGCCGCGCAGGTGGGCGCGGCCTTCGGGAGCGAGCCGGCCGAGGATTGCGCCCATTTCCACCGCCGCGCCCAGCAATGCGCCGGTTTTCAGCTGCTGTAGGCGTGTGACGGTGTGAAGATCGAAGGTCTCGGTCTCGGCGGCGATGTCCATCATCTGCCCACCTGCCATGCCCCCCGAGCCCGAGGCGGAGGCGAGGCATTGCACCAGTTCGGCGCGGGTGAAGGGATCGCCCGACAGCGCCGGATCGGACAGGACCTCAAAGGCGAAGGCGTGGAGCGCATCGCCGGCGAGGACGGCGGTCGCCTCGTCATAGGCCTTGTGGACGGTGGGCTTGCCGTGGCGCAGGGCATCATCGTCCATGCACGGCAGATCATCGTGGATCAGCGAGTAGGCGTGGATCGCCTCGATCGAGAGGCTGGCGCGGATCGCCTGACCGCGATCAACACCGTAGAGTTCGGCGACGGCGGTGAGCAGCAGCGGACGGACGCGCTTGCCCCCGCCGATCGCGGCATAGCGCATCGCCTCCACCAGACGCGCGCGCGCATCGTCCGGCACGGGCAGCAGGGCGTCGAACCCGGCGTCGACCTCAGCCTGGATGCGCTTCAGGGCGTCCTTCAAGGCGGCGCTCATGCTCTCCCCTCCCCTGCGCGCTTCAGCGGCCGGGATCATCGAATGGCTGTATGCCGGCGGGCTGGCTGTCGGCCCCGGCTACGATCTTGTCGATTCGCGCCGAGGCGGCGTCGAGCCGGGCCTGGCAGTGCTTGCGCAGGGTTTCGCCGCGTTCGTAGAGGGTGATCGAATCGTCGAGCGCGACCTCTCCGGATTCGAGTTTGCGGACGACATCCTCGAGCGCGCGCAGGGCGTCTTCGAAGGTCAACGATGCGATATCGGCGGGACTTTCAGCCATGGGCTTGCAATGACGCCGACATTACGCCCGGTCAAGCGCGTGGGACAGTTTGCTTCGCGCGATTCTACAGCTAAGGGCGCGTCATGAGCGAGATCACTCCCGACGTTGTCACCGCCCACGGGCTGTCCAAAGAAGAATATGCGCGCGTGCTGCACGCGCTGGGGCGCGAGCCCAACCTGGTGGAACTGGGGATATTCTCGGTCATGTGGTCCGAGCACTGTTCCTACAAGTCGAGCAGGCTGCATCTGAAGAAGCTTCCAACCGAGGCACCGTGGGTGATCTGCGGGCCTGGCGAGAACGCGGGCGTCATCGACATCGGTGACGGCCAGGCGGCGATCTTCAAGATGGAATCGCACAACCACCCTTCGTATATCGAACCCTATCAGGGCGCGGCGACGGGCGTGGGCGGGATCCTGCGCGACGTGTTCACCATGGGCGCGCGGCCGGTGGCCAACCTCAACGCGCTGCGGTTCGGGCGGCCTGACCATCCCAAAATGAAGCACCTCGTGCAGGGCGTGGTGGCCGGAATCGGCGGCTACGGCAACTGCGTCGGCGTCCCGACCGTTGGCGGCGAAACCAATTTTCACAAGGCCTATGACGGCAACATCCTGGTCAACGCGATGACCGTGGGTGTGGCCGACCAGGACAAGATATTCTACTCGGCGGCGACCGGACTGGGCAATCCGATCGTCTACGTGGGTTCCAAGACCGGACGCGACGGGATCCACGGCGCGACCATGGCGAGCACCGACTTTGGCGAGGATTCCGAAGCGAAGCGCCCGACCGTGCAGGTCGGCGATCCGTTCACCGAAAAGCGCCTGCTCGAGGCGTGCCTTGAGCTGATGGCGACCGATGCGATCGTGGCGATCCAGGACATGGGCGCTGCGGGGCTGACCTCAAGCTCGGTCGAAATGGCGACCAACGGCAAGGCCGGAATCATTCTCGACATGGACAAGGTGCCGTGCCGCGAAGAAGGCATGACGCCCTACGAGATGATGCTGAGCGAGAGCCAGGAGCGGATGCTCATGGTGCTCAAGCCCGGCAAGGAGCCGATGGCCGAGGCGATCTTCAGGAAGTGGGAGCTGGACTTTGCCGTGATCGGCGAAGTGACCGACACCGGGCACATGGTCCTGACCTTCAAGGGCGAAGTGGTCTGCGACATTCCGCTTGGCCCGCTGGCCGAGGACGCGCCGCTCTATGACCGGCCGCACGTGCCGACGCCCAAGCCGGCGCCGCTGGCGAATGTGCCGGAAAGCGCGGACCTGGCGGCGGATCTGCTCAAGCTGATCGGGTGCCCTGACCTCGCCTCGCGGAGGTGGATATGGGAGCAGTACGACAGCCAGGTCGGCGGCGACACGGTGCAGAAGTCGGGCGGCGACGCGGCGGTGGTGCGGCTGCACGGAACACAGAAGGCGCTGGCGATGAGCACGGACTGTTCGCCGCGCTATTGCTTTGCCGATCCCTATGAGGGCGGCAAGCAGGCTGTCGCCGAGACCTACCGGAACATCAGCGCGGTGGGGGCAACACCGCTGGCGATCACCAACTGCCTGAATTTCGCCAACCCGCAGCGGCCTGAGATCATGGGGCAGATCGTCGGTTGCCTTGAGGGCATGGGCGATGCCTGCCGGGCGCTCGATTATCCGATCGTATCGGGGAACGTGTCGCTTTATAACGAGAGCAAGGCGACCGGGGGCGGCAGCGCCATCCTGCCGACGCCGGCGATTGGCGGCGTCGGGCTGATGGCGGACTGGAGCAAGAGCGCGACCATCGCGTTCAAGGCCGAGGGCGACGCGGTGTGGCTGATCGGCGGTCAGGGTTCGCACCTTGGCCAGACGTTGTGGCTGCGCGAGTTGCACGGCCGCGAGGAAGGGCCGCCTCCGCCGGTGGATCTGGCGAAGGAACGCGCCAACGGCGAACTGGTGCGCGGCCTGATCGCGGATGGCAGCGTGACGGCTGTGCATGACGTTTCGGACGGCGGGCTGCTGGTGGCGCTGGCCGAGATGGCGATGGCCGGGAAGATCGGCGCGGTGCTGGATATTGCCCTCGATGCGGCCAGCGCGTTTGGCGAGGACCAGTCGCGCTATATCGTGACCACAAAGCCCGGCGTGACCGTTCCGGCGGCCGAAAAGATCGGCACCGTGGTCGGGGATGGTATCGCAGGCGTACCGGTTGCCGCGCTGCGCGAGGCGAACGAAGCCTTTTTCCGCGACTGGATGGAAGCCTGATGGCCGATCTTTACCTGAAAGCGCTGGAATCCGAACGCAAGAGCCTGTGGGCCAAGTGCCGCCTGCGCGGCCTGCCGCAAGGAACGCCGGAGCGGTTGCGGATTGTCGAACTGGATGAACTGCTGAAAGCGCACCGGGCCAAGGTGAAGGCCAAGAAGGACTGAAACCAATCAACCGTTCGTCCTGCGGAGGCTGTGAAGCTGCAGGCTGAACAGCCTTGATGGGCCGGCGCGCGAACGCGTGCGCTTCGAGACGGGGCTTCAATCTTCGATTTCAGCCCTCCTCAGCGCGAACGGAATTGGGTTTCGCGCGCTCGCCCTACTACTCCCAAACCCACTCTTCGCGCGGGATGCCCAGCAGGCTCAGCATGCTGGTGAGGTCGCCGCGGTCGATCCAGCCGTGGGCGGCGGCGCGGGCCTTGGGCTTGGCGTGGTAGGCGACGCCCATTGTCGCGGCTTCGAGCATCGGGATGTCGTTGGCACCGTCGCCCATGGCGAGGCTGACCACCCCTGCCCCGCGCGCGGCCATTTCCTCGAGCAGGACGGCGCGTTTCACGTTGCTGTCAGTGATGCCGCCGACGAGCCCGCCGGTGAGCTTGCTACTTTCCACCGCGAGGCGGTTGGCGACGACGCGCTGGAAGCCAAGTTCGGCGGCCACAGGATCAGCGAACTGATGGAACCCGCCGGTGACGAGGACGGTGTAGCAGCCCTTGGCCTTGAGCGTGGCGACCAGCGCGCGCGCGCCGGGCATCATGGCGATCCGTTCAGACAGGCAGCGCTGGATGGCATCTTCGCCAAGGTCTTTCAGCAGGGCGACGCGCTCGACCAGCGCGGCTGCGAAATCGAGTTCGCCCTGCATCGCGCGTTCGGTGATTTGCGCGATCTGCTCCTTGATCCCGGCATAGTCAGCCAGTTCATCGATGCATTCGGCCGCGATCATGGTCGAATCCATGTCCGAGACGAAGACGTGGGGAATCTGGACCGGGCCATTGACCACGATGAGGTCGGCAGGCGCAAAGCATTCGTCGAGCACTTCGCGGACGACCGCCGGATCGCCGTGGGGCAGTTGCAGTTCGACCACGTCTTCGCCGCTGTTCACGGTTTCAGCCATGGCGACGGAGATGCCCTTTGCCGCGAGCAGGGTGCGGGCGCGATCAAGATTGGCTGCAAGCGCGGAAGTGTCTGCTATCAGGCGGGCGATGAGCACCGGAGATTCCTTTTTGACGGACGGGCCTAAGCCGCCGGTCGCGCTCATTGCAGGGCCGACCGCGAGCGGCAAGAGCGATCTTGCGGTGCGGGTGGCGCTGGTGCTGGCCGAGCAGGGGCGCAAGGGCGTGGTGATCAACGCCGATAGCGCGCAGGTCTATGCCGACCTTTCGGTGCTGAGCGCGCGGCCTTCGGCGGCGGAGATGGGCGTGGTCGAGCACCGCCTCTATGGCGCGTGGGACGGGGCGCAGGGGTGCAGCGCCGCGGATTGGGCGGCAGCGGCCAAGGCGGAGATCGCGCGGGTTCATGCAGGCGGCGCGGTGCCGATCCTGGTGGGCGGGACCGGGCTTTATATCCGCACGCTGCTGGAGGGGATCGCGCCAGTGCCGGCGATCGACCCTGATGTGCGCGCGGAGGTGCGGGCGATGGCGGTGGCCGAGGCCTATGCAGCCTTGCTGCGCGAGGATGCGGAGCGCGCCGCCGCCCTCGCCCCGGCGGATGCGACGCGCATTGCCCGCGCGCTGGAGGTGGTGCGGTCCACTGGACGGTCCTTGCGTGCATGGCAGACGGACAAGGCCGGCGGGATCGGGCAGGCGGTGGAAGTTCATGCGGCAGTGCTGCTGCCAGAGCGCGAGTGGCTTTACGAGCGGTGCGACCGGCGGTTCGGCCAGATGCTGGAGGGCGGTGCGGTGGACGAAGTGGCGGCGCTGGTGGCGCGTGGGCTGGATCGGGACCTGCCGGTGATGCGGGCGATCGGGGTGCCGGAAATCGCCGGACATTTGCGCGGCGAATGGACGCTGGACGAGGCCAGGTGCCGCGGGGCGCAGGCGACGCGGAACTATGTGAAGCGGCAAGCGACCTGGCTCAGGCATCAGGTTCCGGCAGAATGGACCAAGGCGCAGTCACATCCTTACGATGAGAACGTCCTGTTTGATCGAATATTACGCTTAAATGGGTTGACCTGATATATTTGAACGTGTAGCGCGCCGCATCAACGATGGTTGACATGGCCGCGCGTGCGTTCGATGGGGCCCGGGCGCGGATTGTGCGACGGGCCTGCCCATGACGGGGCGGCATCGAACGGCGGCGCAAAAAGGAATTGCAAGGTGAGCGAAGAGCGCAGCGGCGCGGATATCCTGGTCGAAACCCTGATCCGTCAGGGCGTCGAATATGTGTTCGGTTATCCGGGCGGTGCGGTCCTGCCGATCTATGACGCGCTGTTCGAGCACGCGCAGATCCGGCACATCCTCGTCCGCCACGAAGCCGGCGCGGCCCATGCGGCCGAGGGCTATGCCCGTTCAACCGGCAAGCCCGGCGTCGTCCTTGTCACCTCGGGTCCGGGCGCGACCAACGCGGTTACCGGCATTGCCGACGCCTTCATGGATTCGATCCCGCTGGTCGTCATCACCGGGCAGGTTCCGACGGGCCTGATCGGTTCGGACGCCTTCCAGGAAGCCGACACGATCGGCATCACCCGGCATTGCTGCAAGCACAATTACCTCGTCAAGGATCCGGCCGACCTTGCCGCGACCATCGACGAGGCGTTCCAGATCGCCACGACCGGCCGCCCCGGTCCGGTGGTCATCGACATTCCCAAGAACGTCCAGATCGCGACCGCGCCGTTTTCGGACGGCCCGCCGCAGCGGCGCAACCGCTATACCCCGCGGCTGGAAGGCAGCGCCGAGGAAATCGCCGCCGCGGTCGACCTGCTGGCCAAGGCCACGGCGCCGGTGATCTATGCCGGCGGCGGCGTGATCAACTCCGGCCCACGCGCGACGGCCCTGCTGCGCGAGTTGCAGGAACTGACGGGCGCGCCGCTGACCGCGACGTTGATGGGGCTCGGCTGCTTTCCCGCCGACCACCCCGACTACCTCGGGATGCTGGGGATGCACGGGACCTATGAGGCGAACCTGGCGATGAACCAGGCCGACCTGATCCTGTGCGTCGGCGCGCGGTTCGATGACCGGGTGACCGGACGGCTGGACGCGTTCGCGCCCAATTCGGCCAAGATCCACATCGATATCGACCGCTCCTCGATCAACAAGATCGTGCCGGTCGACCTGCCCATCGTCGGCGATTGCGCGACCGTCCTCGCCCAGATCATCGAGGCGTGGGGCAAGAGAAAGGCGCAGGACCTTTCGCCGTGGAAGGCGCAGATCACCGAATGGCGGAGCAAGAACAGCCTCGCCTATCCGCGCCGCAAGGACGCCATCGCCCCGCAATACGCCGTCGAGCGGCTGTTCGCCCTTACCCGCAATGCCGACCCGATCATCACGACTGAGGTCGGCCAGCACCAGATGTGGGCGGCGCAGTATTTCGGTTTCTTTGGCCCGAACAAGTGGCTGACGTCGGGCGGGCTTGGCACGATGGGCTATGGCCTGCCGGCGGCCATCGGCGCGCAGCTGGGCAATCCCGACAGCCTCGTCATCGACATCGCGGGCGACGCGTCGATTCAGATGAACATCCAGGAACTCGGCACGGCGACCCAGTACCGGCTGCCGATCAAGGTCTTCGTGCTCAACAACGAATACATGGGCATGGTCCGCCAGTGGCAGGAACTGACCTATGAGAGCCGGTATTCGAACTCGTATTCGGACAGCCTGCCCGACTTTGTGAAGCTGGCCGAGGCTTATGGCTGGAAGGGCATCCGCATCGAGGATGAGAGCCAGCTGGAAGCAGGAATCCAGGCGATGATCGACCATCCAGGTCCGGTCTTCGTCGACTGCCTCGTCGCCAAGGAGCACAATTGCTATCCGATGATCCCTTCGGGCGCGGCGCACACCGAGATGATCCTCTACGGCGATACCGTTGCGGGCACGATGGACGACGAAGCCAAGGCTTTGGTGTGATGGGGAAGCGTGCGACGGCTCCTCTGCAGGCTCAGGGCGAGCGGAACCTGTTTTTGACCAAAGCCCCGCTCGTGCTGAGTTCCGCTCATCCTGAGTTTGTCGAAGGATCGAAGCACGCAGGCGCGACGGGAGTGGAATTTTGATGAAGATCCAGCACGAAGCCGAGGAACGGCACGTCCTCACCGTGATCGTCGACAACGAGGCGGGCATCCTGGCGAAGATCGCCGGGCTGTTCACCGCGCGCGGCTATAACATCGACAGCCTGACCGTGGCCGATATCAGCGTGAACCACCAGGTCAGCCGGATCACCATCGTGACCCACGGCCCGCCCTCGCAGATCGACCAGATCCGCGCCCAGCTTGAGCGGCTGGTGCCGGTGCACAAGGTGATCGACCTGACCGAGATCGGGCCTTATGTGGAGCGCGAACTGGCGCTCATCAAGGTGGCCGGGACCGGCGAAGCGCGGGTGGAAATGCTGCGGCTGGCCGACGTGTTCCGGGCCAAGCCGGTCGACACGACGACGAAAAGCTTCGTGTTCGAGCTGACCGGTTCGCCGGACAAGATCGACACTTTCGTCGGCCTGATGCGCGAGCTTGGGCTGGTCGAAGTGGGCCGGACCGGCGTGGTCGGGATGACGCGCGGGGCCGAAGGCGCCTGAGTTTGAGTTGAGAAGTTTCATCGCGCGTCGTCCCGGACTTGATCCGGGACCGCTGGCCGGCACGGCGGCGCGCATCCGACAGCGATCCCGGATCAAGTCCGGGATGACGACAAGAAGGTGAATGTTATGAAGGTTTATTACGACGCCGACGCGGATCTCAATCTGGTCACCGGCAAGAAGATCGCCATCGTCGGCTACGGCTCGCAAGGGCACGCCCATGCGCAGAACCTGCGCGACAGCGGCGTCAAGGAAGTCGCCGTCGCGCTCCGCGCCGGTTCGGCCACGGCCAAGAAGGCCGAAGCTGCCGGCTTCAAGGTGATGGAAACCAAGGACGCCGCCAAGTGGGCCGACGTGCTGATGATCCTCGCGCCCGACGAACACCAGGCCGCGATCTGGGAAAACGACATCAAGGGCAACCTGCGCCCCGGCGCCGCGCTGGCTTTCGCCCACGGCCTCAACATCCACTTCGGCCTGATCGAAGA
>CAYFJH010000046.1:12246-23636 GCA_964343385.1 uncultured Novosphingobium sp. | reverse complement strand
TTCCATCATCGCGCCGCACGGCCCGCGAGGCGGGCGGATTCGGCCGTTCCTGCGCCCCTCTACGACCCGGCCGGGCTGCCCGCAAGTTCCTGAGCGGCAACCGGAGCCTCGGGGCCATAGGCGCGCATGAACAGGTCGAGCGCCGCTTCGGCCTCGGCCGCGACATCGTCCTCGCTCAGCACGGGGCAGACCCCCGCCAGAAGCCGCTGGTGGGAACGCGCGGTGCAGAGCGCGAACAGCGTCTGGGCGGCGTGGAACGGATCTGCCCGGCGCAGCGCCCCCCGCTTCATCGCGCATTCGATATAGCGGCTGATCAGTTCAAGCGTCGGCAGCGGCGCGCGTTCGTAGAAGATCCGGCCCACTGCGGGCGAGCGCCGCGATCCGCTGATCACCAGGCGGTACAGCGCGATCGCGGGCGGGCTGTAGAGCTTGTCGAGATACATGGCGCAGAACTTGCCTAGGGCGGTTTCCACCGCTTCGCCCTCGCTCAGCGTAAGGCCCAGCTGTTCGCGGAAATCGGCGGTCGCCCGGTCAAGCACGGCAGCGAAAAGCAGTTCCTTGCAGGGAAAATAGCTCCACAGCGTGCCCTTGGAACCGCCAAGCGCGCTGGCGATGGCCGACATCGTCGTGCCCCCGTAGCCGTGTTCGAGAAAGGCCGCAGCGGCGACATCGAGAATCGCCTCGCGGCGTTCCTCGCGCCGAAGCTCGCGGCGGGTGGGTTTGAGGGGGGCGGCATTACATTCCATTGCCATACCATACAGTACGTTTTTTCGGTTGACAACCATTTCGGCAAAGCGCATCTGGCCTGTTCATACCATCTGGTACGGTATTTTATGATATTCCCAATCAGTTTCGATGCTTCGCTGCGGGCGTTCGGGGTTGCGGTTCTGGCCGCCGGGCTGCTTGCCGGTTGTGCCGCGCCGCAGCTTGGCGCGCGGCCGGAGCCGCGGTCACCTGCCGCCATCGCCGCCGCGCGCTCGCTGCCCGGAACCCCCGGCGCGGCTTGGCCGGGCGAGGGGTGGTGGAAGGACTATGGCGACCCGCAGCTCGACGCGCTGATCGCCGAAGGGCTGGCCGCCTCGCCCGACGTCGCCGCGGCCTCGGCCCGCTTTGCCAAGGCCGCGGCGCTGGCCCGCCAGTCGGGCGCGGCGCGGCTGCCCACGCTTGATGCCGGCGGGCGGGTGACGCTTGAGAAGCAGAGCCTCAACATGGGCTTCCCGCCCGCGTTCGTCGCTTTCCTGCCGCAGGGCTGGAACGATGCCGGGCAGCTCTCCGCGAACCTTGGCTTCGACCTCGACCTGTGGGGCCGCAACCGCGCGGCCTATGCCGCCGCCACCTCGGACATGCGCGCCGCCGCGCTCGATGCACAAGCCGCGCGGCTGATGCTCGCGGCGGGGATCGCCTCGGCCTATGCCGACCTGGCCCGGCTGTTCGCCGAACGCGACCTGCGCGCGCGCCAGCTTGAGGTTGCCACTTCGTCGCGCACGCTGCTCGCCCAGCGCGAGGCGAGCGGGCTGGAAAACCGGGGCGGTGTCGCGGTTTCCGAGGGTGAGGTCGCCAATGCCCGGATCGCACTGAGCCAGGCCGAGGAAAGCCTTGCGCTGCGCCGCAACCAGCTGGCCGCGCTGGTCGGGTCCGGGCCGGACCGGGGCCTTGCGATCGAGGTGCCCCGGCTGGCCCCGGCCGCGCTGCGGGCGCTGCCCGAGGACGTGACGATCAACCTCGTCGGCCGCCGCGCCGACGTGATCGCCGCGCGCCAGCGGGTCGAAAGCGCGGCCTCGCGGATCAAGGGCGCGCGCGCCGATTTTTACCCGGCGGTGCGGCTGAATGCGCTGTTCGGGGTCCAGTCGCTCGGCCTCGGGCTGCTGTTCGACAAGGATTCGACCTTCGGTTCGGTCGGCCCGGCGGTCAGCCTGCCGGTGTTCCACGGGGGCGAGCTCAAGGGCCGCTACGAAGGCGCGCGGGCCGATTATGACGCCGCCGTCGCCGCCTATGACGGGACAGTCCTTGGCGCTTACCAGCAGGCCGCCGACGCGCTGACCACGGCGCGCATGGCCACGGCCCGGCTGGCCGATGCCCGCGCCGCGCTGGCCGCCGCGCAGGAGGGGTATGACGTGATCACCCGGCGTTACAAGGCCGGCCTCGTAACCTCGCTCGACGTGCTCCAGATCGAGGACCGGCTGATCCAGGCCCGCCTTGGCGCGACCGGGCTCGAAACCATCGTCCGCACCGCGGACATCGCGCTGGCCCGCGCGCTGGGCGGAGGCTTTGCCCCCGCGCCGGACAACAACAGGCTCAATACCAAGGAAACGACCCATGGCTGACGCCTCCTCTCCCGAAATCGCCCCGGAAGCTGCCATGGACGATTCCGTCAATGCCGCCCTTGCGCAGGACCGCGAAGGGGTGCGCAAGCGCTGGCTGATCCGGGTGGCGCTGGTCGTCGCGGTCGGCGCGGCGCTGTGGGCGGCCTATTATATCCTGATCGGGCGCAACCAGGTCTCGACCGACAACGCCTATGTCAACGCCGAGGTGGCGCAGGTCACCCCGCTGGTTCCCGGGCAGGTCATCGACGTCCGGGTCAAGGACACGCAGCCCGTCCGCAAGGGCGACGTCCTGCTCGTGCTCGACGCGACCAATGGCAGGATCTCCCTGGCCCAGGCCGAGGCCGACCTTGCCGCCGCCCGCCGCCGCTTCCGCCAGGCGCGTGCCACCAGCGGCGCGCTGTCCGCACAGGTCGCTGCCGGCGGGGCCGACATTGCCCGCGCCCGCGCCCAGCTGGCCTCGGCGCAGGCCGACCTCGCCAAGGCGTCGCTCGATCTGCAGCGCCGCCAGTCGCTGGTCGGCACCGGTGCGGTCTCGGGCGAGGAACTGAGCTCGGCCCGCCGGGGCGAGGCCGCCGCCACCGCCGCCGTGACTTCGGCCCGCGCGCTCGTTGCCCAGGCCGAATCGGGCCGTCAGGCCGCCGCCGGCCAGTTCGCCGCCAACGAAGCGCTCGTCGCCGGATCGAGCGAGGACACCGATCCCGCCGTCCTCGCCGCCAAGGCCCGCGTCGAGGCCGCCCAGCTCGAAGTCGATCGTGCCGTGATCCTTGCCCCGATCGACGGGATCGTCACCCGCCGTCAGGTCCAGCTCGGCCAGCGCGTGGCGCAAGGGGCACCGGTCATGTCGATCGTGCCGATCGCCCAGCTCTATGTCGAGGCCAATTTCAAGGAACGCCAGCTGCGCCGCGTCCGCGTCGGGATGCCGGCCAAGGTCGTCGCCGACATTTATGGCGGCGATGTCGAATACCACGGCAAGGTCACCGGCATCGGTGGCGGCACCGGCGCGTCGATGGCGCTGATCCCGGCCCAGAACGCCACCGGCAACTGGATCAAGGTGGTCCAGCGCCTGCCGGTCCGGATCGAGCTGGATCCGAAGGAACTCGGCGCCCACCCGCTGCGCGTCGGCCTGTCGACCGAAGTGGAAATCGACGTCAGCGCGGCAGACTGAAGCAATGGCCGGCCCCGCCCCCGAAGTGCCCTCGGGCTACCAGTCGCCGATTGCCTCTGCGGGCAAGCAGTGGGCGGCCGGGCTGGTGCTTGCGCTGAGCAACCTGATGGTGGTGCTCGACCTCACCATCGCCAATGTCTCGGTCCCGCACATCGCCGGAAACCTTGGCATTTCGCTCGACCAGGGGACGTGGATCATCACGTCCTATGCCGTCGCCGAGGCGGTCTGCGTGCCGCTGACCGGCTGGCTGGCGATGCGCTTCGGCGCGGTCAGGGTGTTCGTTGCGGCCATCGTCGGCTTCGGGCTGTTTTCCCTGCTGTGCGGGCTCGCCCCGACGCTGGGCGTGCTGGTTGCGGCGCGGATCGGGCAGGGGCTGTTCGGTGCCCCCCTGATGCCGATGTCGCAAACGCTGATGATGCTGATCTTTCCGCCCGAAAGGCGCGGCAAGGTCATGGCGCTGTGGGCCATGACCACGCTGATCGGCCCGGCGCTCGGGCCGATTCTGGGCGGCTGGATTTCCGATAACTGGTCGTGGCACTGGATATTCCTCATCAACGTGCCGATCGCGATTGCCGTGGCTTTCGCCGGGGCGGTCATGCTGCGCCCGGTCCACACCGAGACCCGCCGCGTGCCGATCGACAAGGTCGGGCTGGGGCTGCTGGTGTTCTGGATCTGCTGCCTGCAGGTCATGCTCGATACGGGCCGCGAACATGACTGGTTCGCCGACACGCAGATCGTCCTGCTCGCGGTTGCCGCCGGCATCGGCTTCGTCGTCTTCGTGATCTGGGAACTGACCGAGGAACACCCGGTGGTTGACCTGCGCGTGTTCCGCCACATCGGCTTTTCATCGACGGTGTTCACGATGACGATCGTCTTCGGCGCCTTCTTCGCCGGCAACGTCGTCACCCCGCAGTGGCTCCAGTCGACGCTGGGCTACAGCGCCCAGGACGCGGGCATCGTCACCGCCAGCAGCGCGGCCGCGGCGATCCTCGTCGCTGCCTTCGCGGGCAAGTATTCAACCCGGGTGGACCCCCGGCTGCTGCTGACCGGCGGCTTGCTGTGGATCGCCATCGCGATGTGGCTGCGGGCCGAATGGACCACGGGCGAGACGATGTGGTCCTATACGTTCCCGCTGTTCCTCCAGGGTTTCGGGCTGCCGTTCTTCTTCATCCCGATCACAAACCTGACGCTGTCCACGGTCGACCGCGAGGAAACCGCTTCGGCGGCGGGCCTCCAGGCTTTCATGCGCACCGTCGCTGTGGCCGTCTCGACCTCGCTGGTGCTGACCGAATGGGGCAATTACCAGCGCCTCGTCCACAACGAGATCGCCAACAACCTGAACCCCGACGCCGCCCTGACCGCGCTGGCGGGCATCGGCATCGGCACCGAAGGTGCACGGGCCTTCATCAACAACCTGGTGGACCGCGAGGCGATCACCGTGGCGATGAACCATACCACCGTGCTCGGCGTGATCGCGGTGCTGGTCGCCACCTGCGTGGTCTGGATCGCGCCCAAGCCGGTCGAACGGCAAGGCATGGGCGAAGGCACCGGCGGGCACTGACGCCCCCTCCGGCGCACCGGGCGCCTGGCGTCAGGCTGGCCCCGGCTCCCCGCCCCCGCGCAGCAGCGCTTCCAGCCCCGCGCCTTCGGCCCCGGCTGCCCCGCCGACGGACTTCTGCAAGGCCCGGTAGCGCGCCAGCACGTCCTCGCCCAGCGCGGTCATCCGCGCCCCGCCGCCGTGCGAGGCACCGGGCGTCGTGGCCACCAGCAGCCCGTTCCAGCAGCGGTTCATCGTATCGACCAGCAGCCAGGCGCGGCGGTAGCTCATCCCCAGCGCGCGCGCCCCGCCCGAGATCGAGCCCTGGCGCGCAATCGCCTCGAGCAGGTCGGCCTTGCCCGGCCCCATCGCGATTTCGTTGCCCCGGTAGATCCGCAAGCTGATCTTCAGCATTGTCCGGCCCCCTCTTTATCCGAGCCCCAGCTTCGCCAGTTCGTGGGCAATATGCCCCGGCAGGACGTCGCTGTCTTCTCCGGCATCGAGGTCGCCCGGCGCGTCTTCCTCGGCAAGATAGCGCCAGCCCTGATGCGCCCGGCGCGGGCGCGGGCGGACCAGCACCAGCGCCGACGAGATGACAATCGCCACGCGCCCGCCCTCGGCCTCCTCGAAACCGAGGATTTCCGACCGCGCCACCAACTGGTGCTTCAATATCCAGAATACCGAGCCACCGATCATCTCGGCATGGCGCTTGGGCAGATAACGCGTGGTCAGCCGCGATACCGGGTCGCGATCCCTGTTCCCTTGGCCAGCAAACCACCCGATGACTTCGTCGAGCGATTGCGCCCCGTAAGCCACCTTTGTCATGCTGAGCGCCATCGCCTCAGCTCAGTTGGAACAGTTCGGCCAGGCCGAGGAAGAAGAAGAACCCGAAAGTATCGGTCATCGTCGTCACGAACACGGTCGAGGTTACCGCCGGGTCGATCTTGAGCCGGTTGAGCCCGATCGGGATCAGCACGCCCGACAGTCCGGCGTTCAGGCTGTTGAGCGCCATGGCCAGCAAGAGCACGCCCGACAGCCACCAGTCACCGTAGATGATCTGGCAGGCAATCGCCATCAACGCGCCGAGGCCCAGCCCGTTGGCGCTGGCGATCCACCATTCGCGCACGATCATCCGCCAGGTGTTCGAACTCGTCAGCTGGTTGGTGGCGAGCGCGCGCACGGTCACGGTCATCGTCTGGGTCGCGGCATTGCCACCCATGCCGGTGACGATCGGCATCAACACCGCCAGCGTCACCAACCGGGTGATCGTGCCCTCGAACGCGGCGACCACCGCGCTCGCCAGGATTGCCGTGCCGAGGTTGATGAACAGCCACCACATCCGCGTGCGGATGGTCTGCGGCAGCGGCTCGTTGATGTCGCCGTCGCCCGCGCCGGACAGCAGCAGGGCGTCCTCGCCGGCTTCTTCCTGGATGATGTGGACCACGTCATCGACCGTGATCTGGCCGACCAGCCGACCGGCGTCGTCGACCACGGCGGCGGAAATCAGCGCGTATTTCTGGAACCGCAGCGCGACTTCTTCCTGGTCCATCGTCACCGGGATGAGGGTCTGGTCGCGCTGCATCACGTCGGCCAGCGCGATGTCGCGCGGCGCGCGCAGGATCCACGACAACGCGCAGGAGCCGACCGGGTGGTGGCGCGCGTCGACCACGAACACTTCCCAGAACTCGGTCGCGATCTCGCCGCCCGGCTCGCGCAGATAGTCGATCAGGTCGCCCACGCGCATATGTTCGGGCACGGCCACGAAATCGCGGCTCATCAGGCGGCCGGCGGATTCCTCGGGGAAGGACAGCGCGCTTTCGATCGCGGCGCGGTCTTCGGGCTCCATCTCGGCGAGGACCGCCTGCTGGTCCTCCTCGTCGAGGTCCTCCAGCATCGCCACCGCGTCGTCGGTGTCGAGCTGTTCGGCGATGTCGGCGATGTCCTCGGCGTCGAGGTCCTCCACCAGCTGCTCGCGCACGTGATCGTTGAGTTCGGCGATCACGTCCGCGCTCATCAGGTCGGTGATCGCGCTCGCCAGTTGCCGGCGCTCGTCGGCATTGAGCAGTTCGAACAGGTCGGCGATGTCGGCCGGGTGGAGCGGCTCGACCAGGTCATAGGCGCGGTCGTTCTCGCCCTCGTCGAGCGCCTCGCGGACCTTGCGGACATAGTCCGACTTCAGCCGGTTTTCCTTGTCGAGGCTTTCCGATTCGCCGCTTTCCGGCGCGCGCAGGGCCTCATCGCCGCCCGCCGTGGGGGCAGCGTCGTCAAGCACCGCTTCGTCGAGCGGCGAGCCGGGAGGTTCGGGCACCATGGGGCCGGTCTATTGCCCTTCCTCGCAATTGCAACCGGGGGAAGCACTCTTCGCCGTCTCGGGAGTGACTTTATTCCCGTCGCCCCTATATGGGGCCGGGAAATTCCAATGGAGAGCCCCGATGGCCGACGAATACCTTACTTTCTCGCTCGATACCGGCAACGGCGAGGGCGGCGACGTCAAGATCAAGCTGCGCCCCGACCTGGCCCCCGGCCACGTCGCGCGGATTAAGGAACTGGTCGGCGAAGGCTTCTATGACGGCGTGACCTTCCACCGGGTCATCCCCGGCTTCATGGCCCAGGGCGGCTGCCCCAACGGCACCGGCATGGGCGGCTCAAGCAAGCCCGACCTCCAGGCCGAATTCAACGCCGAGCCGCACGTGCGCGGCGTCTGCTCGATGGCCCGCACCAGCGCGCCGCACTCGGCCAACAGCCAGTTCTTCATCGTGTTCGACGATGCGACCTTCCTTGACCGCCAGTATACGGTCTGGGGCCAGGTCGTCGAAGGCATGGAAAACGTCGACGCGCTGCCCAAGGGCGAGCCGCCGCGCGCGCCCGGCAAGATCGTCAAGGCAACTGTCAGCGAAGGCTGACAAGTCGCTGATTCATAAGGACCTCAAGTTAGCTTGAGGTTCATTCCGGCCCGGTCGGCACCTTGCGCAAAGCGGTGCCTGCCGGGCCGTTTTGCGTGGGTTGGGCAGAGCTTCACCAATGCAGGCCTAGGGGAAACTACAGCGCCGCCTTGACCAGCCAGTCATGGAACAGGCGCACCGGCCGCGATTCCAATGCGCGCGGGCGGCACACGAACCAGTAGGAATAGGGGCTCTCGACATCGAAGTCATAGAGCCGCGCCAGACGGTCGTCGCCGGCGCGCGTGTAGTGGTCGTCATGCATGATCGCGATGCCGAGGCCGTTGGCCGCCGCCTCCAGCATCAGCTGGCCCGAATCGAAATGGTCGATCGCCACCGGCGTGAGGTCTTCCAGTCCGGCCGCCCCCTTCCATGCGACGAAGCTGTCGGGCAGGTCGGTGTGGACGAGGAAGGTCTGCGTCGCCAGCTTCGCCACGTCCGGCACTTCGCCCAGTTCGGCGGCAACCGTCTTCGAGGTGATCGCATAGACCCGGTTATGGTCAAGCCGCAGCGAATAGAGCGCTGCGTCCGGCCCGGCCGACAGGATCACCGCCGCGTCCAGCGTGTCGCCGACCCGCGCCTCAAGATGGGGGCCGGTGTCGATGTCGATGTGCAGGCGCGGATGGAGCCCGCGCAGTTCGGCCAGGCGCGGGAACAGCCGCTGCCCGCCGAACAGCCCCGGCACGCCCAGATGCAGGCGCAGGACCTGCCCGGTATCGACCTGGCTCTCGACCGCTTCGGCCAGTTCTTCCAGCTTGGGGCTGACCGCGTCGTAGAACGCCTGCCCGTCGTCGGTCAGCCGCATTGCCTGATGCTGGCGCAGGAACAGTTTCTTGCCGGTGAAGTCCTCCAGCGCCTGAATTCGGCGCGACAGCGCCGAGGGGCTCAGGCCAAGCTCGTTCGCCGCCGCCTTGGCGGAACCAAGGCGAACAACCCGCACGAAGGCTTCAAGCGCGCGGAGTGGCGGCAGGCGGCGCATGGAAATCGGACGTCTCGTTTCGTCTAAGTGCCGGATATTCGGCGATTAAATCAGTAGGTTGTCGTTTCCGGCCCGGCCGGCGGATGAAGCCGCAGCCGGGTAACATGGCGTTCGTTACCGCCGGTTATCTCAAGTTTCCATCCGCTACCATGCGTAAGAATCGCACCTGCCGGAGGAATATGCCCCGCCAGCACGAAGGCCAGCCCACCCAGAGTGTCGACGTCCTCGTCCACTTCGGCAAGGCGCGGGTCGACCTTTTCGGCCACTTCATCCAGCGTGACCCGCGCGTCGGCGTCCCACAGCCCGCCGTCCAGCGGCAGGATCAGCTGGGCCGGGGCGTCGTCATGCTCGTCCTCGATATCGCCGACGATTTCCTCGACCAGGTCCTCGATCGTGATGATTCCGTCGGTCCCCGAATATTCGTCGACCACCACCGCGAGGTGGACCCGGCTCGCCCGCATGTCGGCCAGTACGTCGAGCGCGCCGCGCGCCTGCGGCACGAACAGCGGCTGGCGCATCAGCGTGGTCCAGTCGCGCGGCGGGGCCTTGCCCGTGGCGAGAAACGGGAACACGTCCTTGAGGTGCATCATCCCGCGGATTTCATCGAGGCTCTCGCCGTAAACCGGCATCCGGCTGTGGCCGTGCTCGGCAAACATCGCGATCAGTTCCTCCCAGCTTGCCGCCGCCGGGACCGCGACGATCTCGCCGCGCGGGATCGCCACGTCGTCGGCGTCGTGCTCGCTGAAATGGAGGAGGTTGCGGACCATCTGCCGCTCCAGCGCCGAAAGGTCGCCCCCCGCGCCTTCGCCCGACCCGCCGCCGCCTGCGTCCTCGTGCTCGTCGATCGCTTCTTCAAGCGCGGCGCGCAGCGACTGGTCATGGTCCGCGCCCATAAAGCGCTTCAGGCTTCTCCAGACGCTGCGCCTACTGTCGCCGTCTCCGCTATCGCTGCCGTTGCGGCCATTTTCGGCCATTGCCCAAAGTCCGTTCGTTGTCGGCCCCGCCTCACGCGGGGTCCTGGCGGTCCGCATATGGGTCGGCGATACCCATTTCCGCAAGCGCCATTATTTCCAGTGCCTCCATCGCCGCCGCATCGGCATCGGACAGCTCATGGTCCAGCCCCGCCAGATGGAGCAGCCCGTGGACGATCAGGTGCGCGGCGTGATGTTCAAGGCTCGCGCCCTTTTCCGCCGCCTCGCGCGCGCAGGTTTCCGCCGCTAGCGCCAGATCGCCCAGCATTTCCGGCGCGCCCTCGTGCGGCAGTGCGATGAGGTCGGCCCGCGCGAACATCGGGAAGGACAGCACATTGGTCGGCTTGTCTTTGGCCCGCCACTCGCGGTTGAGCACGTGGACTTCCTCGTCGCTGGTGAACAGCACGCTTGCCGAAAGCCGCGGATTGGCCAGCTCCGGCGCCACCCCCGCCGCCGCCGCCGCCGCCGCCTCGGCCAGGTCCGCCCAGTCGATTTCAACCGGCCAGGGTTCTTCGATGTCTATTTCAAGTGCGAGCATGATATCCCTGCTAATTTGCGCCAAACCCGTCATCCCCGCGAAGGCGGGGACCCCGCTTGTTCTTTGCACTCTCCATCAAGCATTGAGAATGGCGTAAAGATCCTGCCAGTCGGGGTTCATGCCCTCGATGAGGTTGATCTTCCACGCCCGCCGCCACTTCTTGACCGCCTTTTCGCGGGCGATTGCGTCCTCGATCCGCTCGTGCCGTTCCATGTAGACAAGCCGGGTGAACCCATACCTGGCGGCAAATTGCGATCCGGTGCCCTTGCGGTGCTGGGTGGCGCGGGCAGCCCCATGTTGGCGGTTACCCCGGTATAGATGCCGCCCCTGTACCGGTCGCTCATCATGTAGATCCAGCCGCCGCGTGTCATCGGTTAGCCGCGAAGAAAGCGGGACCCCCGCCTTCGCGGGGGCGACGGAGGGGTGATGAACAACCAATTTCTTCGTCATCCCCGCGAAGGCGGGGACCCCGCTTGTTCGGCAAGGACAAAAGTCTAGGCATCCTTTCCTTCATAGGCCTCGACAATCCGCCCCACGATCGGATGGCGTACCACGTCGGCCGCGCCGAAGCGGACCACCGCGATGCCGTCGACGTTTTCCAGCCGGTCGACCGCGTCCTTGAGCCCGCTCATCGCGTCGCCGCCCGGAATGTCCACCTGCCGGGGATCGCCGCAGACCACCATCCGGCTGTTCTGGCCGAACCGGGTCAGGAACATCTTCATCTGCGCCGGGGTGGTGTTCTGCGCTTCGTCGAGGATGACGAAGGCATCGGCCAGCGTCCGCCCGCGCATGAAGGCGATCGGCGCGACCTCGATCTCGCCGCTCGCCATCCGCCGTTCCACCTGCTCGGGCGGCATGCAATCATACAGCGCGTCATAGAGCGGGCGGAGATAGGGATCGACCTTCTCCTTCATGTCGCCGGGCAGGAACCCCAGCA
>CAYFJH010000046.1:0-12236 GCA_964343385.1 uncultured Novosphingobium sp. | reverse complement strand
CGACCGCCGGGCGCGACAGGATAAGCCGGTCGACCTGGCCGGTGATCAGCATCGCCACCGCCTGCGCCACCGCGACATAGGTCTTGCCCGTGCCCGCCGGGCCGAGCGCGAAGATCACGTCGTCCTTGGCGAGGTGGCGCATATATTCGATCTGCATCGCCGAACGCGGCACGATGGTCTTGCGCCGGGTGCGGATCATGATCGGCGGCGCTTCGCTGGACCCCGAGATGATCCCCTCCAGCGTCGGCTCGCTCGACATCGCGATCAGCGATTCGACCGCGCCCGAATCGAGCTCCTGCCCGCTGGTCAGCCGTTGCTGCATCCCTTTGAGGACATCGCGCGCGCGCGCCACCGCGTCCTCCCCGCCTTCGATCTGGATACGATTGCCGCGGGCGGCGATATAGACGCCCAGCCGGTTCTCGATCAGCACCAGATTGGAATCGAACTGTCCGAACAAGGCGCCCAGCACGTTGGGTTCCTCGAATTCCAGCTCCGCCCTCGCACGGCGGGATTGCTCCCGCTTGGCATCGGACGACCACGGATGCGCCATGTCTTCATGGGCGCGAGCGGTTTTGCGGGCCATGCGCTCCTTTCAAGCAAGGGCCGCCGGATACAGCGACCACACCTTCAAGATAGGCGCGTCCTTGCTGCTGGCAAGCGTTGCGGCAGCGCGGCGATGTGGAAAACGTCGCGGTTCAGCCCGCCACCGGCCGCCCGCTCAGCGAATTCGGTCCGGCCTCGACCAGATCGGCCAGGACCATGTCGCCGATTGCCGCATCGGCGGTAAAATGGACCGACTGCAGCCACGGCGACTTGCCCAGCCACTGCCCGGGCAGCTTGCCCTTGCGTTCTACCAGTACGTCGCAGCGCTTGCCCACCGAGGCGCGGTTGAAGGCGTGCTGGTGCCGGCCGATTGCGGCCTGCAACCGCTGCAACCGCTCGTCCATCACTTCGCCAGCGATCTGCCCGTCCATCGCCGCCGCCGGGGTGCCGGGCCGGGGCGAATACTTGAAGCTGAAGCACTGGGCATAGCCGACCGCATCGACCAGTTTCAGCGTCTCGGCGAATTCGGCCTCGGTCTCGCCGGGAAAGCCGACGATGAAATCGCCCGACAGCGCGATGTCCGGCCGCACCTTGCGCACGCGGTCGAGCACGCCGAGATAGGACGCGCTGTCGTGCGAGCGGTTCATCGCCCGAAGCACGCGGTCGCTGCCCGACTGGACCGGCAGGTGCAGGAACGGCATCAGCTTTTCGACCTCGCCATGCGCGGCGATCAGGCCCTCGGTCATGTCGCAGGGGTGGCTGGTGGTATAGCGGATCCGCGCCAGCCCCGGCATTTCGGCAAGCACCCGGATGAGCCCGTCAAGACCCACGCCGCGCCCCCTGCCGTCCTCGCCGGCCCAGGCGTTGACGTTCTGCCCGATCAGGGTCAGCTCCTTCGCGCCCGCCTCGACCAGCTTTTCCGCTTCGGCCACGATGGCGGCGAAGGGCCGCGAGATTTCCGCACCGCGCGTATAGGGCACGACGCAATAGGTGCAGAACTTGTCGCACCCTTCCTGCACCGTCAGGAACGCGCCCGGCCCGACCTTGCGCCGCGCGGGGAGGGCATCGAACTTCGTCGCGGCAGGCATCTCGGTATCGACCGCGCGCCGTCCGGCCGCCGCTTCGCCGATCATCTGCGGCAGGCGGTGGTAGGCCTGCGGGCCGACCACCATTGACACCGCCGGTGCCCGCGCCATGATTTCTTCGCCCTCGGCCTGGGCCACGCAGCCCGCCACCGCGATCAGCGGACTGGACCCGTCGTCGCGGCCCCAGTCCTTCACGATCCGGCCGATATCGGAATAGACCTTTTCCGCCGCCTTTTCGCGGATATGGCAGGTGTTGAGCACTACCAGGTCCGCGTTTTCGCCCTCGGCGGCGGGCGTCATGCCCTCGGACCCCAGCAATTCGGCCATCCGCTCGCCGTCATAGACGTTCATCTGGCAGCCGAAGCTCTTGACCCGGTAGGTCTTGGGGGGAGTGACAGGACGCATAGGCCGCGCCCCTTAAGGCATTTGGGCGCGATCTGGAAGGAAAAGGACTCGTGCCGCGTCAGTCCCCGGCCCGGTCGTGCGCCTCATGGCCCGGTTCATTGGCCCCCGGCGCGGCATGGCGCACGGCCGCCACGGCATGCCCGAACGGGCGCGGGGGCGCGCCGATCGCGGCCACCAGCGCCGCCTCGATCCGCGCCCGCGCGGTCGCCGCAATCGCCTTGCGCCCGGGGAATTGCGCCGGTGCAAAGGGTTCGAGGAAATTCACGCGCAGCACGAAGGTGCCGCGCCGCGCGAGGATTTTAAGCGCGTTGTCGGCGCCCGGCTCGGCCCCGACCCAGCCGATGAATTCCGCCAGCGGCCCGTAATCGAGCAGCACCGGCTGGACCATCACGTCCCCCGGCGGCGGCTCCAGCACTTTCAGCATGGCGGTCTTGAACGGCAGCAGGGACCGGCCATCGGTGGTCGTCCCCTCGGGAAAGATCGTGATCGCATGGTTGTCGGCCAGCGCCCCGCGCAGCGCATTGACCTGTGCCGCGACATCAAGCCGCGCCTCGCGCTGGACGAAGACCGTGTGGTTGAGCCGGCACAGCCAGCCGATCAGCGGTGTCCCGGCAATCTCGGCCTTGGCCACGAAGGCGGTCCCGCTCGCCCCGGCCAGCGCCGGGATATCCAGCCACGAGACATGGTTCGACAGGAAAAACGCCTCGCGCCGCAGCGGCGTGCCGACCAGTTCCACCCGCGCCCCGGCAATCCGCGCAAAGGCCCGCAGGAACAGGCGCGGGAAGGGGGAATGGCGGACAACCAGCCGCGCGATGAAATGCAGGGGCACGCAGGCCGCCAGCGTCAGCACCATCAGCGCCAGCCGCCGCCCGATCCGCAGCCGCCCCGCCCAGCCGATCCGGGGGGCGGGCAGGCCTACTTCCTCCGCGATTGCGCCGCGCCCTCGGCCGCCCTGACCCCTTCGCGGTCGAGCCTGACCCCGAACAGTTCCATCCGGTGATCGACCAGCCGGTAGCCCAGCCGTTCCGCCACCTGACGCTGGAGCGCCTCCAGTTCGGGGTCGACGAATTCGATCACCTTGCCGGTCTCGACGTCGATCATGTGGTCGTGGTGCGCCTCGGGCGCGGCTTCATAACGTGCGCGCCCGTCGCCGAAATCGTGGCGGTCAAGGATCCCCGCCTCCTCGAACAGGCGCACCGTGCGATAGACCGTCGCGATCGAAATGCGCGGGTCGATCGCCGAGGCCCTTTCATAGAGCTTGTCGACGTCGGGATGGTCGTCGCTTTCCGACAGCACGCGCGCAATAACCCGCCGCTGCTCGGTGATCCTGAGGCCGCGTTCGTTGCAGAGAGCTTCGATATCGATAGGCTGGTGCACGGCGGGTCCGGATCAAAAAGGAAATGCCCCGCCGATATGAACCGGACGGGGCATTTTCGCAATGCTTGGGACGTTTTGTTTAGTGCGGAAAACCCGTTTGGCTTTCCCGCGCTAAATCAAACCACCTTCGCCTTGGCTGGGCGGCCGCGCTTTACGCCGGGCTTGCGGCCGAGGCCGATCTTCTTGGCGAGTTCGCGGCGCTTTTCCGCATAGTTGGGGGCGACCATCGGATAGTCGGCGGGCAGGTTCCACCGCGCGCGATACTGGTCCGGGGTGAGGTTGTAGTGCGTCATCAGGTGACGCTTGAGCATCTTGAGCTTCTTGCCATCTTCAAGGCAGACAATGTGATCCGGTTTCACCGACGAGCGGATCGAAACCGCCGGTTCGGGCGGAGTTTCCACCACGGCAACGCTCTGGCCAAGACCGGCAAGCGCGCCGTAGACGTTGGTGATCAGCGCAGCAAGGTCACCCACCGAAACACTGTTGTTGCTGACATGCGCCGCGACGATGTCGGAAGTAAGGGTGATGAGCGTCTCGCTCATGTCGTTCTGCGGGGTGTCCATCGAATATTCCTTTAATTTGCACGACCGTATTGTGTTTTTGCCGGCCGACTTTTGAGTCTTCGCCGGGTAAATGATATTTTGAACCAAATTGTTCCCAAAAACAAGCGCGGAATCGTAGATTCGGGCGGATTTTACCGGCTTGTTTGAACAGATTGACGCCGATTTCAGCGGATCGCTAAATCAATCTGCGCTCGAATGTGATTGCGTCGATGCGTAACCCGCCCAGTGTTGTGTAATAGTTGGGCCGCAGTCCGATCGGGGTGAAACCGTGCCTCCGGTAAAGCGCTTCTGCAGTGTTGCCGCGCCGTACTTCCAGCAGGATGCGCGCAATTCCGCGCTTTTCTGCCTGTTCGGCGCAGCGTTCGAGCAGCCGGGTGCCAATCCCGCTGCGCCGGAACTGCGGGAGCACTGCGAACAGCAGCAGTTCCTCCTCGTCCAGCATGTTCCGCGACAGGGCGAATCCGGCCACCGGATAGTCCGCGCCGCATCGTGGCGGCAGGCGTTCGCCGTCAGGCCCTGCCAGCAGGTAGTGGCTGGTGCCGATCAGCAGCGCGTCCTCGATCTGCCGCCGCGTCCACGCCTCGCGGTATTCGGGATCGAACGCGCCCTGCATGACCTGCATGATCCGGTCGACATCGTCCGCCATCATCGCCGCCCCCGTCAGCCCGCGAGCACGCTGCCGGCCAGATTGCCGCCGGGCAACCGTGCGTCCGGTGCGCGGCCGTAAAGCGGCGCCACCTCGCCGCCGAGCAGTGCGCCCGGAAGCAGCACGAAAGCGCGCGCATCGCATTTGAGATCGAGCGCCCGGCCATGCCCGCGCCGCGCGACCAGCGCCGCCGCCTGGCTTCCGGCCACCAGCTCCGCCCCGCCCGCAGCGGCCTCGTCCGGCGTCAGCGAGGCCAGGCCTCCCGCCGGCAGGCCGTCAGCGCCGAAATCCTGCACGAACCATTCGCCATGCCCGCCGGTGATCGCCACGGTGACCGTCTGCGCCCCGGCATCGGCCAGGGCCTGCGCCGCCAGCAAAGCCATGGTTGGATAGCCGGCCAGTTCGGCCCCCCAGGCAAAAGCCAGCGCCCGCGCCGCCGCCAGCCCGACCCGCACGCCCGTGAACGAACCCGGCCCCAGCGCCACGGCGATGCGCCCGGCGCGCCCGCGTTCGGGCAGGGCGGCGATCATCGGCACCAGCTGCTCGGCATGGCCGCGCCCCAGCAAGCGCCAGTCCGACGCAACCACGCCGCCCGCGCGCACCAGCGCCACCGAGCAGGCCTCGGTCGCGCAGTCGATCACCAGTGTGGATTGGTCCCCCAAGCCCCGAGCCTCAGGCGGCGCGGACTTCGGACACTTCGGGCACGTAGTGCTTGAGCAGGGTCTCGATCCCGTTCTTGAGCGTCGCCGTCGACGACGGACAGCCCGAACAGGCCCCCTGCATCGCCAGATAAACCACGCCCTCGCGGAAGCCGCGATAAATGATGTCCCCACCGTCGTTGGCCACCGCCGGCCGCACCCGCGTCTCGATCAGCTCGCGGATCTGCGCGACGATTTCGGCATCGGCCGGATCGTCGCCAAAGTCCTCGGCCTCACCCGGAACCGCGATCCCGCCTGCCGTGGCCGCGGCGAACAGCGGCGCGCCCGAGACGAAATGGTCGAGCAGCATGGCCACGACCTGCGGCTTGAGCACGCCCCATGATACGCCGGGGGCCGCCGTTACCGAGACGAAATCGCGCCCGAAGAACACGCCCGTCACTTCGCCCAGGTCGAACAGCGCCTCGGCCAGCGGTGATGCGGTCGCCGCCTCGGGCGAGGCGAACTCGCGCGTGCCGACCGGCATGACCTCCTGGCCCGGAAGGAACTTGAGCGTCGCCGGATTGGGCGTGGTTTCGGTTTCGATGAACATGATCAATCGCATGTAGGCAGCCGCGCCCGCCGGTCAAGGGCGAAGGGCGTGCCCCGGCCCCTTGAAGCCGGGCCGATCCCCGCCTAAGCGCCGTTCCGCCTGCGGCCCGCTCCGGGTGACCGCGCCCGTGCAAGGGACCACGCCATGAACCGCCTCCCCACCCGTTTCGCAATCGGCCTCGCTGCAATCGCCCTGATTTCCGCCATCCCGGCCCATGCCGCCAGGCCCGTTCGCAAGGCCGCGCCTGCCGCCGCCCCGGCGGCCAGCAACGCGATCATCCCGCTCCCGCTGCAGCCGGTGGTTCCCGCCGGCCAGCGCGTCTGCGCCGCGAAGTCCGCCAGCGGCCTCGGCTTCACCGTGCTCAAGCCCGGCACCGGGCCCAAGGCCGGGCCGACCGACTTCGCATTGGTCAACTACATCGGCTATATTGCCGCAACCGGCGCGGTGTTCGACCAGAACCAGTCGGCACCCCTGCAGGCCGACGGCGTGATCCCCGGCTTCGGCGAAGGCCTCGGCATGATCCAGCGCGGCGCTATCTATCGCCTGTGCATCCCCTCCGCGCTTGGCTACGGCCCGGCCGCCTCGGGCCCGATCCCGGCGAACTCGGACCTCGTCTTCCAGGTCGAACTCCTCGATTCCCGCACCGCCGCCGAAGTCGAGGCCATGCGCAAGCAATACGGGGAAGCACAGGGCGCACCCGAAGCCGCGCCCAAGCCCTGATGGAAGCGCGTCGTCTCGGGGCTTGATCCGGGACGGAAGCGGCTTCGCCAGGGATCCCTCTGCGAAACTCTGCGTCTCTGCGCGAAACCCCGGAACGTCCCCGCCTATTCACTAGTCCTTCAGCTATAGCCCCCCTATAGCAATGGCGATGCCACACCCCTTCCGCGCCGCCCGCTCGCTTATCGCCCTGCTGCCGCTCGTCGCGCTGGTTGCCGCGCCTGTTGCCGAAGCGAAGGCACCCGTCCGCACCGCTGCTGCGGCTGCCCCGGCAAAACCCTACACCGGCCCCTGGCTCTACCGCGGCAGCGACGTGCCCCAGGACAAGGAGTGGACCTTCGGCGAACTCCCCAATGGCCTGCGCTATGCCGTGCGCCACAACGGCGTCCCGCCGGGGCAGGTCTCGATCCGCGTCCGCGTCGACGTCGGTTCGCTTTACGAGCGCGAGCGCGAGCGCGGCTATGCCCACCTCCTTGAACACCTCGTCTTTCGCCAGTCGAAGTATCTGGCCGACGGCGAGGCGATCCCCGCGTGGCAGCGGCTTGGTGCGACCTTCGGCAGCGACACCAATGCCGAAACCACGCCCACCGGCACCACGTTCAAGATCGACCTGCCCGAGGCGACCGCGGTCAGCCTCGACGAATCGATGAAATACCTTTCCGGCATGGTCACCGAGCCGACCCTGTCCGACGCCAACATCAAGAGCGACGTGCCCATCGTCATGGCTGAAAAGCGCGAACGCGGCGGCGCGGCCTCGCGCGTGCAGGATACGATGCGTGAAGTGCTCTACGCCGGACAGCCGCTCGCCACCCGCGCGCCCATCGGCACCGACGCGGCGCTGCTCGCCGCCCGGCAGGACGCGGTCCGCGCGTTCCACGCCCGCTGGTATCGCCCGGAAAACACCGTGGTCGTCCTCGCCGGGGACAGGCCTCCCGCCGAACTCGCCGCGCTGGTGGCCAAGTGGTTCGGCGGCTGGTCCGTCGGCGCAGCGCGTGAACCTGCGCCTTCCTTCGGCGATCCGGTCGCGCCCGCCGCCGCCGCGCGCCCCTTTCCCGGCGGTGCCCCGGTCGGCGAAACCCGCGTGCTGGCCGAACCCGACCTGCCGCGCGCGATCTCGTGGGCCACGTTGCGCCCGTGGCGGCCGGTCAACGACACCATCGCCTACAACCAGGGCCTGATGATCGACCAGATCGGCCAGGCCGTGATCAACCGCCGCCTCGAAACCCGCGCGCGTTCCGGCGGCAGTTTCCTTCTGGCACAGGTCAACCAGCAGGACGTCTCGCGCTCGGCCGACGCGACCTTCGTCTCGGTCACGCCGCTCACCGCTGACTGGAAGGCCGCGCTGCGCGATGTCCGTGCGGTGATCGCCGATGCCCTCGCGCGGCCGCCCTCGAAAGAGGAAATCGCCCGCGAGGTCGCGGAAATGGAGGTGGCCTTCGCCTCCTCCGTCGAACAGCGCGGGCTTCAGCCCGGCTCCAAGGTCGCGGACGACATCGTCTCGGCGGTCGACATCCGTGAAACCGTCGCCTCGCCCGAGACGGTGCGGGCGATCTTCCGCCGTTCGATCCCGCTGATCACGCCCGCCGCCGTGCTCCAGCATACCCGCCAGCTGTTTGCCGGCACCGTCACCCGCGCGGTGATGACCACGCTCGCCCCGGGCGAGGGTGCCGACGCCGACCTGCGCGCCGCGCTGCTCGCCCCCGTTGCCGCCGACCCGGCCGCGCGCACCGACGCCAAGCCGATCTCCTTCGCCCAGCTCGCCCCCGTGGGCGAACCCGGCCCCGCGCCCACGCGCACGCCGACCGGGGTGGCCGGGATCGAGCAGCTCGATTTCGCCAACGGGGTCAAGGCGCTGGTCTGGCCCAGCAGCGACGAACCGGGCCGGGTCACGGTCAAGGTCCGCTTCGGGGCCGGCTACCGCGCCTTCACCCCCGCCGATGCGCCCTACATCATGCTCGGCGGGATGGCGCTGCCCGGCTCGGGCATGGGCGCGCTCGGCCAGGACGATCTGGACCGCATTTCCACCGGCCGGAAAATGGGCTTCAACTTCGCGATCGACGACGCCGACTTCACTTTCAGCGCCGATACGCGGCAGGCCGACCTTGCCGACCAGCTCTACCTGTTCGCCGCCAAGTTCGCGATGCCGCGCTGGGATGCCGCCCCCGTGCTGCGGGCAAAGGCTGCTGCCCGCCTCCAGTATGACGGCCTCGCCACCTCGCCCGGCGGCGTGCTCCAGCGCGACCTCAGGTTCTACCAGCACGGGCAGGACCCGCGCTATGCCACGCCCACCCCGGCCCAGCTTGAGGCGGCGAACCCCGAAGGCTTCCGCAAGGTGTGGGAGCCGATCCTCGCCAGCGGCGGAATCGAAGTCCAGGTCTTCGGCGACATCGACCCTGTAAAAACCGCCGAGGCGCTGCGCCGCACCTTCGGCGCGCTCCCCGCTCGCACCCCGCTCGCGCCTGCCGTCCTCGCCGCGACCGCGCCGGTCCCGGCTGGCGGGGCCGCGCCGATCAGCGTCGCCCACCACGGCGATGCCAACCAGGCCGCCGCGCTGGTTTCGTGGCCCACCGGCGGCGGGATGGCCGGGGTCCGCACGGGCCGAAAGCTCGAAATCCTGACCAACCTTTTCACCAACCGCCTGCTTGACCGGATGCGCGAAAAGCTCGGCGCGTCCTATGCCCCGCAGGTCATGTCCTCGTGGCCGGTCGATCTGCCCAACGGCGGCGCGATCACCGCGCTGGCCCAATTGCAGCCCGGCGATGTCCCGACCTTCTTCACCGCCGCGAACGAAATCGCCGCCGATCTCGTCGCCAATCCGCCCACCGCCGATGAACTCGCCCGCGTGACCGAACCCCTGCGCCAGCAGATCACCCGCGCCGCGACGGGGAGCGCCTATTTCATGTACCAGCTCGAAGGGGCCACGGCAGATCCCAGCCGCTTTGCCGCGATCCGCTCGCTCTTGCAGGATTACACCGTCACCACCCCGGCGGAAATGCAGGCGCTGGCCGCCCGTTACCTCGCGCCGGCGGCGGCGTGGCGGCTCGCGGTGGTCCCCGGCGCGAAGACCGCAAGTGCCGCGCCTGCGGCAGCGCCCACCCGCTGACCGCGGGCTGGCAGGCCAGGGATTTCGCGCAGGGGCGCAGAGGCGCGGAGGCATGTGCGCCTGGCGCCGCGCGGCTTCACCGTGGAATTTCTCCGCGCCTTCGCGCCTCCGCGCGAACCAGTCCTGTAACGAACCCGTTACCCCGAAGCTCCCTCAAAACCCCCTTTTGCAATCCGCGCACTGGCGGTTTAAGGGGCACGCTCCCATTTAAGGCGGCAGGCTGCGCATCAGCCCCCCGCAGGAGCATGCCACGTGGCGACGAACTGGAATCCCGAAAGCTGGAAGACCGAGACGGCAAAGCATCTGCCCGTCTATCCCGACGCGGCCAAGCTGGCCGAAGTCGAAGCCACGCTGACGACCTTTCCGCCGCTCGTTTTCGCGGGCGAGGCGCGCGCGCTCAAGGCCGATCTGGCCAATGTCGCCGCCGGCAAGGGGTTCCTCCTCCAGGGCGGGGACTGCGCCGAAAGCTTTGCCGAGTTCCACCCCAACAACATCCGCGACACGTTCCGCGTGTTGCTGCAGATGGCGGTCGTCCTGACGTTCGCCAGCAAGCAGCCGGTGGTCAAGGTCGGCCGCATGGCCGGCCAGTTCGCCAAGCCGCGCTCTTCGCCCACCGAGACCATCGGCGGCGTCGAACTGCCCAGCTATCTCGGTGACAACATCAACGGGATCGACTTCACGCCCGAGCAGCGCAACCCCGATCCCGACCGGATGCTGCGCGCCTACAGCCAGTCGGCCGCGACGCTCAACCTGCTGCGCGCCTTCTCGACCGGCGGCTATGCCAACCTGCGCCAGGTCCACCAGTGGACGCTCGATTTCGTCGGCCGCAGCCCGTGGGCCGCGAAATTCGCCGAAGTGTCGGACCGCATCGGCGAGGCGCTAGATTTCATGGAGGCCTGCGGGATCAATCCGTCGAGCGTCCCGCAGTTGCAGGGCACCGCGTTCTACACCAGCCACGAAGCCCTGCTGCTTCCCTTCGAGGAAGCGCTGACCCGGCAGGATTCGCTGACCGGCGACTGGTATGATTGTTCGGCCCACATGCTGTGGATCGGTGATCGCACCCGCTTTGAAGGCTCGGCCCATGTCGAGTTCCTGCGCGGCGTCGGCAACCCCATCGGCATGAAGTGCGGCCCCAGCCTGACGCCGGACGCGATGCTGAAGCTGCTCGACACGCTCAACCCCGCGCGCGAAGCCGGCCGGATGACCCTGATCAGCCGCTTCGGCCACGACAAGGTCGAGGCCGGCCTGCCCCCGCTTATCCGCGCGGTCGAGCGGGAAGGGCACCCGGTTGTCTGGTCCTGCGATCCGTTGCACGGCAATGTCATCAAGTCGGACAGCGGCTACAAGACCCGGCCCTTCGACCGCATCCTCGCTGAAACGCGCGGGTTCTTCGCGGTCCACCGCGCCGAAGGCACCCACGCGGGCGGCATCCACATCGAGATGACCGGCCGCGACGTGACCGAATGCACCGGCGGTGCCATTGCCATCACCGACGAAGCGCTTGCCGACCGCTACCACACCCACTGCGACCCGCGCCTCAACGCCGCGCAGTCGCTCGAACTCGCCTTCCTCCTCGCCGCCGAACTCAACGGCGAAGCCGAAGCCCGCGCAAAACAGGCGGCGTGATTGGTTGGGCGCGGGAAAGCCATCCGGCTTTCCCTGCGCGGCACCAGCCCGCCGCCCCGGCGGTTCCCGAGACCTGGGTTGCCAATTGTTCAAGTGCATTTGCCCCGCGCCTGCGCCACCATGACGGCAGACCCAGCAGGAGCCCCGTCATGACCGAACCCGCCCTCAACCGCCGCGACATGCTTGCCGGAGCCGCCGTGCTCGGCGCCGCCGCAGCGCTCCCCGCCGCTTCCGCCGCGCAATCGGCCCCCGCATCCCCGCCGGCAAGACCTTCGCGCCTACGCCGCTGCCGCTGCCGTTCGACCCCAGGACCATCACCGGCCTGTCCGAAAAGCTCCTCGTCAGCCACCACGACAACAACTATGTCGGCGCGGTCAAACGCATCGCCGCCATCTCGGCGCAATTCGCCGCGCTCGATCCGGCCGCTGCCCCCGGCTTCCTCCTCAACGGCCTCAAGCGCGAGGAACTGCTCGCGATCAACTCGATGATCCTGCACGAGGTCTACTTCTCGCAGTTCGGCACCCCCAGCCGCCCCGCCGCCGCACTGGCCGCCGCGATCGAACGCGATTTCGGGTCGGAAGCCCGCTGGCGCGCCGAGTTTTCCGGCATGGCCAAGGCGCTTGGCGGCGGATCGGGCTGGGTCATGCTCGCGTGGTGTCCGCGCGGAAACAGGCTGGTCAACACCACGGCCGCCGACCACACGATGAGCCTCGCCGCCGGCACGCCCGTTCTCGTGCTCGACATGTACGAACACGCCTATCATATGGACTACGGTGCGAAAGCGGCGGCCTATGTCGACGCGGTCATGGCCGCGCTTGACTGGCGCGGTGCCGACCGCCGCTTCGCCGGCTTCGCCTAGACTCTGTTTCAGTTTGACTGAAACAGGGCGGCACCAGCCCACTCCCCCGCCCGGCCACCCAAAC
>CAYFJH010000045.1:18412-23760 GCA_964343385.1 uncultured Novosphingobium sp. | reverse complement strand
ATAAGGGCGGCAAGGAAGCCCTGTTCGGCTTCTTCGTCGGCCAGACGATGAAGGCCATGCAGGGCAAGGGCAATCCGCAGCTGGTGAACGAAGCGCTGAAGAAGGCGCTCGCCTAACCGCGTTTGCCCGTCAGCGGCATCGCCCCGAACAACCCGGCGTCGACCGTCCCGCTCAGCGTATCGCCGCTGACCGTGGCGGTCACGTCAACCTGCATCGGCAGCGGCATGATGATCCCCAGCGTGCAGCGCAGCGTGTCGCCGTCGATCCGCCCGCCGGCAATCGCGATGTCGCCCAGCGCGCCGGCCAGCGTGCCGGTGAACGCATTGCCGTCTGCCACCACGGTCAGCCGCGCGCGCTGTTCGCCCATCGGGGTGTGCACCGCGATGTCCCAATTGCCTGAAACGTCCGCCACTTACTTGCCCTCCTCGATAAAGCTCACCGGCAGGCCGATGCCCTGCAATTGCGGCTCGATCGCCTTGCGGTCACCCACGACCACGATGGTCATCCCCTCCGGCCCGAGAAACTGCCGCGCCGCGCCGTCCAGCGCCTTGCCGTCTATCGCCCGGTAGCGCGCCGGCAGGGTCGACACGTAATTGTCGGGCCGCCCCAGCCGGTCGTTGATGACGATCTGCTGGAGCACCTGACTCCCCCGCTCATAGCGGCCCGGCAGGCCCCGGATATTGCCATCCGTCACCCGCAGAAGCTCGCCCGGCTCGACCGGGCGGCTCGCGGGGAAGGCCTTCATGTCGGCCAGCAGCACGCGGATCGCATCGCCGGTGCGATCGACCTGCACCGGGGTCGCAATGGTAAAGGTCCGCGCGCCCACGTTGCGGTCGATGCTTGAGCGCACCCCATAGGTCCACCCCTTGTCCTCGCGCAGGTTCAGGTTGAGCCGCGAGAGGAAGCCGTTGCCCAGAACCTCGTTGGCAAGGTCGAGCGCCTCCATGTCCGGCGTCCGCCCGGTCAGCGGCAGGACCCGCCCGGCAAGGATCGCCGCCTGCGGCGCATTGGCCCGGTTCACCACCACGATCCGGGGCGTGGGGGCCGGAACCGCCGCGTCCACTGCCTTGACCGGGCGCGGGGCCGCCGGCGCGGCCCAGCCGCCGAACGCGGTTTCCAGCAGCGGCTTCAATTCGGCCATGGTGATGTCCCCCACCACGGTAATCCGCGCCAGATCGGGCCGCAGCCACTTGGCATGGGCCGCGCGCAGGGCCTCGGGCGTCAGCTTGCCCAGCGCCTCTGCCGTGCCCAGCCCGTCCGCCGGCAGGGCGTAGGGATGCCCCGGCCCGAACAGCAGCGGGGCGAGCGTGCGCGCCGCCTTTTGCGCCGGCGTCGCCTCGGCCTGCGCCAGTTCGGCCAGCCGCTGGTCCCGCACCCGCGCCACGTCGCCCGGCGCGAAAGCCGGATTGCGCACCACGTCGGCCATCAGCGCCAGCGATGCGGCAAGGTTCGGGGCCAGCGCATCCAGCACCACCGCGCTCGAATCCTGGCTGGCCGAAGCGTTGATTGAGGCCCCCAGCCGCTCCTGCTCCTCGGCGATCCGCACCGCCTCGCGCGTTGTCGTTCCCTGATCGAGCAGCGCCAGCATCGCCGCCTGCGTTCCCGGCGCGTCGGACAGGTCGGCGGCGGTCCCGGCGTCAAAGTTCAGGCTCACCAGCACCTTGGGCACCGCGTCGCGGCGGGCCAGCGCCACCGGGATCCCGCCGGGCAGCACGGTCCGTTCAATCACCGGAAAAGTCACGTCGGCCACGGGGGCGACCGGCGGCGCGGTGCGCGGCGGTCCCTTCACCAGCGCCGGCTCCCGCGCCGCCGCCTTGGGGACAGGGGCCGCGCCCTGGTCGCCCCAGCCGCCCATCGTCTCGCCCCGCTCGGTCCGCGCACCGGGTTTGACCACCAGCGTGAAGGCCGGCTGCCCCAGCCACTTGGCCAGCGCCGCCTTGACCTCGCCCGGCGTCAGCGCGGCAATCTGGGCAAGGTCCTGCCGGTATTTCTCCGGGTTATCCGAATAGAGCTGCCCCTCGGCCAGCGTCGCGCCCTTGCCGTAAAACCCGCCGACCACTTCCAGCTGGCCGATCTGCGAGGCCGCCTGCCGGGTCGCGGCGCGGCGCACCTCGTCCTCGCTCGGCCCTTCGCTCACCAGTCGTGCGATTTCCGCGTCAAAGGCCTTTTCCGCCGCCGCCGGATCGGTCCCCGGCTTGACGTCCATCGCGGCGAGCAATTGCCCGACCTGCTCCATCGGCGTCGCCATCGCGGTCGCCATCACCGCCATCTGCGAACCCTTGACCAGCGCATTGTCGAACCGCGACGAAGCCAGCCCGCCGAGGATATCCATCCCCACCACGGCGGCCGCCGCGTCCGCCTCGTTCAGCCCCGGCCCGTTCCACACACGGTAGATCCGCGTCGTCGGCACAGAATCGGTCATCTCGCGCCGCACGGGCGCGGCCAGCGGCACGGGTTCGGCCTTGACCGGCGGCACGGAGGCCCCGCGCGGAATGTCGCCGAACCACTTTTCCACCAGCGGGCGGGCCGTCGCAGCGTCAATGTCGCCGGCCAGCGCCAGCACGACATTGCCCGGCCCATAGTTCGCCCGGAACCACGCCCGCACATCGGTCAGCGTCGCCGCGTCAAGGTCGGCCATCGACCCGATCGGGCTGTGGCGATAGGGATGGCCCACCGGAAACAGCCCCTCGCCCAGCGCATATTCGGCCAGCCCATAAGGCTCGTTGTCCCCCTGCCGCTTCTCGTTTTTCACCACGTCGCGCTGCTTGTTCAGCTTGTCCTGGCTGATCGCGCCAAGCAGGTGGCCCATCCGGTCGCTCTCCATGAACAGCGCCAGCCCCAGCGCGCCCTTGGGCACCGTTTCAACATAATTTGTCCGGTCATACGAAGTCGACCCATTGGTCGCGGTCGACCCAGCGCCCTCCAGCGGAATGTCGAAATTGGGCACGTTCTCCGACCCGCCAAAGAACAGGTGCTCATACAGATGCGCGAACCCGGTCTTGCCCTTCGGCTCGTGCTTCGATCCCACCCGGTAATAGAGCGTCACCCCGACGATGGGCGCCTTGCGATCGGTGTGGACCAGCACGGTAAGGCCATTGGCCAGCACGAATTTCTCATAGGGAATGTCCACCCGCCGCACGAGATCGGCCAGCGGCGCGGGCGGGGGCAGGGGTGCCGGCGCGGCGGCCTTGGGAATGTCCCCATCGGGCAAGGACGGGGCGGGCGGGGGCGTCTGCGCACAGCCCGCAAGGGCAAGCGCGAGCAGCGAGGCGGAGGTGAAACGGCGAACGGTGGAGGGGCAAAGGATCATGCCCGCCATCTTACCCGCCGCCGCGCCCTTGGCCAGACGGCGCGGGCGATGGCGGGCCGTTGTATCGCTGTTGCAGGCCGGCGGACACTTGACATGTTGGAAAATGTTGCTCAAATGTTCTCGCCGCAACCGTTTTAAAGGTGAAGGCGAATGGCATTTCGGAAGAATGAGCAAACGGCATTTCAGGGCTGGATCCGCACCGGGCAATTACCGGCAGCGGATGGCCTGATTTCGCCGGAAACCAAGTTCAATCCATGGCACGATGAGCGCGGACGGTTTACCTTTTCTCCTGACAAGGCAGGAATGGGCACGGTTCCGCAAGCGCCCATTCCTGCCCGGCCGGCCGCCACACGGCAGGCATCGCCCGGAAGCGCGCCACGGAGAAGTGCTGTTCGGGTCGGTGTCAGGGCGGTGCCCGGTTATCCGCGGGAAGGAAAGAATGCCTGGCGCGCGGCCAATGATGCCGTCTTTCAACAGGCCAGCGACGATTTCAACCGGCGCAACGGCCTGAAACCGGGCGACGAGCGATTTGTCACTCCGCAGTTCATGAAGGCTTGGGCCATGGTGGAAAGCGGTGGAAAGCGGTGGAAGCAAGGAGGCATTCCTGACCGATCCGTTTCAGGTGAACAAGCCAGGTGATTGGGTGCCAGAAAAGGTACGGTTTGGGCTGCGTGAGAAGCAGGCTCCCGGTCCGGCACTTGGCGCGAGAGCGGCGTTGGCATGGCTGGACATGAAAGCGCACAAAGTCATCCTGAATCAGGATGGCACCAAAACCGTGCATTATCGAGGAATGAAGGGCGCTCTCGTGCGATACAATGCCAATCCAAAGTTGGATAAAAATGGTGTTGCGCATAAATATAATTACGCAAGTAAAATAATGGAATTGTCATTGCTATAGGATATGGATCATCTATGCGGTTATTCATAGCTATTTACATTATGTCTTCGGCTTTTTTGTCAAGTAGTGCGCTTGGAAAAGATATAGACAGTATATATCTGAGAAAACTTAAATCAGTAGATTTTGGAGCGTCGATAACGTCTGTAACAAAGTTACGTAATATTTATGTAGACAATGGCTACAATATTTTTCTCTATGAGAACGAGCCTCCCGATTCCCAGCACGCAAATTTTGGCATTGTGGTGTTCAATCATGAAAAATACTCCCATTTTTACAGCACCGGCGACGGCACTTCGTGCCGCGTTCGCGGTGAGGTGCTCCGATGCCCTGCTACATATCCGGACGACGGCGTTTACATTGTGCAAATCTCGGACATACTGGCTGGACGGCCCATCGTGATTGACGGGCAATATTCGGAAGCGTGGAGGGGGCAGCGGCTTCTGCATCCGTCGGCCAAGGTGCGAAAACCAACTTCGATACAGGGGCGTAAATTTTGATCCACGTCCTTGTGTTGCCGAAACGCAACACTATCTTCCGCCTCAACAGGAGGCGAGAGCAGTCATGAATCTCGAGAAGTTTACCGACCGCGCCAAGGGTTTTCTTCAGGCGGCGCAGACCGCGGCGATCCGCATGAACCACCAGCGCATCACCAATGAGCACGTGCTCAAGGTCCTGCTGGAGGATGAGCAGGGCATGGCCTCGGGCCTGATCCAGCGCGCGGGCGGCAATGCCCCCATCGCGCTGGCCGAAGTGGACAAGGCGCTGGGCAAGCTCCCGGCGGTGTCGGGCAGCGGCGCGCAGCAAAGCCCCGGCCTTGATAACGACGCCGTCCGCGTGCTCGACCAGGCCGAGCAGATCGCGACCAAAAGCGGTGACAGCTATGTCACCGTTGAGCGGATGCTCGTCGCCCTTGCGCTCGCCACCACCACGCCCGCCGGGCAGGCGCTCAAGGCCGCGAACATCACGGCGCAGGCGCTGGAGGCGGCGATCACCGCGCTGCGCGGCGGGCGCACGGCGGACAGCGCATCGGCCGAGGAAAGCTACGAGGCGATGAAGAAATACGCCCGCGACCTGACCCAGGCCGCGCGCGACGGCAAGCTGGACCCGGTGATCGGCCGCGACGAGAAAATCCGCCGCGTA
>CAYFJH010000045.1:17956-18402 GCA_964343385.1 uncultured Novosphingobium sp. | reverse complement strand
ACAACCCCGCGCTGATCGGCGAACCCGGCGTCGGCAAGACCGCGATTGCCGAGGGTCTTGCCCTGCGCATCGCCAACGGCGACGTGCCCGACAGCCTCAAGGACCGCAGCCTGATGGCGCTCGACATGGGCAGCCTGATCGCGGGCGCGAAGTATCGCGGCGAGTTCGAGGAACGGCTGAAGGCCGTGCTCGACGAGGTCAAGGGCGCCGAGGGCCAGATCATCCTGTTCATCGACGAGATGCACACGCTGATCGGCGCGGGCAAGGGTGAGGGCGCGATGGACGCCGGCAACCTGCTCAAGCCCGCATTGGCGCGCGGCGAACTCCACTGCATCGGCGCGACCACTCTGGATGAATACCAGAAGTATGTCGAAAAGGACCCCGCGCTGCAGCGGCGGTTCCAGCCGGTGTTCGTGGGCGAACCCACGGTCGAGGACACGATCTCG
>CAYFJH010000045.1:0-17946 GCA_964343385.1 uncultured Novosphingobium sp. | reverse complement strand
TGGCGTGCGCATCACCGACGGCGCGATCGTCGCCGCCTCCACGCTGTCCAACCGCTACATCACCGACCGCTTCCTGCCCGACAAGGCGATCGACCTGATGGACGAGGCCGCCAGCCGCATCCGCATGGAGGTGGAATCCAAGCCCGAGGAGATCGAAAAGCTCGACCGCCGGATCGTCCAGCTCAAGATCGAGGAGCAGGCGCTGTCGCGCGAGAGCGACCAGCCGTCGAAGGACCGCCTTGCCGCGCTGCGCGAGGAACTGGCCAACCTTGAGCAGCAGTCGGGCGAACTCACCACCCGCTGGCAGAACGAACGCGACAAGATCGCCGCCGAGGGCAAGGTCAAGGAAGCGCTCGACGCGGCGCGGATCGAGCTCGATCAGGCGCAGCGCCAGGGCGACTATGCCAAGGCGGGCGAGCTGTCCTATGGCCGCATCCCCGAGCTGGAAAAGCAGCTGGCCGAGGCCCAGGGCACGGCGCAGAACGCGCTGCTGCGCGAGGAAGTCACCGCCGACGACATTGCCGGGGTGGTCAGCCGCTGGACCGGGGTTCCGGTCGACCGGATGCTTGAGGGCGAACGGCAAAAGCTGATGCGGATGGAAGAAGTGATTGGCGCGCGGGTCATTGGCCAGAAGGACGCGGTCATCGCCGTGTCCAGGGCCGTGCGCCGCGCCCGCGCCGGGCTTCAGGACCCGAACCGGCCGCGGGGGTCGTTCCTGTTGCTCGGCCCCACGGGCGTCGGCAAGACCGAACTGACCAAGGCGCTGGCCGGCTTCCTGTTTGATGACGACAACGCGATGGTCCGCATCGACATGTCCGAGTTCATGGAAAAGCACGCCGTGTCGCGCCTGATCGGTGCGCCTCCGGGCTATGTCGGTTACGATGAAGGCGGCGTTCTAACCGAAGCGGTTCGCAGGCGGCCCTATCAGGTCGTCCTGTTCGACGAGGTCGAGAAGGCCCATCCCGACGTGTTCAACGTCCTGCTCCAGGTGCTGGACGACGGGCGGCTGACCGACGGGCAGGGCCGGCAGGTGGACTTCACCAACACCTTGATCATCCTCACCAGCAACCTCGGCAGCCAGTATCTCACCAGCCTTGACGAGGGGCAGGACGTCGACTTTGTCGAGCCGCAGGTGATGGAAGTCGTGCGCGGGCATTTCCGCCCCGAATTCCTCAACCGGCTGGACGAGATCATCCTGTTCCACCGCCTTGGTCACGAACACATGGCCCCGATCGTCGACATCCAGGTCGGCCGGGTGGCGCGGCTGCTGGCCGACCGCAAGATCACGCTTGACCTCACCGATGCCGCGCGGCGCTGGCTAGGGCGGGTCGGTTACGATCCGGTCTATGGTGCACGCCCCCTGAAGCGCGCGGTCCAGCGCTATCTGCAGGACCCGCTCGCCGAAAAGCTGCTCGGCGGGGAGATTCCCGACGGCACCCACCTCGTCATCGACGAAGGCGACGGCCAGCTGGCGATCACGGCTGCCTGATGCAATTTCCCCGCGCTGACGATTGCGTCGGCGCGGGGAATGCCGCAGGGTTGGCGCAGCAAGGCAAGAGGGGCAATTCGTGGGCGCATGGCATATCGGCGTGATCGGCGGTTCGGGTCTGGCCGATGGGATCGCGCTCGAAGACGCCCAGGAGATCGAGGTCTCCTCGCCGTTCGGCGCTCCGTCGGGGCCTGTCACCACCGGGCGCATCGGCCCCGTCCGCTTCACGTTCCTTGCCCGCCACGGCGCGGGTCACCGCCTGTCGCCGTCCGCGGTCAACTACCGGGCCAATATCGATGCGCTGAAACGCTGCGGCGTGACCGACCTCCTTGCGCTCAGCGCGATCGGTTCGTTGCGCGAGGAACTCGCCCCCGGTCATTTCGTCGCGGTCGATCAGTTCATCGACCGCACCCACGCCCGCGCGGACAGCTTTTTCGGCGAAGGGCTGGTCGCCCACGTCAGCCTTGCGGACCCGGTCTGCCCGCGCCTGTCGGCCCTTGCCACAGAGGCGGCGCGCGGGGCAGGGGCTACGGTCCACCCCGCCGGTTGCTACGTTGCCATCGAAGGGCCGCAGTTTTCCACCCGCGCCGAAAGCCGGATGTACCGCGCCTGGGGTGCCGATGTCATCGGGATGACCGCGATGCCCGAAGGCCGCCTCGCCCGCGAAGCCGGGCTGCCCTATGCGATTCTCGCCATGGTCACCGACTATGACGCATGGCGTGACGCGGCCGCCGGGGTCGAGGCGGCAGACGTGCTCGCGGTGATGAAGGCCAATGCCGCGCTCGCCCGCGAGGCCGTGGCCCGCCTCGCCGCGCTGCTGCCGCAGGACCGCGCCGCCAGCCCGATCGACACCGCGCTGGCCCATGCGCTGATGACCGCGCCCGCCGCGCGCGATCCCCGCCTTGTCGCCATGCTCGGCGCGGTTGCCGGGAATGCGCTCACCTGAACGAACAACAAAAGCCCAGAAGGGAATGCGATGCTCAAGTACCACCGGGACCGCCACCGCCACACTGCCGAGCGCGCCGCATGAGGCTCGCCTCGCTCCCCCAGCGCCGCGACGGGCGGCTGATCGTGGTTTCGGCCGATCTTGCCTGGTATGCCGATGCCGATCACATCGTCCCCACGCTCCAGGGCGTGCTCGATGATTGGGACCGCCACGCGCCCCACCTCGAAACCCTTGCCACCGAACTCGAACACGGCGCGATCCCCCGCCGCCGTTTCCACGAACGCGAGGCCTGCGCCCCGCTGCCCCGCGCCTACCAGTGGGTCGACGCCTCGGGCTATCTCGCCCACGTCGAACTGGTGAAGAAGATCGCCGGCGGCGGGTTGACCGACGATCTGCGCGCCCAGCCGCTGATCTATCAGGGCGGCAGCGACGACCTGTGCCCCGGCCGCTCGCCCATTCCGCTCGCCGACGAAAAGTGGGGCTGCGATTTCGAGGCCGAAGTCTGCGTTGTCACCGGCGACGTCGCCCAGGGCGCCAGCCGCGAGGAAGCGCTCGCCGCGATCCGCCTCGTCGGGCTTGCCAACGACGTCTCGCTGCGCCGCATCGCCGGCACCGAACTGGCGCGCGGGTTCGGCTTTGTCCAGGCCAAGCCCGCCACCTCCTTCTCCCCGGTCTTCGCCACGCCCCGGGCGCTTGGGGCCGCATGGGCGGATGGCAAGCTCCACCTGCCGCTGACCATCGACCTCAACGGCCAGCACTTCGGGCGCCCCAACGCGGGCGAGGGGATGGACTTCGACTTCGGGACGATCATCGCCCACCTCGCGAAAACCCGCCGCCTTGGCGCGGGCACGATCGTCGGCGGCGGCACGGTCTCAAACTATGAGGATGACGGCAGCCCCGCCCGCGCGGTCAGCGCCGGGGGCAAGGGCTGGTCCTGCCTCATCGAACCGCGCACGATCGAGGCGCTGGCGGGCGGCAAGCCGGTCACCCCGTTCCTGAAACAGGGCGACACCGTCCGCATCGAAATGCGGGACGCCAAGGGCCACAGCCTGTTCGGCGCAATCGAGCAGAGCGTGGTTGGGGGGTAGGTTTGGTGCTGAGTCTTTGTTTAGTGCGCGCCTGACATCCGTCAGGCGCTTGCGGCGCCAGCCCACTCCCCCACCCGTCCACCCAGTCAGTATACTTGTTGGGTGGACGGGTGGGGGAGTGGGCTGGCGCCGCAAGGAAAGGCCGGAGGGCCTTTCCGCACCCAACAAAAAAGGGCGGCCCGCGAAGGCCGCCCTTCCTTTTGCCCCGTCCCCCAGGCTTACTTGTTCTGGCTCGAGAAGGCATCCGCGATGGAGCAGCCGGCCGGACCGAGGATGACGATGAACAGCACCGGCAGGATGAACAGGATCAGCGGCACGGTCATGATCGCGGGCAGGCGCGCGGCCTTTTCCTCGGCGCGCATCATGCGTTCGTTGCGGAATTCGGCCGAGAGCACGCGCAGCGCCGATGCCAGCGGTGTGCCATAGCGTTCGGTCTGGACCATGGTCGTGACCACGCCCTTCACCGCTTCCAGGTTGACGCGGTAGGCGAGGTTTTCAAAGGCCATGCGGCGCTCGTTCAGGAACGACAGTTCGATCGCGGTCAGCGTCAGTTCGTCGCCCAGTTCCGGATAGGCGCGGCCCAGTTCCTTGGCGACGCGGCCAAATGCGGCGTCGACGGTCAGGCCCGCCTCGGCGCAGATCACCATCAGGTCGAGCGCGTCCGGAATGCCCTTGCGGATCGCGTGGGTGCGCTTGGTCGCAATGTTGTTGATGTAGATCTCGGGGGCCTTGTAGCCCAGGATCACCGCCGCGGCGAAGCCCATGAAGCGCTTGGTGCTGCCCCATTCGGGAAAGGTGTTCGACCAGTAGAGGACGATCGCGGCGATCAGGCCGAGCGCGATCGGCAGGACCATGCGCGCAAAGATGACCGCAACCGCCCATTCCTTCTTGCGGATGCCGGCATAGGCCAGCTTCTGCTGGATTTCGTGGATCTGGCTGTCCTGCAGCACCTTGAGGTTGGACAGCAGCTCGCGTATCCTGTCCGCGGTCTGGTTCTTGCGCACCAGGCTCTGGCGCCGGCGCGAGGTGCCGGTGACGATCCCGGCTTTCAGCTGTTCCCGCCGCTCGTTAAGCTGCTTGACGCGCTTGGCCATCGGATCGCGGACGGTGACCGCGGCATAGATCGCCAGCACCACGGCGAGCGCGGCGACTCCGGCGAGCAGCGAACCAACCCAGATGATGTCGACGCCAAGCAGGGTGGGGTGGGCGGATGTGGTGGCCAACATGATGCTTCGCTCCCCCGGTCAGATTTCGAAATTGATCATCTTGGACATGATGAACGCGCCGCACGACATCCAGAACAGCCCGAACATCCCGGCGACCATCAGCCGCTCGTCGACGAAGAACTTTTCGATGTAGCCCGGGTTGATCCACCAGATCAGACCGAAGACGATGAACGGCAGGGCACCGATGATATAGGCCGAAGCCTTCGATTCCGAGCTCATCGCCCGGATCTTGAGCTTCATCTGCGCGCGCTTGCGCAGCACGTCGGCCAGGTTCGAGAGCGTCTCGGCAAGGTTGCCGCCGGTCTCGCGCTGGATCGCCAGCGTGATGCAGAAGAACTGGAACTCGGGCGTGCCGAGCCGGTCCGCCGTATCCTGCAGCGCGTCGTCCATGGTCTTGCCAATGCGGATGCGTTCGGACACCAGCTTGAATTCCTCACCCACCGGCCCCGGCACTTCGCTGGCGACGATGCCGAGCGTTTCCGTGACCGGCAGGCCCGAACGCAGCCCGCGCACCAGCAGTTCGATCGCGTCAGGAAATTTCGCGGTAAAGCCACCCAGCCGGCGCTTGATCGCAAAATTGACGACCATGTGCGGCAGGCCAAGCCCGACGATCAGCCCGACCAGCAACGACAGCAGCGGCACCTGCGACTTCATGTAGACGATCATCGCAATGAACAGCGCAAGGCCGCCCGAGCCATAGAGATACTGCGCCAGCGTCCAGCTCTTGCCGGTGCGGTGAAGCCGCAGTTCCAGAGCCTCGACCCGCGAACCGGACCCGGCAAGCGCATGGGAGTTCGGGCGGCGTGCGGCCACGGCCTTCTTCAACTGGGCCTCGACCCGGTCGCTGGCATTGTCCGAATGGCGAAAGCGCAGCGCCTGGAGGCGGCGGGCCGATTCCTTGGCCGGGTTGGGGCCAAGGAACGCGCCGACGCCCATCGCCAGCACGGCAGAGCCGCCGGTCGCGATAACCATCATCTGAAGCGTGTTCATCGGCGTTTCTCCGCCCTTCCAAGTGTTTCCGGCGTGGCCCCCCTCCGCTGGGGAGCGGGACCCGCCGCCATTGTCTTCACCGTTCCCGGCACCATTCCCGGCACCTTAGGCCCGGCCTCAGGCCGGTGCCTTGGCCTTCTTTGCCAGCAGGCCCTTGATGTCGAACTTGCCGAGCAGCGAAGTGCCCTTCTTGCCCTTGTTGATGGCCACTTCGGCATCGCCGACCCCGATGATCGCATTCGCGATCTCGCGCACCGCCGCGCCGCCCTTGGCCGCGCGGTTGGCTTCGGCAAAGGTCTGGCCGAGCTTCGCCGCGTTGGTCACCGCCTTGAGGTCGTAGGGGATGGTGTAGTCGACCTTGCGCTCGATCGAGGCCTCGAAGTCGGCCTTGCTGATCTCCTGCGTCGCGGCCTGGACCTTGTTGGCCACCACGAAAGTCTGGACGTGGGCTGCATTGGCCTTGAGCCACGAGAGGATGCGGATTGCATCGCGCGCCGAGGCAAGCGTGTATTCGGTCGCCAGCACCACGCAGTTCACGTCCGCCAGCAGGTGGGGGAAGTTGATCAGCATGTTGCGCGGCAGGTCGATCACGGTCATCTCGAAAGCCTGGCGGAATTCCTCCTCCAGTTGCACGAAAGCCGAGCCGTCGGTCATCAGCGGCGAATTGATCGGCGCTTCGGCGGACAGGATCGAAAGGTTGTCGTTGGCGCGGATCATCGCGCGTTCGATGAACAGGCCGTCGATGCGGCTCGGGTTCTCGATCGCGTCGGTCAGGCCGCGGCCCGGTTCGAGGTCGAGGGTCAGCGCCCCGGTCCCGAAGTGGACGTCAAGGTCAAGCAGCGCGGTCGGCATCGAGTGGTCGCTGGCGAACATCCACGCCAGCGAGGTCGCCAGCATCGAGGCCCCGACCCCGCCGCGCGTGCCGACGATCGCGGTGGAAACATGGCGCTTGGCCGCTGCCGGATCGTGCGCCCGCGGCGCGGTAAAGATCGCCTGGGCGGAAACCAGCGCATCGCGCACCTGGCCTGCGGACAGCGGCTTGAGCAGGTAGTCCTGGATGCCGCTCGCCACGAGGTCGCGGTACAGCCGCACGTCGTTGACCTGGCCGACGGCGATCACCACCGTGCCGGGTTCGCAAACCTCGGCAAGGGCGTTGATGTCGTTGAGCGGATCGCCGCTTTCCGACAGGTCGACCATCAGGATGTTGGGGCTCGCCGTGATCGAGAGCGACTGGACCCCGTTGCGCAGGCCCCCCTTGTGGCACTTCTCCGGCTGCCAGCCCATTTCGACCACGACGGGGCGCAGCACGTCGAGCGCGGCCTCGTCGCAGATGAAGGCAGCGAAGGGATCACGATTGCCGGGCATGCTGGTTTTCCAAGGCGCGTTCATCGATCAGTTCCCCCCAGTGGTCTGCGCCTTGGCCGCCCCGGCCACGGCTGCCTTTTCGCGGTAGGCTTCGATGGCCTTGGTCGAGGTCATCACCACCGTCTCGCCCGAACCGGTCGCGCCCTTGATCAGGTGCTGCGGATCGGCGACCATCGCGGCCAGGTTGCCGTTGACCGCGCAGCCAAATCCCTTGCTGGCACCATTGGCGAAGTTTGCGTCCGAATTGCCGCCCCAGTCCGGGCAGCCCGGCACCGAAGCCGTTGCCCGCACCACGACCACCCGGGCCGTCCCGGCATTGACATAGCCCTGGGTCACCGGGGCACCGTCGCTGAGGAGGATGCCGTATTTCGAGGCCACGGCTTCCACCGCGCCGCGCGTCGCCGGGCTGGCGAGCGGGTCATCGATATAGATCCGGTCGCCGTAGCGCAGGTTCATCGCTTCGAACCAGCCGGCCAGCCGGCGCTGTTCGGGGAGCGTCATTCCGCCCGGTCCGGTAGTGAGGTCGAGCACGTAGTTGGTCTTTTCGACCACCGGCTGGTGGACGCTTTCAAGCGTGCGGTTGGACGGCATCCCGCCGCAAGCGGACAGGGCGAGGCCGAGCGAAAGGGCGATAGCTCCCGGAAGAACCTTGCCGAACATGGAGTTGCGCATGGTGGTCACCTCTTTCACTTAAGGCTGAAGCCGGGCTGCACGGCGGCGTCGCCCTTGGCCGGACGGGCCGGAAGTTTGTCGCCGGCCGCAAGCGCCGGGGCACCGGCCGGAGCCGCATCGCCCACCTTGGGTGCGGGCGGGGCCGACTGCTGGCTCGGCGCGGCTTCGCTGGGCTTGGGCCGGTCGCGGCCGGTCTTGCCGTCGCTCTGCATGTTGCCGAAGATGCGCTGGATGTCGTTTGGCGCCTGGTAGCCGTCGGTCGGCAGCTTGATGTCGTTGGCGTTGAGCGGCTGGACCAGATAGGGCGTGACCACGATCACCAGCTCGGTCTCGCCGCGCTGGAAGCCCGTGGAACGGAACAGCGCGCCCAGCACGGGAATGTCACCCGCGCCCGGCAGCTTCTGCACCGAATTGCTGGTGGTCGCGCGCAGCAGGCCGGCGATCATGAAGCTCTGGCCCGAGCCAAGTTCCACCGTGGTTTCTGCCCGGCGGGTGGAGATTGTCGGGACCGAGGACCCGTTCTGGATCACGCTCGGCCCCAGTTCCGACACTTCGGGCCGCACGCGCAGCGAAATGCGCCCGTTGGCCAGAACCGTCGGCGTATAGCTGAGGCTGACGCCGTATTTCTTGAACTCCACCGTCGTGCCCGACAGGCCCGAGCTGGAGGTGTAGGGATATTCGCCGCCGGCAAGGAAGTCTGCCGTCTCGCCGGAAATCGCCGTCAGGTTGGGCTGGGCCAGCGTGGTCACCAGACCCGCCGTCTCGCCCGCATCGAGCGTGCCGAGGATGTTGAGCCCGAACAGCTTGCCAGCCCCTGCGAGCGTGGTTGCATTGGTGCCGGCGGGATTCACGCTCGTGCCGGGAGCCACGATCCTGGGGTACAACGTAGGATTGGTTCCCAGTGGATCCAGCGGGTTTGCATAAGTCGTTGTTACCGCCGAGCCTATGCCCAGTGCGCCAGGGTATCCCGGCAAGCCGGTGGCGATGGATCCAACGCTGCGGCCCTGGCCGATCCCGAACTGGAATCCTCCGGTCCCGTCGATCGAGGTCAGGTTGCTGGCGAGCGATTTCGCCAGCGTCCGGCTCACTTCGGCGATCCGCACCTGCAGGTTGACCTGCAGCGGCGTCGCCATTTTCAGGCGGGTGATGACGTTGGTGGTCTTGCCCATGAAGGCCTGCACCAGGCGCTGGGCCTCGGCGGCGTCTTCCGGCGCGGCGATCGTGCCGGTCAGCAGCACGGTTTCCGCACCGATGGTGGCGACGTTGATCTTCGCCTCGGGCATGGCGACCCGCATCATCTGGTCGACCGAGTCGATGTTGGTGCCGACCCGGACATTGGACGACCAGATCACGTTGCCCGCGCTGTCGCTGGCATAGACCGTGGTCACGCCGCCGCCCTTGCCCATCAGGTAGAGCTGGTTGGTCGACTTGACCTGGACGTCGGCGACCTGTTCGTTGGCGACGAACACGTCGGCCATGCGGCCCGGCACGGTGATGAGCTGGCCCCGGCCAATCGACAGCGCGATGTCCGAGAGCGGCCGGGTCACCGACTGGGCGGCGGCCGGAGCCGTGCCGAGGGCGATGGCCGGAACCACCAGCGCGGCGGCGGTCAGCAGGGAAGTGGTAAGGCGGGTGTGCATCGGGTTGCCCTTCGAATGCGCGGATTTAGGTGCGGTGTGACGCATGATCACCTCCCCGCCTGTTCGAGCGTGGTGGTCTTGCCGCGCGTCACGCGGACCACCGGCCCGGTCTGGACGGGCAGTCCCGGAGCGCCGGTGACGGCCTTGACCATCGAGCCCATCGCCGCGCCCATGGCGTTGGCGAACTGCTTGCTGGCATCAGTCGGACGGGGCAGGGCGCGGCGCTGGAAGCGCGAGACGTCGCCGCCGGTGACAAAGGTCGATCCGTTATCCTGCGGGCGGTTCATCGCGGAAGTGAGCAGGCGCTGCTCCTCGTCCTTCGATGCGCCCGCGGGCAGCTTGACCGCGCCGCTGGCAACCGCACGTTCCAGTTCGCCCTGGTTGTCGGCGAGCGAGCGCAGCGCGAGGCTGAGCTGGCCGACCTTTTCCGCGACGGCCAGCTTTTCGGCAATGCGCGGGGTCACTTCAAGCGTCACCGTGCCGAAAGCCTTCACTACCGTCTTGCCGTCGACGATTTCCTGTTCGGTCGACTGATCGGTGGCGAGCACGCGCAGGTTGCGCAGCACGGTTTCCGTGGTGTTGAGCGGCTGCGAATTGTCGGTGCCGCCCGCGCTCGAAACCGTCTGGGTCAGCATCAGGTCGACATGGTCGCCCGGGAAGATGAACCCGGCAACGCCGGTCTTGGCCGAAACGGTGATCGTCACCGCCCGCATCCCGGCGCCCAGCGCGGCGGCCAGGAAGCCGCGGTCGCCCGGCTTGACCAGCTGGCCCTGGGTCAGCGGCTGCCCGGCGGTCACCGGATAGCGCAGGACCGTGCCGAGCAGCTTGTTCATGTCGGCCTCGCCTTCAAGGAAGTAGGCGTCCTTGACCATTTCCTTCGGCCAGGCCTGAAAGCTCAGCGAATCCTGGGTGATGATCGTGCCGACCGGCAGGGCGCGCTGCGCCACAAGGACCTTGGGGCCTTGCGCAACCTGCGCCGCAGCGGCTTCCGGTGCGGTGCCGCCGCTCAGCATGCTTCGAGCAGCCAGGGCGGTGCCGATCGCAACGACCAGCGCCCCCAGCAGCAGCATGAGCTTTCTCTTGTCCATGGCTTAGCAAGCCCCCCTGAAGGAAATTCGTGTCAGATACGTATGTGCGGCTAAAATGGTTAAAATCCGGTCACCCTGTTCGCCGCTCATCCCAGTTGCCCCTGCAGGAGCGGAAGCGACTTGTCGGCGAGGGTGAGAAGCCCGGCCCCGCAGATCGCGACGCCATAGGGAATTGCGGCCCGGCCCGGCTTGCGGCGGGCGATGTGCCAGGATGCGAACGCCACCGTCAGCACCGCGCCCATCAGGCTCATCACCACCACCAGCCAGGCGAAGTGCACCGGCTGGATCCACAGCGCGAGCGCGGCGAGCAGCTTGACGTCGCCCCCGCCCATGGCGCGCAGCGCGAACAGCACGGCACAGATCGCGAAAGTCAAAACGGCCACGCCAAGCTGCCAGCCGACGCCCGGCCACAGGTCGAGCCCGCTCGACCACCAGAACAGCGGCGCGGCCAGCGCGATGGCGGCGTTGAGCCAGTTGTCGATCTGGCGGCGGCGCAGGTCGGTAAAGGCCGCGGTGAGCAGCCCGATTGCCAAGCAGGCCAGCAATCCATAGGTTACGATCTCACTGCGCACGATGCCCCCCGGTAAGCCCCTCTGGTCCGGATGTGTGTGTGCCACGCGAGGACTTACCAAAAAGTAACCAACCGCCTGAGGCGGGAATTAGGGATGGTGCCGGGTGAGCGAACAACAAACGGTCAAGAAGCGTCCCTGTATTAACCCTGATTTTATCAATGAATCCCGTTGGTTGGCACCCGATGGCTGGCCCATCCGCAGGGCCGACTGGAAACCTCCCGAACGCCCCCGCGGGTCGATCCTGTTCGTCCCGGGGCGGGGCGATTTTTTCGAAAAATATCTGGAAACGCTCGGCTATTGGCACAGCAGGGGCTGGGCAGTGACCGCGCTCGACTGGCGCGGACAGGCATTTTCGGGCCGGCTCGGCACCGATTCCGTCACTGGCCACGTCGATGACTTCGCCCTCTGGGCCCGCGATCTCGCCGCCTTCTGGAACGAATGGCGCGGCGCGACCCCCGGTCCCCACGTCCTCGTCGGGCACTCGATGGGCGGCCACCTGGCGCTGCGCGCCATCGCCGAAGGCGCGATCCACCCCGACGCGCTGGTCCTCTCCGCGCCGATGCTCGGCCTGATCACCCACGGCCTCCCGCTCGCGCCGTTCCACTGGATCGCGCAGGCGATGTGCGCATTGGGCGATCCGCGCCGCCCGGCCTGGAAGTGGAGCGAAAAGCCCGGCCAGCTTCCCGCCGACCGCTCCGCGCTGCTCACCCACGATCCGCAGCGCTATGCCGACGAACTCGCCTGGCGCGCGGCCCGGCCCCAGCTGGTGATGGGGCCGGGTTCGTGGGGCTGGATGCGTGCGGCGATCGCCTCGATGCGCGGGCTTGACCGGGCCGAGGTGCTGCGGCGGGTAACGCTCCCGACCCTGATCCTTGCCGCCAGCGCCGACCGGCTGGTCGGCATCGCCGCGATCGACCGCGCCGCGCGCTGGCTCCCCAGCGTGCAATACCTGCGGTTCGGCCCCGAATCGCGCCACGAAATCCTGCGCGAGGTCGATCCGGTGCGCGACAAGGCTCTCGCTGCCATCGACGAATTCCTTGACCGGGCCGCTCCCGCGCTGAACTGACCCGGACCATGGACGCGCGATTCGATCTTGCCATCGTCGGGGCCGGTATGGCCGGTGCCAGCCTTGCCGCCGCGCTCGCCCCCGCCGGCGCCTCGGTGCTGCTGCTCGAAGCGGAAAGCGCCCCTGGCTACCATGCCACCGGGCGCTCGGCCGCGTTCTGGACCGAAAGCTACGGCGGCCCCGGCGTCCAGCCGCTCACCACGGCTTCCGGCCCGGCCTTGCGGAACGGCGGTTACCTGACACCGCGCGGGGCGCTGACCATCGCCCGCGCCGGACAGGAAGCCGAACTCGCCGCGTTCATCGCCCGCTTCGAACGCCTTGGCGTCCGCGTTGACGCTTTGGACCGCGCCGCGATGGAACCGCTGGTCCCCGGCCTCAAGCCTGAATGGACCACCGCCGCGCTCGAACCCGATTGCTGCGACATCGACGTCGCCCGCCTCCATCAGGACTGCCTCGCCGCCGCCCGCCGCGCCGGGGCAGGGTTGTGGACCCATGCGCGCCTCGCCGCCGCCGATCCCGCCCCCTCCGGCTGGACCCTGACCATGGCCGACGGGCGCACGGCCTCTGCCCGCACCCTCGTCAACGCCGCCGGAGCATGGGCCGACGATGTCGCGCGCCTCGCCGGGGTCCGCCCGGTCGGCATCCGCGCCTTCCGCCGCACCGTCGCCCAGCTGCGCACCGCGCCTGCCGTGCCCGCATCACTGCCGCTGGTGCTCGACCTGTCCGAGCGCTTCTATTTCAAGCCGCAGGCCGGCCGCCTCTGGCTCAGCCCGCACGACGAAACCCCCAGCGCCGCCTGCGACGCCGCGCCCGAGGAACTGGACGTCGCTGCCGCGATTGACCGACTGGCCGGCGTGACCGACTGGCAGGTCGAACGGGTCGAGCACCGCTGGGCGGGCCTGCGCTCCTTCGCGCCCGACCGGCTCCCGGTGTTCGGCTTCGCGCCCGGCCGCCCGTCGTTCTTCTGGTTTGCCGGGCAGGGCGGCTTCGGCATCCAGACCGCGCCCGCTGCCGCTGCCCTCGCCGCAGCCCTGTTCGGCACCGGCACCGCCCCTGTCGACCCCGCGCCCTACGCTCCCGGCCGTTTCGCTTGAATTCGCGATTTGCCGCCGGCCACCCGCCACGCCGTCTCGAAGGATCGTGCCCTATTCGCCGATCAGCGCCTGGATCTTCGCCTTGAGCGCGTTGATCCGCTCTGCCGCCTCGGTAAAGGTCGCTACGTCGGCGCGGTTGTTGTTGCCGCGCGCTTCCTTGGCCGCCTCAACATAGCCTTCAAGGTCGACGTCGAGCGCGTCCACCAGCATTTCCGCTTCGTCTTCGGTGAGGGTGAGCTTGATTGCCATGTCGTCGTGCCTGCGCATCAGTTGAAATCCGCCCGTCCCTAGCCGCGCGCAGGGCACTTGCCCACCCCCTGCTGCTCCGCATCCCGCAAACGAAAAGGCCGCCCGGTCGCCCGGACGGCCCTTTCAAGCGTCACGGCAGGCCGGCTCAGACGTGGATCGCCTTGCCCCGCACCGCCATCGCCGCTTCCTTGATCGCCTCGGAGTGCGTCGGGTGGGCATGGCAGGTATAGGCGATGTCCTCGGAGGTCGCGCCAAATTCCATCGCCTGCGCCGCCTGGGCGATCATCGTGCCTGCCACGCTGGCGATGCACCACACGCCCAGCACGCGGTCGGTCTTGGCGTCGGCGATCACCTTCACGAAACCCTCGGGCTCATGGTTGGTCTTGGCCCGGCTGTTGGCCATCATCGGGAATTTGCCGACCTTGATCTCGCCGCGCTCCTTGGCCGCTTCCTCGGTCAGGCCGACGCCCGCGACCTCGGGGAAGGTATAGACCACGCCCGGAATGACATCGTGGTTCACGATCCCGGTCAGTCCGGCGATGTTCTCGGCCACGGCAATGCCCTCGTCCTCGGCCTTGTGCGCCAGCATCGGCCCCGGAATCACGTCGCCGATCGCCCAGACGCCCGGAACCTTGGTGCCGAAATCGTGGTCGGTCTCGATCTGCCCGCGCTTGTTCAGTTCAAGCCCGATGTTCTCCAGCCCGAGCCCGTCCACATTCGGCCGCCGCCCGATTGACACCAGCACGACATCGGCCTCCAGCACTTCCGCCGTTCCGCCAGAGGCCGGCTCGACCGTCACGCTCGCCTTCTTGCCCTTGACCGCGACGCCGGTCACCTTGGTCGAAAGCTTGAGCGTCATGCCCTGCTTCTTGAAGATCTTCGCCGCTTCCTTGCGGACGTCGCCGTCCATGCCGGGGAGCAACTGGTCGAGGAACTCGACCACGGTCACTTCCGCGCCCAGCCGCCGCCAGACCGAGCCAAGCTCCAGCCCGATCACGCCGCCGCCGATCACGATCATCTTTTTCGGGACTGATGCCAGTTCCAGCGCCCCGGTGGAATCGACCACGCCGCCGCCGGCATTGTCGATTTCCACGCCCGGCAGCGGCGTCACCGACGAACCCGTCGCGATCACCACGTTTTTCGCCGTGACGTTCGCGCCCGCCACCGCGACGGTGTGCGCGTCCACGAAGCTCGCCCGGCCCTTGAGCCAGGTCACCTTGTTCTTCTTGAACAGGAACTCGATTCCGCCGGTCAGCCCCTTGACCGATTCTCGGCGCTGGCCGTGCATGGCCTCAAGGTCGAGCACCGGGGTAACCTTCACCCCCATCGACGCCATCGTGCCATCGGCGGCCGCGTCGAAGAATTCCGACGCATGGAGCATCGCCTTTGAAGGGATGCACCCGACGTTGAGGCAGGTCCCGCCCAGCGTCTCGCGGCTTTCGGCACAGGCCACCTTCAGCCCCAGCTGCGCAGCGCGGATCGCCGCGACATAACCGCCGGGACCGGCACCGATGACAAGCACGTCGTAGTCGAAATCAGCCATCGTGGCCTCCGTTACGCCCGGGCTTCGACAAGCTCAGCCTGAGCGGACAAGTGTGTTCAGCGCGACACCCGCTCAGGCTGAGCTTGTCGAAGCATCACGCGCAATCCGCGCGACACCCGCTCACCCTGAGCCTGTCGAAGGGTCTCACGCAACGCGAAAATCAAAGGTCGATCAACAACCGCGTCGGGTTCTCGATCGCTTCCTTGATCGTCTTGAGCGCGGTCACCGCCTCGCGCCCGTCGATGATCCGGTGATCATACGAAAGCGCGATGTACATCATCGGGCGGATCACGATCTGGCCGTTGCGCACGACCGGACGGTCCTCGATCCGGTGCAGGCCGAGCACGGCCGACTGCGGGGGATTGATGATCGGGGTCGACATCAGGCCGCCAAAAACGCCGCCGTTGGAGATGGTGAAGGTTCCGCCCTTCATGTCGTCCATGGTCAGCGTGCCTTCGCGCGCCTTCTTGCCAAAGCCGACGATGGCCTTTTCGATGCCCGCAAAGCTCAGCTTGTCGCAGTCGCGCACCACCGGCACGACGAGACCGTTCGGGGCGGAAACCGCGACCGAAATGTCGACGTAGTCGAAATAGACGATCTCATCGCCCTGCATCTGCGCATTGACCGAAGGAATGTCCTTCAGCGCCAGCACCGCCGCCTTGGCGAAAAAGCTCATGAAGCCGAGCTTCACGCCATGCTTTTTCTCGAACGCGTCCTTGTAGGCGTCGCGCGCGGCCATCACCGCGCTCATGTCCACATCGTTGAACGTGGTCAGCAGGGCCGCGGTTTCCTGCGCGCTCTTGAGCCGCTTGGCGATGGTCTGGCGCAGGCGGGTCATCTTGACCCGTTCCTCGTTGCGCCCACCGACCGGAGCGGCGGCGGCAGCCGGAGCGGCAGCCGTGGCAGGAACGGTCGCGGCCGGCTTGGCCTGGGCCGCGGCGATCACGTCTTCCTTGGTCAGGCGGCCATCCTTGCCGGTGCCTTTCACCGTCGAGGGGTCGATCCCGTATTCAAGGATGGTGCGGCGCACCGCCGGGCTCAGCGCCACAGCATCGCCGGTTTCGGCCGGAGCCGCAGGAGCAGCCGCCACGGCAGCAGGGGCCGGAGCCGCCGCAGCAACCCCGTCACCCGCCTCGATCGTGGTGAGGAGCGCGCCGGGGGTCACGTTCGACCCTTCGGCAAAAAGCAGTTGGCCCATTACGCCCGCCGCCGGGGCATTGACGTCGATCGCGACCTTGTCGGTCTCGAGGCTGGCGATCGGCTCGTCGAGCTTCACCGCTTCGCCCGGCTGCTTGAGCCACTGGCCGATGGTGGCCTCGGTAACGGATTCGCCCAGGGTGGGCACCTTGACTTCAACGCTCATGTCTTATCGCTCCATGCCCAGCGGGGCTGAGAGGTTCAGTTCTTCTGCTTGCGGCGGATTTCGGAACGCACCGACAGCCCGAGGGCATCGGCCACCAGCGCCGCCTGTTCGGCGGCGTGGCGCTTGGCGAGGCCCGTCGCCGGCGATGCGCTGGCGCTGCGCCCGGCATAGCGCGGACGCTGGACCTTGCACTTTGCGGCGGCCAGCGCTTCCTCGATCATCGGCTCGACGAAGAACCACGAACCGTTGTTCTTCGGCTCTTCCTGGCACCAGACGACCTCTTCAAGGTTCGTCATCCGCGCGATGCGGGCCGCCAGCGGCTCGCCCGGGAAGGGATAGAGCTGTTCCAGCCGGACGACCTGCGTGTCGCCCACCTCGGCGGCATCGCGCGCTTCGAACAGGTCATAGGCGACCTTGCCCGAACACAGCACCAGCCGCCGCGTGTCCTTGTCCGCCGCCGGCTTCGTGTCCGACAGGATGCGCATGAAGTGGCTGTCGCCGATGAAGTCCTGCGCTGCCGACTTGGCCAGTGGATGGCGCAGCAGCGACTTGGGCGTCATGATGATCAGCGGCTTGCGGAACGGACGGTGCATCTGCCGGCGCAGGACGTGGAAGTAGTTTGCAGGCGTGGTGATGTTGCACACCTGCATGTTGTCCTGCGCGCACAGTTGCAGATACCGCTCGAGCCGTGCCGAGCTATGCTCCGGGCCCTGTCCCTCGTAACCATGCGGCAACAGCACGACGAGCCCGTTGGCCCGCAGCCACTTGCTTTCCGACGAGGCAATATACTGGTCGAAGATGATCTGCGCGCCGTTGGCGAAATCGCCGAACTGTGCTTCCCACAGCACCAGCGTCTTCGGATCGGCGCTGGCATAGCCATATTCGAAGCCGAGCACGCCGTATTCCGACAGCGGGCTGTCATGCACCTCGAACCGGCCGTGGGGCACGGTGTTCAGCGGGATGTGCTTGTGCTCGTCGGTCTGGTCGACCCATACCGCGTGGCGCTGGCTGAAGGTGCCGCGCCCCGAATCCTGCCCCGACAGGCGCACCGCATAGCCCTCGGACAGCAGCGCGCCAAAGCCCAGCGCCTCGCCGGTGGCCCAGTCGAACCCGGCGCCGTTCGCGAACATCTCGCGCTTGGCGTCGAGCACGCGGCCCAGCGTCTTGTGGATGGTCAGATCCTCGGGAACCGTGGTCAGCGTGCGGCCAAGGCTGTCGAACAGCTTCTGCTCGATGCCGGTGGGCACGTTGCGGCGCGCGGTTTCCGGGTCGGCGGGCTTGTTGAACCCGCTCCACCGGCCGCCGAACCAGTCGGCCTCGTTGGCCTTGTAGTCCTTGGCGGTCTGGAAATGGTCCTCCAGCAGGTCGACGAAGGCGCCCTCGGTCTCGCTCAGGAATGCGCCGTCGATCACGCCTTCGGCCTTCAGGCGCTCGGCATAGATATGGCTGACCGGGGGGTGCTGCTTGATCCGCGCATACATCAGCGGCTGGGTGAACGAAGGCTCGTCGCCCTCGTTGTGGCCGAAGCGGCGATAGCACCACATGTCGATCACGA